>JAHHHW010000024.1 GCA_019359115.1 Pelatocladus maniniholoensis HA4357-MV3
CCAGTTAAAAATGCTGCTTAAAATCTACGCATTTGTGCTGCCAATTGCCGATTTTTCTGCACGCTTAAAACTAAGCGTTTAAAAGCTTTTGACTATTTTTAGTTTGTACTCACCCGTGGTCGATTACCATTTCTATTAAGGTATATAGCGGTTCTCGCTCAGATGAGGTACATTCTCAAAGTTGAAATGATTTATCTATGAAGTCTAGCTATACTTCATTAGCATAGGAAACGCTATAACCATAACTAGTGTTGCTTTGTGATTGCTTAGACAATATTTGTTTGTTTTTTTGAAATACTAATTTTATAGTAATTTTATTTAAAATTAATAACTTGGTACGATGCATATTAACCTTTTATTAAAAAGATATATAGATTTCAATTTTAAAAGTTATTTAGTATATATGAATCCGCGTCCTTGTATTCGGTTACTAACACTAGGGAAATAAGCAGAATTAGCTTGACTGTACGAAAGACTATTGTTATTTTTGAGGCGAATAAATGCGTTACCACGTATATATACTTGTGCCAAAATCTCATTAGCATCAACACAAGCAAAAAAACCGCTAGTGGTAGTTCCTATAAGTTTAGGAGTAGAGCAAGGAGTAACTAAAGGACCGCTAGTGCTAATGTAATCAATTAAAGTTTCTACACGTTGGGTGTAACTCCCTGTTGCAGCTAATGAAGTTTTCCATTGGTTCATTTTCTCTTTGAGAGCGGCTCCATTCGCACCTAATGGTGGTGGATTGTACCCAATATCTACTTTTTCATTGCTATTACTATCATTAGTAACATTGTCATTGTTTGCATCAGCATTAGCTAAATTCACTGGCCCACGAATTTGAAACCTCGCAATACGTGCTGAAGATGACCAAGGAGAGGTACCACTGGGATTAGTAATAAGATAATATGCGACTAAAGAGTAAGTAAAACCATCATCTTTAGTGGTGTCTGTTTTAGAAGTAACCCCAACGCTATTAGCAACAAACTCTCGTTTCCAAAAGACAAGGACTGGTGTACAGTTACTTGTGTTACTAGAGTTACAATTAGGGGCGCCTTTGACTGGTGGAATTTGGTCTTTAATACCCGAAGAAGTAATTGTAGTACTGTTGTTATTTCTAGTAAGACCATCCGAATCGTAAATATAGATAGCTTGTTCCATATCACGAGAAATATAATCCTGTGCTGCTTGGATTTCTTGTTCAGTTGTTGCTTTAGCTTGTTGTTTTTGATCGGTATCCATGATGTTAATCATAAATATCATTAAAGGCGTGATTACTAGCACTGCTAACACCATAGCTACTAGTAATTCTATGAGGGTGAAGCCGCCATTTTTGTTATTTATTCCAGAGCATTTTATGAACCTGCTGAGAATAAAATAGATTAAATTTTTCATACTGCTGCTTATTATTGAAAATTTAGAATTAATTATTACAACCGCCCAAGCGATCACATAAGTCATTATATTTAGGTACAGTCTCGTTAATATCTGTGATCATTTCCACCAAAGGTGAAGTGCGTTGACCAGCGCCTCCGGTAAAACTATTTTGTGTTACTTTTTCGTTATTACCACCAGCATTATTTCGAGAAAGAGTAGTACTGAGTTTAAAAGCATCTGCTCTATAAACCCTTATTCCCAGACTGTATCCGTTAGCAGCTGTACTACCACTGGTTGGATTGTAGCGAAAAGCCTGTATGACCATATCTGTAAGGCTGCTATTTTGGCATCCATCGGTACTATCAAAATTGACACAGTATAAAGATGTACCAGTTGGAGCAGTACAATAAGCGTTAGGGTTTGTAGAAGTAGGACAAGTTAGGGTTCCTGTCGTAGTAGGTGCAGTATATGCATTGAGGGTATCGCTTCCTGTGGAGGTTGGAGCATCAATTTTCCCAGTTCTAACCCCATCAATATATGTCCTAGCGGCTTGGCTTGCTAATTCTACCTGTCGAGATTGAACACGAGTTGCAACAGCTAGGGTAATAACGGGAGCGATCGCCGCTAGCAAAATGCTAACCACAAGTAGTGCTATCAAAGATTCAATTATGGTGAATCCTCTTTGATTAGATTGCGTAATTTTACTAATCGCTATTAGTAAGTAATAAGCTGTTCAGCATTTAAATCGAGCGAGCAATCTCGACACAGTAAGCAGTATAGCTCTCAAAAATCCTAGTTTAAATGCACATCAGCTTATAGCGTTTCTTTACTCAGTTTCTTCTCTGGAATCATAGCTATCTAAAACAAAAGAAATAGATTTTTTTACATTTCTCTCATCCTTTTTGAAGAGGGACTTTGCTAGCAACAGGTCTTCAAAATTCTATTGGATGAGATTTGACCTAATACTGCAAGGGACAGGATTTTTCGTCATAATTTTGGTATGTAGAGACGTTGCAGTGCAACGTCTCTACAGGGTTTAAATGTCAATACATTTGTCTTATCCGAGCAGTATTGACTTCCACATCAATCATCTGAATGATTTAAATCAGGTGGAATAGAAGGACAGCTAGAAGTGTTGGGTAGATATTCTGTAGGAACCGCACGACTATAAGTTACGTCTCCTTGCCCTACAATTCCTGTCTGATTGCTAGCTTGACCAGCACAAAGTAAAGTTTGTACCCAAGTATCATCGCGCCCTACTTCCCTAAAATACTCATTTGGGCGACCAGTAGGTGGCATAGTAAATCTTTGGGCAAACAAATCTGGTTGTTCTGACAACAGTCCGACATCAAAACCCCAATTTCTATCTGGTGGATTGTAGAAAGGAGATAAACCACTCAGGTTAGGAGTTGGATAGGTTTTGTATGCATATTTAAACAGGCTGTAATTATTAGTAGTAGTATTCGCAGAGCCTGTTGTCTCTACAACTGGTGCTAGTGGTGCTGTGGCGTAGGTACTTCGCTGCAACTGAATGAAACTACCACTGATTTTGACTGTTCTTAGCTTCGGATTGCTGGCTTGATAATACCAGCTTTCCAAAAATCGTACCAAGTTCTGCAAACCTGCGGAAATTTCCTCTGGTCTACTGGGGCTATTTGCTACTACAAAAGTTGCATTAAATGTAGTATCAGCATCAGCGACTTGTAGCCATTTCAATCGAAAGTTATCTTGTGTTGCAGAATCACTTCTAGTGTTACCTGCACTGTCAGTGGGGGTACTGTTGGCATCATGAATCTGCAAAACGGGTACTAGACGTGGTTGACCATCCAAATCAGCATTTGTATCAGCGTCTCCTCCGTCTATAGGAGGGTAATAGAACAGTGAGCGGTCAGTTTCGTAATTTGGGCTTAAGCTGGGGTTAGTGGCATGAGATGTTCCCCTAAACCAAAGCGAGTTGTCTCCTTTCATCCCGTAATTAGTGTATTCAACTGGGCTGCTAGCATAGGTACATCCATTCTTTTTATAATCATCAGCAGTACTATACGTAGAAACGTATACAGGACAACCTACTCCCATTGGTTTATAAGTAGTAGGAGTTGGAGTTACCAATTGATTACTATCGTTGCGTGCAAAAGCAACGCGACGGGGATAACGTCGCTCTGTTGATACCAATGCAAAACTACCAGTATCGCCAGCACCAAGACGTTCTCTAATGCTCTTATTATTACTAGAAGTAGTGAATGCAGTAGTCCAGCCTAATTCACTATTAATTAGTATGTTGTCGGAACCAGCAGGAATAGTGGAACCATAGGCAGCTGCTATGGCTTGGCCTAATTGATAGCTCTTAATTTGACTTTCGGTGAGCGTTACTGTTGTTGTAGTACCAAATGTAGTTCCTGGTATGGTGTAAGACTGTGCAGTATCACTTAAAACTCCATCTCCATTAATATCAAACCCGATATACCAATCACCAGGTTGACATTCTGACACCAAATCTTGACGACACATTTCCATGACATACATGGGGTTAGCATTTACCCGTCGCTGAATTGGTGTAATTCCATTTTTGACGTAAGACCCCATAGTTGTTTTCGGGAAAATCGTACCACTATCAGGTGTCCACCAATCTGCACTCGTAGCAAAGCCGTTTTCCCAAAAGCCATTTTTGAGGCGATTTCTAACTATGTTTCTTGTGGCTACATCCAAGGTAGCAAAATATGTATCATCGAATGTTGAGTCGGCTTTCTGGGAGCTAACTAAAGCACCTGTGTTGTTGTTCAGGTGATAGTCAGCATTACTACGAACACCATCTTTAAACCCACCAGACAACAAAGTCATTGAATCGGCAATAATAGTGGCAGGTCGCCAATAGTCACCGTTACCTGTACTACTAGAACAACCAGTTCTACCGATCCGACAAGCAAACTTAGTATTAGCAGTACTGCGATTGTAAAAGTCTACGCTTGTTGACTCTATTTCTGTAAATTCTTCAATTTCTGTAGTGCTATCTGCACCTGTAACACCGCTACGATGCAAATTGAATTTACCCTTGATATAAGCTGGCAAATCAGTTACTAAAATCAGACCTTTTTCTAGTGAATTGTAAGCGTTATTGTTAGTACTAGGTTTTCTTGCCAGAGTTACGCCGTTAATCAAACGGATTCCGTTGGGGCGACGAGTAGGATCAAGTTTGAAATCAGTACTACTCAGCGATTTGGAACCTGAAGTAGTGTCATCGATCAATGCATCTTCTCGACTGGCGTAAATAATGCCACTATAGGGCAAGAAATACTCAGTAGTACTACCACTTTCAGTATATGTTGTATTAGCTAGCCGCTCTAAATCTATGTCTGTCACCCTAATTTCTAGGGGTTGACGCTGTTCTAGGTCTAAATTGTAGCTAGTTGATAAATCTGTGACGCTTGTGGAAGTTGATGGGCTAATTTGCTTGGCTTCTCTACCATCTAAGAAAGATGCTTCTTTGATTGCACCGTGAGAAGGCTGATTCGTAGGAGTTTCTACAAAATTAGTTTCATTATTGAGAATTGCAATACTACAAAGGGCTGTATCAATGGCTGAGTAATCTTCTAGTTGTAAACCAGTATCAGGTACTGTAGTTCCTGAGCCAATTTTATCCAAAGCATCTTTTAAAGGTTTATTAACCCAGCGCCCATTTGGAAACTTCAAGTTTGCTTGAAGTCCCAGAAGAGTTTTATTATCTTCAAAAGTGTCTCTACCAGGGAAATTGTAAACAACACCATTGTTTGAACGACCGTTGCTGGTATCTACACGATACCCTCCATCTTGATTTACCTTGTTTTTAGCTGTAGTGTCACTTGTGGGATCATAGTAGCTACTTACACAAGCAATCGGAGTTTGGGCGTTACCAGCGTTATTTTTATAGTGATAGACAGCTGTGGCTCGCATTAATAGATCACCTTTGCGAGTTTCTGTTGATTTGGCGCTAGTCATGGGCATAGTATCCGGCCAAACAACTGTATTGTCAGTACTGGAGGGAACTGGCAAAAATGAATTAAGATCACGAGGGTAAAAAGGGCCACTTGTTGTATTGACAGTATTACCAGTCCCATCAACATATATACCTGCGCCAGTCACAATCCTGATTCCACCGACGCTATCTAAGGGATTACCAGTATTCTCTGCGGCTTTTTCTTCCCAGAAACCGTTGCGTTCTGAGATACCTAAGTCTGCGATCACTTGTATTTGAGTATTCCGCCATCTTTGTTGAGTATCACTACCAGTTAGTCTTGTCCAGTTAACACCAGAAATCAGCTGATTAGTTTCCGAACCAACATAGTCATTACCCTGTAGCCATTTTGCAGGTAGGTTATTACCAGCTATCACGCGATCGCCCAATTTTTCCTGCACACCTTCTTGTTTTTGCAATTCGGGATATGTCGCCTCTAGCTGATCTGTATTTAGTGCAATACTTGTACCTGTTAAATTATTAGAATTTAGTGGTTCTCTCCACCCTGCCTGGGGTTCTAATGAGCTAGTAATAGTACTATAACCATCTAATGCTCCAACAGAAGTACTACCTGGGACTTCCGCGTAGGGAACTCGTCGTGTCCGATTTCGCAAATAAATTTCTATTTCGTCTTCAAGTACTTCTTTCGCACTCTCAATATCATCATTGTCAGTTACTTGGTCATCAACATTATTTATAACTTCTTCTGGATAATTACTTCCTTGAACAGCAGTTTTGAAATCACTGATAGTTCCTGCACTATGGCAAGCTGTACATAAAGCTATACCATCACTTTTCATCTGACCAATACGCTGTTCATATGCTCCATCATTAAAGCCTATTGCTGAACCACCTGAACTATTTGTGGATTTATTGGTGCTATTAATGTTGAGTTTGTAAGAATTACTGATAGTTTGTCCAAAACCTCTATAAAGATCAACGATGACTTTACTATCTTCAGTACCAACTTGATAAAGGCTTCCGTTTCCAACGTTACCCCCAACTGTCATCAGCCCATTTTCTTGATTATAAAAACATGATGATTTACTACTAACTTGCCGGAATTTTAGACTACCTCCACTATTAGTTACACCTACTAGTAAATTACCATTTGTATGAATTCTTCCGTTTAATTTTACTTCTGTAGAACCAGTGACTATTTCTAAGTCATTCTCAAACCAAACAGCGTTATATGGTAGAGGAATGCGACTGCGGTCTTGTTGAAATTCTAAGGCAACAAAACCTTTATTTCCTTTATATGCTTCATATCCAGTTTTATCGGTTAGACTATTAAATTCTGATTCAGTAATTGGCACATTAATTGTATATACAAAAAAGCTTTTACCCAAATTACCAGATTGCAGTTTATACCAACTTGAGTTGCCGACCAAACTTGAAAAACCAGCCGATGTACTACATTGCTGGTTAGTTGAAGCATCATCCATTGGTGGGGTTCTAGCGTCTAAGGGACTCCTTTGACGATCAAACTGTCCACTAGAGTTTTTACTAGGTGAACGGAAATATATTCCATATAAAACATAGCTATCTTTTTTGCCATTATTGTCTGTATCAACAGCAAATTTCCAAGCAGTTTTTAATGTTTCGTCGTCCTCTATTCTTGAGGGATTGTCGGTATCAATGCCATTTTGAGGATTGTCAAGATCATAAGCTAGCTTTAAACGAGTCTCATCACCTAGCCTATATTTATCTTTTTTCAGAGCATCATACAAAGCACTATCAGATGGTGTACCTCTTGGTAGTGTTGGATCTTCAAACAAGGCATCTAATTTTGCCCTGGCGCGCTCTATTGCAGGTGATGCAGCGTTCAGTACAACTTCATTCACACGGACATTACTGGCATTTTTTGAGCGTTCAAAGGAACGAAATAAAATAGCAGTTGTAAGTAAAACAACTACCAGTGATACCATTATCACTGTTGGCAAAACAAAACCACCATTTACCGTACTTCGTCTTTTTTCATTAATAAATAAAGTTCTGATGAACCGAATAATTTGTTTTCTGATTCTAGATAAATAACTTTTTTGATAAATAATTTTTCTTGTTTGAAATAGACGTTTTCTTTGAGACATAACCGCTTTCCTATCAATCTATTTGATGTGATTAGTAAGTGGGTCAAATTAAATATAAAACCTCACCCTCAATCCCTCTCCTTAGTAAGGAGAGGGAAGCCGGAGGCAGGGTGAGGTTTTATTTTATCTTTAATTACACCTACCTACTTTATTGATTTTCCATGCTTCTTGAGATTGAATTTGTAAAAAAGGATTTTCGAGCAATTTCATCCAGGACTTACGCAACTGGCATATTATTTTAAGTTCGTAGTGAGGACTTTAGTCCTCAAAATAAGGACTAAAGTCCTCACTACAAGCAAAATTTTGAAATTTTTGTGACACTTGCGTAAGTCCTGTCATCAAAATATTGCTATGAGAGTAAACATATAGTACCCATTTGCTTTGGGAAACTTATCAATTGAAGAAAAAATAATCTTAAGGTATTAAAAAGCCTCCCATTAATAGAGAGGCACAAGGAAATATACTTATTTGTATTGTTGCTGATTTTTCGTGAAGTAGACAGAAAAGGCCAAGAATGATGAGTAAAAGGTTGTACCTCACTGATGGAAATCCCAGCCGTAGACTGGGAAATGACAATCACTATTAGTAATGGTTAAGGTTAATCCCGGCTTCTTTAGCCATAGCTGCTAAACCTTTCTTTTCCAAGGTTTTGATCGCTTTGGTAGACAATTTGAGTTTCACCCAACGATTACCTTGAGGCCACCAAACGCGCTTGCTTTGCAAGTTGACGTGCTGAATCCGTTTTGTGCGACGGTGGGAGTGGGAAATTGTAAAGCCGTTGTTGGCTGTTTTGCCGGTTAAATCACAGCGACGAGACATAGGAGAATCTCCGATTTACTTTGAACACAATCTCTTATTGTATAGCTGCTTGCGGGTATAGGAGATGAGGTAAAGGTATTTGTGAGTATTTTTCCCTTTTACCTTTCCCCATTTTTTATAAAGGTTAATTAGCAGCTTGTTGTGTCAACTTAGTTAAGACGTCATTAGAACGCTCAACAAAGCCTTTCATTCCTTCAGCATCAAAACCTTTTTGAGACATGAGTGCCAAATCATAGATGTGTTGGCAGATCATGTTGACTAATTGACCTGTGGGTGATTCACCTTCACCCTGAATAATACTACTTTGGCTGAGGGTTGCCAAGTTTTGAATCAGGGGATGGGTGGTATTTACCAGCAAAATATGCTCTTCTGGAAATTCTGTCATTTGCTGCTGCATAAGTGCATTCATTTCCCGGAAGCGACGCAAAATTTCTGGTAATAACACCATTGCAGGAGGTGTACTTTGAGGGTTATCTGATTTTAAAGCTTCGGTGCGGATATTTAATTTCGGTTTGTTGAGCGCTTTCTCAAATAACTCTTTGATTACCTCGCCACGAGTTTTATTGGTTTTGGGATCAACTATTTCTGTTGCTTGATCTTTATCTAAGAGAGTCTGATCTAAATCAGAGTCTACGCGTGTAAATTTGACATCTTGGAATTCGCGTTCCAGGAAGTTGATAAAATGGGTATCGATGAAGGAGTCCATAAACAGGACTTCTAACCCTTGTTTTTTGTGAAGTTCGACGTAGGTGGCTTGTGTTGCTTCGTCGGTGCAGTAGAAAACGCGGTTTTCGTGGCGTTCTTTATTGCGTTCCAAATATTCTTTGATGGTTGTGTAGGAATCACCCTCAGAAGATTCACTTGCACTTGGAGTAACATCTTGCCAAGCGTCTTCTCCTTCGGATTGTACTTGTACTGCTGGGATTTCGGAAGGGGTTTGGTTAGATTGCTTGGCTGTACTGCGGAAAATCAGGATATCTTCGACTTGCTTTTTGAACTTTTCATCGTTCATCACCCCGAATTTCACGAAAGTGCCGAGGTCTTTCCAAGCGCTAATATATTGATCACGGCTGTCGCGGTAAAGTTCTTTGAGGCGATCGCCTACTTTTTTAGCGATGTAATCACCGATTTTCTTGACAGTGCGATCGGTCTGCAAAGCGCTGCGTGATACATTCAGAGGAATATCGCTACTATCAATTACACCCCGCATCGGTAAGAGAAATTGGGGAATAATTTCTTCGCAGTGATCGCTGACAAAAACTTGATTGCAGAATAACTTAATTTGTCCTTTGGTGACATCAACATCCGGTCTTAACTTTGGAAAATACAGAATTCCGTTGATGATAAAAGGATAATCCGTATTCAAATGCACCCATAGCAGGGGTTCTTCTTGGAAAGGATAGAGGTAGCGATAAAACTCTATATAGTCTTCCTTATTTAAGTTACTGGGAGACTCGCGCCATGGTGCTTTTTGGCGATTTAACACCTCGCCATCCAGTTTAATTGGCACTGGCATAAAATCGCAGTAAGTTTGGATCAGATTTTTGATGCGTGCTGATTCTAAATAATCTAGTTCTTCCTCCATTAAATGGAGAGTTATTGTCGTACCAAGAGTTGTACGAGATGATTCCTCTAAAGTAAACTCTGGCGATCCATCACAACTCCAGTGAACAGCCTGCGCCCCTTCTTTGTAAGATAGGGTATCAATTTCGACTTTTTGCGCCACCATGAAGGAAGAGTAAAAGCCTAGACCGAAGTGACCAATTATTGGTTGATCAGATGTGCTTTTATACTTGTGAATAAATTCTTCGGCGCTAGAAAAAGCAACCTGATTGATATACTTTTTCACCTCATCTGCTGTCATTCCAATACCGTTATCGGTGATGGAGAGGGTTTTATTGTCTTTGTCTATAGCAATTTGAATTTCTGGTTCACCAGTATTGCCAGAGTATTCTCCAGCACGGGATACCATATTCAGCTTTTGGATAGCATCAACGGCGTTGGATACAAGTTCCCGCAAGAATATCTGGTGATCTGAGTAAAGAGACTTCTTGATAATCGGGAAAATATTTTCAGTATGAATACTGATGGTTCCTTGTTCTAGCATAATTGATGATCTTCAAGTGCAAATATTTGAGTTTTGAATGTGGCAAACATACCCTAGTCTTTTGCTTCCAGGGTAAAGCCAAAAGCAATAGGACATTATACCAATTAGAATTTTAATAGCTGCACTTAGGTTTTGATTCTTTTATTTAGCATTGTTTGCCGTCAAATTGTGATTCGGATTTCCCTACACTCTGTTGTATTTGCTCAACTAGGTACTGAGCGTTCCGACTACAATATTGTTAATCTATTGATGGAGAATACTAGATATTTGGAGTTTTTTCTAGTAGCAAAAAGTAATGGTATGGATTGCTCGGATCAAGAAATTCTTGCTTAACATTTAACCCAACTTTGGCTATAGAGTTGAGAATGCCCGTTTTTGGATATCCTTTTAACCCCATTTCCCAGTAGTGTTGATTACAAACTGGCTTTGTACTCCAGAATCGAGGAATTTTGAGTAACAAATGTCTTGGTCTAGGCAAGAAAGATAATCTCAGTTGGAGTGTGAGATACTGAGTATTGTAGGGAATCGAAATTATCAAAAATCTCTTTGTTGCTTGTGCAAGTTTCTTTAAAGCTTGTTCTGACTGTTCATAAGGCAGATGTTCTAGCACTTGAAACAGTACTATGAGATCAAATTTATTTTGAGGCAACGAAAAATCTGCTGTCAAATCCAGAATTATCTCTGGGTTAAGGTTGGGGTCAATATCAGCAGTAGTGACGTTGTAACCGTTTAACTTCAGGAGGTCTTTGAGAAAGGAATTAAAAATTCCAATTTCCAGAATGTTGCTTACTTGACTACCAAGCGAAGCTATGAGACGCATCTGATGATGGTAGCTAATAAACCTATCTTTAGAAAAATATTCTGAATTCCTAATATCTAACGAGGTAATGAGTTGCATAAAATACTGCTACCTTGCCTGATGAGCTAAAAAATTTTGGGGTACACAATCACATATTTCCCTGAAAATTGATCAAAGTAACAGTTTCAGGACTACCTTACTCAGCCAATATTTTTACCTACTACTGCTAAACTCGACAACAGTTATACTGCACACGTTCACAATCTGAGCTTTTGTGAATACATCAGGTGAGATTCATTGATGCGCTCAGAGTAATGTAAAAGCGCAATTTCTGCCCGTGCGGAGTATAAGTATAATCCTTGCAATAAACTTTGATTCTGGTTTTCCCTTTTTGTGCGAGGTGAGTTTTTAAGCAACCACCAACAACCACCAATTCTCATATACAAACAATGCGATCGCGTCCCTGTTTTTTGGCTTGGTACAGTGCTTCATCTGCGGTTTTGATCAGGGTTTCGGGTTTGAGGTTGTGAGTAGGGATTACACTGGAGACACCGAAACTCAGAGTAATAAAGTTGCTAACCTGAGATTGAAGATGCAGTAATCGTAATAGTTTGATTGCTTTTTGAATTGCTTGGGCTACGGCGACAGCACCTTGGACTGCTGTGTAGGGTAAAATGATGGCAAATTCTTCTCCACCATAGCGAGCGACTAAATCTGCTGGACGCTTGAGAGTATTACGCATGGCTGCGGCGATGTTTTTTAAACAAGCATCGCCAGCTTGATGTCCGTAATGATCATTGTAGCTTTTAAAGTAATCTACATCACATAATATTAAAGCTAGATACTGTAGCTCTCGTGCCGTGCGTCGCCATTCTTGGGATAGGTATTCATCAAAGCGGCGACGATTTGCAACTTGAGTTAAACCATCCAATGTTACTAAGCGTTCTAATTCTAAGTTTGCTTGGCGCAGAGCAATTTCAGCAGTTTTAGCTATATCTTCAGCTCGTTTGCGTTCCCAAATTTCTTGTTCTAGGGCGATGGTTCTTTCGCGCACTTGTTGTTCAAGGGTGCGGTTGTAGTCGGCTAAAAGTTCTTCTGTGTGTTTGCGTTCAGTGATGTCAATTACTACTCCATCCCAAATACTATCTCCGTTTGCTTGTAGTTCAGCTTGAGCAATCACTTGAACCCATTTGATGCGCCCAGAAGGAGTCACAATTCGGTGTTCAAAATTAACTGATTGTGGTTTGTGCAAAGATTCTGCAATCAAGGCTTGGATGGTTAAACTGTCATCTGGATGTATTAAAGACCACATTCTTTGGGAATCCTGGATGACTATTTCTGGTTCTATTTCGTAAATATCCTGACATCTGGGACTTAAATAAGTACATTCATTACTACCATTGGGGTGCAAGATATACCTAAATATCATCCCCGGTACGTTTTCTGCTAACTTACGAAATTGGGCTTCACTTTTCTTGAGAGCTTCTTCTGCGTCTTTGCGAGCAGTAATATCCATAGAAACTCCTATCATTCCCTGGATGTTACCTTGGTGATCGTAGAAAGGATTAGCCATTCCTTCTAATGTGCAACCATTAGTTGTAGCTGTGACGTAGTAGGGAACACCTGTAGTCAAAGAATTGCGGAACGCTGCTACGACCTCTGGTAAATCGCCATACATGTCAAATACTGAATGACCAACAGCTTCTCCTGGTTTCAATCCTAATCCTTCTAGTCCCTTTCCTTCTGAGAGGGTAAAAACTCCATTTTTATCCATTGCCCAGAGAATTAGGGGAAAATTATTAACTACGGTACGTAAGTATTCTTCACTTTGTTTTAGCACTTCTTCAGCAAGCTTAATATCAGTAATATTTTGTTCTGTTTGTTTGCTTTTTGTGATATCTTGCAGTGTTGCGATCGCGTAAGTTACCTCACCTCTATCATCAAATATAGGAATGACTTTCATCTGTAACGCGATCGCTTTTCCTTGACGATGAATCTCCAAATCATCAGCATCCGCAGCTTTTCCTGCTAATGCTTGTACTGATGGTAGTTGTATGCTTGGATATAATTCTTTAGTGCCAGCTCGATAAATTTGATACGCAATAGCTATTTGTTCGCTTGGCAAATTTATAATTTTACCTGAACCCAGTAATTTTTGACCAGTTTGATTAATATAAGAGTAATTGCCATCTTTTTCGATGATAGCCACTCCTAAAGGTAAAAGTTCTAGTAGCTGATACAATCGATTTTCAGCAAGGGGCAATATAGCACTCAAGGCTTTCATCGTAATTAAAGAGTTTTTTTATTATTCTGATTTGCTTGCCATCGAATTTATCTCTTTGGCAAGCTCTCGTACTTTGATAAGAGGTTGTATTTTATTAATTACTGCCTATATTACTGATTTCAGGATAGTTTTTTATTTATTGCTAAGTATTTCTTAAACAAGCTAGGAATTCGCGATCGCTTTATTGGAATTATGTAGTGAAAATAACAGAAATAATAAATTCTCTGAAAAAAACGGTGTATAAATTCTTAATAGGTCATTTGTCATTGGTCATTGATTATTCTCCGCGTGTCCCCCGTGTCCTTCTTCTACTTATCCCTAAAAGTCCACACACCATCATCCCAATCTGCATCCGATGAGCAATTGCACGACGGCTACTAATTGCCCTTGTTCGTTCAACAAAGGCAAAGCTAGCATTGTATAAGTACGATAACCTGTGCTTTTTTCTTGTTCTTGAGCAAAACGAGAACGTGGATCATCGTAAAAATCAAAAGGAATATTGATCACCTGTTTGTGGGTAGCAACTTCCCCAGCAATACCTTTATCGGCAGGAATACGAATTTCTAATGAGCGATCGCCTTCTGCTTCAGCTACAATCGACCACAGTTGTTGTTTTTCTTCATCCAATAAAAATATTGTTGTTCGATCTGCTCCTAATAATTCCCCTGTTTTTAAAGTTATGGACTGTAACATTTCCTGCAAAATCGTCTCAAACCCATGAGAATCCAACATAGATAGGGTTTGATTGACAATCTGTAACTTTTGTTCTACCTCTTTTACAACTTGTTTAAATGTATCCTGCGTCAAAGGAGCCAGAAATGAAGAGATAGTCCCTTGTCTTCTGGCAAGAGTACCTACAGGAGCAGTAGTTTCTTGACTGCGAACACCTATAATCAAATCGGCGGTTTCACCGCAACTACGTTGTTGAACTGACATAACTGGCTTTTGATATAGGTAATGGTTTTTATTGGTATGTAAATGTTTATGTAAATCTTGTTACCAGCTAGGCTAGTTAACATTATCCACAGTTTAATCTTTCTATAGAGCAAGCGTCACCCTAAATACTGAGGAGAAGATGGGGCGATGAGGTAAAACCCATATTCCGCACTTCAAAATGTATTATCTTAATTTTCAAGAATTATTCCTAATAATGGTCAAACCGTTAAGTATTAATATTTAAATTCATTGAGAATTGGTGTTGTTCATTTAACCATTGTTAGTGAGATTTTGGAAATCTACGGATATTACACGATGAAGTGCGGAAAGTCGGGTAAAACACTTACTCTGAAAAAAGATATCAGCCGTCACATCTAAATCCTTCGCTGCACAACGAATAATCCTAAAACACGGCTGGTATCTTTTTTTTGCGGTCTCCCCTAAAAGAAAGTGGGCGTTGCTGAATTGCGGTATGAATTCGGATGTAGAGACGCGATATATCGCGTCTCTACAAAGATTTTGGCATTACGCAGAATCATTTTCATACATGAAATCAGCAACGCCAGAAAGTGGATTTATATTCAGGGAAAGATGTTAATAGTTGTCCAAATATTTAGTTACAGTTCCTTATCCAAGAGTTTACTCGCGCAAAAGTGAAGACAAAGAAGTCTGTTTACGAAGATCCATCATGCTTGCCAAAGAATCTTTGCTATCGTCGTTAAAATCTGCTTCTGGTGGTAAGACGGTAACTACAGGTTTTGCTGCTTCTGAAGATGTATGAGAAGATTGTGGTGCTGGTGGTACAAACACTGGTAAATTATTACTAGGGGATGGTTCTAACCACTTTTGATGACGTTGTTTCAAGCGTGATTGAACCCAATTAGGATTTTGTTGAACTTTTTCCTGTGTCAGACGGTTAAGCAAAAGAAAAACGATAAAGCATCCACCAGCGCAACTTATGGCGATCGCTGCTATCATCTGCAAAGAAACAGGACTATAGGATGCTTTTGTAGTTTGAGGGGTTGTAGCGATAGGTAATTCTGCTTCAAGCCGGATGAATTCTGGTTCTTCACGTCCTACACGTCCAACGTAACCAAGACTATACAAAGCTACAGCAACTGTACTGATCAAAGCTAGCAACACTCCAGCGAATACCAACCAAGGGTGTTGAACTAACAAATGTATCAGAGAGTTTTTGCTTGTTTGTAGTTCAGATCCAGTTTTTACAGCTTCATTTATGGGTGCTTTTGCCTCCAATGGCTGCTGTACATTTTGAGTATTTTCCATAACTACTTTCAAATGTTTACCCCTCTTGTCACTAATTGTACCGGAGGAGTCAGCCATTACGTATCCGTGGCAAAAGCTTGGATTTTAGTAGCTTTTTTATAAAGAATAAGACTACTTAAACCGAATTTTTGGCAAAGTTTCAGTATTTTTTAGTACTGTGGACTTTACTAGAAAAATCACTACTCTGATTCTCCTACTTCTACAGGAGAGTATCTTTCAACGGCTAGTTGAATTAGTTGATCAACCAGTTCTGGAAAAGAAACACCACTGTGTTGCCAAAGCAGGGGATACATACTTGTTGCCGTAAAGCCTGGTAAAGTATTAATTTCGTTAATCAATACTTCGTCTGTTGCTTCTACGTAGAAAAAGTCTACTCTTGCCAACCCCGCAGCATCAACAGCAGCAAAAGCTTGTAAAGCCATTTCCTGAATTTGCTGAGTAATAGCATTTGGTACTGCTGCGGGAATAACTAGATCTGCTTTCCCTTCTGTATATTTAGTTTCATAGTCATAAAAATCGCTTTTGTAAGTAATTTCACCTACTACTGAAGCTTTTGCTTGATCGTTTCCTAAAACAGCACATTCTAATTCTCTGGCAAAGACTCCTGCTTCTACAATAATTCGGCGATCATAACTAGCAGCATTATCTAAGGCTGCTTCTAATTCTTGACGCGATCGCACTTTAGCAATTCCCACCGATGAACCTAAATTTGCAGGTTTAATAAAACAGGGATAACCCAAACTCAACTCAATTTCATCACATAATTTGGGAAAAACACAAGGATTTGACCAAATTTGAGAACGATTGATAGTTTTGTATTTGACTTGCGGTAATCCAGCTTGGGCAAAAACCATTTTCATGGCTATTTTATCCATTCCCAGTGCTGAACCTAACACCCCAGAACCCACAAAAGGTACTTGCATTAAAGTCAGCAAACCCTGTACTGTTCCATCTTCGCCGTTAGGGCCATGGAGAATCGGAAACCAAACATCCACCTCCCCAACTTGCGAAGGAGATTGCCAACGACTGAGAGAATGGGAACTAGCACTCACTAATTGATTACTAGTTTCAGAGTTTGGTAATGACAGTGGCTTTCCTGATGCTAAGACTTGTTGCGGTGCATCTCCGGCCAACCAGCGTCCATCTTTTTGAATGTAAAAAGGTAAGATTTCGTACTTACTAGTATTTTCTCCTGTACTCAAAGCTTTAGCGATCGCTCGTGCTGAACTGATCGACACCTCATGTTCTCCGGAACAACCACCAAACAGCAACCCTAAGCGCAACTTTGTCATTTGAAGATACCTCTATACTTCAAATGCAGATAGCGTAACATAACCTGTCAATTGCGGAACTTATTTTAAACAGTAGACTTGGGTTAAGTAGAACGGCGTAAATAATTAAAGGTTTGTAGTAAGGACTTTAGTCCTTCTTTTAGGACTAAAGTCCTTACAACGAACTAGATTACAATAATTTTACATTGCTTAACATAGATCGATTTATTCCAACCGACTTACTTAGTAGTAGTCTCAAGCCTTGACTACGAACTTTGTAATCCATCAATTCTAATTTGAAAAACTAGTAGTATAATGACATTTAGCTTGATTTATGCTAAGTGCTATTCGCGGGTGTAATTCAGTGGTAGAATGTCACTTTCCCAAGGTGAACGTCGTGGGTTCGAGTCCCATCACCCGCTTTATTGTGGTCAACAGCACAAAGCGATCGCTTGAACTTATGGAGTTTGAGAGAATTGACATTTTGTAGCCATCTCAATAATGCCCAACATTGCGCCCTCAAATAAATAGCTTCTCCGTCAGGTCAGTAGACATCTCCGACAACTATCAAAGCCTTTATGTGACTAGCTCTTAGGGTGCAAATGCAAGCATTGCGATTCAGCTAGTCTATACGAATAAATAAGGGTTTGAGATAATTCTTGTAGAGAAC
>JAHHHW010000025.1 GCA_019359115.1 Pelatocladus maniniholoensis HA4357-MV3
TTTGGCACGTAAGGGATACTTTTGTATATAATCAAAGGTACTAATCATTTAATTAAGTTTTGGTAGAAGGTCAATTTTACTTTCTACCATTTTTTTGTACCTAAATCATATTCCGGACGAGTCTAATGTTAGTCAGAGCGATCGCCACCTCTGCGACAACTAAAACTTTTTTATCTCTATTATTCAGAAGTCGTGCGATCGCTCTTTCGGGAAACATTCGGGGCGATCGCTTGCAAAAGTCAAACAATGCACTTCTTAAAAGAGGCGATCGTTGTTTACATTCCCTGCAGCAACTTCCGCTTTCACGTTTACGTGTTTCGCGCAGCCTGTAGCAACTTCCGTCTTCCTTGTAGCAACTTCCGCCTTCACGTTTGCGTGTTTCGCGCAGTCTGTAGCAACTTCCGTCTTCCTTGCAGCAACTTCCGCCTTAACGTTTGCGTGTTTCGCGCAGTCTGTAGCAACTTCAGCCTTGACGAGAAACAGACTTGTGAGTGGTATAAAATGTGCAGCGCCCCAAGTTGTGGCGATCAATGATCAAATAGCGTATCAGAACAGAGGATTAAATATGTGGTTGATTCAATTTTGTTCCGCACTTGATACAAAAGTTGTTACAGGATTATTCCAACTTTTAGGAAGTAGAAATTCATTAATTTTAAGAACGCACTTTTCTTGACGTTCAGCCGCTAGTTCATCTAACCCATCTAAAAGCGGTATAACTACTTGGTTCTCTATCCACAGTTTACTAATATCTTTCCGCAGACCATATTTGTCTTTTAACTGCTCAATTAACCAATCTTTAATATTCTGATTATCATTCTTCCAAGAAGATAAAGAAAATAGTACTGGAACAGGATGTGTTGAATTATCTTTAGCTCGTTTTACTAACTCCTCAGTTAGTTTAAGTAGCATAGTAGTTTTTCCTGATCCTGGTTGTCCTAAAATTAATAATCTGCCTGCAACATCTTGTTGGTCAAAAACGTTAATAATATCTGTATTATCTAATCTAGTTTTATGTTGAGAACCAACTTTGATTTCACTTGCCCAAGGTAATTCAATCTGTTCTGGGTTTTGGTCTGCATCTAGAGCAATATAAACTCGGTTGTGAAGAGAACTATTTATCCGACTTTCAACTTCCAAGTTTACCTGTTTTAATAAAGCCTGTCGAATCCGAGAATACTTTGCTGGTGTAAATGCTTCACTATTACCTTGGCGTCTAAAATTGAATATGAAATTACGATTCCCTTGGACATAATTTCCCTCAATACGCTCGTTATAATTACCTTCATTAATATCTATACGGCGATTCTCAGACTCGTTATTCTCTGTCACGGTTTCATCTCCGTTAGTCTATTTGATGTCTAGGAAAGTAAACGTGTAAGAAAAGTAGAACTATATTTAACTACTCTTAGTTTTCTGCCAATCCTCTAATGCACCAATAACAAAACTAGCAGCAGGATGATTGAGCAGTTGAGCCAAAGCCTGAACACCACCAGCCTTTAAAGCACTAGTTATCCGTTCTGCTCTGATTGGATTATTTTCAATAGCTTTAATGGTTTCTGCAGCTACTTGCATCTTGCCCAAAGTCGTGTCAGTAGAATAGGATTGATCTAACTGTTCTAAAAGCTTTTGAATTTCAGCAGCAGCTTCAGCAAGGTTTTGTTGCTTGCTAGCAGCGTAGTAATTTCCTTGGATATAATCGCCTTCAATACGCTCGTTATAATTGCCGCTACCGATGTGAATATTGCGGTTTCCAGTCATATCCAATTTTTGCTCCTTGTTAGAAAATAAAGTTTTAGACTTATTTCTGATGCGTGATTTTGGAGTTAAAGACTCTGGTATGCTATTAAGGTCAATATTGTTACAACCAAAATCAAAAGCCTCTTCATAGCTTCTCCCAGCACCAAGAGTGTCATAAAATGCTTTAGAAAAATGAATCGCAGCAATATCAGTGATGGCACGTTTCATGCCAATAACACAATTGATGTGCTGGTAGATTGCTTCTGCTTGAGTTTCTGAATAACAAGCATTCAGCAACACACACTCAACTGTGTCTTTAAATAACTTGAATAAATTGCTCAACGATTCCGTACTAACCAATTGCGCGTGTCCGGAGTTATCCTCCAATGCTATACCGTCCGTTTCATCCCCATGACCAGAAAAATGTACAACTTGTGGAGAGTGATCCAACAGTGCGCGGCGTAAATCGTCAATCCTCACAGCCAATCGGGGAATGAGTTCAAATTCTTCCCTGTGTCTGGAACGCTCTAAGGCAGATTGGATTTCCCGTACTTCCTCGTCTAGACGAAGCTTACTTGTATTGACGGGATTGGCGGATAAAATCAGAATTTTCTTCATACTTCTAACCGTAGAAGAGCAAGCGTTTGTAGTTGTCACAGAGAATGGCGATTGTATAAAAATAGTAGTTATACAAATCTACAAATGCAAAAAATTAAATTCCAGATAAATAAATATTATTAATATCAGGCTAATACCAAAGTCGAAGAGGACTACAAAAAAGTAAGCGCGATTGCAACAAATCTAACAAGCTAACTTCAAAAAAGCTTCTAGCCGTCATTTCGTCTCATAAATCATACACCGCTACACTTTCAAGCCATTAATTGTAATCTGAGGCGAAAAGTATTAATTTCCAGTGGTTGTGAGTGGCGTAAGCAACCTGGGTGTTTTCCCAACAATAGGTTATAAGTTGGTATGTGCCTTTAATATGAAAGCTAATGGTTTGACGATTAAAGAACTAACTGAGGCGGTGGGTGGTGGGATCACGCCCCGGATGGTACGACATTACCATCAGTTAGGATTATTACCTCAACCGATGCGATCGCACAGTAATTATCGTCTCTACACAGATACAGATGTCATCCGCTTGCAAAGAATTGTGGCATTAAAACAACAGGGTTTTCAACTAAATCACATTCGTCAAATTCTCGAAGTCGAACCACCAAGCAATCCCGATGCAAATTTGATGCTGCAACTACAACAGCAATATAGAACTGTGATGCAGCAAATTTCCCAACTGCGACAAACTGCATCTGCATTAGAAGGTTTGTTAGGACGCGATCGCGATTGTCAAATTATCCAAGCTGAAGTTCTAGCCCAACTCAAGTTAATTGAAGTAGAAACAAAAGTCGGACTAGGGGAGTTAGAAAAACTCTGGAGTGGTTTAGATGCTCAAATTCATGCTCACCCAGAACATTTTCACGAATCTTTACAAAATTTATTACCAGATTTATCAACACGTTCTGAGATTGAACAACACCTAATTTCTCAATTAGTTTTAGCTTGTGGAGATGTAAGTTTAGTCTCCTTTGTCAAATTGAGTCAGGGAGCGATCGCCAAAAGTCGGGAAGCTCTCAAGTTAGGATGTGAGATTATTGCAGATATTCCCACGGTTGCAGCTGCTGTTGATCAAACGCGACTAGCTCATTTGGGATGTCGTCTCGAAACTTTGATTGACAATCCTCACGTGACTACGGCGGCTGAAGCAGAACAAGCTTTTTGGCAACATCAACAATGGCGAGATAAATTAAAAAAAGTAACAAAAGATTGCATTTTAGTCGTAGGTTATGCACCTTCAGTTTTATTATCAATCTGCCAAGCGATCAAACAACAGCAAATTCAACCAGCATTAGTCATTGGTATGCCTATTGGCTTTAGCCATGCACCCGCCGCTAAAAGACAGCTGATGCAAACAAACACTGCTTGGATTGTGGTAGAAGGAACTGTTGGAGGTGGTTTGTTAGCAGCTACTGCGCTTAATGCTTTGGTTGAGTCAGTAATTGAGAAGCCTGATTGTCATTGTTATTTGAGTCATTAAGGAATAGGGATGTTAGAGGATTTTGGCATGAAGTTGACAAAGTATGCTTTTTAGCCAAGAATCTGTTTTAACATGCCAGTTATAAATTATTGCAGTAAAAATTTATCTTTATAGGAGAATATTTAAACTAAAATACTATCCAAAAATTATGTCAAACAACTCCTGACCATAGGGGATAACCTGCTAAAGTCAGTCAACAAATATTGACGAGATTGTCTGATATCTTGGTAGTTGTTTCAATCTCAATTAATGAATGGGAATAAACCTAACTACATTACGCAAAGTAAACATGCACCAAATTCTTACCAATGACCAATGACGACCTTATACCAATTTTCTGTGAAGCTGCACATTATTTTGACCCCTCCCAACCTCCGATCCCCCTCAGAGGAGGGTTTTGCCGCAGGCGGTGGGGTTCTTTATATAGCACTTCTCACTCGATTGCAATACAGTAGGAACCCCATGGGGTACGTATTGGACACAACCGAGAACTGCTATATGCGTCTTCATAAAGAAATGGTATTAACTAGTTAACTTTATTTGTACTTTTCACCTTAAAACAATAAATTAGCGCGTTTTCCCAAAAAAAGAGTGATTAAAACCGACTTTTTTGTCGTTTACTCTACTTAATTTCCTCTAACTTGTTGATCAGAGGGCATATGTGGCAAAAAGAAAAAAAAGATAACTCAATAGTCAATTTGGCCTTGTTGTTAGCATTAGCAACAACTCCTATGGCAGTTTCTATTGTGGTGTCAGACTTTGCACTGGCGCAATCTACCAATGTTTCGTCTTTTGTGCAACCCAAAGAAGTGCCAAGTGGTACTACTGTGCGGATTGATGGTTCAAATAGCATGAACATGATTAATCAAACCATGAAAACACGGTTTGAAAATCAGTTTCCTGGTGTGAACGTGGAAGTTGCAACTAATGGTGCAGATGGGGCGCTGCAAGCTTTGCAAGCAGGAACAATAGATATCGCGGCGATCGCTCGTGGTTTAACACCAGAAGAAAAAAACCAAGGTTTAGAACAGTTCCGCTTACGTCGAGAAAAGATTGCGATCATAGTTGGTGAAGATAATCCTTTCAAAGGAAACCTGACTAACCAAGAATTTGCCAAAATTTTTCGCGGAGAAATCACAGATTGGTCAGAAGTTGGAGGATCTAAGGGTAAAATCCGGGTTATTGATCGTCCAGCTAATAGTGATGTCCGTGAGTCTTTTCGTAGTTACCCAGTCTTCGAGAAAGCCGAGTTTAAGACTGGCGCAACTGCAACTCAGCTAAACGAGGATAGTACAGTCGAAGTCGTCAAACAGTTGGGTAAAGACGGTATTAGCTATGCTTTGGCTAATCAGATATCGAAACTCCAAGGTGTGCGATCGCTCAGGGTGGATCGAACTTTACCCAGCAATTCTAGATATCCTTTTTCACAGCCTTTAGTATACGTCTACAAGAAAAATCCTAGTCTCAATGTAGCCTCTTTTCTTGGCTTCGTGACAAATCCACCAGGAGAAGATGCAGTAGAAGCAGCCAGAAAAATTGAAGCAGACGCGATCGCAGCTATAGTATCTGCTAACTCCCAAACAGCAACTACAACCACTAGCGCCACGACTCCACCCAGCACAGATGCTACATCTGCTGCTAGTGTCTCACCAACAACAGATGAAAACAACATCACCACAGCGCAAGCAGATACTACAAATAGTTCTACGTTAACCTCTCCTGTCCAGAGCAATCAAACAAACCAAGATCAACAACTACTATGGTTGTCACTTTTGGCACTAATACTTGGAGCGGGTGCCGGATTTTTACTGTGGTTTTTACGAAGAAGACGCCCAACAGTTGCAGATGCAAAAGCACAAACAGCAGACGTTACCATCAACTCTATTCCCCCTGGTTCTTCTTCAGATACCATCACGTTACCACAGACAACAAATGTCAACTCTGTAACTCAGGCGACACCTAGTGATGTTACACAAGATGCAAGTAGCACTCCATCTGAGCAAAATACAGCCAAACATTTAACTCCTACTGTTGCTGCTAGCATTGCTGGTGCTACTGCAATTGGAAGAGAAAGCACATTAATGTCAAAATGGTCTGATAAAAATGCAGAAATCACTGCCAAAGATCAGACAGATGTCGCCAGTGATCAAGATGTGCCAACAGCAGTTACACAAATCAATCGTTCATCATCTGATTCTGTACAAGTACCATCGGCTGAGAATTCGGGATTAGACTTAGAAGGGCCTGTAAGTGTTGTCAATGCCTCTTATCCTCAAGTGTCTGCATCTGATCGACAACCAACCTTAGTACAGGATAACACTCAGATACTATCTGCTCAACACTCAGATGTCACAGATCAGACGCCATCCAATGGTGATGTCACTGGAGTTAAAGCACCGACACAAGCATCATCAGTAAATACATATTCTCCATTGCCAGATGTTTGGGAAGATGCAACTCTAGTACAAACACCACTGCCATCACCATCTAATGTCACAGAAATCACATCGACACAGGAAACACCAACTGTTCCTCAACAACCGGAACCAAAATTGCCTGATGTCACAGAAATCACATCGACACAGGAAACACCAACTGTTCCTCAACAGCCGGAACTAGAATTGCCTGATGTCACAGAAATTACATCGACACAGGAAACACCAACTGTTCCTCAAAAGTCTGGCACAAATCAACAAGCTTTAGATTTGCAAACGCCATCAATAGTTATTAATACTGAATATCCTCATTTACCTGATGTTTGGGAAAATACATCTAATCCAAAAGATAGTACTGTTGACTCAGAGCTAGAAACTACTCCACAACAACCAGAAGCATCCGAGGAGTTATTGGATCAGGTAGCAGATACAGCCGAACCAAGCGTCAATGTCACAGAAGAAGTCGCCCAAGCTACCCCAACACTAGATCCCTCTGCAATTAACTCTCATCCCCCAGAACAAGTTCCATCGACAGTTACAGGAATTGGTTCATGGGCTACTATATATGGCATTGGTAACAATCAAAACCTAAATACTGACTCACCACAAACTAATATTGTGGACGAAGCTATTCCAGTAACTACAGCACCTGTCACGCCAGAAAATGTAGAGTCAGAAAATATGATTGTCCTTAAACCGCGTACTCCGAAATGGGCTTATGTTTTTTGGCAAGTATCTGACGAAGCTAAACAAGCGCTGCGATCGCAAGGTGGTTCTCAATTTACACTACGACTATATGATGTTACTGACATTGACCTGAGTTATCAAAATCCTGTACTGGTGCAGCAGTACGAATGTGAAGAGACAACAGAAGATCGCTATGTAGCCATTCCGACAGGCGATCGCAATTACATGGCTGAAATTGGTTATACCACAGCAGATAATAACTGGTTATTACTTAAGCGTTCCGCAGTTGCTCGTGTTTTCAATCGTCCAGAGAAAGATTTCTGGTTTATTGCTGATGCAGAGTTAATTATTCACGGAGCTACTGAACCGGGTTCAAGTGTTGCTGTTGCTGGTCATGCTATTAAACTGAAACCAGATGGTACTTTCCACCTGCGTATACCTTTTACAGACAGCTTGATTGACTATATTATGACTGCAACAAATGCTAATGGTCAGAAAGATAAAACCATTCGTATGCACTTTTCTCAGGAGAATCCCGAAGAATAGGAATCAGTTATCAGTTATCAGTTATCAGTTATCAAATTAAACTGATCACTGTTAACTAGACCTCTTGCAAAAATATTTTTACCCCACCCTAACCCTAAGCGTAAACGGGGCTGCGGTGTACACATAAATCCTCTGATCCCCCTAAATCCCCGCGCTGACGCGCCGCTACGCTAGTAAAAAGGGGGACTTTGATTCTAGTTCCCCCTTTTTTAAGGGGGGTTAGGGGGGATCAAAACGCTACTAGGCAACTTTGTAAGACTTCTGTGTACACCGCAGGTAAACGGGGAGGGAACTAAATCTTCCCCCCGTTCACGGGGGGATTGAGGGGGGTTCATTCGACTTTTGCAAGAGGTCTACTGATTAGTTGTCCTCGATCCCTATTCCCTATTCCCAGTTAATTCCAGATAAATATGTTCTAATCTAATTGGTTGGCGTGAAATAGAGTCAATATTAATGCCATCAAAACGGGCGATAATATCCTTTAACTCTAAATGCTCTGGCAACCAAAATGCTAAATCGCTACCATAACGCCGGGGTGTAAAACCACATGTAATAGCCCGTGCGATCGCGTTTTCTGCTTCTGGAGTTTGTACCACTAGAATTTCTTTAGCCGGAATACAGGTACGTAATTGTTCTAGACTACCTTCAGCTAAAATCTGTCCATTTTTTAAAATACCAATTTTATTACACAGACGTTCTGCTTCATCTAATAAATGAGTAGTTAATAAAATAGTAATTCCTTGATTTTTTAATTGTTTAATTAATTCCCAAATTTCATATCTGGCTTCAATATCTAAACCTGTAGTTGGCTCATCTAAAATCACTAACTTCGGCTGATGTACCAAAGCTACAGCGATATTTAAGCGTCGCTGCATTCCACCACTGAGGGTTTCTACCGGACTTTTCGCTCTATCTAATAAATTTACAGATTTTAAAGTGGCTTGAATTTGTTTCTGTCTTTGTGTTCTGTCTAGACCATAGATTTTGGCAAAAAATCTGATGTTTTCTTCACAAGAAAGACTTTTGTATAATAAATTTTCTTGGGGAGCAATACCAATAAGTTTTTTAGTTGCTTCTGAAACGAACTGATGATTAACTTTGACTATACCGCTATCGGGTTTTAATAAATTACAAATAATATTGATTGTAGTAGTTTTTCCTGCTCCATTTGCACCCAGTAAACCATAAATTTCTCCAGGAGCAACATACAATGTTAAATCCTGAAGAACTTTCCTATTTTTAAAAGACTTATTGAGCTTTTCTATATGAAGCATTATCTATTACCTATTACCCATTACCAAATTCCTCATCCCTAGTGGGCGAGGAATTTTAAAGTCTTCTTTCTAGCATTATCATCCTGCGATAAGAGAACCATCCACCCAAAATCATCATCAAAGTAAACCCTGATAAGAACTGGAAATTAGACGCAATCTCTTCTATGTTGTTCCCCTCTGTTGATACTGCTAAAAGAGCTTGATTCATGTGATAAATAGGGTTGATTTTGGCAAGATCAAGTAATGTTTTTGGTAAAAAGCGAATCGGGAAAAAAGCTCCACCCAAAATCAACAAAGGAACGCCAAAAGCAGCTACCAGGGAGTTTACATCTTCAGTACGACGCGCTAATTGAGTACCTAAAATAAAGCCTAAACCAACATAAGCCACAATACTCATAAATATAATAATTGCACCCAAAAACACGGAACCCTTAAACGTAGCACCCCAAAAAGCAGCAATAGTATAAATAATTAATGTTTGTCCAAAACCAATACAACTATGAGCCAAAAAAATTCCCAAAAAATAGGATGTTCCATTCAAAGGTGAAACAAATAAGCGTTTGAGCGTTTGCTGTTCTCTTTCTGAGACGACAGTGGCGACACTACCACCCAAACAGCTAAAAAATAGTGCTGCTCCTACTAAAGTTGAAGGTGCAGCATATTCAAAACCTTGCTCTGTTGATAGCTTCATACTTTCTGCTAACACAAATCCGTTGATGAGCAGAATAGAAATAGGGAAAATAATCCAAAAAATCAGGCTACGTCTTCGCCGTAATAATTCAATTAAAATACGCTGAGTTACAGCGATCGCTTCACACCATAATTTCATTATGTTAATTTATTTACAATTTTAAGTGTAAGTATTATGAGTAATACAACTAAGTAGTTTTGCCTTAGTAAGCCAAAGATAACGCTTTTTCCAGAAGATACCTTAAAGTTAGCACAAATGTTAAGTAATGTTGCGTAAGAGGGGGTAAAGTTGTACGTCAATAAAAAACCTGATCGCTTCCATGTGATCAGGCTTCTTTAATATCAGACCAAAAAAATGAATAATCCTAAAATGAATTCGATTTACTTTAAAGTATCTAAATCAAGAGATTGCATTCCTTGCCGTTGTACAAAAGACATCATACTTCCCAATTGGAACCAAACTAACAGCGAAGTTAAAATAGTTACTGGTACACCAACTGCATAAGCAAGTAAAGGTGGAAAACCAAATATTTCAAAACCAGAACACATAAACAATACAACACCACCAGTTATTCCCAAAAATGGCACAGATAATTGTTTAATCGACAACTGAGAATTGGATTTTTCTGCTCCATCACTCCGCCATTTGTTGACAATGATCTTTAGTGTTCCGGCTAATGCTAAACCAGAGGTTAATGCAGCAAATAAACCAAAAATTAATAATAAATATGGCGGATTTGAAGCGTAGTAATACATAAAACTCCTGATTGGTATAGATTTTAGGCGTTGCTGAATCGTGATATGAATCTATATGTACCAGACGCGATATATTTATTGCGTTTGGTACAAGGGTTTTAGAATTACCTAAAATCCTGCATCATACATGAAATCAGCAACGCCGGATTTTAAAAAAAGGTTTTCCGATGTGTAGAGACGTTGCAATGCAACGTCTCTACTTCATACCAAAATTGCCGATCGCAGTTACCGAAGGTAATATTGCTGCAACTCTCTGTTTAGATAAGTTGCTCAAAACTCCGATTGCGACATCGAACAATCGATTTGGTTTTAAATCATCTTTGACTAAGTTCCACAAACGTTGAACTTCTTCGGTATGCAGACGATCATCCTCAGTCAGAGCTAATACCAACTGTCGCCAGAGATATTTACCTTCGTCAGATAGGAGATATTCTAGTCCGAGTTTGGCTGTAGGTAAAACATCAAAATTATGATCATTACGAGCGATCGCAATCAAATTCTCTAAGCGTTGCCATTGGAATTTACCATCTTTGAATAGCACTTCTAATAACCGTCGGCGCAATTGTGGAGATTCGCCTGTCAACAGACGTCTTGCTACGTAGGGATAAGCTACTTCCACAATTTTAAAGTTGGAGTTGAGGCTAAGAGCAATACCCTCTTGAGTCACCAACGAACGAATGATTAAAGCAAACTTGGCGGGGACTCGGAAGGGATAATCATACATCAGTTGCGAGAACTGATCAGTGATGGTTTTGAAGTTAAAATCCCCGACATTTTTGTTGATTGCATCGCCTAATGTTGCTTCTAGGGCTGGTACAATCGGACAAATATCTGTATCTGGTGTTAAAAATCCCAGC
Organism: Pelatocladus maniniholoensis HA4357-MV3; assembly: GCA_019359115.1. Lineage (GTDB taxonomy): Bacteria > Cyanobacteriota > Cyanobacteriia > Cyanobacteriales > Nostocaceae > Pelatocladus > Pelatocladus maniniholoensis. The sequence continues at coordinate 11,078 of JAHHHW010000025.1, forward strand.
TTCACAAAGTCTGCGGCTAAATCGTTGTAATCTTTGTTAACTAGATGTACCAGTGCATCTACTAAACTTTCTTTAGTAGTTTCATCTAACTGATCCATCATCCCAAAGTCAATGTAACCCATTTTGCCATCGGGCATGGCAAATAAATTCCCAGGATGGGGGTCAGCATGGAAGAAACCATATTCTAATAGCTGTTGCAGACCTGAAGTCACGCCGATTTCAATAATCGATTCGGGATCTAAACCCACTTCCTTGACTTTTTTGGTGTCGGTTAGCTTAAATCCATTCAGCCACTCTAAAGTTAAAACCCGTGTGGAAGTATAGCGCCAATAAATAGCTGGAACTTTGACATATGGATCGTTGCGAAAGTTTGTAGCAAATTTTTCGGCGTTGCGACCTTCATTGAGGTAATCTATTTCCTCAAATAATTTGGTTCCGAACTCATCTACAATTAAACTGAGATCGTGACCCAGATTTAGAGGTAGCCAAGGTGCTAGCCAACCCGCAGCCCATCGCATCAAATAAAGATCGAGGGTAATAACTGGGCGGAGATTTGGGCGTTGTACTTTTACCGCAACTTCTTCGCCACTGTGCAAACGACCTCGGTAAACTTGACCCAAGCTAGCAGCAGCAACAGGGTTAGGTGAAAGTTCGCTGTAGATTTCCTCAATGGAACGACCTAGTTCGGTTTCAATTAGTCGGTAGGCGATCGCATTATCGAAGGACGGTAACTGGTCTTGCAGTTTCACCAGTTCTTCTAAGAAATCTTTACGTATTAAATCTGGTCGTGTTGATAAGGCTTGACCTACTTTAATAAAAGTCGGCCCCAAACGTGTTAGTAACTCACGTAGTTGAGCAGCTCGTTTGAGTCTGTTTTGCTCGACTTGATTTTGCCACTCATCCCACTTCAGACTCAAGATAAATATGGCAAAAGACCAAATAATCCTTAGCGCCCGTCTCCAAGCTAGCCAAGGACGATAGCGATAAAACCTTGCGATCTCATCAGGATCGTAGCGTCGATGATTTTGTTTAGGGGTTTGCAGGCTCACTCCCTTATTTACCTCTTCATTTAAAATAAGAATTTGCTTTCTGTAAACCGGATGTGGTTTCCTTCCAGCTCAACAAATACTTACCTGACTATTTCTCTGTAGCTTTGTAGAATGTAGTCAAGCTTTACTAAAAGTTACTTTGTTATCTTTTATTTTATATTACTACATAAAAGTATATATACTTATTGCTAGAGAGATAATTTTTTGATGTTAGTCATCTCCAGAATCTATACAGTATTAATTTTATCCTGTTGTTAAGTCTGTCATCATTAGAAAAAGGCTTGAATTTGCTGATTTTTAGATTAAAATCTTTATCAAATATCTGAGTATAATTTCAAACTCAATAACAAGGCTGTAAGTACTTACATTTATGTATTAGCAAGATTAAATAAATTGATATTTCCTGATCCCAGAATTTTAGAGGTTAAGGGATCAAAGTTAAACTTATTGCTCTCAAATTAATCTAACTAGCTGTTTAATGAGAATTTCAGCGTTATTTTGGGCATGTAGAGACGTTGCACTGCAACGTCTCTACAGGTTTTAAATGTCAATCGATTTGTCTTATCCAAGCAGTATTGAATTCTGTTGTAGAGACGCGATAAATCGCGTCTGATATTCTGAATGTGTCGCAAATGTGTCGCAAACATTTTTTGAAGAAAATATTTTTTAATATCGCACTGTAAAATATAGCGACTAGAACGAGCAAAGCTAGTAAAACGACGCAAAGCTTTGTGAGTACCAAATCCTAAACGATTAGCATAAGAATCAGCAATAAAAGTTCTCTCGAAAATTGGGACTATGATATTGCATAAAGCATGATGTACTACTCTATCTCGGTACGGTGCAGCAGAAATCAGGCGAGGTTTGGGTTCACAAATTTCAAAAGTTTTATAGCGTCCTGGGTGGTAAGTTTTTGATTCTAATTCACTCTTGATTTTTGCCAGTTTTGCTTCCAGGTTATAGTTAAATTTTAAAATCTTCTCTCGAAATCGTTTCCCTTTTTGTGCCTGATGTGCTGCTAACACTAAATTGGCAAAATCTGTAATTTGTGGGTAAAGATTTCCGTATCGTTTCATCTGTTACCTTTTTGGCGTTGTTGTCTCATCCAACCACCCAGTTCATTACCAATTTCATTGATCAGTTGACCAGCATATTTATACCGCCGCTCATCGAATTGTTGGAAATCAAATAACAATCTGGTTTGATGACGCAGGATGTCTAACTTAGCGTTTAACTGTTCAAGTTGAGCCAACTTTTCTTGAGCATATCGTGCTAAAATTAAGCCTTCCAGCAGGTCATAAAGTCCCGCTATCATCCTGTCCCCTAAAGTAAATTTGTGCTTTCTGGGCAGACGATTTTAAATCGGCACATACCATTTAATCAGGTCATAGGTCTTTTGAATAATCGGTAAATCTTGCATTCTGTCAAAAACAAATTTTTAGTCTGGATGATTGTCTTGACAAAATTTACCACTTCTTAGATACTATTGATAGTCGTGCAAAAAATTAAGAAAATTATCGACCGCCTTCGGCGGGGGTAAGGGTAGAAATAAAAAGCGTAGAGATCTAAAGGGCAAAAGTGTAAAGAATTATGTCCTCGCGGCGGAAAGTACAACCCGAAACCCGAAGGAGTAGTACTTGTCGTCCGGATTGACGAAGTAATAACGATACGCAGAACGGCAATGCCTCGGATCGTAAGACCAGGAACCACCGCGCAGCATCCGATTATCATTATCACTAATATTATATTATTCATCAAAGCACTACCATCGATTGGAGCGCCCTCGTAGCTGCCATGCCAATGGTCGGCGCACCATTCCCAAACATTCCCATGCATATCAAACAAACCAAAGGCATTCGCTACTTTAAAGCTGCCTACTGATGTTGTCTGATTCCTAGACTTACCTTTAGAACTATCACCGTAGGTTTTTTCAGCATTGTAATTTGCTAAATCCGATGTGATAGTTTCGCCAAAGTGAAAAGGAGTTGTCGTGCCTGCTCTACAAGCGTACTCCCATTCAGCTTCGCTAGGAAGTCGGTAGTGTTTTCCCGTATATTCCAATAATCTATCACAAAACTCTACCGCTTCATACCAAGAAATTTGCTCTACTGGTAAATTATCACCTTTAAAGTGTGATGGATCGGGGTCAAGTTCTCGGTTAATTTGCTCTAGAGCAGCCACAGATCGCCATTGCGCCTGAGTAACCGGGTACTTACCCATAAACAAAGGTGGAACAGTCACTTCATGCTGAGGGCTTTTATCGTCGTAACGTTCCGCTTCAGTTGACGGTGAACCCATCATAAATGTACCACCAGGAATGGCAACCATTTCTAGAGTGATATTATTACCAAGATTTTCAGTAAAGTGTTTCGCTCGTTTGGTTTCGCGTTTAATGATCTTGCCACGACGGTTAACGGTGACAACCTCAAATGTAAAAGTTTGAGCAGGAACAAAAGAAAAAGTAACCTCAGCAATAGTCGGCGAATTTCCTAGTTCATGACGTAGCTCGTTGAGTTTTGCTTTTGCGCCTGAGTAATCACCACGAGCCGATTTTCCCATGCTTTGAGCTAAGGTTAATAAAGGCTCAAAGCCTGCATTTTCTAAAGGTTTTTCTAAAGTCTCCACCAAAAATGCTATTTGTGACCAGTCATCTTGGTGTCGCTGCTGGAGCATTTTGGCTAATTTTTCGGTAATTTGTTTAGCTGTTTGTGTTGGTTCCACATAAGATAAAGCAGTCCATTTTTGAGCTTGAATTAAATTATTATCTGCATAATTAATTTGTAGTTCAATATAATTCAGCAAAAATTTGGATAGTTGTTTTAAACGCTCTGGATCAAGATTACTTAACAGTACTTGTCGCACTGTAATATCTATTTCATAAAGCTCTTGACCCACTTCATAGCAAAAACCAGACAAAAGCAAATCTGTTACCGCTACCCAAGGAACTTGCAGCTTCAATTCAGTGATTAAATAATCGCGTAAACGATACAGTAAATCAGGAGTCAAAGCCAAAGGAAAAGCCGCATGACGAGCAAATTCTAAATGTGCAGGGGTAACGTGTCTACTCTGACTCCAAGCATCGATACGTTCTTTTGCTGCTTGAATTTTCGGGTCTGGTTCTAGTGATTTTGAGTGAATCATCGTAATACTCTCAGAGCATTTTCAAACCCAGATAAATCAGCAGGAAACATTTGAATTATATTGGCAATAGCTTCAGAAGTTGTATTTTGCCAATAATTTTTTGGCAGGGGATTTATCCAAACTAAAGCTTGACATCGCTGTCGTAAATTTTGCAATAATTCTTGCGTTTTATCAATTCGTCTCATTATAAAATTACCACGCGCTGCTCCCCCGTCACTAAAAATTAAGATAATTGTGCGATGAGGATGAAAATCTTGAATTACCTGATTCACAGGTATTTCAGTTTCAAATTGGGGGTCACAATAAAACATACGCCTGGGATAATTATTGAAGTAATAACAATTGTTTGTGTCTACACACCCAAGTTCCCTAGCGGTTTCGACTAATAAACCTGATAAAACATGAAAAGGCTGCATGGAGCCTTTTTGATCAATTAATAAGACAAGTTTACCGGATTTGAGTAAACGAGGTATTTGTACGGGATGAAAAAATTTCCCGTGCTTTTTAATTTGCTCTATAGTAGCAGCCACATCTAACTCTCGCCTCAGTCCTTGTCGCGTCAGACGATGTAAACTATCCCAAGCTTGCTGCATTTGTTGTTTTGTTACAGGTAAGTACTCTTTAGGTAATCCAGAAGGTTTGAAAGTAGATAATTCTTGGGCTTTTCCGATTCGTACTGCTTTAACAATTTTCTCAGGCTCACCAGTACTTGTATCTATAGGAGGAGGAAAGAAGAAGTATTCAGGTTCATTTTTAGGCTCAGGATACTGAGGTGGTTTATCTGGTGGTTTCTTGTTAGTTGTTTCTGGTTGTGGAAGTAAATTATCTGGTTTGTTTGAAATAGGTTCTGGTTTCTCTTTAACTAAAGTTTTTCTAGTAAAAATATCATCAAAAATATCATCAAAAATGACTGAAAACTCCAGTCGTTGACTAGCAGATTTCACCCATAAAAGTTTACATAATTGTTTGAGACTGTCTAGACTAGGAACTCCTAAACTAAAAATTGATGCTTCAGAACTATCATAATCATGTAATAATACCTGTAACAATAAATTATAATCATCCACACCGATAAGAAATTTTGCCTCCCGCAATCGCATGAATAATTTATAAAGAGGTAAGTTACATTCATTCATCACCTAATTCCCCAGCAAACTCACAATCATCTCGACTTTTAAACAATGTATTGGGGTAAGGTATTTTTTCTTCCAAAAGCAAACTTTTTAAATCTGTAGCATTTTTGGAATTTAATTCTAGTGCATTTAACCAATCTATAAATTCACTCGTACTCACTTTTTTCCCAAACTCTCCTTTATATTCCTCCATTTTTTGACGAACATCACAAAACCTGCTAACAGATGTCTCTATGATTTGTTTTGTCCATTTTCTTCTGTTACCAAAACGTGCTGTAACAATTTCTTGTAATTTATCTGGCTTCGGAAACTCTATATAGCAATAAATACACCGCCTCAAAAAAGCATCTGATAATTTTCTTTGACCATTACTAGTAATAAAAATAATTGGTTGATAATCTGGATTGACTCTAATTTCTTCTCCAGTTTCTTTAACAAAAAACCGTTTTTCTTCCAGTTCCAAAAGTAAATCATTCGGTAAATCTGGATCTGCTTTATCTATCTCATCAATTAACACAATCATGCGTTGACCTTCCTGAGATACTCGAAATGCTTCACCTATCGCTCCCCATGTGATGTACGCATGATGTTTAGTATCACTTAGCCGAGTACGAATTTTTTCGCGTTCCGAAGCATCCAATACATCTGATGTAGACAGTTGGCTAGTAATTTGCACATCATACAACCGCCAAATAGCATCGTAAATATATAAACCATCTCGTGCTTGATCGCTAGACTTAATATACCAATCTGCATAAGGCCATTTCTGACCATTCTGTTGATATTTTCGACCAAATTCATAAGCCACTGCACGCGCTAATCGTGTTTTACCACACCCCGGTTCTCCTTCTAGCAACAGAGGTCTATTTAACTGAATTGCTAAATTAACAGCCTTAACTAGTTCTGCGCTAGGTACATAACAATAAAGTGGTTCTTTCGTTTCTGTATCAATGTCCTTTGGCTGCGGTTGATATTTTTCATCCCCAGTATATCAGGGTAAGAGCATCTCAATCAGGCTTGACACAAGGACTCGGAAGAATCTAATGTATTGTCAATGAAACAACAACTGAGAACCCGAATCATATAATTGTTATCCATAGCGGTGCGTTTCATTTTTTG
>JAHHHW010000026.1 GCA_019359115.1 Pelatocladus maniniholoensis HA4357-MV3
TATTAATCGCTTGGTTTCTTGAGGATTCTCCTCTATGTGATTTAGTACGTTACTCATATTTTGGTGTCAAAAAACTTCTATTGACGTTCTTTTACCACAAAATATACTATTTTGGAGATGTTTAATATATTGTGATGCAAATTCATTAAAACTGCTGAAAGCTATTTACCTGCTTTGCAAAGTCATGTCTAATTACTTATTATTACTGTTTATTTTTGTTAATTTTATTTCGGGAATATATCCTGCTTCTGCTCACAAAGTCAAAACAACAGCAGATGTAGGTGCAACTCTACACATGGAACCAAATGATACTCCTCGTGCTGGAGAAGCGACAAGAGCCTGGTTTGCTTTGACACGCAAAGGTGGTAAGGTGATTCCGCTAACACAGTGTGATTGTCAATTGCTGGTTTATGCCGAACCTCATGCTTCTGGAGAACCGCCCCTACTAGAGCCAAGATTAAAATCGGTCTCAGCAGAACGCTATAAAGGAATACCTGGGGCAGAAATTACTTTTCCCAGAGCAGGTAGTTATCAACTGCTGTTACTTGGAAAACCAACAGTACGGTCAAAATTTAAACCGTTTCAGTTGAAGTATAGAGTTACCGTGGCGGTTGGAGCAGCACAAACAAAGCCAGATACACAAGTAGTAAAAAATGTCAATCAAAATATTACTGAAAAAACAGAACAAGGAATACCCATTTGGGCGATCGCAGCTTTAGGTTTTTTTGGAATGGGTGTGTTGTTGTTTGTAGTGCAACGAGTGAATAAGGATTAGGGATCGGGGAGCAGGGACCGGGGAGCAGGGACCGGGGAGCAGGAAGAGACTTGTCCCCCTTGTCTCCCCAATTCCCAATCCCCAATTCCCGCTCCCCGATCACTTGTGTCTCTGCTGATGCCACTGCCAGGCGTGGTTGATAATTGGTTCTATGGATGAATATTGTGGTTGCCAGTTTAAGATTTTTCTGGCTTTGTCGCTACTGCCAATCAAAGCAGGTGGATCACCAGGACGGCGATCGCATTCTACAACTTTGAGATCACGACCTGTAATCGACTTAGCAGCCTCAATGACTTCTTTAACAGAAAAACCGCTACCATTTCCTAAATTGAAAACTTCGCTCTTACCACCTGTTAATAAATATTCCAAGCCTAAAACATGAGCGTTAGCTAAATCAGTTACATGGATATAGTCCCTTATGCAAGTACCATCGGCTGTGGGGTAATCTGTACCAAAAACAGATATTGATTTGCGTTTACCCAAAGCTGTTTGTAGTACTAAAGGAATTAAATGAGTTTCTGGATTATGGTCTTCTCCCAACTTGCCACTAGGATCAGCGCCAGCAGCATTAAAATAGCGGAAAATAACTGATTTGAAATCATAGGCATTACCAAAATCAGATAAAATTCTCTCTACCATCAGCTTGGTAGCACCATAGGGATTAATAGGATCTTGGGGATGGTTTTCGGGAATTGGTATAGTCTCGGGAACTCCATAGGTTGCACAAGTAGAAGAAAATACAAATTTATTTACAGAAGCTTCTAACATCGCTTCTAGTAAAGTGAGAGTTCCCAAAACATTGTTGCGGTAGTATTTGGCAGGATTAGTCACTGATTCTCCTACATACGCATAGGCAGAAAAATGCATCACTGCTGCAATGTCATAGCTTTGAAATAACTTATCTAACAAAGGGCGATCGCTTGTATCACCAACTACGAGTTCCACTTGTAAAACTTTTTCTACTAAATCACGGTGTCCATACACGAGATTATCGAGAATAATTACTTCATAACCAGCCTGCAATAGGGCAAGTACAGCATGGGAGCCGATATATCCAGCCCCTCCCGTTACCAAGATTGTACGTTTTACAGATGACATAGTTTTTCCTTTTACTGAGACGACTACTTAATTAAATTAATCTACCTAAACCTAAATACTGATCTGGAAAATTACAAAAACTGCGGTCAGTTGAAAAAATTTGCTCTAAAATCACTACGACGGTAGTCTTTGTGTGAGGGGGAGTCACCCCCCAGGGTGGAGATATTTCTCTACCTTTAGGGAGTGACATCATTAGTAATTTTTAGTCGGATAAAAGTGCAACACTTTTATTTGACTGTAAAATAACTCAAATGCCCAAAACTGCTAGGCTGACTGCACCAGAAGATTTGAGAGTTCACTTATGTTTGTACTTCTAAGCCGGGTTCTTCTTTGGCTGCTTCTTTTAGCGGTTCTAGTCTCTTTGTTCCAGAGATTTTATCCGAAAGGAACTTTTGTCGGGCGATTATTTTTAGTAATTTTGGCTGCTGTTGTACTTCTATCGTTTGTTAATCCTACCGAACCAGCCATTGCTTCTTTGTGGAGAGTAGTGTCCTTTCCACTCAAACCTTTGGGAGCATCAATGTTATTAATGATTTTTGCCGCGCAAACTTTAAAAGATGGTGCGATCGGAAAACCAGGAGGATTATATGTCGCTTGGGCGTTAACGATTTTGTTGTTGGCTAGTACGCCAGCAGTTGCCTATTTTTTAGTTCAATCGCCGATCGCCAAATTTGCTAACCCTAATATTGCTCTGTCTGCACCCAAATCTGGGACATTAGTGGCATTTAAACCAAACTCTACTGTAGCGAACATGTCAGATGTAGTAGGTGATAGCATTTTTTCACAAGCACAACCAAATTCATATCTGTTACAAACTCCAACCGAAGTTCGCAGACGTGGGTTGCAATTGGAAGACTTTGTACCCAGTGCGGACACATTGGCGTTGACAACACGAGTTTGGGAAAGTTATCTCAATCAGATTTACTTTTTCTTACGTGGTGGTCAACGATAAAGCAAACAAAGCTGCAATTCAAGAGGCCACAATGCTACATTTGTAGCTGAGTGGCCTTATTTTAAGATGCTGGAATGGCAAAAACACGACGCCTTGCTGTACTTGCTACTTACCTGCGTCCGCACTGGCGGGAAGCAACATTTGGTATTGTCGCTCTATTGACTGTCAATGGACTAGGTGTTTACATTCCTTTATTGATTCGTTCAGCAATTGACAAACTCTCAGCTACATTTACTTTCAATCAGTTATTCAGTTATGTAATACCAATTATCCTACTGACTTCAGCAATGTGGTTTATTCGCATGGCGTCGCGCATCTGGATATTTGGTATCGGACGCCAAGTCGAATTTGAACTCAAACAGCGAATTTTTGAACACTTACTCAAGCTAGAACCATCATATTTTACTACCAACACTGCTGGTGACTTGATTAGTCGCGCTACTAGCGATGTAGATAATATCAGGCGATTATTAGGTTTTGCAGTATTGAGTCTAGCAAATACCTTTTTTGCTTACATTTTGACATTACCAGTCATGCTCTCAATTAGTGTAGACATGACATTGGCGTCGTTAGCAGTCTACCCTTTGATGTTGTATTTTGTGTATCTGTTTAGCGATCGCCTCCGCAGTCAACAGTTAGCAGTGCAGAATCAACTCTCTGAGATCAGCGATGTGATTCAAGAGGATATCAGTGGTATTGCTTTAATTAAAATTTACGCCCAAGAAGAAAACGAACGGCGTGCTTTTGCTCAGAAAAATCAGCAATTATTGGGAGCTAACCTCAAACTTGCAAAAAGCCGAAATACACTGTTTCCTTTAATTGGTGGAGTAGCTAATGTTAGCTCCCTAGTCATTATCTTGTTGGGAGCAACACGCATCGCCGCCGGAACTCTGGATGTTGGTAGCTTTGTTGCACTGCTATTGTATGTAGAGCGTTTAGTTTTTCCCACTGCTTTATTAGGGTTTACAATCACCACCTACCAACGAGGTGAAGTGAGTATTGATCGCGTCGAGTCAATTTTGACTGTGACAGCCAAAATTAAAGATCAACCAGATGCAATTCATTTGCCAATAGAGCAAGTACAAGGGCAATTGACAGCAAAAAACCTTTGTTATATTTATCCTGGTGCTTCCAGTCGCGCTTTAGATCGAGTCAACTTTACTATCGCACCAGGAGAGACTGTCGCAATTGTCGGAGCAATTGGTTCGGGGAAATCAACTTTGGCTAATGCTTTACCTCGCCTGTTAGATATTGACGAAGGACAATTATTTTTAGATGGAATAGATATTACTAAAATTGCCATAACAGACTTACGTGGTGCGATCGCCTACGTTCCCCAAGATAGTTTTCTATTTAGCACCACCGTCAAAAATAACATCCGCTATGGTGATCCTTTAGCAGAACAGCAAGAAGTAGAATCATCTGCCAAAAATGCCCAAATTCACCCAGAAATATTAAATTTCCCCCAACAATACGAAACCATCGTTGGTGAACGCGGTATTACTCTTTCTGGTGGTCAACGCCAACGTACAGCTTTAGCAAGGGCAATGCTAGTTAATGCCCCTGTTTTAATATTAGATGATGCCCTCTCCAGCGTTGACAATCAAACGGCTACAGCAATCTTGAACAATCTTTCTGGTGGTAAGAAACGTAAAACTGTTATTTTTATCACCCACCAACTTTCAGCCGCAGCTGTTGCTGACCGAATTTTTGTAATGGATAAAGGTAAAATCGTCCAAACAGGTACACAAGCAGAATTATTACAACAACCAGGTCTTTATAGAACTTTGTGGAGTCAGCATCAAGTTGAGGAATTGCTGCATTAAGGGAGGGTGGGAGCCAAAATTTTGTAGAGACACGATATATCGTGTCTCTACATCCGGATTCATACCACATTCAGCAATGCCCATTTTTATATGTTTTTTTGATGTTTTTTTGATGAAGTGAGAAGTTATGCGTATTGCTATAACGAAGACTGGCTGAACTTAAATACTACTGAAAGATTATTTGCTGGCATTTGATAAACATTGAGTAAACTGAGATTGTGTCTACTAGCTGCTGTGACGACATCTTCAAGATTACGCACACCCCATTCTGGATTTTGGGCGCGTAGAGATTCATCAAAAGCAGCATTACTTGGTGCAGTATGTTTGCTATCTCGTTTAAACGGCCCATACAAATAGAGGATACCACCAGACGGAAGAATGCGACCTGCACCCGCCATTAGTCCCAAACAAGCAGCCCAAGGTGAAATATGAATCATGTTGATGTTGACTATGGCTGTAATTGGTGAAGTAGTAAATAATGCTTCTTTCTCTATCATCCAGACTGGCTCACGTACATCAATCTCTAAAGGTGGCTGAAGAGTTTCACAGGGTAAATGTGTACTCCAAGCAGCGATGCTAGCACGGTGTAAGGGATTGGGATCAGAAGGTATCCATTGACGAGGAGACAGACGAGGAGCAAAATACACCGCATGTTCTCCAGTACCGCTAGCAATTTCTAATACACTACCCGTTGCGGGTAATACTTGCAACAATACTTCTAGAATTGGTTCACGATTGCGCTGTGTAGCTGGGGCGTATTGTCGTGTGTCTTGTGGTGTGTTCATTCTATGTTGTAGATTGGCAGTTGGACTGTAAATGTGGCTCCTTGACCAATTCCCTCACTAGTAGCATAAACCTGACCGTGGTGCAGTTCAACCAAATGATGAACAATAGCTAGTCCTAATCCCAATCCCCCATATTTTCTGGTTGTAGTACCATCTGCTTGGCGAAAGCGATCGAACACATGGGGTAAAAAGTCCGAACTTATACCTTGTCCTGTATCAGTGATTGTAATTTCGGCGAATCCATCAATTTGCTGAAGCCAAATCTGTACTTGACCAGCAGGAGGAGTAAATTTAATAGCATTAGAGAGGAGATTACAGACAATTTGCTGCAAGCGTTCTGCATCGCCCATGACTGGACTAATGAAGGGACTAAGCATGGACTCTATTTGAATTGACTTGGCCTGAGCTTGTGGTTGTATATCTTCAATTGCACCATGAACGATTGGAACTAGGTAAAGAGGTTGTAACTCCAAACGCAGCTTGTTCTGAATGATCATGGAAACATCAAGGATATCTTCAATCAATTTTTTCTGCTGTCTGGCGTTACGTTCAATTGTTTCCAGAGCTTTGGTGGCGATCGCTTCATTCAATTGTCGATTTCTCAGTATATGCGCCCAACCCAACATAGAGTTAAGCGGTGTCCGAAGTTCGTGAGAAACGACAGCTAAGAATTCATCCTTGAGACGGTTTGCTTTCTCAGCTTCTTCTCTTGCTGCTTGCTCTTGGCGTATTAGTTGTTTACGTTCTTCTTCTACTTGTCGGCGTTCGGTTGTATCGCGCCAAGTCACAACTACCCCGTCTCCAAACTTCACAGCACGAATATCATATGCTCTTTGCTTGCTGGTTGATTGTTGATTATTATTTATTAACCATTCCCCATCTCCCCCATCTCCCCTATCTTCCAACAATAATTCCTTTACCAGTGGTTCACCCGTTTCTACAACTCGACAGTATTCTGTAAATAGACCACTTGTCTGATGTCTGGGCATGAGTTCACACAATCGCTTACCTAATTGCTCTTCTTGTGTAAACTGGTGATTTTCACAAGCAGCTGCGTTCACATAATCAATGCGGAAGTCTATTATCCTACCTGATGTGTCACGGATAGCAGAATAAATGCCAAAGCTGTCTAGGATGGTTTCTACAGATGTACGAAATAATTCTTCGCTCTTACGTAATTCTGCCTCTGCTTGCTTGAGTAATTTTCGTTCTTCGGCTTCTCGCAAGGCTCGCTCTACTGCTGGAACTAGTCGCTCCAGGCGTTGTTTGAGTACATAATCTGTAGCTCCACTTTTGAGAGTTTCAATGGCTCGCTCCTCACCAAGTATCCCAGAAATGATGATAAATGGTACTTCTGGACAGATAGCACAAGCAAGTTCTAAAGCAGAAAAGCCATCAAAGGAGGGAAGAGCGTAATCTGCCAGAATTAAATCCAAGGTTTCGGTTTTGAGAGCTTCTATAAAGTCCGCACGAGTCTCTACCCGTACCAACTCGCAATTAATTTTACTTTTTGCCAAAGCTGTACCAATCAACTCGGCGTCTGCCCAAGAATCTTCCAGCAGCAGAATACGCATCATGATATTATTTTGATAATATTGTCGCCACGCTACAGTTTTCCTATAGCTATAGGAACCTAGCAGCATTATTTTCAAGAAATTTGCTCAGTTCAGACATCTAGCTGGCGATGTAAATTAGAAATTTGTTGGTGGTTGTAGAGACGTAGCAATGCTACGTCTCTACAACCACCCTTGTGATTAGGTATTTGTTTTCGGTATAGTAAAGTAGATTTTTGCCCCTTGATTGATGGCTCCCTCTGCCCAGACTCTGCCATGATGTCTGTGAATAATTCGCTGGATGTTGGCAAGTCCTATACCTGTTCCTTCAAATTGTGTTTGGTTGTGGAGGCGTTGAAATATACTAAATAAGCGATTGACATATTGCATGTCAAATCCTACACCATTATCTTGGATGAAAAAAATAGTTTCTTGCTCATCCTCAATACTGCCAATAGTAATGACTGATTGGTGACACGGTTGAGTAAACTTAACAGCATTTTCAATCAAATTTTGCCATACAAGGCGCAACAGAGAGCGATCGCCCCACGCATGAGGTAGTTGCTGTAAATACCAAATTACATGTCTATCAGGAAAAAGCATTTCTGTTTGTTGTTTTGCTTCCCAAACCAGACGATTCATATCAACGATAGAGTAGTGCATTTCTGCACGTCCGGTACGAGAGTAAGTGAGCAAATCATCTACCAGTTTCCCTGCTCGATTAGTTAATTCTAAAATTGCTTGCAGATAATGCAAGCTTGTTTGATCACTGCTTGTGGTTTCTAGGTGTTCTTTCAATAAATGGGCAAATCCATCAATTTGGCGAATAGGCGATCGCAAATCATGAGATACTGAATAAGCAAAAGCCTCTAATTCACGGTTAATGGCTTCTAGTTGGGCTGTACGTTCTTGGACTCGACGTTCTAAACTTTGGTTAAACTGAAGAATTTCTGCTTCTGATTGCTTGCGTTCTGTGATATCTTCCACTAAGCCATCTATAAAGGTTTCGCCGTCTAATTGATTCAGGGTTTCACTAAAAAGTACCCAGATGTTTTTACCGTCGGGGCGTTGTAAATGTATCTCTCTCTCCCACTCTTGCTGAGATGGACGTTCGTTAGTCATAAAAGAGTAGAGTTGTTCAACAATAAATGACTGAACCTCCTCCAAAGATGGTAAACCTAAAATATTTAAAAAAGCCGTATTTATATCTAAAATTTCTGCTTGAGGTGTAACGCGGAATACACCAATTCTGAGTTGATTCAATAATGACTGTAAGCGCAGTTCTAGTTGATTTGCTTTACGACTAGTTTGATATTGTTGCCAGACTGAACGTATAGCTTGGGTGAGGCGAATAAAATGTTTTGTAGATTTGATTACATAGTCATCTAATCCGGCTTTCATTGCCTCAACCGCTATTTCCTGGGAACCTGTGTTGGTAAACATAATCACAGGACAATTGCGATCGCGAGATTTGATAGCACGCAAAACTTGTAATCCTGTCGTCCAATTGAGTTGATAATCAGTAATGACTAAATCAAATTTATCTGCTGTTAATGCCTGATTCAATGCATTAGCATCAATTATTTCTATAACTTGGACTTGAGAAAACTCTCGGCTTAATTCTCTGATCACCAGCAGGCGATCGTCTGGGTTATCATCTACCAGCAAAATGCGTTGAATTGAATTATTCTGAGTACTCATCGCTGGTTTTTACCCGTTGACTGGGAGATCGGGAGAAGGGGAGAAGAGAAATATTAAAAATATTTCTTCTGCCTTCTGCTTTCTGCCTTCTTGTATTAAGTTGAGTAAACAGAAGGATACTGATTAAATTGTAGCCAGTAGGAGTTTAGTGCTTGCATCATCTCCTGTAAAGCATTAAATGCAACAGGTTTAATCAGATAGGAGTTTACCCCCATATCATAAGCACGGTCAACATCAACATTTTCCCGCGAAGATGTGAGAACCACAACCGGAATTCGTTTTAGTAACGGCTGTTGCTTGAGCCATTCTAGAACTTCCAGACCAGAACGACGTGGTAGTTTTAAATCTAGTAATATTAAGGCTGGTAGTGGATATTTTTCTCTTTCTTCATAGCAGCCTTGACCTTCAAGGTAGATAATTGCCTCATCCCCATCTTTGACAACATGAATAGGATGATTCAAATTTGCCCGACGAAATGCCCTCTCTATTAAGAAAATATCATTGGGGTCGTCCTCTACCAGCAAGATGCTACATTCACCGTGACTCATCATTATAAGCTGGCTCCTTGACATTTTTCATTCCTGGACGCCAGTAGAAAGATAAATAGTAGAAGATTTGGTTGTGCTAAACAGAATTTTCATATCGATTGTTTAGTAGTCAAATGTATATACTATTCGAGAGGGTAATCACAAAAAGACACTCATAGCATGACATAATTCCATCTACCGCTCCGTACGGTAGCGTACATAAGCTCCAGATTTTTCTCAAAAAAGACTAGTTAATATTGCTGAAAAAGCGGTGATATTTCACTTTTGCTCTTCGTTGAGCAAGCGATCGAATTCTTTTTTAATAAAACCGTAACACTCACAAGCAGTTGTCTCCAAAGCTAGGCGATTGAGAATCGTAATCCGACCTCGACTGTAGCGGATAATACCTGCTTGTTGTAGTAAACCAGCTGCTACAGTCACACCAGAGCGTCGCGTACCCAGTAATTCAGCAATAAACTCTTGAGTAATTTGTATAGTATCAGAAGCCGTATGGTCTTGGGCAGTAAGCAGCCAACGGGCAAGCCGTGCTTCTAACGAATGATGACGATTGCAAGCAGCAGTTTGACTAATTTGGGTAAGTAAGGCTTGGGTATAAAGTAGCAATTGCCTTTGCAGAACTCCACCACGAATAAATTCCCGTTTGAGGATTTTGGTATCTATTTTCATCGCAGTACCAGCAACTTGCACAATCGTGCGAGTTGTTGTTAAATCGCCTCCTAAAAATGCGGGATAGCCTATAACTCCATTGCTACCTACCATACCAACTTCTGTTGTCGAACCATCCTCAAGAACAGCAATTAAAGACACCATTGCTCGATTCGGGAAATAGACATGCTTAATATTTTCCCCCGCTTCATAAAGAACTTGACCGAGGGAAAGTCGCACCTCTTCTAGATGGGGAGCAAGGCGCTGGAACTCCAAATCTGGTAAAGCCAGCAGTAGCTGATTAACTAGCACGGCATCGCTTCCATCACTTCTAAATCAAGCATCTTAAATTGACATGGCTGGAGTAACCCTGTCTGTACGGTAGCGTACATAAGCACTAGACTTCTTGCAGAAGTAAGGTAATCCTCTAACAGGATTTTGGATTTTGGATTGACCTTACAGATAAATCCTACGGTGTACACACAAGTCGAAAAATATAACTAACCGACCTTAGCTTGAATTTAGTAGGGTGCGTTATGGACGGAACGGAACGTCGTTAACCATCGAAAACCACCGAATGGTACGTTGCACTGCGCGA
Organism: Pelatocladus maniniholoensis HA4357-MV3; assembly: GCA_019359115.1. Classification (GTDB taxonomy): domain Bacteria; phylum Cyanobacteriota; class Cyanobacteriia; order Cyanobacteriales; family Nostocaceae; genus Pelatocladus; species Pelatocladus maniniholoensis. The sequence goes on from JAHHHW010000026.1 coordinate 10,482, forward strand.
CAACACACTCTACAAAACTTTTTGTTTTTTTCTAACCCATAATTTCTTTCGGTCTATTGCAAAGGCTAATGGGCAAAAATATTAAGTATTAAGCAAGCGGGCAAACTCATTTGTTACTATGCCATAACATTCGCAAGCAGTTGTTTCTAGTGCAGTTCTGTTGAGAATTATAATTTTTCCGCGACTGTAGCGGATCATGCCTTCTTCTTGTAAATTACCTGCTGCAACTGTGACTGTAGCACGACGCGTTCCCAACAAATCGGCGATATATTGCTGAGTTAAAAATATCTCATTTTGACCAAGACAGTCCTGAACGCACAACAGCCAACGAGCAAGTTGTTGTTCTGTAGAATGGTGAAATTTGCAAACCGCATTTTGCCCAATCTGGGTTAAGAGTGCTTGGGTGTATAGCAGTAGTTTTTTTTGTAATACTCCCCCCCGCTCAAATTCATGCTGAAGGATTTCAGCATTCATTTTCAAAGCACCATCTGCTATTTGTACAAGCGCACGGCTATTAGTAAATTTTCCGCCTAAAAATGCTGGAATGCCAATCATACCCTCATTGCCGACAATGGCAAATTCGGTGGTTGAATTATCCTTGAGAACGGAAATTAAAGACACCATTGAGCGGATGGGAAAGTAGACTTGTCGAATCACTTCCCCACGATCATAGAGAATTTGCCCTTGAGAGAGCCTTGTATATTCTAGATGGGGAGCCAGGTACCGATACTCCTCATCCGGTAAAGATGCCAAGAGTTGATTAATCGACCTGGGATCACTATCGGATGGAGACATGCTGTTGTCTGTTGGCAGAACAGTCAGGACGTTACATAACTGCTAGAGAATGAAAAAAAAGCATACTCTGAGAGCTAGTGACGACGTGAGAAGTTGTCATAGGTTAATAAAAATTTGCAAACGACTTCTTCTCCCTACTGGAAGATTCGTACGTTAGCGTACAGATTATAAAGGAAGAAGATAGGAGATGGACGGATTGGCAGATGGAGACAAACCAATTAAAAATTAAAAATTAAAAATTAAAAATTAGAAATACTAACTAGTTAGCAATTATCTGCTAGTAGCAACTCAATCCAAAATTGGCTACCCTGTCCTAATTGCGATTCAACTCCTACACTACCTCCCATACGCTCAATCCCCCGTTTAATAATTGCCAAACCGATACCAGTACCCGGATAAGATTCTATGCCATGCAAGCGCTCAAAAGTTATGAATATTCGTTGTTGATGTTGCCTAGCAATGCCAATTCCGTTATCTTCCACCCAAAGACGTACCCATTTTTTTGAGATAGAGGTTTCTGAAGATACAGGAGTGTGAAGAGTATGAGAAGAATTTACTCCCTCTTCTGCCCAGATCCGCACTTGCGGTTTAACATCACTAGCGACAAACTTAAGGGCATTACTAATCAAATTAATCAACACCTGTACTAAGATGCTGTAATGTGCTTTCACAATCGGTAACGGTGACTCGATGGTTATGTGTGCTTGAGTAATTTGTATGTCTGAGTGTAATTCATTAATCGCCTCAGCGATCGCACTCTCCAAACTGAGTCGTTGTAGCCAAATTTCGCCGCGCCCTAGACGACTGTAAGCAAGCAAATCCAGAATCAAAGTGTCCATCCGTGCAGCTGCGGTAATAATACGCTGGGTGTATTCTTGTCCTGTTTCGTCTAAATCAGATTTATAGTCTTCTTGTAAAGCTTGGGCTAGTCCTTGCATGGCACGCAGTGGGGCGCGTAAATCATGGGAAACACTGTAGGTAAAGGCTTCCAATTCCTGATTGATTTCTTGTAGTTGTATGGTGCGTTCTTTGACTTTTTGTTCTAAGTTTTCGTTGAGTTGCTTAATTTCTGCTTCAGCTTGTTTGCGATCGCTAATATCAATAACTAGCCCACAATATCCTCTGACTTGGCCATTTTTGGCGATGTCGGGAACTAAAATAGCTTGAATATAACGCTTTCCTCCTTCTCGATAAGGAAGTTCTGCTTCATACTCAACTAAATTTCCTGCTAGAGTACGTTCTACTTTGTCTTTCATGATTTGATAGGCTGCTTCTCCCACAACTTCTACTAGGTGCTTGTCGTAGATTTCCTCTGGAGATAAGCCAAACCAATCTTTGTATGTTTTGTTAATGAACTGATAGCGTTGCTGGGTATCGATATAAGAAATACAGACGGGCAAAGAGTTGGCAATTAAGTTTAACAATTCTTGATGCTGACGACCTTTGTCTTCACTTAAGAGCAATTGTTGGCTGATGGTTTGCGTATTTCGCCGAGCAGTTTTTAGGGAGTTAATGAATGCAACAATAAATAGCCCCTCTACCAAAAATATAATCAGTTGGAGATTTATCCAAAAGTTATTGACAAACAATGATTTCGCTGGAGTTAAGAAAAAATAACTACTCACCACACCAGACAAAACAACTGCCAATATACCAGGGCCAACTCCTCCATGACGACTAGTCGCCATTATGGCAACAAAAAATAGTAAAAATGGCGTTTCGTATTGTAGACCAGCCCAATAATTTAGCAGTAGTTTACCGAGTAATGCGATCGCTACAGTTAAAAATGCAATACTGTAGTGCCAAATAATTCGGCGTTTTCCTCTCAACATATTTTTTGCTCAAGCTTACAAACCGCTCAAATAGAGAGGCTAGCTGTTAATATGACTATTCTAAATGGGTAGTACTGGACTCGAACCAGTGACATCCTGCTTGTAAGGCAGGCGCTCTACCAACTGAGCTAACCACCCGTTTTTGCTCACAAGAATTAATGTTAGCACACTAACTTGAAAAACGCGATAGTATTTTTAAGAAAATTTTTGCTTAACTAATCCAAAATCCAAAATTTAAAATCTAAAATTTCTATGCCTTCTGGTCAAACGCACGATCGCATTACTTTGTGGGCTTTGCCGTTGGTTGCTGGAGCCACTTTTGTCCAAACTAAAAGTGGCAACTTGACTTTATTGGTGGCAGGTGGATTTATGTTTGGGGGGCTGATGTTTGGCCCTGACTTGGATATATACTCCCGTCAATATCAACGTTGGGGTTTATTACGTTGGATTTGGATTCCTTATCAAAAAAGCCTGCGCCATCGCTCTTTTTTATCACACGGGCCAATTATCGGTACAACATTGCGAGTAATTTATCTGAGTGGCGTCGTGGGAATATTAGTAATTTTGGTTACAGTAGTTGCCCAAATGCTCGGTAATGGGGACTGGAGTAGGCAGATTTTGAGTGAAATTGTGAAGCGATCGCTCTTGAATCACAGTCTAGAATTGCTAGCACTATTGCTTGGGCTGGAATTGGGTGCAATGAGCCACTCTCTGAGCGACTGGAGTAATTCTGCATACAAGCGTGTGCAAAAGCAAGGTATTCAAGGTTTATGGCCACGTGCGAAAATGAAGAAACGTAAAGCTACAACTCGCGGTAGTCGTCGGACAAAAAGTATGGCAAGCAAGGGAACCAAGGGAAAAAGTAGTAAATAAGCAATAATAAAACTCAATATGAAAAACTTTGAAACTTTGGCAGCGTTACAAGAATTAATAGATGTGGTGGCAAAGTTGCGATCGCCTGATGGTGGTTGTCCCTGGGATTTAGCGCAAACTCCTGAAACACTAACAGAGTATGTTATTGAAGAAGCTTATGAAGTGGTAGATGCGATTAACAGTGGAGACAAAGAAGCGATCGCAGAAGAATTAGGCGATTTACTTTTACAAGTTGTCTTACAGTCACAAATCGCCAAGGAATATGAACAATTTTCTTTGCAAGAAGTAGCGCAAGGTATTTCCCAAAAACTAATTCGGCGTCATCCTCATGTTTTTGGGGATGTGTCGGTGCAAAATGTGGATGAAGTGCGGCAAAATTGGGAAAAAATTAAAGCAGCAGAAAAAGGCGAACCATCTCCAGAAAATCAAAAACTTAGTGTAAAACTCAGTAGTTACGCCCGTAAGCTTCCTCCTTTAATGGCGACGATGAAAATTTCTCAAAAAGCTGCCGCCGTTGGATTTGAATGGGAAAATATTGATGGAGTGTGGGATAAATTTCATGAAGAATTGCAAGAGTTTCACGAAGCTTTAGACCACGAAACACCAGAACGACAACAAGCTGAATTAGGAGATTTATTATTTTCTATTCTCCAGCTGGCTCGTTGGTACAATCTTGATCCGAGCGAAGCTTTACAAGGAACGAATCAGCGTTTTATTCAGCGCTTCCAAAAAATAGAAGGCTTTGCCGATCGCCCCCTTTGTGATTACTCTTTAGAAGAGTTAGAAGCACTTTGGCAACAAGCGAAAGCACACTTGAAAGGGGATTAGGGATTAGGGATTGGGGATTCTCCAGAGGAGACGCACTCGCGTTTGAGGATTGGGGAAGGTGGGGCCCCCTCTGGGGAACTCGGGGCCCCCACTCCCCCCAAGGGAGTGGGGATTAGGGGCGAAGGGGTAATGGGGATTAGGGATTGGGTATTAGGGACAAAAGAAATGGGGAGAATGACCAATTACCAATTACCAATTACTATTAACCAATGACATCCACTAAAAACAGTTTATGAATCGTCGTGAATTTATTGGTTGGGTAGGTGTGGGGAGTTTAGCTAGTTCTCTACCTTTAGTTATTGCAGCTTGTTCTTCTCAAACAAACTCCTCATCGACTACCACTTCTGCCCGTACTGATGGTTTTCAAGTAGCTGGCAGCATATCAGATTTAGACAAAAACGGTCAACTCTTTAACGAGGAAAGTGCTGCTGGTAAGGTGTTGGTTATTAAAGATCCTGGTAATACTAGCAAGGTAATTGCCGTCAACCCTACTTGCACCCATAAAGGCTGTATTGTGGGATGGAATAAAGACCAAAACGCTTTTGTGTGTCCCTGTCATGGTTCTAAATATGCCATTGATGGTAAAGTGATTAATGGCCCAGCAGACAAACCTCTTGCTACCTACACAGCCAAGGTGGAAGGTAATGAAGTTTTGGTAAAAGGAAGCTAATATTGACATTCAAGAGTAAATTGTTAATGGTTAGTAATTTGAGATTTGCCTGATTCAAGTTTGTGCCTTTACACCTGCCGTGAGTTGATAGGATTGGGAAACGGCATAGATTTAGGTTGTTGTGTGGCATGAATATTTCTGATGATCGTTTATCAAACCTAGTTGCAATAGCTAAAAAAACACGTCTGGCGGCACTCAAGTTGTCAGTTTTATCAACTGAGGCAAAAAATCAAGCGATCGCAGCGATCGCTCAAGCTTTAGAATCAGCAAAAGATGAAATTTTGCAAGCGAATGTTGCTGATTGCCAAGCTGCTGCTGCTGAAGGTATTGCTAAACCACTTTATAAACGCTTGCAGTTAGATGAGTACAAATTAAAAGATGCGATCGCAGGAGTAACAGATGTTGGCAAACTTGCAGATCCTGTCGGTACAGTACAGATAAATCGTGAACTTGATACAGGTTTAATTCTCAAGCGAATCACTTGTCCTTTGGGTGTTTTGGGCGTGATTTTTGAGGCGCGTCCAGAAGCAGCAATTCAAATCGTGGCTTTGGCGATCAAGTCGGGTAATGGTGTGATTCTTAAAGGTGGTAAAGAAGCTATTCGTTCTTGTGAAGCCATAGTCAAAGCAATTAAACAGGGATTATCTACAACTGCTGTTAATCCTGATGTGGTGCAGTTATTGACAACCAGAGAAGAAACTTTAGAACTTTTAAAATTAGATAAATATGTAGACTTAATTATTCCTAGAGGTTCTAATGCTTTTGTGCGGTTTGTCCAGGAAAATACCCGTATTCCCGTACTAGGACACGCCGATGGTATATGTCATCTCTATATAGATCAAGCTGCTGATTTGGAAAAAGCAATCACCATTACTGTTGATGCAAAAACACATTATCCGGCTGCATGTAATGCTATTGAAACTTTGCTAATTCATGCCGATATTGCTCCAGAGTTTCTACCAAAGATTGCTGAGGCTTTGCAAACACAAAATGTCGAAATCAGAGGCGATGAACGCAGCCACGAAATTTTACCAAGTCTGAAATCAGCCACAGAAACAGACTGGGAAACCGAATACAGCGATTTAATTTTAGCAATTAAAATTGTAGATTCTTTAGAAGAAGCGATCGCTCATATTAATGATTACGGTTCCAAGCATACCGATGCGATCGTTACAGAAGATCCAGAAGCGGCTAACACTTTCCTGATGCTGGTAAATGCAGCAGGAGTTTATCACAATTGTTCTACTCGCTTTGCAGATGGTTTCCGCTACGGTTTTGGTGCAGAAGTGGGAATCAGTACCCAACAAATACCACCGCGAGGCCCTGTTGGTTTAGAGGGGTTAGTTACATATAAGTACCAATTAACAGGTAATGGTCATATTGCTGCTACTTACACAGGTGCTAATGCCAAATCCTTTATTCATAACGATATAACCTAAGCAAAAAGCCTGGTAAGTTGGATAATATCTGTCTTGATGTCTTAGTGTCTTGGTGTTGGAAAAAGTATTTTTTCACCATAAAAAAGCACCCTCCGAAGTGGAGGGCGCTTTTTCATCTATTTATTCGACTATCTGGTGATTAACCGTTGATCGCAGGAGCGCTGATTGCAACGGTCGCAGATTCAGCAGCAGCCAAGTCGAGAGGGAAGTTGTGAGCGTTGCGCTCGTGCATGACTTCCATACCCAAGTTAGCGCGGTTGATGATGTCTGCCCAAGTATTGATGACGCGACCTTGTGAGTCAATTACTGATTG
>JAHHHW010000027.1 GCA_019359115.1 Pelatocladus maniniholoensis HA4357-MV3
TACAAGAATTATCTCAAACCCTTATTTATTCGTATAGACTAGCTGAATCGCAATGCTTGCATTTGCACCCTAAGAGCTAGTCACATAAAGGCTTTGATAGTTGTCGGAGATGTCTATTGTAGAGACGCGATTTATCGCGTCTTGACCCCGCGTCTTGACTCAAGTATGTATTTGCGATCGCTAATTGAATTGGTATTACCTCCCAATAATTTAAACACGGCTTTTAGTAAGCGCTTCAGTGCTTAGAAACTAAAATGCTCAAATTCTGTAACTTAACTCTTAAGTACTTATGCAAAATTAATTACATATTTTTCTCCAAAATCTCGAATGACTTTTTCAACATAGTTAACTAAATTTGACCAACTAGAGTATGCATCTATTTCTATCCATTCATATTTCATAAAACGCCAGAGAATTTCTATTAAATTTAGTTGAGGAGAGTAGGATGGTAGCCAAAATATTTCTAATTTCTTCTGTTGCCACTCGCTAATTTTTTGGTGGTTTTTTTTGCTTGTGTGAAATGAGGGTCTTCCGCGTACCAGAATTGGGCAGGCTTCGTCGAAATATTTCGTCGGCCCACAGATTAATCAGGGGGTATCAAGCCTGCCCAATTCTGGAGGGGACAATGCAAATGATGCTTTATCCATAACGACAATGGTTTTTCTTTGGAGATTTTCAGCAAATTTATCAAGACAAGAGATAACTACATCGCTTGTAATTCTTCCTTCAAATATATAGGCATCTAATTCTTGCTCACAATTCATTAATTCTAGTACATTTATGCGACGACTACGACTACTGTCAATTTCAATATTTTCTCCTTTTTCTTGCCATCCATAAGGACAAGAAGGTATTTTACATTACTAATTTCATAATATACAATTTATTTTGCGTAAGTACTTGTTAGGGATATTGCCTCTGTAGAAGAAGTAATTTATGGCACAGATTTTAAAGAAGGTGCCACACTAAATGCCAATGACTGGGCAGTTATGAAAATCAATAAGCCTCTTGGTCGCAAGTATGGATATTTAGGAATCAAAACTCTACCTTCTCAAACATTGATTCGCAATCAGAAAAAATACTTTTTCGTTGGCTATTCTGGCGATTTTCCAACTCCAAGTTATCAAAAGTACTTTAGTGCTGGCGCTGGATGGACAGCGAGCTTCCAAAAGGATTGTAGTATTGTTAGGGAAGAAGAAAATTTCCTTTTCCATGATTGCGACACTGCGGGTGGTTCTTCTGGAGGCCCTATCATTGCCATGATTAATGGTGAACCCTATATTGTTGCTCTCAATGAGGGTGAAATCAAAACTTTTGCTAAAGATTTGATTAATGTTGCAGTCAAAATCGATTTCTTGGAACAGTTAAACGCTGGAAATTGAGGGATTGGGGATTGGGTATGGGGAAGATGGGGAGGATTGGTAAGTAAATTTTCTCCCTCATCTCCCATATCTCTCCTATCTCTCTTCCCTTGTTGTTCTTATCTTGTGCGGAGGAAAATGTGTGTAAAGTAAATTTTGCCTTGGCTATTACTCCCAACACCAATACCAGTAAGATTGTAATTACCTTTTATATGAGCCAGATGCCCTGGACTATTTAGCCAGGATTGTAGGGCTTGTGTAGCAGGATCACTGTAACCCTGGTTATAAGCAATATTCTCTGCGGCTGCGCTATAGGGAATACCGATACTTTGGATTCGTTGTTCAAATCCACTATGACCAAATGCGACTGTACCATTAGCCATGTTTCGACTATGAGTCCTAGCCTGCTCATCGATCGCAACGTTACGAGTCAAAGCTGGTAAACCTTGAGAGGTACGGTAATCATTAATTTGCTGAAAAACTGACTCTTCTATAACAGAAGTATCAACAGTAGATGCTGTGAGTTTAATACTATGATGTGGTAGTCGAGAATGCACCCAGCCTTTTGCTATATCAGTTTGGTTTGGTGTAGAAATAGCCATTACTCCACTGCTGAGGGTAAAAGCCCCTAAAAAGATGCTGCAAATTGCTGTTCGGAACATCTAAAATTTTCCCCATAGTTGATGTGAAGTAAATTTTACTTCGTTAGAGGAAAATTGCAATACTATATACATTTGATTAATTTATCAAAAAAACTAGACGCACCCAAAGCGGAGAAATTTCCCCAAATCAGGTGCGTCTTTTGTGTTCTCTTCTTAATAACCCTTATAGCTCAATCATCTACAATTAGGGAGCAAGGGCATTACCGCGAATTAAGCTACCAATGGTCTTGGCAGTAATTTTTAGCTGGGTAATGGGATTAGCTGGCACGACGGTTTTGTACAGATAGCTATCAAAGGTTAGCTTTTGTACATCAAGGTCAGCACACATTTCCACAAATGCCTCGCGGGTGGCATCGGAACGGTAAAATACGGTTTGCAACAGGTCTAGGACTTTGTAGGTGAGTCCATATTTTTTATCCCAACGCTTTAAGTAGACCTTGAGATCAGCTTCGGTGGGGATACGAGCGCCGCCGTTGGACACTTCTACAATGGTTTCAGCACACATGCGTCCAGATTTGGCAGCAAAGTAAATACCTTCTCCAGAGGATTTGGTAACATAACCTGCTGCATCTCCTACCAACGCGATCCGACCAACAACGCGACGGGGACGGGGATGTTCAGGAATGGGGTGTGCTTCGACTTTGATGATTTGACCACCTACCAGCTTATGGGCAGCACGGGCGCGAATACCAGCTTGCAATTGTTTGATGCTGGCTTTGTTGACGTGCATTGTACCAGTACCGACGGCTACATGGTCGTATTTGGGGAAAACCCAAGCGTAGAAGTCGGTAGAAACGTCGTCACCGACGTACATTTCTGCCAGGTTATTGTAATAGACCATTTGCTCTTGGGGCAGGCGAATCCGCTCTTGGAAAGCGATCGCATAATTGTAATCCCCAGCGTCCATTTCTTTGGCAATACGGGAGTTTGCGCCATCCGCCCCAATAATTAAATCTACTTTGAGGGTTTTGGCTATGCCTTGGGCGCCACCTTCTGTATGGTCTACATAATGGATGGTATAGGGGTCAGTGTTGTTTGTAGGAATATCTAGTTTATGAACGGTGGCATTTATTAAATTTGCGCCTAATTTTGCCGCACGATTTCGCAGATAACCATCTAGCACCTCGCGACGGCACATTCCTATATATTCATCTTGTTTTACTAAATTGATATCAACCTCACGATTGGAGGGTGAAATCATTTTCATCTTCCGCACCTGGCGATCGATAATATCCTGGGGCAGGTCAAATTCACTGACCATGCACAGAGGAATTGCACCGCCACAGGGTTTGGCATTATCTAGCTTGCGCTCGAATAGGTAGGTTTCGATCCCAGCTTTTGCCAAAGTTTCTGCGGCAGATGAGCCAGCTGGGCCTGACCCAACAACAGCAACCCGTAGTGTCAAAGGTCTACTCCCGATCTTCACATTTACCGAAAGCATCGTATCACGGACTTTTGGCTCATTTCTCTGTGTATCTTGAGATCTCACGGAATTGCAATATTCCTTAATGTTTCGCAATCAAAAATGGTGTTTTGGGGATTGGAGGGTGAACAAAGCCAAAACTAACTTCAGGTGGAGTAACAGAAAGTGTACTGATTTCTGTAAGCGCAGAGCGCAGGCTACGCCAACAAAAATCAAATAGGAATCCTATCTAAGATAAGATTTTACAGTCTCAGGAAAAGATAAACAAAGTAACCAAAAGTTTCTCTGAGAAGAAACTTAAATTGAGTTTGAAAGCTGCGATAACGAGTAGTTGGTGTTGCAGATGGATATGCATCTATTCCTAAGTCTTGTGCCATCAAAACTGCTCGTTTCATATGTAAAGGATCACTCACAATGAGAAACTTAGATAAATGCTGAGATAATGCAATATTCTTTGCATATAAAAGGTTCTGGTGAGTATTTTGGGAAGCAGTTTCGGTTAAGATATTGGCTTTTTTTACTCCTTTGGAAATTGCATAATGTTTACCTACAATTGCTTCGGCAATTTCTTTATTTTTGCCAACTCCGCCAGTAAAAATGATATTGTGAACTTTACCATGTTTGTAGAGATTAATTGCGTGGTTAATTCGTTCTTGGAAAACTGGTGAAGGTTTTTCTCCCCAAACTTCGGCTCCTAAAACAATAGCTGCATCAGCATTAGTAACCTTGGTTTTGCTGCTGTAAACGTAGATGCTGAATGTAATTATTGCAAGTATTGGCATAATTACAGGCACAAGACAAAGTAAAACGATAGCCAAATATGGCTTTTTGATTTTGTCTATCATGAACATAATTTCGTTAATTGAAATCTTCTGCTGTCTGCTTTTTGCCTTTTTGCTCAAATATTAAAAGTTATTATTAATATTCACTCTCTCACATTATTTTTGTCATCCTGCTTTCAGATTATCTCGTAAGTCAGACAATTTTGGATTTTGGACTTTCGATTTATTCCACGGATAAATCTGCTTTCTTGTAACATCAAGGAATGATTGGTCAATCTAAAATCTAAAAATCGAATGGCTCACGTGCAAAAATGGCTATCTGTTATAGGTATTGGTGAAGATGGGCTATCAGGATTGAGTGCGATCGCTCATTCTATACTACAAAATGCAGAGGTAATAGTTGGTGGAAGTCGTCATTTAGCTATGCTACCAGCCGATGATATGCGTGAAAAAATCACTTGGTCATCACCCATCAGCATATCTATAGAAGAAATTCTTCGTCGTCGGGGTCAATCTGTCTGTGTTTTAGCCAGTGGCGATCCCATGTGCTTTGGTATTGGTGTCACCCTCAGACGCAGCATACCTATGACTGAAATGACCATTATTCCTACACCTTCATCTTTCAGCCTTGCTTGTGCCAAACTAGGATGGTCACTTACGGAAGTAGAGACATTAAGCCTCAACGCTCGTCCTCCTGCTCTACTCCAAAGTATGATTTACGCTGGGGCGCGATTGTTGATTTTGAGTGAAGGAAAACAAACCCCGACAATTGTAGCTGATATATTGACTAAACGTGGATTTGGTGGTAGTAAAATTAAAGTGTTAGAACGCATGGGTGGTTCTCAAGAACGCATCATTGAAGGGACAGCCGCCTCATGGATAACTACAGAAATAGCTGAATTAAATACTATTGCTGTCGAGTGTATTGCTGATCCTGGGGTTGTGGGGTTATCTCGTTTAGCAGGTTTACCAGATGATGTCTACCATCATGACGGTCAACTCACCAAGCGCGAAGTACGAGCGATCACCCTCGCGGCTTTGGCTCCTGTACCGGGACAATTATTGTGGGATGTTGGTGCAGGGTGTGGTTCGATAGGTATTGAATGGATGCGGACTCATTCTCGATGTCGAGCGATCGCGATTGAACAAAATCTCACTAGATTACAATATATCGCTGACAATGCTACTGCTCTTGGTACACCCAATTTACAAATAGTCCACGGTAAAGTCCCCACTGCATTGAAAGATTTACCCCAACCCGACGCTATTTTTATCGGTGGTGGTGCAACAGCAGCAGGCTTATTTGAAGTTTGTTGGCAAGCTTTACGTTCCGGTGGACGCTTGGTTGCTAATGCTGTCACCATCGAAAGTGAACAAAAATTGCTGCAATGGCAAAATCAAGTTGGTGGGGAATTAATGCGTGTCGCAGTTCAAAGGGTTGCTCCCATTGGCGGATTTTTGGGATGGAAGCCAATGACACCAGTAACGCAATGGGTTGTAGTGAAGTTTGAGCAACAATCAGTATTTGGACAAAATTAAATTCATAGGGAATTACTCAATTTCTTAAAAATCTAATGGTAAAAGGATAGCGATAGTGTTGACCTTTGTATGCTTTTACAGAGGCAAATATTACTAAACATAATTGTGTTAATAATAATATTGATATGAGTATAATTAAAACTGTTAATAAAGTATTTAAAGTTGTGTCTAATTGTTTAGATGCCACATTATTTGTGAGTGCAATCCCACAAGTTGTAAAAACCAAAAATAGGGAAAATATAATTACAATTAATGTATAAACTGTGATTGAAAGCTGAAAATTTAAAGATTCTTTGCCTTGAAAGTCTATCCACGGATCTTGTGATTTTTTCCATTGCCAAACTATTAATGGACCAAGAATATTCAGTAATGGAAGATATATGGGTATGCCAATAAAGACTAAAGAAATTAATGGTATCCACAACAAAGCTGAGAGATGACACAGCGTAGCCCAAATACGTATTTGCTTGTTGCTGCTTTGTGTCATTTTATTTGGATTTATCTAAGAGGTTGTTTGAAAAGTAGTTGGCTGTGATTTTAGGCACTTATTGATTTCCCTTAACTCCTCAGAATCAAAGTCTCCCTTTGTTAGCGGGATTTAGGGGGATCTAAAACGTTTTGCTACCGACAAGAGGATTTTTCAAACATCCTCTAAACAAATCATCGGTTTAAAAACAAACATCTTGATTCACAGAATGAGTCCACATTAGAGGTTAGATGTAAAAAAAGTCAAGATTAAAATCTAAGGATTTCTCGGTTGTAGTTTTCTGGAATAGGTTCGATTTCCCAATTTATACCGTCAAGGTGTGAGTCTCAAAGATGAGTTTTTCTTGGTGTCTACTATCTATAGCACTTCTGACTCGATTGCAATACAGTCGGAACCCCACCCCGGCTTTGCTGACGCAAAACCTCCCCTAAGCGCTTGCGCTTAGGGGATTAAGGGGTGGGGTACGTATTGGACACAACCGAGAACTGCTATAGTAGTCCACCACATCAACTTTGAGGAGTTTGTAGTAAGGACTTTAGTCCTCTATAAGCGCTTAAGCGATCACTATGAATCCAGCATAGTTCGTGTAGTCGAGTACTAGGTTACTTTTCTACCCACTGTTAGGTATGATTGCTCCATCGCAACTTAGCATCTGTAGCCTAAGCACCAAAGCGATCGCTGAGAACAAAATTAACATTTTCTCTCAAAGTTATTTATTTAACTTTGACTAGGATTTGAAGTCAGTAGTTCGCAATAAAAAAACCTAAAAATAATCAGGCTTTGACTCTAAAATCTGAATATCAGTATATGAATTAAATTTACTCATTTTATACTTATTGATGTCATATATTGGCATTCCAATTTTTAGTCTAAAATTATATAATTTTTTCCGTAAACTAGCATTCAAGTCTTGTAGTATTAGCGTAAAACTTAGAGTTACCAGGTAAGTCTTATGTTTCCTCAAAGAATTCATGCCTTAAGTGGCAAAAAATGGTTTGTCCGATTGGCTTGGGTAATGGGGATTATTGGTGTTACAACCATGATTAGTTCTCCAGTCTTAGCCAGAAGATTCTATGGCTTTGCCTTTCTGCAACCTTCTGCTTATCGGAACTATCCTTATCGCAACTCCAACAGTACCATTGCTGATACTCTTGCTAAGGATGGTAAATATGCCAATCTAGTTTATGAATTGAAAGAAGCTAAACTTTTTGACCAGCTGAAAAAGCCAGGTTATTTCACAATTTTTGCTCCGACCGATGATGCATTCAATGGTTTAAAGAGCAACGTTTTCTCCCAATATAGTAACAACCGTGAGAAAGTTTTGAAATATCACGTGATTGTTGGCGAAATTACTCCTGAGCAGTTAAAAGCTGGAGTACTCAAAACTCTAGAAGGAAGTCAACTCAAAATTACCGAAGACGCTGATGGTGAAGTTAAGGTAGATAATGCTAAAGTCAACCATCCTGCCACAACTACCACTAATGGCGTGATTGTCCAAATTAACGGACTACTTATACCTTCTGATGTCAGCTTATAAGCTTTAGCTGATTTCGCTAAATATTATTAAACCATCCTAGAGCATCCCCCAACTTCGTTTTTTGTAAAGCTGGGGGATTTTAAAATGTAAGTCGATACATTCGCAATGTAAGGCGATGCATTAATAATGTAGGGTGATACATTCACAATGTAAGGCGATGCATTAATAATGTAGGGCGATACATTCGCAATGTAAGGCGATGCATTAATAATGTAGGGTGATACATTCACAATGTAAGGCGATGCATTAATAATGTAGGGTGATACATTCACAATGTAAGGCGATGCATTAATAATGTAATGCGGATTGATCGCACAACTTCCATATAGTCCTCAATACGGTTGGTGTTAAGGATTTTTCGTACAGAAAATTGGTGTTAGAGACGCGAAATTCCCCTGGGGGATCTTGCTACGCGTCTGGTACAAAGAATTGTCGGCTTAAGAGGTTGTTTGAAAAGTGATTGGCTGTAATTTTAATTACATTATTACCCCCTTATAAAGCTACGGTGTACACAGAAGTCTTATAAAGTTGCCTAGTAGCGTTTTGATCCCCCCTAACCCCCCTTAAAAAAGGGGGAACTAGAATCAAAGTCCCCCTTAAAAAGGGGGATTTAGGGGGATCAGAGGATTTATGTGTAAACCGCAGCCCCGTAAACGGGGAGGGAACTAAATCTTCCCCCCGTTCACGGGGGGATTGAGGGGGGTTCATTCGACTTTTGCAAGAGGTCTATCCTCTAACACCAAGCGTATTGATATAGTCCTTAACGACGACTTTTAGTGGTTTATCGCATTAATTTTGAAGGAATCTGAACACCCACAACTCATCAAAATTAATAGGACAGAATACTCCAATCGCCAAAGTCAATTCATCGTTGTACATAAAAAACGATAACCCAAATCAATTTCTGTTAAATTGCGAATATTGCCATACTTTGCATCCCATTTACCACTACTTAAATCAGTTGCTAGTAACTTGACTCCTTGTTCGACTAAATGTGCATCAGCTAAAGGAAAAGACGATATCCCAGCACGTACTTCAGGCTGTAAATATAATTCTGGACGCCTCCAAGCTGCTGCTGCAAATAAATCAGACAAATCATGAGGTAATAAAAAAGGTATGGCTTCAACACGTCTTTTGGTATTAACTTGCACCAAATTAATTAACTCACTAAGTGGAAAAAATCGTAGAGCATCTTCCCACAAAAAGGGAAAATAATCATAAAGCCATATCTTCTGAGCAAATCTAATATCAAAAGTTAGCAAAATAATTGCACCGTTTCTGACTACTCTATGCATTTCTTGAAAAGCTGTTGTGAGATCACAAAAGTGATGAATTGTCAGTATACTTATGACAGCATCAACAGAGTTGTTTGGCAAAGGCAAATCTTCTGCATAGCCAGTAAACCATTTAACTTTTGGGTGTTTTACGGCTTGTTTCTGCATAACTAAAGATGGTTCAATAGCATTAACAAAAAATCCTTGGTTAGCTAATGCTAAACTATAACCACCACTACCAGCCCCAATATCAGCGATGATGCTATCCTTGGGTAAATTGAGTAATTCTATTAACTTATGAATAATGCGAGCATCAGGAACGCGAGTTTTGGAGTATTGTTGACCAATCGAATTATAAATAGGCATTGGATAATATCAATCAAGTTTTAAATGAATTTAATTTTGTTCAACTACTTGTATTATATTTTTTTCCTACAACCAATTACCTAGAAGAATGAAAGGCGCCCAATAATAAGGATGAGCATATTTTTTCCCTAAAGCAATCAGGTCTTGCTGGGCTTTTTGCAAAGCTTCTGCTTTAGTGAAACCGTAATTGTGCCAGTATTGATAAAATTTTGTGACTAAAATCTCTGTAGCTGCATCATCGATTGACCATAAAGAAGCAAAAGTACTTCTGACACCTGCACAGACTGCTACACTAGCTAAACCTAAGTTAGTATCATCATTTCCACGGGCAGTTTCACAAGCAGTTAATAACAATAAATCAACTGAATTTATACCATGAGATACATTTTGAATCATACTATATAAGTCTGTAATGGTAAGCTTTTCGTTGTTACCAATGATCAAAAATGTATCTTCAGGAGCAATACCAAATTCAGCATGAGTAGCAATATGAACTATCGGATAAATACTGCGGTGGAGTTCTGCTTGCAGGCGATCGCGTGTAAAATTCTGATCTAATAACTGCTTGCTACCCGGTATCAGCATTAAAACCTGTTTGATTTCTTGTTTGATGTTACTCAAAGCTTTATATGTACGCCCATCAACCTTTGCATCTTGAGTCAACCCCACAGCTAATGCTTTGATTTTTTCAGATTTGAGTTTGAATGGATCTGTCAAACTCAAACTAGGGGTAGATGCGATCGCATATTTTTGAATTAAAAATTTATTACCGTTATGTAGTGCAGCCATTGGTACACTACGCAGAAAATCATCTGGAATAAAAACTAGTGTTTTAACTTGTAGTGATTCTAAATCAGCAGCAAAAGGACGAATTATCAAATCATATAGCTTTTGTGCCTGGCTGCGATGGTAAATGATATCACTACGTCTCTCTAGTCCAAGGCGAAATTTCTTAATTTCATCTTTGAAGCTTTGGCGATCAAGTTTAATCCATTCTAATTTGGTTTCACCATTAGGAAGATAAACTACAATTGCGGTACGATCTTCTAAAACTATCGACCAAAATACAGCAGTAGTTGTGTTAGCACTTAATAAATCGGCTTTGGCTTGATGAAGTGCGATCGCGATATCATCTTTGCGAAAATAATTTCGGATTTCTGCTAGTTTAAGAGCATCAAGGCTGGTGATTGTAGAATAAAGATGACTTGATTCACCCTGATCATCTTCTAGAGTTAACTTCAGTGTGATCAACTCGTGATAAATCCATTCCAAGGTATCATAAGGATCTAGCTGTAAGTCTGGATTAATAACAACTATCTGAGTGTAGATATTTTCTAGAGTAGACACAGCTTGTTCATAAGCTGCGATCGCTCCAATTGGTCGATTTTGTGATTTTAAAATTCTTGCTGCTTGCCAATACCATAAATACAAACTATCTTGAGCATTCGGCTTTATTTGGGCAGCTTGTTGTGCTTTTTGTGTTAGCTTTAGTGCTTGATCATAGTTGTGGTTACACTCATAAATATGACCAAGATGACCAAAAGCAAAAGATAAAGCCCGATAGTTTGGCAAATCTTGAGCAATTGATACAGCTTGATTGAGTAAATTAATTGCTTGTGATTCTTGGTAATTAGCTGGACATTTGGCAAAAGATAAATCTTGCTCAAATGGTAAATATTGCAATACTTCAGATAATTCAATAGCTGCATAAGCTTTAGCATCGGAACTTGGTAAGCGTTCTAACAGCCATAAAACTAGTTGTATTTTTGCTGTTACTAATTGTGATTTACCAAGCCGATTGGCAGGTGGAATAGAATAAATTAATAAGTTAATTTCATTTATTTTATCTTTGTATTTTTGAGAAACATTTGAACTATTTTGAAAAGCTTCTAAGGCTTTTAAATCAAATTGCCATGCTTGCTTTTGAAAATCTTGAGCTTCATGATTATCATCTGTCTTCAAAGCTGTTTTGGCATATTTATAATTTTTCTTCGCCAAATTTATATAAGTAATTCCTAGTTGATTGAAAGCAGCCGATTGATATGCTAAATTATGAGTATCTTGAGCAAGTTTAATGCTAAAACTTAAATCACTAATCGCTTTGTGATAATTACCTGCGATTCGATAAGCTTCACCTCTAACGCGTAAAGCAGTAGACTCTAAACCGTCATCATTGTAAGTATGAGCTATTTGTAACGCAATGTCAGAAAGCATCCTCGCATAATTTGGTTTACCCAGGTTATTATATGCTTGCGCTTGCTCGATAATAATTTGTCCTACATTTGACCAATCGTTAATTTGACGATAATAGGCGATCGCTTCTTTCGACTCACCTATTTCGTGATATACCCTGACCAAATTCTCGACAATTGTTATATTTGAAGCTGTTTTTTGATGTGCGATCGCACCTGGGAGATTTCTGGTTTCATAGCTTTTCCAAGCTTGCTCTAGTCGCTGACTAAAATCACTAGATGTAGCAAGAAAGTCCTGATCGTATTCATTTTTAACTATTGTCTGTACTGGGATTGCTTCGCGAGATATTCTTACCCATGATGGAAAATATTTTATGCATAAGCCACAGGCAAAAATGCATATCAATAAAAACTGCAATAAGCGTCGGATATTCGATATCCGATATCTGCTTAACATAAGGCAATTTTAGTCGTAAATCTTAATAAATTACTTGAGCTAATATGCTAATAATCTGCTTTTTGATATATAAATAATATTTTTAATTTAGCGTTTTGATGACATAAAAAACTGATTTATTATAAAAATAATGTAAATAAATTGCTATCAAATGTAAATTATCTGTATTTATTTAACAGGATGTTTGAAAAGACGCGATATATCGCGTCTGGTACATACCCAAAATTATGACGAAAAATTCTTAACCGAACCGTATTGACAGTGGAGTACCTCGAAATCCTGTAATGCTAAGGGTACAGATTTAAATTCTCGAATTGTAGCACCAGGGACAGTTTTAGCTTTATCTGCACGTGTAGTCCCAATCTCCACAGCAATTTTCTTGTTACCAAGAGTATTAAAAGAAGTAATATCTTTGTTTTCTGTGCGTACTGCGATCGCCAAACCAGACAGCAAACTATCAAATTTCCATGCCACTATATAAAATGAAGCACCAAATTTCAGTGAGTAGTTAAAGGAGAGTGGGTATAACGCTGTGCAAATTACATTTTTAGGGACGAGTTCCGGTGTACCAACGCGATCGCGTAATGTTTCCAGTGTCGCTGTGAGATTACCTCAAAGAGCAGAGTTGTGGCTATTTGATTGTGGCGAAGGTACTCAGCACCAACTTTTACGCAGTGAACTCAAAAGTAGCCAACTCTCCCGAATTTTTATTACTCACATGCACGGCGATCACATCTTTGGTTTAATGGGTCTGCTAGCTAGTTGTGGTTTAGCAGGTAATGTCGAACGCATTGATATATATGGTCCACCCGGATTGAATGAATATTTGCAATCAGCCTTGCGCTACTCTCACACACATTTTTCTTACCCTGTCAAAGTTCATGCTGTCCGTCCAGGACTAATTTACGAAGATGACGAGTTTACTGTCACCTGTAATTCTTTACATCATCGTATTACTACCTTCGGCTACCGTGTCGCAGAAAAAGACCGAACGGGACGCTTTGATATTGAAAAAGCCAAAGCTATGGGAATTCCCCCTGGCCGAGTTTATGGTCAACTCAAACGTGGTGAAACCGTTAGTCTACCCGATGGAAGGATATTTAATGGCGCAGATTTTAGCGGTCCAACAGAAATTGGACGCAAAGTAGCCTACTGCACAGACACAATATATTCTGAAAATGCAGTGGAATTAGCACAGGATGCAGATGTATTAATCCACGAAGCAACCTTTTCTCACCAAGATGCTGATATGGCTTTTCAGCGTCTGCATTCTACATCTACTATGGCAGCGCAAACAGCCCTAGCAGCTGGGGTGCATCGCTTGATCATGACTCATTTTAGCCCTCGTTATGCTCCTGGAAACGGTATAGAGTTAAAAGATTTACTTGAAGAAGCCCGTGCTATTTTTCCTAAAACAAGTATGGCTTATGATTTTATGACTTATGAAGTACCTAGACGGCGAGAAGCAGAATTAACCTCAACAAGTACATCTAAATCAAGCTAGTTTGGTAGGATGTCAAAGTGTAACCTTCAAAGCATCGTTTTCTTTGTGTCTTAGTGTCTCTGTGGTGAAAAAATAAACCTTAATTTAAACGTGCAATCGGCTACTTGCACCAAATCGCTACGCACCTACCGTAAGGTAGACACCAAGTCGAATGACAAACATTAAACATCAAGTATAAATGACTTTACATAATCTTTAATTTTATTTGAGCAAAAAATAAAATTATTTAAGTAATTTAATTGTTGTGTTTGAGACTAAAAATACAAAGTATAGGGATAAACTATATTTTTTGAATTAGTTACAAATTTTTATTTAATGGTCTTATTATACAAAGTCACTCTATTTTCAATTGTTGAGCAAGAAATATTCAAATTTATATATGTTGTCATTTATTCACTGATCAGGCTTGACAAGAATCGGTGGTGATTGAAAGCCTAAGCTAAAAAAGTTTAAAATAGTAAGCCTTTCATCTTCATGACCTCATTTAGATTCAAAGCTAAGATTAGATAATATTAAGTTTGTTAATATACCAAATTTAACGTACGAATCGTAAGTTTAAAAGTATTTAGCTTACAGTAGAGACAAAATATCAGCAAAAAATTTTACCAGAAGTAAAATAATAAAAAGCATTGTATAAAATACAAAAAATAATTCATTGTTTATTCTAAGATAGCCTAATTAGGAAATGGTAAAGATTGCCCAATAGGGTTGACTGTTTCGGGATGATTACTTTAGGTTGATATGAACTCAAAATAGCGAAAATTATCAACTAACAATCGAGTCTCTTCTCTTTGCTTATTTATGCCTATTTACATAATTCAGCGTGAATATATATAACTATGTTACGAAAACGAAACGTGCCTGAAACCCTTATTTGTGACAAATGACAAATGACGACCCTAACAAATTAGCTTTATTTCTGCCGACTTACTTACATGATTCTGAAGTCAAAATTAAATTCAATTGTTCTTCAACCGATAACTTTATAATATCTGAAATGCAAATTTGACGGTTATTGTCATTAAAGTTTTACACCTAAAAATCAAATTATAAGTTATTGAGTAGGTGGTAATTACAAACAATCTACATTCAACCTTGTTAAATCAAGAATACATGACTCTTGATTTGAAAAACAGTGTTTAAAAATAGAGGATTCTGAGCATGAATGATACTAGTTTGGATAGAGGTAAACTGGTTTTACTTTCCCAAAAAGACACGGCTGACATCAAACAAATATCTACATTTTTGTTTCGTAGACGCGTTTTAATTTTGGGTATTTCCTGTGTGGTGATATCAGTTGCAGGTCTATTGGCTTTGAAAGCAAAACCTACATACCAAAGCTCTATGCAGTTACTGGTTGAGTCTGATATAACTGAAGATAAAACAGCAACTGATATATCAATAAATACAAACAAAAATACAATTTTATCTACATTGAAAGGTGTAGAATACAATCCTCAATTGGGTTTGATCCTTAGTTCAAAACTAATTAAAAAAGCTGTAGATTCATTGCGTTCTGAGTATCCTGATCTGACAGTTGAAGATATCAAAGGTAAGCATAAAAATCCTCAAAAAAGACCTTTAGCAATTACTGTCATTGATGCTGGAGGAGGATCTAATCAAGTTTTTGGACAAGTTTTTGAACTTTCCTTTGAGAGCAACGATCCGGTAAAAGCGCAGAAAGTTCTACAAGCTCTGCAAAAGGTATACAAAGATTACGATCTTAAACAACGAAAACAGCGCCTTGATCAAGCACTAAATTTTGTTAATGATCGCCTCACTAAAATCAAGCAGGAAGTCAAGCAAGCAGAAGGAAATCTTGAAAAGTTTCGCAAAAAGTACAATTTAATTGACCCAGAAGTACAAGGTAAAATTCTGCTAGAAAACCTTTCAGAAATTAAAAAACAATTACAAACCACTCGCGCTCAATTGCAAGATGTCCAAGCACGACACAAAAACCTGCAAAAGGAAATAGCTTATTCTCCCCAAAATATACCTCTTCCGTCACCCTCGCCTGTAAGTCAGTCGAACCACTATCAAACTTTACTGGATGAAATTCAAAAAACAGAACTGTCTTTGAGTCAGGAACGCCAACGCTTTACAGATGACTCTCCGGTAGTCCAAAATTTGATTCAACAGCACCAAAGTCAACTAGAGTTATTGCAAACAGAAATTGAGCGATCGCACTCCACCAAAGACTTAGCCAAACAAGTAACTGACACTAAATCGGAAGACTCAAGCAAGTGGGAAGCACTCAAGCAAGCGTTGGGAGAAAAACCATCTCCGCAAGCAAACCCAGAACAACCTCAATTAATCCAAGGATTGCTGGGAGAAATCGACCAAAAGCTCATGCAACAATTAATCGACGTGCAAACAACTGCTGAGGGACTAAGCGCCAATGAACAGAGTTTGGCGCAATCAGAAAAGCAAATTCGCTCAGAACTCAACAAGTATCCTACCCTCATCTCCGAATACAATCGTTTGTTACCGCAAGTGCAAGCAACTCGCAAAAAGCTTGAGCAAATGACCGCAGCGCAACAGGCTTTAGGATTAAGAATTGCTCAAACAGGCTCTGATTTGCAAGTATTGGAAGAACCCCTGCGCGGAACTGATTTAGGTAGCAACAGCTTATTATTTATTTTGGGAGGAATAATTCTCGCACCTTTGTTGGGTGTAGGAACAGCGATCATTCGAGAATTATCTGACAATGTTGTCTATTCTCCCCAAGAATTACAAAAGCTGACGCATCTGCGGTTACTAGCAACAGTTCCAAAACTCAGCAAACCTCGTCGTTACAAACAGCTTTTAAACTTACCAAAAATATGGCATTCTCACAAAGATCAAGACAAAGACACATCTAAGACCAAAACTCTACCTGTATATGCTACTTGGCCATCCCACGAAAGCTTAGATATCGCTTATCAAAACCTGCAAATCGTCACATCTTCTGTGTCTTCTAAATCTGTGATGTTGACATCCGCACAACCAAAAGAAGGTAAGACAAGCATTGCTTTGGGACTAGCGGTGAGTGCTGCTCGTATGCATAAACGGGTACTATTGATTGATGCCAATCTGCGAGAACCGAGTCTGCATAAAACCTTGGAACTCTCCAACGACTGGGGATTATCTCTGCTGTTGCTTGATGAAACCGATACATCTGATCAACGTTACATTCAACCAGTTCACCCCTCAATTGATGTTTTAACAGCTGGTTCCCCCGCCGAAGATCCAATCAAATTGCTCAGTTCGGAACGAATGAAACAACTGCTGGAGTCGTTTGAGCAAACTTACGACTTAGTATTCATCGATGCTCCTGCGATTGTCAAGACAGTTGATGCCAGAATTTTAGCAACCTTGTGCGATCGCATCATCATGGTGTCACGCGTTGGTAAAGTTTCCCAAGCTGATTTAATTCAAGCGACAGACATTTTGAAAAACTTGAATTTAGTTGGTGTCATCGCTAACACTGCTCAGTAATTAGGGCTTGCTGAAAAAGTAAGAAAAAGCCTTTGAAGGATTAGACATCTCCGACAACTATCAAAGCCTTTATGTGACTAGCTCTTAGGGTGCAAATGCAAGCATTGCGATTCAGCTAGTCTATACGAATAAATAAGGGTTTGAGATAATTCTTGTAGAGAACA
>JAHHHW010000028.1 GCA_019359115.1 Pelatocladus maniniholoensis HA4357-MV3
TTCAGCAACATAGATATTATCCATGTTCCCAAGCCATTGGTGATTAGCGATCGCCTGATTGAGAAGTATGACCTTTTTGATGAGCTTATACACACGTTTAAGCTACTTTGTCAATGCGTAAGTCCTATTTTTGTTCATCCTGTGGGGGGAAATGTTTTTTGTTACTACGAATTAGCCAGTTCTTTTGGTCTAGATAGACCATTTTACGGTTTGCGATCGCTTGGTCTTGATGGAGAATGTAAGCCTTATACCAGAATCGAAGATATGGCATCTGCATATATTGCAGCTATACGCGTTATTCAACCAGAAGGTTCTTATCTTTTAGGAGGCTGGTCGATGGGCGGTGTAATCGCTTTTGAGATGGCGACTCAGTTACAAAAGCAAGGTCAAAAGGTTGACTTACTCGCCTTACTAGATAGCCAAGCACCAATTACCAAAAAACAGCCCACACAGATTAATAATTATGATGCACAAGACAAGGTATTAGTTGAATTCGCCCAAGATATAGCTAATTCTACTGGAAAAGAAATTTTAAATTTAAATAATCTCAATATTTTATATACAAACCTCAAAAAACTTGAACCAGAAGAAAAACTTGATTATTTTTTGGAACAAGCGAAAATGTTTAATCTTTTACCTCCAGATGTTGAGCATCAACAATTTCATCATCTCTTACAAGTTTTTCAGAATAATATCCAAGCCTTATTTAACTACAAATCGAAAAATCCTGTTAATAGCATTAATAGCATTAATCGCATTATACTGTTTCGAGCAAGTAGTAGTGTTTTTCATAACAACCCAACTTTAGGATGGGAAAATTTTTCAATAGAACCAGTACAAATTATTAATATTCTTGGCGATCACTACACAATGCTTGCAAAACCTAACATCCAAAGTTTGCAAGAAGCGATGAGCGGATATCTAAAACAAGTTGATTAATGTTACTTGAACGATAAAGTGGCAATTCTTGCCGTTTTACATAGTCTGTAGTACGACATTGTTTTTTGTCTCCTGTTTCATCAATTATTAGAACGAGCGATCATTCATTTAATACTCGCATTGCTTTTCCTAATGAATGGGCAAGTACACAAATTAATTTGGGAGCCACTTATAGTGACTACATTAAAGATGATAGTCCAGAGTATCTAGAACAAGCTATCACTGCTTTCACTGGTGGCTTATATTATTCACTTGCAAGAGTGATAGAAGAGGGCTAATAGCGATCATCAAGCCCAGTTGCGTACTACAACTATTTTGAACTTTCTTTCACCAGATAAATCATAGTCTAGAGAGCCGTAGCGTTGCAAAGACCAAGAGCGCAAATCTTGAATAACACGAGCAAAAATGTCATCTCGAAGATGCCAAGTATGGCGATAAACCTTGTTTTGATGATGTTCGAGCAATTTGCCTACAGTCAATTCAAATTGCCATCTAGCTGCTACAACTGTTTCTAAAGTTGCTCCTTGTTCATGCAAAATGTCCAAAACCTCTTGTTCGGTTGCACCATAGCATGGTAAAGAATAACCATAGTCGGCCATGATAGCTTGCAATTTTTGCTCAAAATCAAACTTATCTTGATTTATATCCTGATCAACATTGTTAATGTCCATATTAAAGTGACTGTAGAGGTAAATACCTCCCGACTTTAAGACTCGACAGATTTCTGCTAGTGCTTGCTGCCAATTAGAAATAAGATGAAACACATGAATTGTAAGTGCCACATCAAAAGAGTTATCTGCAAATGGTAGAGAAGTTGCATCTGCTTTTACCGTTGTTAGTCGGTGGGATATACCCTCTAACTTTCGGTGCAGTTCAGCTAGCATTTTTTTTGAAATATCTACACCAGTATAGGAATAGCCTCTTTGGACAATGGGTAAAGCTATTCTGCCAGTGCCAATACCAGTTTCAAAGAACTTGGTATCCGGTGTTGCTGAAGTTAGATTGAGGATAGTGTCAGTAACTTGTTCAGAAATACTAGCTGGTAGTCCACGTGTTGCATCGTAGATATCAGAAACGCGATCAAATGAAACACTCATTTTTATTGATTCCTTTTAGTTGATTGAGACTCAGGTTGAAGATGATTGTACAAACCTAATCATGAATAAAAAAGTAGATAGTCATGGCGTTGTTGCACGAATAGAGGTAGTGTTACAGACGTGTTGAAAAGTAGTTATATACCAATACGGTTCGTTAAGCTCACAATTATTAGACACGTCCGGAATATGATTTGGGTACAAAAAATGGTAGAAAGTAAAATTGACCCTCTACCTCCACTTAATTAAATGATTAGTACTTTCGATTATATACAGAAATATCCCTTGCGTACCAAGCAACTCTTGGGAATTAGTTATGAGCAATTTACCGACCTTGTGAATTCTGCTAAAAAATGTCATGAAGAAGAACAACGAAAACGTGAACAGAGCTGTCCAGAGTGACTTTCAACCTTTTTCGTTTCGTTCTTACTGGGTACAAATTGCCAAAGAGGCTTGCGGAGCGAGTTTGAGGCGTTGACCCCTAACTTTTTTCTTATTAGTTCATTTGTTCGGGTTGAAAGGGCTGGCGTTCTCACCCTAAGTTATGTATTGACTTAGGAACGAGTTACACGTGGGCTTGCCCTACTTAAATAAGATAAGCATACTATCTTCCAGATGGTAAATTTAAGAAGTTTCGTGATTGAGTCATTAGATAAGAAATATAAAAGTAATGTTAGAAGTAAATTTATGTAAATGTTTAACTATGTCTGCTATATGGTATATGTAGATCAAGAATTATTGAATTGCCAAGCAACTCTTAATTACACTTAACAATTTTAAGTTATTTACTACTTGAAATTGGTAAATCTTCTGCTATTAATACGCTGCGTGTAAAATTTACTAGTAGTTATTTTATTGAAAAAAGAAGTATTTATCCTTTGATTGACCTTTAAATAATTTTACTATCACCGTATGACCTCAGAACAGTTTAATACAACCCCATAAACCTGGTTAATCCAAGCAAGTAATATCTCTGCCACGTCACAATAACGTTCTCAAGAATACATGTTTTGCCAAACAGTTGGGAGTAAGGACATCCTCATTTCTTCAGGTGTACAACTTACGATTAATTATGATAAGCATCCTACCAAAAAGTTCACAAACATCAGTGAATACTCGAATTGTCTCTACCTTATGGATGACAAATTTCCGTTCAGACAGAGGGTTTTTACTAAGTTTAGTAAACTTATCAACAATTAGACAAGTCTTCGGTTGCTGTACTCCAGTAGATTTCAGATAGTATGCGTCTGATGCCAACCATAACAGAAAGAATGAGGCATGAGTTTACACACTCCCAAGATACTCCTTGAGCATGTGGCGATCACCTTTGGCAAACGGTTGGTGGTGCAAGATATTTCGCTGGCATTACAGGAACATGACTTGCTCTGCATTGTTGGACCATCAGGCTGTGGCAAAACTACCCTACTTCGAGCGGTGGCAGGTTTGATGCCACTATCTCGTGGTCGAATTCTCCTTGATGGTGCTGCAATTACCCGCCCTACCTCTCGGATAGCAATGATTTTCCAACATTTTGGTCTTTTTCCTTGGAAAACTGTGCGAGCGAACATAGAGTATGGGTTGTCAGTCCAGGGTCGGCGTGATGAGAACGGCATCGCCATGCGTCTACTTGAAGTCATGGGCTTGGCTGAGTTTGCACAGTGCTACCCCTATGAACTCTCCGGCGGGATGCAACAGCGTGTTGGCATTGCACGTGCCTTAGCAGTGCAACCCGAAGTACTCCTGCTTGATGAGCCATTTAGTGCAGTTGATGCAATTACACGCGAAATGCTCCAAGGTGAACTGATACGTCTATGGGAAGACCCACAGCGTCGCCAGACTACAGCTATTCTAGTAACACACGATCTTGATGAAGCAATCTTACTAGGCGATCGAATTGTTGTGCTGGGCAGTACAGGGCAATTATGCTTGGATCTGAACGTGCCGATACCTCGTCCACGCACTCCCCAAAATCTCCGGTTTCACGCCGCATATCCACAGCTACGTAACCAGATATGGGAAGCCCTACATGGTAGTGGTAATGTGCCTTACCAAATCAAAAATTACCCCACGATTAGTTAAAGAACAATGAGATTGAAGACGTCAGCAGCTAATTCCAACCCAACTAAGGTTGCCTTGTACCGACGTAAGGCTTCCCAGCGTGCTGATGCCTGCCTGAAGCAACACCATTTTATAGGATGGCTCCGTGGTATCTCACTGATCGTGATTTTTCTACTTTGGGAATGGTATGGTCGAAATACCAATCCAATCCTTTTTACCTATCCAACCGCCATTGTCCAGGCTGCGATAGATATGATCGCTGACGGTACGCTCCTAGTGGCTTTAAGTCAGAGCATAAGTGTACTCGCCATAGGGTTCATACTTGGCATACTCGGCGGCATTGCGTTAGGCTTACTCATCGGTCGGAGTACGGTGGCAGCTGCACTGTTAGATATCCCAATTACGGCACTGTACGTCACTCCTATGGTTGCCCTGGTACCAATCCTTGTTTTATGGTTCGGGTTTGGCACATCTGCAAAAGTAGTTGTGGTAATGCTATTCAGCATATTTCCAGTACTAATCAATACAATGCGCGGCGTGCGCGAAGTTGACCCTCAGTTAATTGAGGTTGCACGCTCGTTTTGCTCAACAGAATATCGACTCTGGATCGATTTAGTAGTTCCATCATCATTGCCTTTCATTATGACCGGAATTCGTCTGGCGATAGGTCGGGCACTGGTTGCCGTCATCGTTGCCGAGTTCTACACTGCTATTTCAGGGTTGGGATACCTGATTGTTTCTAATGCCCATTCATTTCAGACTGCACGCGTCTTTGTGCCTGTCGTTGTGCTAATGGCGATTGGCATTGTTAGTACTGGATTACTGGAAGTAGCAGAAGTACGCATTTCACCTTGGCGTTATCGGCATAAATAGGAGGCTAATATGCAACGACGGCTACGAGTAGTTTCTGTATTCATCGTACTCATTATACTTTCTGCGGTATTTACCATCGCATGTGAGAATACACCCTTTGGAAACGCTACTAAGTCAGAACCTGCACTCACAGCAACAGCAATCGAGATTGGTTTGCCAACAGGGAAAACCAGCTTTGCAAACGTTGATATGGCGATTGCTCAGGAGATGGGATTCTTCAAGCAACAAGGTTTGAACGTTACCATCAAAAACTTAGATTCGGCGGTGAAAGTTGTACAAGCGGTGGTTGCTAACGATGTTGATATCGGTGGAGCTAGTATTGAGCCAGTCACTAACGCTGCATCGGCAGGTGCTAACGTAGTGATTATAGGCACTTACGCTAACCGACTCACTGTTTCGATGGTCACGCCCAAAACAATTAAGTCGGTAGCGGATCTGCGTAGCAGGAACGTTGGCGTCCAGGATCTCGGCGCATTTCGCGAGGTCATGACCCGCATGGTACTCCAGAGCGCCAAATTGACACCCCAAGACGTAAAATATATTCCGATCTCCCCACCATCTTACATTCAGGCGCTGGTTACTGGACAGATAGACTCTGCCATACTCCAGACAGAGCAAGTTTTTGAGATACTGAATCGCGATTCAAGATTTCATGTACTTGTCAACCTAAATGCAGTCGAGCCAGAATATTTCTATGGTTCTTACATAGTAAAAAAAGACTGGCTAGCTAGAAACTCCGATCTTGCTGTGCGCTATCTCACTGCCTTGATTCAAGCGCATAGATTTATGTACCAAAACAAAGCCGATACGGTCAAGATTGCTGCCAAAATCACTGGCTTCGACACCAGTGTACTTGACAAGACTTACGATGTGCTGCTGAGGAAAAACAAGGTCTTCCCTGTTAATGATGGCATAGACGAAAAACGGCTGACCTATACAATTTCCAAGATGAAGCTGCTAGGGTTACTAAAAGGCAAAAAACCTGACCTAAATCAGCTGATAGACCGCAAGCCTATTACCCTAGCTATCGAGAAGTTAGGCGGGGCTAGCGAGACTAGATTGAACAAATAAACTCTCGTCTATCAATACCTTCGCCAAAATAAAGAGGGCTTTGGGTAGTAGAGTTATTGTTTACCACAACGACAACTCAATCACGACAGAAAGCCCATGCCAGATATATTAGCACTGTTAGAATGCTTTCAACGATATACGACAAGAACAACTTTTTACGCAGCATAAACAGCAATGTCCCGCAAACGTTCAAACAAAGGGCGAAGTACTTTTAGGGAGGAGCCGTTAAAAAAAATCCCAGCCTTGCTGCCAAGGCTGGGATTTTTTTTATTTGCAGATGCCTTACTATCTCAAAGGATTCATGGGACATTGAAAAAGTGCTAGAGAGCCAGTCCAGTAGAAGTGCTTGACCTAAAACGCAAGATATGTGTGTTGTAAAAATTGGGCATTTTAGTGTTCCGTTTTTATGCGATCGCTAAAAATCAGACCAAAATATTTTACCCAAAATAAGTGTTCCGTCCTAACCCACATAATTCAGTTTTTGTCAAGATATATTAGTAGACCGGCTCTCTAGCCCATAAAAATCGCCGGGTAAGTTTAGGCTCATGGGCATAGATGCACACTGCCACTGGTTTTATTTCCTATTTTCCCATGCTTATCTTTCTTCCTCTTGGCTCCTCATTTTCTCAAAAAAAGTCGAGCTTAGGTAATGATAAAAAATTCTTAAGATCAACTTGATCGTACACTGATATATTAAATTGAGTTAAGTAGCTGGAATTTGGCTAATTTTATAAAGCGCATTTATGACTTAGAAAAAGCCTTAATTATAGCAGTTAGGGTTATCTGGCTAAAAAAATTAGTGTGGAGATGCATCTGCTCAATGTCCTCTTTTGTATCAGCGCAGCAATGCTGTTTCTGCTGTACTGGTCATAGAAATTACGGAAGTTGTGATGAATACTAACAAATCTAATGCTAAAGGAAACTTGATCTGTAGTCGGTGCAGCCATGCAAATCCTCTTGATGCTACACACTGCCAGAAATGTAACAAGTTCCTTGTGATTGCCTCTATACCCACTAACGACAGAGCTAATAAATCTAAATTGCCACCTTACGTTACTTGGCTTGGTCTAGCCTTGATATTGTTGCCTTTTAGCGTAGGAGGCTATTTTTTTTGGCAGCAAGTTAAATCTCTAACAAACTCCAACAGTTTAAACAGTCCTTTAGGCAACAGTTCTTCCGACATCCGACTCTACAATTCCTTTAAGAAAGTTCCGAATGTGCCTACAGGAATATTTAACTATGGTGGGGCTGTCCTCTTTGCATCTATAACTGCTAGCGGTACACATGAGGCTATGACCCGAACTCACCCACATTTTCGCTTAGTCTACACTGAACCTAGATTTGGTAAACCTGGTAACAGTCAGAGTCTGACTATGCTGCTTAATGGTGAATTAAGCTTTGCTCAGATTGCTTTACCTCTTACAGATACTGAATACAGCAAAGCTAAAGAGCGTGGCTTTAGCTTGGAGCAGGTGCCA
Source organism: Pelatocladus maniniholoensis HA4357-MV3 (assembly GCA_019359115.1). Taxonomy (GTDB): domain Bacteria; phylum Cyanobacteriota; class Cyanobacteriia; order Cyanobacteriales; family Nostocaceae; genus Pelatocladus; species Pelatocladus maniniholoensis. Next base: position 7,514 of record JAHHHW010000028.1, read on the forward strand.
GTGGCTATCGACGCAATTGTCGTCTTTACTCATCCAGATGTGTATGTCCCTGGAATCTCAGTGATTCAACTCCAAGACATTTATAAGGGTAAAATCACAAATTGGAAGCAGGTCGGAGGACCAGATTTACCGATTGTACCTTTCGCAAGACCAAAGGTTGCCACTTTATTGCATGTGCTTCTAGGTCCAGAAGTTGATAAAGTCAGTCCGAATGTACAGTATATTCGTGATTATACTGAATGTGTTCGTAAGGTTTCTTCAACTCCTGGTGGAATTTCCTTTGGAGGAAGTGGACCAATTTTGGGTCAAAAATCCATTCGCATCATCGCTCTAGCTAAAGGCAATTCTCAGAAGTATGTGCAACCCTTTATAGATAATGGAAAACAAATAAACACTGCCGCAATCCAGGACGGTACTTACCCTATAAGCCGCCGCTTGTTTATTGCTATTCGCCGGGACGGCAGAATCGACGAACAGGCTGGAGTTGCCTATACCAATATGTTGCTGTCTAAGGAAGGTCAGCAGTTCATCGAACGTTCAGGTTTTGTGCCGCTTTTGCGCTGAAAGTATTAATCATGCTGGACTACCAACCTATCATACATTGTATTTAGTAGTTGAAGGCTTTTGAGTCAAAATTTTAATGTGTGTCTACAAACTCATGATTAGAAACGAATGGTTAAGAAAATTGATGTAGAGAAAAATAGTTCAGCCAAAAACGCTGATTTTCAAGCTAGTAAATTTGTAGTTTCGTCTGAAACGAATGCTCTGATAGAACGTAAAAAAGACTTCCAGAATCCCTGCATCAGCGGTGTAATTTCATGTATAAGGCGGTTAAGCTTACGCACCAAAGTACTCGTGTTTGCTTTTACTGTTAGCACCTTGCCAGTATTAGGAGTTGGGAGTCTCAGCCATTACTTGATGAACCAATTGGTTGCACAAAAAATTATTAACACTAACCAAGATAAAGCTAATTATACGCATACAAAAATTTTATTGGCGAGGCAGAGACGATTATTGCTGTTATTACAGATGGGGACGGTCGTAACAGCATTGCTGGTAGGTGGAATTGTAGCAATTCTTGCTAACCGCCTAACGCAGGTAATTCTAGCTGCTACTACAGCGGTGAATGAATTGGGTCAAGGTAATCTTAATACCCGAATCGCTATAGAAGGCGAAGACGAACTCGCTGTCTTGGGTTCAAATATTAACCACATGGCAGACCAACTGCAAGATCTACTACAAAAACAAACAGACGAAGCCGAGCAATTAAAGTTATTGACCTTAGAACGCGTAAGTTTACTAGAGGCGACACAGGCACTGAAGGATTTTGCTATCCAATTGTCTGGAATTCTTAATTGTGAAGATATCTACAATTTGGCGGTTCACGATATCCAAAAAGCCTTGAAGACGGAGCGAACAATCGTCTATAAATTCGACAATAATTGGCTTGGAAGCGTAATTACTGAATCAGTAATTGCTGGTTTGCCTAGTGCTATCGGGGTAGAAATCCATGACTCCTGTTTGCAAAATGATCTCGAAAAGTATCAGCAAGGTCGTGTCATGGCAATCAACAACATTTACCAAGCTGGTCTATCGGACTGTGACATTGAACAACTTGAACTACTCGCAGTCAAAGCCTATTTGGTGGCACCTATTCTGCTGGGGGATCAACTGTTAGGTTTGTTGATTGTCCATCAGTGTTCCCAACCTCGTTTGTGGCAGCAATCGGAAATAGATTTGTGTGAGCAATTCGCTAGAGCAGTCGGACTGGCTTTAGAGCGAGCCAATCTTTTAGAGCAAACTGAAAAAGGGCGCAAAGCAGCAGAAATAGTTTCTCAACAGCAACGTCAACAAAAACAACGACTGCAACTGCTGCGACTGCAAGAGGATATTGAAGGAGCGTCAACAGGAGACTTGACAGTGCGTGCTGAAGTTACTACTGGAGAAATTGGTACTGTCGCTGATTTTTTCAACTCTATGTTGGAAAGCTTGCAAAAGATTGTTACTCAAGTCAAACAAGTCGCTATCCAAGTAGAAGTAGATTCGGGGATTGCCGAAAACTCTAGAGTCCCCAATCAACTTGCAATTGAAGCTCTCAAACAGGCAGAGCAAATCAACAAAACCTTAGATTTCCTGGAGCAAATGAAGGTTTCAATTCAAACTGTGGCCAAAAGTGCTAACCAAACCGCAACTGTTGCCCGCACTGCTTGTAATGGAGGCACGACAATAGATCTCGCTGTAGAAAATAGTATGAGTTTGCAACAGACGATTGAGCAAACTACTAAAAAGATCCAGCGTCTTGGGAAATATACCCAAGAGATTTATTGTGTAGTGGCATCGCTTAACAAGATTGCCATGCAAACTAACTTGTTAGCGATCAATGCTGGGATAGAAGCCGTCCGTCCACATGCAGATGAAGGTGGCCAAGCTTTTGCCGTTGTTACCCAAGAAGTAGCCGTATTAGCAGCTCAGAGTGCCGCAGCGACCCAAGAAATTGAAACAGTTCTTGCCAATATCCAATTTGAAATCAGCGAGGTAGTCAAAGCTATGGAATTGGGTAGGGAGCAGGTAGTTGAAGAAACTCGTTTGGTTCAAGATACTAAGCAGAATTTTATTAATATTTTCAATGCCTGTTGCGAAATTGATCAATTAGTGCAGTCAATTTCTACTGTGACACTATCTCAAGTGCAAACCTCTGAAGATATTACCGAGTTAATCAAAGAGATTGCTAAAGTTTCTGAAGTGACCAACCATTTATCTTGCCAACTTTCCGAATCTCTCCAAAAAACCTTTGAAATTTCCCAACAATTGCAAGCGAGTGTCGGTATTTTTAAGGTTGGTTAAATAGGCAGGCAAAATGTCATTTTTTTCGATTAGGTCTTATCTGGCGATCGCTAACTAAATAAATTGGCAGCAAACATCTTTTCAGTAATTAAATAATTACTGAAAATCTTTGATTAATTTTATTTTTTAATCCAATTTATAGGGTTAATTCGTAATTATAAATTCCAGCAATAAGATTAGACCTTAAGCCAAATCTTCGATGTCGATTTCGGTATTGATTAGACAAAATATTGAAGATTTTTAGGCGACGGTTAACGTGTTCAACAACAATTCTTAATCGATTCATTTCTCGATTATATTTCTTCTGTTCTTGTGTTAATTTCTTACCTCTTGGCTTTTTAATCGGTGTTTCACTCAATCTATGAATTTTACTAATCCCTTGATACCCCTTATCTGCTATGACTTTGAGCAATTCTCCAAATCTTAAACCACTGGTTTTGAATAGCCTAAAATCATGAATTCTCCCATTTCCATGCCCTAAGCAGATGACTTGACCACTTTTTTGGCGGACTACTACTTGCGTTTTTAAAGTATGCTCTCCTTGTTTGCCACTAAAAAATTTCTTTTGACCTCTCTGTGGTTTTTCAATAGGACTTTCCATAAGGGACGGAACTTGGAAAAAGAGGGAGGCTTCAATTGAGTAGCTCAATTGGCCCATATATTAATAAAGGGGTATCAAGCCTCCCTCTTTTTCTTCAGTCAACATGCAATCACATCCATTACAACCAAATCTTCTTGTGATGACATCTTTAATAATTCTTTCTTACCAGGTAGACTAAATTTTCTTGAACTAATTAAAATGTTTTCAATTTTAGAAACTGTCCGACATACTGCTGATTCTGACAGCCCCCAGTCTAATCCAATATGATAATAAGTACGGTACTCTCTCCAGTACTGAATAACCATTAAAACTTGGTCTTCAATAATTAGTTTAGGGCGGCGACCTGGCTTCTTTTTCTTTGTTTCCGAAGCTTTCACTACATCAACCATTAACTTAAAGGTTTGACGGCTTACTCCAGTCATTCGCTTAAATTTTTTTGCAGTAAGCTGTTTGGCTTTCTCTATTTTCACTGCTCCTCAAAGTCCTAATCGCAAATTGCCAAACTTTTTGTTATACCACAAAACACTTTTGCAAGAGTTCTAATATCAACCTGCCTGTTATTGGTGTGCCTCCATATACGCTCGTAGCAATTGATTGATTTGTGTTTGATAGCCTCGCCCTTGGGACTTAAACCACTCCAATACATCGCTATCGATGCGAAGTGTAACTTGAGACTTGGTTTTTGTAGCAGGTAAACCCCGTCTCACAACTGCCTTAGCAAACATGGACGGTGTAATCTCTGGGCATTCTGATAAATCAATATCTTCATCGCTCATTGCATCCAGTCGTTGCCAATCAGTTTGAGAGTTGCTCGAAGTAGGTTCGTTGTTCATATTTCGTTGCCTTTCTTGCAGAAATAATACGGGTACAATCCTCACGTTCTGTATGGACAACGGCAATAACTCGCCCTTGCAACAAACCGAATGTGACAAAACGCTGCTCTCCATAACTGTAGCGATCGTCCTCAACCGTTAGGATATCGCCATCAAATACAGCTGGAACATCGGTAAAATCAATGCCATGTTTACGAAGATTAGCAAGACGTTTTGCTTCATCCCATTTATATTCCATAACTGAACGACAGCTACAATATCCCATTGTAGTTACAAATTGTCGTTACAGCTACTATTCCAAGTCATTTTGATCGGTGATAGCGCAAGCGCTGACTTGTCAGTTCGCTTTGGCAACAACAGTGATAACCTTTTTGTGATGACGCGATCGCCATACAGTACTTTCAATTTATCTGCGCGAGATAAACTTCTTAACGTTGGAAACAGGTCTACTGTAGCCATAGGACTGAGAAAAACGTGTGACTTCTCTATTCTTACATAGCCATCCAAGGCCATGATACCTCAACGCGTGTGGTGGAAAAGTTAGCAATTATCATACAACGTTGCTCAACCATCATTGTTCCTATACTTGATTCAGATAGTTCCGGAAACCTCATCGATATTCTGGGCTAAAAATCCTGATTTGCGATCGCCTTTGGTAGATACTTTTTGCGATCGCGGTAACGTTCGCTTTCACCGGACGCAGATAACCTTTACAACTCAACCGACCATATTAGGTGTTCGAGTGCAGCGCAGTTGTTGGACGCCTGACAAATGCTCAATGATTTTTACAGCAACAACGGCTTGATTTTGGCTTGTACTTCCTCAATCACACTTTCCGGTGCAACCTCGACAAATTGAATAACACGAGCCTTCCAGTCTAAGCATTTGATCTGATCTGAAAGAATAACCCCCTGGATCTTCAATCCAGATGGCAAGAGAACCTCAAAAGGATATCCTTTTTGTTGTTTCGTAATCGGCATAAACAAAGCCAGAGAGCTTCTCTCGTTATAACCAAGAGGCGAGATCACAAAAGCAGGTCTATGCCCTCTCTGCTCATGCCCTTTGGTTGGATCAAAGTCCAGATAAACGATGTCTCCCCGGCTCGGAATATATATTGCTTGTGCTACCAAACTTCATTCCCCACCGCTATTCCACTATCAATCTCAGCGTGGAGATTCTCCGGTGTGATTTCCTTGATCAGCTCATCCAGTGAGTAACGCTTTTGGTTTCTGGGCTTTATTACTAGAGTTCCATCTACTACGCCAAGATCTATCTCAGATCCTTCGGTTAAATGGATCTCTTTGGCTAAATTCTGCGGAATACGAATAGCAAGACTGTTCCCCCACTTTGCAACAGTCGTAACCATAGTCTGAATCTCCATCTAGCGAAACAGATCTGCATACTCTGCTTTTTTCAAATCAAAGTATATACAGAGTATCTACAATATAGCAATGGATTATCCGTTTGACAAGCATCCTACTCAAAGCCTCTTGTTACAGTCGCTACAAAAGGCTTCCGTGGCATTATCCCATCAATCATTTTCTCAGAGCTTCAATCTAGGCAGATAACCTTTGCAGACAACCGACTACATTGAGCCGTTCCGGTGCAGCGTGATTGTTAGACACATTTTCTACTAAACTCTTACAAGTTCCATCAGTGGTTCAAAGGAATATAGAGCTGGTCTTCTTCCAGACGCTTCTTCCAGTGTCGTAAGAAGATTTTTTTCCAGAAGTATTCTACTGGAGTTTAGACTAAAGCATGACAAAATGACCCAGCAGCAGTGAGTAGACAAGTTACACATCTCAAAGCAGAAAAACTAAATGTCAAGCGGACTGTGGCTGTTCTTTTTTCGGTTTGGCAGTACTTTTTTTGACTGTAGCATAACGAATTCTACGCAGGCGAAGTTTGCCGGCAGGCCAGCCAGGAGACTTTCCACGGGGTTTGGGTTCAATAGAAGGTGTACCAATCGCGGCGAAAACTGCTGCCATTGACTGAGCTACCCGTCCAGGGGACAACTTGGACTGTTTTTTCTGCCAAGGCAAAGGATTGTCATGCACTATCGCATGTGCGAGCCAAAGTTGCCAAGTCATCAGGGGTAAAAGATCGCTCCACCTCTGACACTGCTCTGGAGTACTCAGTTGCGGCAAAGTCCAATGCAAGCGCCCTTTGGCAAAACGATACCAGTGGTCAATGGCAAATCGTCGGCAGTAAAGCTGCCAAAATGAGGATAACGAGGCGAAAAAAAGAAAAAGAGGAGGGATTAAAACCCCCTGATTTATTCGTGGGCTGGTCGGGATATCTCGAACCAATCCCTCCTCTTTTTCCCAAGCCAAATGCGATAAAGCAGGCATCTTAAGTCCTACCCACGCCAACCATAAAGCCTTGTTTTTTGGCACACCAAATTCATCTAAGCGCTGAATTTGAATCAAATTCATGGAGTGGTCTTTGGACTGTTGAAAATGAAGATGACACCACACACGGATAGATAATCGCCCTATTTTTGTGTCGTTGACCTCGATAGTTTGGTCAGGTGTCCACCATGTAGACGAATCATTGAGTTTAAATTTATCACCATGAATGCGAGGACGACCAGTGCCGTTATAAGGTGGGGGCGCACCATACAACAGTCGATTTGAGCGCAAACGCATTAACTTGTCTGCGGCAATATCACTGGTTTGCTTGATAAAGCTGGCACACCCGTAGGGAGCATCCCACAAGCTAATGGGGCCGGCGAATATTGAGGTCAAAAACTGCGAAAATGTATATAGGATAAGCATTTAAGCAGCTATAGAGTATGACCCCAGTATTTACAGATCGTACACCAAAACAGTTCAAATTCTCAGTTGAAAAGTCGCGCCCCATCGTAGTTAATTTCCAGGGGGGGACGGTAACATCAGATGCAGGATTGAGCTTAATTGCTGAAATAGATAGAAAACTGCAAATCACATCACAGTTTGCACAGTCTTTCCAAGACTACCGTCAGCCAAATCGAATTGACCATTCAATAGAGAGTTTAATTAAACAACGAATATACGGGCTGGTCATGGGGTATGAAGACTTGAATGATCACGAAGAATTACGTCATGACCCGATGTTTGCTCTAGCAGTCTTAAAAACAATTGGAATAGAGGATGAGCCTGCAATATTGGCGGGAAAAAGTACATTAAACCGACTGGAACATTGTCCTGGCGCAAAATAGTCGTTTAATTGGGATGACTCACATCAGGTCATGTAAATTGATTTTTTACTGCTTGTGAGAAATCCGGGTGCGGTATCTGCGGATGGCACGCTTGGCATTGGACTAGTGAGAATGCTGTTTGAAGAGTTGGAGATGATTCCAGAAGTCTTGTTATTTCGCTCGACAATGCGTGAATCTCGTTCAATTCTGGAGCAAGAACTGCAAAGTATGGGTATTTCTCCTCGCTTGGTATTTTCTGCTGATGGGTATCAGATTAAACAAGCTTTGACAGAGGTTGATACTGATGCTGTTCTTGGCTCGGCATGGGAAAAATACATGGCAGAGGAGTTGGGAATTAAAATTGCTTTTGATGTATTTAGTCCGACTAACAGAGAAACTTATCTTGACAAGCCATATTTTGGCTATGAAGGCATGATCAACATGATGGAAGTCATTGCCAACGATTGGGATAGAGCTTTTCGTTCTAAACATATACATTGGACTTAGGCGTTAGCGATCGCTCTTGGGGAATGATGAGAGCAATCGCTTTACTATGGTGGTATTATTGATTATTCAACAGTACTATTAGGTAATAACTCTACATTATGATAAAGCAAGCAGCGATAAATTTTCATCTTCATAAAATAATTTGATCGCGCTAAACTCCCGACGCAGCAAATTCTCAACTTGTAATGTCGAACAGTTTCCAAGTCGAAGCCAAATGACTTTTGGTGGATTTCCAAATACTAAGCTCAGATCGTGCATGTCAGCATCTTTGGAGACAATCATCAAATCATTGTATGAATGCATAATCCCAAACTATTGGGTCGATTGTCGCTTTCATGCCCACATCTCGAACGTGAAGCGAGTCTGGAAAAAGATCACTCAAACGGTTCGGCAATTTAGGCGATAAGTTTTCATCAAACAGTAATTTCATACGGATAATGGAGCAGTCATAAACCGACGCTCACGGTCAGCAGCATAAGCAATACAGGCTTTTAAATCTTCTCGTGTCAGATCGGGAAAATCATCGAGAATTTCTGCTTCGGTCATCTCGGAAGCTAGGTATTCAAGCACTTCATAAACCGTAATTCGCAAGCCACGTACACAAGGCTTACCACCGCGTTTATTTGGTTCGATCGTGATGTAGTTTCTGTAGTTCATAATTGAAATTATTGGCATTCTGTTCTTGCCATTCATACAATCTTAGACTGTAACCGTTCAGGGGATGCAAAAAAACGCAAAGACCTTCTGTATTGAATCAAATAATTCAGCAATAAAATTAAGCAGCTTTCAACAAGTCTTCTTCTCCAGAGGAATTAGTAGTTTCTGGAAGTAAAGAAGGAGCAGGTGTACCCTCGCGAGCAGCGACAACAGCCTGTGTCATAAACTCCAGGAGGTTACGTCGTTGAGACTTGAGGGTAGTAACAACAGTCAACATCCGAGCAACAAAAAGACTTCCAGCCTGAGTTTGAGAACCAAAACTGGTGCGTCGCCATATTACAGCAGGACGAATAGCTCTTTCAGCAGCATTATTCGTTGGTTCCACATCTTCGGTTGTCACAAACAACCACATTGCAGACTCAACTTTGAGTAGTTGACGGCAAGTGCGGACTGTTTTTGCCAGAGCAGTTTTTTCACGTGTACCAATGGAGTAGTCGGCAGCCTCCTGTAAAGTCGCCTTAATTTCGAGGCGAATACCAGAAGCCAACTTGACAAAATCGCAACGAGTTAAAGTACCATCTCGGACTCGATGCCATAACTCAAACAACTTTTCTTGTTGTTTAACAAGTGCTGTTCCCAATTCTTTGCAAACCCCAGGACGTTCCGAGATTTTGATAAACTCCCGTCGCAGATGTGCCCAACATAATTGCCGACGTTCTAAGTCTACCCAGTTGTACGCACCGTGTCGGTCTGAGTTTAAAATACCTCTAAAGTTCTCACCCACGCTTTTTGCTAATGCATAGCTTGCTTCTAGCCGAAGTGTATTTACAGTTCCCAATGATATTGAGATTCTAAACAAGTCAGCCAGAGCCGTTTGTACCATGCGCTGACTATTGCGGTAGACTCCACTCAGTAGCGCCACCATTGCCACAACTGAAGCTCCGTAACCACTAGGACTTACGCATTGACAAAGTAGCTTAAACGTGTGTATAAGCTCATCAAAAAGGTCATACTTCTCAATCAGGCGATCGCTAATCACCAATGGCTTGGGAACATGGATAATATCTATGTTGCTGAA
>JAHHHW010000029.1 GCA_019359115.1 Pelatocladus maniniholoensis HA4357-MV3
TTTACGACCTCCACCACCAGCAATAATTCTAATTTTCTCCGATTCTAAGGCGGCTCTTTTTTCATTGTGTAATCGTTCGACATTTTGGATTAATTGTTGTAGCTGTTCATACTCCATCCCTATTAATTGCTTGGTTTCTTGAGGATTCTCCTCTATGTGATTTAGTACGTTACTCATATTTTGGTGTCAAAAAACTTCTATTGACGTTCTTTTACCACAAAATATACTATTTTGGAGATGTTTATTTTGTATGCCTTTTAATTTGAGAAAAGCGATCGCTCTAATTTAGCTAGCTTCTAACTATGGCGATCGCTTACAAATATAGGAATTGAGATTTTAGTGGTCTGACAGCTTTCAAGTCAAAAGAGTTAATAATCTAAGTTTCAAGCAATAGCTACAGCTATTTCTTGGAAGCGCTGATCAAGCTTTTGCGATACTTTCAATATAAATTCGTTGTCAAATTGAGATAATATCGACGATAGCTTGTCATAAGTAATATGAGTCTTACCTTCATAATCGTCGTACACAAGCAATCTTGGAGGAACGTAAAGACCAACCACAGGATTGTGTTCAATCATTTGGTTTGCGATTAGTGGGTTGCCAAGCAAATACAGTTTGACATTCTTAGCCTTACCCATGAGGGACAAAAGTCCACCTGTGTTGAACACAGCAAGTTTCATGAAACCGCTTTGACCCAACATCGATTCGACTACACTTTCGACCTGCTCAAAAGGAGCTTTAGCATCAACAAGTTCTTCAAAGACGCTGTATTTACCGTCGCCAAGTATAGACTCGATCGCCTCGATCACTTCTTGAAATGGCTTTTCTGAGGATACAATTACGCGGGTAACTGTATAATTAATAGTCTGTACGCGCTCATCTGGAATTTTTATAGCGATAGTTGTCATACATTCCTCTTGAATTTTCTTAGTAGGAAGTTTTGAATTGACCAAGTTACATACTTGCAGTGAAAAAAAGCAGGCATTTTTTTGTTGCGTCTATACTCCTCTAGCTAAAAGCAAGGACAAATTTTACCGAAGTATGCACTCTTTGCTTTTTATACCAAGACTTTATGTATTTCCTCAAAAGCAAAAACGCAATCCACTATCGGTCGTGATTTATTACAAAACAATCACTCTTTTTAGCGTTACCAATAACATATGACAGCTCTAACGAGTTAGCCTTAACTTAATTGTTTCGAGCCGTGGAAATCTCATTTGTACCAACCCAATCGCGTAGTCTAGATTGATAGCGATAACTCTTGAACTCTTCCCGTGTCTTAGCAACAATACTATTTGTGGGCTGACCCTGAAGCTCGAGTTTGTACAATATTTCTGCGACTGACATTATCACCCATGTTATCAGCAGACGTACGATGTGGAAAATGTTGCGGGGTTTTAACAAGCCTAGTAGACCAAATCCTTTCCATTGCAACAAAATGAACCAAATGACCATATAGAAACAAAAAGCTTTGATTCCCGCAAAAACATTAAGTTTCCCAGGCTCTAATTTTGCATTTTCCAGAAAGCTATCGAAGGATTTATCTGGATGGTAACCCCAGAGCAACTGGTCGGCTCGCAGCTGGTCCATGAAACCGATATTAGTTTCCCGTTCAGCCAAATAGGTAAGCTGTTTGTACAGATCTACCAAAAAGCTTATACTATTTTCGAGAAATGTCACAATCAAGTGGGAAAAACGTAAGTTTAAATGCCACTTACCAACGTACATTGGTACTAATGTGTTAAACCATATCATATAGCTGCTATAGAGACGCCAACTCATGATGCTAGCGTTGCCAACTTGCTTTTCCTGACTGCTGACAGCCATGTTAAAAAAGCGAGCAAACGTGATATTGAAGCGGTTGTAAGTCTCCTGTTTCTTTTGAGCGTCTATTTCATTTGCCAACTTTGCACGTATAATCTCAGTAACGGACTCAATCGCTACGCAAGACATTGTTGTTCCGGTACTAAAGAGCGCGTCGAAGTTGCTGGCTGCATCTCCAATGACGTACCAATTGTCAGGAGAAAATAGCTTTTTACTTGTGTGAGCGATCCTAGGCCAGTAATTAAACTCAACATGCTCACCACTCTTGAGGAGTTGGTAAAGTATATTGTGGTTAGCCTTTACGAATGCATAGAACTTATCTTTTGTGTTTACCAGTTCAGATGGAATAATTTCTTGATGATGAATCAGTCCGACAGATAACTCCATTGTCTGTGTGTCAGTTGGAATCATCCATAACCAGTGACCTTTCCCCATCCAATGATTAGTGGCATAGTAACGACTGGCTAGGCTCTCTGTTGAATACAATCCTTTGTCAAATATAGTGCGATCTACATTCTTGACTAATACCCATGCTGCACTTGGCTTAATATTAAAATGTAGCTCTTCCGGACGCAATAAGAGGTTGTCAGTTTTGCGTCCAATGATAAACTTCCGACCTGCTGCATCAACTAAGTGTTTTGCTTTTAACTCTATATAATCATCCTGGAGTTTAACCTTAACAGTATTGTACTCATCTCCTGAAGTTAGCTCCACATCAACAACACGGCCATTATAGAAGTGTGCCCCCATCTGTTTGTTCATCTCAAGCAGATCTCGATCAAACTTACAGCGATTCAAATGAAAAGATGGAATGGCTAGTTGTCGGTTAACCCAAATGTGATAGTAGTCATTCATTGAATCTGTCTTGTCTACATCTTTTGCCCAATGCCAATTAAGACCTGCTTTATGGGGATGATGCTCGAGTAGATATTCATGGAGTCCTAACTCACTGAAGAGAAATGCAGAGGCCGCTTCAAGGGTTGATTCACCTGGTCTGTGGTCTGGTTTAGAAGGCTTTTCGGGACGTGGATCGACTATGGCAAGTCGGATATTAGGGATTTTGAGCAGTAAATGACGAGCTTGACAGACACCTGCATATCCTGCTCCCATAATAACAACATCATATTCAAGTACTCGATCGGTAGTATTCATGACTGTTTCAAGTGGTCGATCGGTAGTATTCATGACTGTTTCAAGTGGTCGATCGGTAGTATTCATGACTGTTTCAAGTGGTCGATCGGTAGTATTCATGACTGTCCTCTTGTCAGTTTCAAAGTATGAAATTTCTAATTCAGATCCTTACAATGTTGAGAGAATTAACAACTTAGTTACAGATGAGATACGTTCGATAGTTATGCCAAAGAGACTCAACTGGTGTTGCTCCAATATTCGGCAGATCTTCCCGAACTAGCTCTGTATGTCCTGCTGCATTAGTAGCTAGCTCAGATAGAATTGCATCAGCCAATTCCACGTGGGCTGCTGGGATGCCTAGTATTCTCCGGAATTTAGCAGCACAGGACGCTCCTTGCGCTAAGGCTGGAAGATAAGCTCCGGCTGCGGTTCCTAAAGCTTCTAAAGTTTCACGTTGCACGCCACCAATAGAACTACACGCATAGCCAATCCCACACCACAGATCAGGCTGTCTGGTAGCAGAGAAAGTTGCAATCGTTTCTTGAATATGAGCGACATCACCAATATCTATTACCCAAATACTACGGCCTAATCCCTGGTCAAAAATGCGACCAATATAACCAGAGAAGTATTCAGGTCTTGGTTGACCATACAGATATTCTTGCCAGTGAAGCATACCACATTGAAAGCCATAGCCATCAGCGATCGCCCAAACCCGTAAAGGGTTAAATGGCTCTAAATAGGATGTGATGAATGGATCGAGTGGCAGTTGCTCTGTTGCTAGCAGCACACCCACCCCTAAGAAAACCATAATTTGGTAAGCTACACTCGTGCCTGTGACAAAAGCCTCTACTCGGTTTAATTCACCAGGTGTAATAATATCCTGCTTGGCGAGCGCCATCCCTACCCCTTCTAGCGCAAATCCAAGTAACTCAGGCTCCATTGCCTTCAGTTTAGCTAAAATTGCCTCTGGTTGTTCACCACTAGCAACTAGCTCGTTGATTCCTAGCAGAGTCCGTCGTACCTTGACAAATCGTTTCTTTTTTGCAGGATCAAATGCTTGAATTCCGCGTACTTCTCTTGCTTTCAATAATGAAGCAAGCCAAGGGTCCATTCTATCCATTTGGGTTTTCTCTAATATCCCTTCTGTCTGCGTCATTTTTTTCTCCCGTTTACACTCTTAAGTAGTTGAACAAAATTAAATTCATTGATGGAGACTCTTAACAGGAAAACAATGTGTGTTATTAGTTCTGTCTAAGTACTTAATCTTTATTTCCAAAACCAACCCCGTTACTCCTTAGAGCCTACCTTCCCCAATCTCAGATGCCCGATTCCCTATCTTCAAGCCAATAGAGCAACTCTACTCTGATGCATTAAATGTATACGGTAGGGTTGCCAGCTTTCTGGCTCTGATGTTGCGGTGTTAGTAGAGAGATTTTCTAATATTTTGTCTATACTCTCAGCAGCAGCCTCTGCTTCCATCCCGCAGAAAACTTGACAAGCCAATTCTGTATATATAGATGGGTTCCCAAGTAGTTGACGTGACTTAGCGGCTATAGCTGCTGCTTGAGCCAAAACCAAATCATAAGATCCTGCTGCTATTTTTAAAGCTTTTAAAGTGGATCGATCAACACCACCAGCATAGGCACAAGCATAACCAAGTCCCCCCCACAGATTCACTTGTCTTTCTGGTGGGAAATGAGCGATCGTTTGGGGAATCCGAGTGAGATCAGTACCATCAATAAACCAAATACTGCGCCCCATACCTTGGTCAAAAACTTGACAAGCATAGCCAGTCAGTGGTTCAGGTATTGGTTGACCTTGGAGATAATCTTGCCAATGGGTGAAACCATGTTGAAAGCCATAGCCATCGAGTACTAACCAACTCCTAGTTAAGCTAAGTGATTTTAAATATGGTTTGATAGGCAACTTTTTTCTGCCTAGCATCAAACCCAACCCTACATACACAAAGTTCTCATAAGCAGCCCCAGGGCCTTTAACAAAAGTTTCTACTCGATTGTAATCAGCAGGTGCAAGTAAATCTCGTTGTGCTAAACCTGTACCTACTCCCTCTAATGCAAATCCGAGCAAGTCGGCTGTAACTGCATTTAATTTCGGAAGAATTGCTTCCAAGTCTTCGGCAGCAGTTCCTATTTCGTAGCCCTGACTGTAAGTGCCATGTATTTTTCCCAAGCGTTGAGCTGCTTCAGGAGGCAAAAGGGGAACTCCGCGTAGTTTTCTGGTTTCGGTGGATATGATATCTTGTGTCACTTTGCTTCTCCTAATTGAAATAGTTGGTTTTTGTTTCGGACTATCATTTCAAGTCGTGACAGCAGGTTGATTTTGGGCAAGGTAACAGAGCGCACGAAACCGCAAGCCAGCTTTAACCTCTTTGGTGAACCTCTCCCCAATGTGGGGAGAAGTTTCAAAAGTTCATACTTATGTTTAAATTCACAACTCCTGTGGAATCCAAATTCCATGAAAACCATAAGGAACTCGCTGGGGAATGAAAATACGAGCTACAGGTTCAGTAGTTAAATCTTGGGCATTTAACACCAGCAATTCAGAGGCTTGTTGCCTTGTATCATAAACAAAAGTCATTAACCAACCATCATCCTCTGTCTTAGCATTGGAGCGAGGGACAAAAACCGCTTCTCCGCCGAAACGACCTGATCCCAACTCATATACCTGTGAGGAGTCGGTTGTAAAGTCATATTTCAGCAATCCGTCAAAGCTAAATGCTATCCTTTGCCCAGATGCCATTTTTGCTGTATAAGCATATCGGCTTTGTCGTCCCAATCTTTGCTGATTCAGACTAGGAAAATCTGATGCTAGATCATCCAGTGGTTCTTCATAAACCGCACCTGTACGTAGATTGAATCGCCAACGGTACAGTCTTGGCTTGTCATCCTGACCATCATTAAACTTTGTTGGGATGTCAAGACATGTTGTCCCACTCATCCGACAAGCGATGAGGACAATTTCTTCTCCAACCTCATAAGCATTAACAGTATGGAAAATGTAGCAAGAGGGAGCCTCAAACCATTGAATATTACTGTTATCTCCATGACGAGGAAGGATACCAAAGCGACTGGGAACATCTGACTCGAACAAGTAAGCTGATTCTCCCCGCATGATCCTTTCCATGCTAAAAGTCAGAGGCAGATACATGAAAATAGTGTAGTGTTCAGTGATGGCGAAGTCATGCATCATCACTGGTGCTGGTATATCGATAGTTGCAGTTTTTGTTAATTCTCCCTCCTGTGACACAACACTATATTGCAGATATGGTTGCGAAGTCACAGCATAGCCATAAAACATCATCTCCCCAGTTTCCGGATCAACTTTAGGATGGGCTGTAAAGCGAGATGCAAGTTTACCTTGATAATTATATGGCCCAATAGTATCTAAGTTGGGTACTACAATTTCGTATGGTTCAGCTCCTTCCCACAGAGCTAAAAGTTTTCCACCATGCCAAACTACAGCAGTGTTGGCAGTATTCTTGAAAGGTCCAAACAGATTATTAGGAGGAAGTTCAAAATTAGGTGGTTCTGTTGGCCCTTTCCATAGTGATCGCCCTGCTTCAATTTCCATTTTCAAAGCTCTAGTTTGCACGTAGCGATTGCGATAGGAAGCTTTACCATGATTAATTTGCACCCCATGCAACATCCCGTCACCATCAAACCACTGATGACGACCAATAGGAGCAAACTTAGGATTTGGGCCATTGCGAACAAACATTCCAGATAATTCA
The DNA here is from genome assembly GCA_019359115.1 of Pelatocladus maniniholoensis HA4357-MV3. Taxonomy (GTDB): domain Bacteria; phylum Cyanobacteriota; class Cyanobacteriia; order Cyanobacteriales; family Nostocaceae; genus Pelatocladus; species Pelatocladus maniniholoensis. The sequence goes on from JAHHHW010000029.1 coordinate 6,710, forward strand.
GGTGGTAACTTCCCAATGATTACGAGTTCATCAGTGGTGATTTCTTCTTGTACTGGAGCAAAGTTTCCTTGCAGATAAGGACTGACTGTTGTTGTGACCATTCTTGTTCTCTTTGTTCACTTTAATCAATCGTAAATTTGTTGATAATTATTCAGTTTAAAACTTGCAATTGGGCAAAATTAAAGTGCGGAAATGCCATGAACTTTATCCGGGTATTTAGTGTTTTTTTACACCTTGAGTAGTAGGGTAATATCTCCATTTCAAATCGAAGATAAAAGACTTTTTTAATACACTTCTTTGATAAGAAAAGTTTTCAAAACCAGCTTTACCGTGATAACGACCCATACCACTTTCACCAACTCCTCCAAAAGGCAAGGTAGGAATAGTTAAATGCATGACTGTATCATTAATACAAACGCCACCTGATGCCGTTGACTGCAATACCTTAGTTTGATGTTGTTTATTCTTAGAAAAGAAGTAAAGCGCTAAGGGTTTGGGATTTTCGTTAATGATGGCGATCGCTTCATCTATATTTGTGTATTCAATCACAGGAAGAATCGGACCAAAAATTTCTTCCTGCATGATTTTGTCTTGCCAAGAGACTCGATCGATAACAGTGGGAGCAATGTATAGGTCTTGTAGGTCAGTTTCTCCTCCTACTATAATTGTCCCATCGTTTAGTAAATTAGCAAGTCGTAAAAAATGCTTTTGATTAATTATTCTGGAATAATTGGTACTTTTTGAAGGGACATCACTATAAAATTCTTTGATATATTTCTCAATCTTATTTAACAAACTTGCTTTAATCCTTTTATGCACAAGCAGATAATCGGGAGCAGTACAAGTTTGTCCAGCGTTGATGAATTTTCCCCAAACAATCCGTTTAGCAGTATATTCCAAATGGGTGTTTTCATCAACGATGCAAGGGCTTTTGCCACCTAGTTCGAGAGTAACTGGAATTAGATATTTGGCAGCAGATGACATCACAATTTTACCAACTTCTGTGCCACCAGTAAAAAATATATGATCGAATTTTTCTGATAATAGTTCTTGACTAACTTCTGCACTACCTTCAATAACCTTAATAAAGGAAGGCTCAAAAGTTTTACTGATAATTTCAGCAATTACACCAGAGGATTGAGCAGATATTTCGGAAGGTTTTAAAACAGCACAATTACCAGATGCGATCGCTCCTATTAAAGGAGTCATTACTAAGTTAAATGGATAATTCCAAGGCCCAATAATTAAAGTAACACCAAAAGGTTCAGAATATATATGAGTTGAAGCGGGAAACTGATGGTAAGGAGTAGCAACTTTTTTCGGTTTTACCCAATCTTTAATATGCTTGAGAGCATAATCGATTTCCCTAATAATTCCGATAAATTCAAAGTAAGCATCAAAGCCAGATTTATTTAAATCAGCCTTTAAAGCTTTAAAGATATTCGGTTGGTTATCATTTATTGCTTGCTTTAATTTTTGCAATTGTACAATCCGAAAATCAATATCTTTAGTTTTACCAGTCCGAAAAAAATGTTTTTGTTGTTCTAAGCTATTGCTAATTTTAACTGAGCTTTGGGTAAGCATAAAGCCTTATCCTCCTGACTTTAAAAGTTTAGTTTAGTAAGGAATTGTGTTAGAAAAGGGCGGTGATTCAGCTAGGTAGAGTATTTAGAGCAGAATCCCCGATCCCGTAGCTTCTCAATAAGCGCTAGAAAAGCGGTTCTTTCGTTCTTAGCGTGCCAAATTTTTAATTATGGTCGATAACTTTCCTTTCAAATCAAGGCTTACAGGTGTTTATAGTCTCAATTTCAGCCTGGATACCAAATCGTAGTCAATAATGGCTGTAACAAAAGTCAGGTAAAGATTTCAACTTATTTTTAAATAAATTTAGCACGCTCAGGACGCAAGAGCCGAAAACTTGTCGCAAACTTGCCTATTCGTTTTGGCAATACTTAATCTCCCGCTTGAAGGGAGATGAGAGTGTTCCCTATCTACCTGATGTCATTACAGCAAAGGCAGCTTCAAAGAATAAAGTATTTTCAATCCCTATGGAAGCAACTATTCTCATCTAACTAAGAATTATTTGCTCATTTTTGCAGCGGTTATTGAGAAGTTATCCGATCCCTAATCTTATGTACAACGCTGAATTGAAAGCTGGAATTTAGCCGCTAACTTCAGCTAAATCTGGAACCATTGACACCTGTTTGTTATTACCATTAGCATCTACAGTTGTCAGATTGTCCCAGGGCTGGAGTTCAGTGCGGGGTTCATAAGTTTTGAACTCTTCTCTTTGCTTTGCAACTGCGGTGTTGGTTGGAATTTTTCTGGTTTGATAGTCATAAACTAACTCATCTATATAGGATTGAGCAGATACTTTCAACAAGGTCAAAACTCGTTTAACATTTTTTGGTGCTAACAAACCTCGCAAACCAAATCCCTTCCACAACAACTTCAGATACCATAAAGCAACGAAGAAATAAGTATTTCTCATCTCGGCATAGATGTTGCAGTGTTGAGGCTCGTATTTACTCAGACCTATGTACTTACTAATGTCTTTAGTGATTGAATACCCAAAAGGTAATTCATCCGTACGATGAGTATACATAAATCCGAGATTCTGCTTTTTCTCCAACAGCTTGTCAAAAAGCTCATATGCTTCTTCCAAGGTTTCAGCAACAACTGCACCACGTCCTTGTTTACCAAACTTGTGGAGAAACGGTAAATCTAAATGCCATTTGCCAATATACATGGGGATCAGCACCCCGAACCACCACATATTTTCGAGGAAGATCCGCCAACTCATGACACTGGCGTTACCGAGTTGTTTCTCATGGTGGCTGACGAGGTGATTATTGCGAACAATCATGTTGACAGCAAAGTTGTTATAAACAATGCGCTTTTTCTCTACATCAGCCTCACCTGCAAATTTTGCCCGAATAATCTCCGTGACGTTTTCGATTTGAAAGGACATCATTGTCATTCCCATCGAGTAAAACGGATCAAACATGGCAGCTGCATCACCAATGACATACCAGTTATCTCTAGAGTACATCTGCTTACTTTTATGGGCTAGCCTTGGCAGATAATGGAAATCTATTTCCTCCCCGCTTTTGAGCAGTTGGTAAACAACATTATGATTAGCCTCTAGAAAAGCATAGAACTTTTCCTTGGTATTAACACTTTGAGCAGGTATGACCTGATGATGGTGAACTAGTCCAATAGACAATTCCATAGTTTGGGTATCCGTCGGGATCATCCACACCCAATGTCCATGACCCATCCAGTGATTTGTGGCATAGTAATGGCTACATGTGGCATTTGCAGGGTCATAACCACTATGGAAAATAGTGCGATCGACATTTCTGACTCGCATCCATGCAGAACCGTTATTTACTCCATAAAGGTTTTCTGGCCCAAAAACCAAATTGTCTGTCTTGCGACCGATGATGAAGTTGCGGCCAGCAGCATCAATGACATGTTTGGCTTTTAGTTCAACCTGGCGATCACTCAATTTGACTTGTATAGTATTTAGCTCATCGCCAGAGGTGAAGTCAACATCTAGAACTCGACCGTTGTAAAATTCAACTCCCATTTCCCTATTCATTTTGAGGACATCCCGCTCAAACTTGGCGCGATGAATCAGAATAGAAGCTAGGGGCGGCTGGCGAGTAGCCCAGAGATGATAATAGTCATCTGTGTTTTCGGTTTGAGCAGGGTCTTTGGGCCAATGAAAATTCAAGCCAAACTTAGGTGGATGATTTTCAATCATATAATCATAAAGTCCCAACTCCTTACAAATCATCAGAGTGGAAATTTCAACGGTTGATTCACCAACCTTCATATCCTTGTCAGCCCGTTCTTCAGAACGAGGATCGACTAAAGCAATCTTGATGTTAGGGATATTGAGTAGCAGATGGCGAGCTTGGCAAACTCCTGCCATACCAGCACCCATAATCACAACATCGTAAACTTGGGATTGAGTATTGTTCATCAACATTGGCTTTTGTGTAGTTAAAATTTGGGGTTCTTCAAACAACTTCTGGTCAACAGCCATAACCTTTAGTTAAACCAAGTAAACTGAGTAGAACTTTGCGTAAATTCATCGCAAAACTTTTACACCAAAACTCTGTATTCCTTTGTGTTTGATTTCACTATTTTTTTACGCAAAGTTGTACCTATATTTACGCCCTCACAACAATTAATTCATTACCTCCCCTCTCGGTATAAATTCCATTTGTTGATTGTGGTTTAGCATCCTGTACAATCAATGCAACCATCCTTTGTGAGCCTCGTGTCAACTGCACAGGGAAAGTGAGAACTTTCAGTTGACTACCAGCCGACATATCACGAAACAGGACGCTGTCTCCTTCAATCTGGGCAATTCTTAAGCTGATGTCCTTGGCTCCAGTTGCTTTACGCAGGGCTTCTACAGCCGTCCAAATTCGCATTCCAGCCAAATCCCCTGAGTCATCAGAACGCAGCAGCAGTTGTTGCATTAACGGTTGTCGCGCCTCACTGAGTAATGCATTCCAATCCTGCTGGCTACGATAACTTACAGGCTCAATGTCGCAACCTTGAGATCCTTGTCCGGCTACACACAGACAGACGCGCTGATCGTGAGAAAGAGAAACTTCTACTCCCTCCATTCCGACTCCATCCACAATTGGTTTTCCAGATGCACTCCAGTTAATTTGTGTTTGTGAGACATCGGAGTTTAGTAGTTTACCGAGAGCTTGGTAGAATAAGGGCAACTCTTGGGTGTGACGTTCGTCTGGCGAGAGAGTACTGATTTCGGGTAAATAAGCGAGAGAAATCTCAGGGGCGCTAACTCCAAAAGAATGGGCGTGATCACTAATTTTGTGGTGCAGTAGTACTTCATCTCTACATTGGGGATCAGCCAATTCTTCCACCGTCGGATTATCTTTGCGGTGTTCTAGTAACCGTGCTTCGTATCCATTCAGTTTTTCAACAACACGCCCATCTTCAGTTATGACAACCACACTATTGCGGAATTGCTTCCCTGACTGACCCTGAGCTACGGTAATACAGATACAGGAATCACTCAACTCACTTTCTGGCTGGTAGATTTCGATCCGTTCAATCATTACAGGTAGGCAATTATCCTGTGGGATCAACAATTGTCCAGCTTGAAGTAATGAATCTCTATAGTAAGGATCTCCGAGTAAGAATGGCCCTTCTGAGCGATCTACATTATCTGCTTGAGCAGGGGAGAAACTAAAGTTTCTTTGGGTGCGGAAGACACATTTTTCAGCATCTAGCGTGTAAATTTTCTGCAAGCGTTGGAAACGTGGCCCCTGGAATAGCAACCAACTATAGAGATCCTCTTGGGGTCGAATATCTAAGGCTGTAGATGGAAGTTCGACCAACTCTGGAGCAGGAGTTTTTTGGCTGCCAAGAACAAAAGTAGCAGAAAAGTGACTAATATTGAATCCTGTTTTTTCAGTCTTAATAGTTACACACACCTCCTGGGGAGCATTTTTAGACTCTCGCTCAAGTACCTCTGCATGAATTTCGATATCCAGCCCTTTTTCTGGATCAACGACAATTGGGCGCTCTAAGCGAATATCTGCAATTTCTAGAGTTGGTAGAGTATTCTTATCCGTAACATAGGCAACTGCTTGAGCCATAGCCTCTAAGCCGAAAACCGTGGGAAACAGGTATGAACCTTTATAGAGATGATCGAGAAGGTAAGAATCTCGCTCTAAGCTCAAGTGCGCCCGTGCAACCATTTCCACACCAGGTTCACACAGCAGCACCCGTTCTAAGAATTTTGACTCTTGGGGTGGTAAACACCTTTCTGGGAACCAAGTATCAAAGCCACTGGTTTCAAAGGCAGAAAGAGCTTGCATAGGAGCAGCAACCACTACTCGCATATCAGCAGCTTCGTTCTCGATTAGATGCAAGAACCGATCTACACCTGCATCTTTGGGGATCGCCTTAATTCCCATTTTATTCAGGCTGCGAACACTACCCATCCGCGCCCCCATACCAACTTCTTCCCAGACACTAAATGCCATTGAAACAACCGCAGTTTCTGGGTGTTGAGCTTGGAAACGGCGCAAAATCAAATCTAAAGCTTCATTGGAGAAACCGTACCAAGCATTACGCTGCATTCCCGTAATACCAATCACGGATGAGAAACCAGCAAAGAGCTTCAAAGGCGTTTCGGCAAATTCCTGACATAAATTGAGTATGCCTTTAAGCTTGGGCTTAATTTCATCAAATGCTGCTTCTGTTGAGACTTGCTCAATCAGTCTCGGCCAATTGAGGGCGGCTCCGTGAATGATTCCAGTAATCTCGCCAAGATCTTGGCGAATGTGTCGTAGGACAGCCCTCAAAGATTCGGGATCAGCAACATCGCAACTGTAGCAAAGACAGGTTAATCCTTCAGCACTAAAGCGTTCGAGAGTCCGCATCACTTCTGCATTTCCAGAACCAACAGTATGTTTGTCTGGGAGCGGTGAACGACCAACTAGAGCCATGCGTACCCCTGTTTTCTTCGCCAAAGCTAAGGCACATTCCGCAGTAATACCCTTGGCTCCACCAGTAACAAGAATCACATCTTTAGAAGACCAGGTAATATTTCGTTCTTCATACTCGGCTGGTTCTTGCACTTGCGGACGAGGAACATAACGCTTCAGAGTTGCATCATAGCCCGCAGCTAAGTAGAAATGAGAAGTAGCAAGCTCTTTTGTTACACATTTCGCAATTTTGGTGGGACTAAGCTTGGTAGAAAAATCAATCACTCGTACTTTGAGATCAGGGCGTTCTAAATGCAGACTAGATGCAAAACCGATCGCACAGCATTGCTCGATATCTGCAAGCGGTGGCTGTGTACCGAAATGTCCACCACCAAATTGAATATACGCTACTGTTGTATGGGTGCGGGATGCTTGGGAAGCTAGCAGGGGAGTGGCTATGCTGCGTAACCGCTCAATCATGTTGAGTAAACGAGTGTCTGCTGACGACCCACTACTCGGTTTTTGCGGAAGTACAGCAATAAAATGAGTAAACTCACTTTTATCAATGACTGCTTCAGCCTGTGCTGTCGCAAAGGATAAGATTTGGGCTTGAGCGCCTTGATTACGTAGTTTTTTACACAACACTTCGGCTACGAGAGTTTCAGTGGTTTCACAGAGAATAACGACGTTAGCAGTTTGCCAGTTTTCATCAGGATGCTTCCCAAAAGCAACTGGTGTAGATGCCTCTGCAATGGTTCTAACTATGTAGTCACGTACTCGTGGTTTGCGATCGCGCTCTGGTGTTTGTGTTAGTTCAGTTTGCCTGCGAGCCTGTAGCTGAGAGCCATTTGTGGAGCTTTTCACTCCATTTGTTCCATTGCTTACGCTCCCATTCCCATTACTGCTTTCTGGGATAACTAGCCGAATCGCCTCAGCAATCTCTTGGATTGTGGCGTTAGCCATAGACGCAGGATCAACCTTACCCGCAACACCAAATTGTTGGGTGGTAGCAGCAATTAATTCCCCTGCTTTAATAGAATCAAGGTTGAGATCATCGAGGAGTCTAATGTTGGGTGTGACGCTTTGTGGCGGAAAACCTGTTTGTTTAACAATAAAGTCCACCAGAAAGTTTTCTACACTACTAGTTTGATTGCCATTAGTAGCAAGGCTATGGGTTGGAAGTATTTCAGCTATTTCTGGCTGAGAATTGCTTTCTGGGATAACTAGCCGAATTGCCTCAGCAATCTCTTGAATTGTGGCATTAGCCATAGACGCAGGATCAATCTTACCCGCAACACCAAATTGTTGGGTGGCAGCAGCAATTAATTCCCCTGCTTTAATAGAATCAAGGTTGAGATCATCGAGAAGTCTAATGTTTGGTGTGACGCTTTGTGGTGGGAAACCTGTTTGTTTGACAATAAAGTCTACAAGAAAGTTTTCTACACTACTAGTTTGATTGCCATTGATATGTGTTTGAGCAGTTTGAGGGATTTCAATTTGCGTCTCTAAGGGAACTGTTGCCAAACTAGGAGTTCGTGAAGAACCATTATTTGGACTAGAGAAACCATTCTTCGAGGAGCCATTTTTGCTAGAACCATTAGTGGCAGCAAAACCATTGCCGTTGCTTTGGCTAGGAATATGTGACAAAGTTTGCAAGTCTGCTCGGATCACCTCTGTTAAAAACCTACCTCGTTGGGAAATGTAATTAGACAGAATTTCCCAAGGAACTTGGTTTTGTGGGTTAGAAAGTGTCTGCACAGAAGGAGGAGAGATTTTAGATATTTGGTCGGCAGATATCTGGAATGGTCGCTCTACGGGATTTTCAATGAATACTCGTGCTGATACTGGTACAAAGGGACGAACAAGACGATTTTCGTAGAGAACTTCCCATTTTATTTCATTGCCACGCACAAATATAGCAGCCAGCATGACATGCAAATCTTTGTGTAGTCCGGGTTTAGATTCAACCGGGAAACAAGATACTTTCTTGTTATCATTAATATCGCTGACTAAACCGGAAAGAACTTTCCCTGGCCCTACCTCTACAAGTAAATCACAGGTTTGACCCAGTGTTTTCACTAGTGAGACAAAATCTACCTGCGCCAGAATTTGATTGGCAAAGTGTTCACGTAACGATAGCCCCTGCTTTTGCTGCTGACCATCTACACTTGAGAATAAAGATACGTTAATTTGTTCTAACTGCTCTGGGATCAGTTCTTGCTTTCTGAGATGTTCTGCTGCGGTTGCAACTAATTGCGAATGGAAAGCATTGGAAACTGGTAGTAGATGAGTGCGAATTCCTGCTGCTTGAGCTAGTGCGATCGCTTGTTCAACACTAGCCGATTCACCAGAGATCACCATCTGTTTTGGACTATTTATGTTAGCCAGAACGACGTAACCACTGACTTGCTTGAGAATATTCTCTGCTGTTTCTTGAGAGCAAGCTAGACTTGCCATCGCACCCTGGTTTTCGCCTTCCGCAGTCGCAGACATAGCCTGTCCTCGAATTGCGGCTAGACTTAAAAGTGATTTCTCGTCAAAGGCTCCGGCTGCGTGAAAAGCAGTTAGTTCGCCCAGGCTATGACCACCTACAGCAATTGGCTTGATACCAAGATGCTTAAGATAATGCAACCAAAGCAATGAAGCCAAAGAGATCGCAGGTTGAGCAACTGCTGTTTGTGCTAGTGCTTTCGACCACTCTGCAACTTGCTCTTGGTTAACAGCACGATCCAGGGGCAGATACATGGACTCTCGCACCCCATCAAAACTAGCCTCACCTAACCAGATATCTGCTTGCTCTACTAGTTCTCTAGCCCAGGGATAACGCTCTACCAGCCAACGAGCCATATTCAATTTCTGGGAACCCTGTCCAGGAAAGAGAAAACCGATTTGGTTTTGTTGGACATTATTGCCTACCCACACTTCTTTTTGTGGGCTAGTAATTAACTCTCCTTTTTTAGGGGGCATTTCATGTAACAATTTTTCTAACAGAGTTAAATGGTTAACTAACTCTTCGGGCTTACCTGCAATTAAAGCTGCCCGAATTGGCAGTTGGGGCTGGAGATTGCGGCTCAAGTGTGCAGCTAGGTCAACTATTTCTGCAAAACTCAAACCTTCTGCGGTATTGATTAAAGTCCGCGTTTGTTCAAGTAAAGCCGGAATTGATTTAGCACTCAAGACAAAAATCTCTGTATCCTGATTGGAAACTAATAAAGATTGTTCTTCAATAGAGGTTTGCAGTTTCTCAGCCGGAGGATCGCCAGATTCAAGGGTGACATGGCAATTAATGCCGCCAAATCCCATCGCAGAGACACCAGCGCGCAGAATATCTGTTTGAGGACGAACTTCTCCTTGTAAAATCGGGTAAAGTGAACGGGCGGAAGTCTCAAATACTGCGTTGGGTTCTTGGCAATCAGCTACCGGAGGGATGACTCGGCGGTTGACAGCCATGACTGATTTAATGAAGGCTCCAATACCTGCTGCGGCTTTCGTGTGACCAACTAGGGATTTGAAGGAGGTGATCCCACAGGAACGGGGATCGGGTTCGCCATCAGTACTCATGGCTAAGGCTATACCTTCTAGTTCTGTGCGATCGCCCACAACAGTCCCAGTTCCATGTCCTTCGACAAAATCAAGTGTATGGGGACTGTAACCTGCTCGATCATAGGCACGGCGTAATGCCGCAGCTTGTCCTTCAC
>JAHHHW010000030.1 GCA_019359115.1 Pelatocladus maniniholoensis HA4357-MV3
TATTAATCGCTTGGTTTCTTGAGGATTCTCCTCTATGTGATTTAGTACGTTACTCATATTTTGGTGTCAAAAAACTTCTATTGACGTTCTTTTACCACAAAATATACTATTTTGGAGATGTTTATTAGGTAATCTAACTTCAAGTAAAATTTTTACATTTAAGAGACAGCCAGGCTCCTTCTGACAAACGCCGCTAGCTCTGTGGGTAATGCAGTTACTGTTTGTGCAACCCATTCCGCAATCAAGCCAACTACTATTTCTGTCATGAAAGTGGCGATCGCTTCAACAATAACTGACCTAACCCACTCTATCAGGACATTAACAATAAATTCAGTAATAGCTTCCGTCACTAATGTGATTAACCAACCCATATGTTTACCTGTTATGGAATGAATTCAAAATCTAAAATCCAAAATTGAATGACCTAACACTGTTCTTGCTTCTCTTCAAAAGAAACTATGAGATATGGTTCTTCAAATTTGCCTGATTTAAGAGATAGTTTTTGCAAATCTGGAGGTAAAAAGATATTTCGCCGTTGCTCCCCTGCTTCAACAGTGAGTTCTTTACCATGTTGAGTTAACTTAACCTGTTTTTTAGTGAATCCCGGTAAAAATACAAATAACTGACGGGATTCTAGATCAATCTTGAGAGGAAAAGGAGCCTGATGATTGTGGTTAAAATCAGGTAGAGCTTTTAGCAAAGATTCCCAGTTATGCTCCTTTAAAGCTGGAATGGAAGTAACACTCAACGGAGCAAAAACTTGCTGTAAATTGTTTAGGTCGTCGCTTTTCTGACACTGATAAACCAGAACACCGCTAACCATTAAGTTTACCTGCTGTGCACTTCCCCAAAGCCATCGAGTCTCGGCGATCGCCCCCGGTTCATTGCTTGTTATAAGGTAAGATGTCAGCTTACTTGAATCTCCTACAACAGCAATACCTTGAGCAATCCAACTGCGGATTTGATCCAAACCTTGTTGCAATTTTTCAGTATCCATATTTGCTGAAACAATTGCAGAAGCTAATGGCCCGCCAATAGAATCAGCAATTTTATTTAAGCTAAATCCCTCAAATATCTTTCCAAAACGATGAAAATACCAATCCAACATTCCTGGTATGCCTAACATCCGCAGTGTTTCCAAATCTCCTCGACTGTCATAAACAATGACTTCATATTCGCCACTCTGATAGTACTGGCGCATAGCATTAAAATAGAGGAGACTGTCAATTCCAGGGAGTAAAATTAACTCCCCTGAGTAGACTTCTTCAGAGTCAGGTATTGGGATATAGAGGGACAATATTTTCTTAAATTCTTCCCAGGTTTGGTCAAGCATTGTTGTAGTCTGCAACTGAACAGCTTGCATATTGGGAGCAACAACCTGGGGAATATTCGTCAGAGGAGTTTTCAACAAAATTTCAGCATTGGGACTAGGGGTATGAGTCACAAATAGTACTTCTTTCCCCTGTTGAGAAAACCATTTGGCAGTAGCGATCGCTAGCGTTGTATGCCCTATCCCTGCTTTACCAATAAATGTAATGATTCTGCTCATTTAAATATTAACCTTTCACTCTAGAATTACTGAAATTCATCTGAAATTTAGATCATAAAGAACTCTAGCTAGTATTAAGTAAATTTAACTAACCCAGACTATAAATATTCATGTAATTCTATGTGAGTAAGGATAAGTTATTGAAATTAACTAAATTTTTCAAACAATTGACCAATTGTGATAAAAATTGGTCAATTAACCAGGAGTTTAAGGTTCGAGAGAACTAAAACAAGCCGCAGCTACAAGAAGAAATGGAATACCAGGAATCAGGGGGAGAACTATCCCAACAACACCTACTACAGTGGATATAGAGCCAACAATAATTCTTGCGGCATTTCTCATCTGCTTAAACATAATTTATTTGTCCAAGTACTTGCTATTTCCTACTAATTGAAATGTACCAGAAAAATTACCTCTTGACTCAGAAAATTAATAGTGCGTTACTATACTAATAGTTGATTGCAACGATAAGATAATATTCATCTCTTCAGCTTAGTATTGGCAAAAATTCTATCATGCTTGCATTAGATTGGTGATATAGCGTTTCCTATGCTAATGAAGTATAGCTAGACTTCATAGATAAATCATTTCAACTTTGAGAATGTACCTCATCTGAGCGAGAACCGCTATAAGGTGATGTTAACGGTAATGTATTCCCTTGAAATATAAAATTTGAGGTACTTATGTACTCTTCTTTGAGCTTTGCCCCTCGAAACAATGGTTGGACTCAACGGTTCAATCGGTTTATGAACACGCTTGCGTTGTTGGTTCCCAATATTCTGTTATCGCTGATCATATCTATTCTTGGCTCAATAATTCTGACGATTTTTGCCTATGGGTTGAGTGCGATCGCCGGATTTCCCGTCATGCCCTTTTTCTTGATTATCATTTAACCCAGACGGTGCTTGAGCCAGAATGCTAACAACGGCATAGCTATCCGATAGCTATATTTGGAACCGTAAACAAGTCCTTTTTGTTCCAATCCAGCCAGCGCCCCTTGCAAACCTCCTCCTCTAGAAAGTTGATGCTTCTCAATATACTCGCGTGAGTGAGGGCTATCAGTTGGATCAAGAGCTAGACTTTCTAGAACACGACCCTGAATGGGTGGAAGTAGTAAAAGCAAGGACTCAAAAGTTAGAGATAGATCTTCCACTAAACTTAAAGCACTACGATGGACGTGGTGAGTTTGAATCAATCCGTCTTCAAAAGGATAATCTAAAGGATGACTTGAAGATTGCAGTTGAGAGTTCATGACTTCAGACGCATTTTTCTTATTAGTGCCTTCATCCTTTATCCTTGCAAAAGCTCGACAGTCTAGCCATATACGACGAGCAAGAGCTATAGCATCACCAAGATGACCTTGGACGTAGTTGAGAAACATATTAAGTGCTTGACTATCTGCTTCAAACTTGAGTCCTTCTGCTGCCATCGCGTTCATAACCCAGGATTGGAGGTCTTTACGCTCCAGAGGTGCTAGGGTAACGACATGCAAGTTGCTTTCGTAAACCCAAGGCTCTGGGATTGTAGCAATTAGGACATAACTAACACGGTTTTGCCGATCAACTTCCTGGCGCAAATAATCTTCCCACTTCCCACTTCGATCCCAAGAGCAAATGTGGGGAAAATTTTGAAATACCAACACAACTCGGCAATCTAACCATTCTGCCATTACTTGTGGGAGGGTCAAGAGAGCTTGTAAGATCATCCAGTTATCCTTAGATGGGACGTGCCAGACAAGGCGAGTTCGTCGTGTCAAATATTGTTCCAGAATTAACGGGTGTTCAGTACTCCATCGTTGGATAAGTTCTAGTTCGGCTGGATTTGAGAAAACTTCCAGCAGTCCTTCTGCTAAAAGTTCCAAAAAACGAGAAGAATTTGTCGCTCGCAGACAGTCGATTTCCAACACCCTGGCTCCTACCTGTTGAGCAGCCCAACGAATGAGCGCTCGTCGCCCATTTCCTGGAACACCTGCCACCATCAGGTCGCCATCCTGGGCAAGAATTGTACTAACTTGCTGTAGTTCTGCCTGTCTGCCTACTAGATATTGAGGAATAAAAGGATTACCAACCATAGGTAAGAGTTATTATTGATAACTATAATTTTAGATTATACTTAATACTATTTAATAGTATTTAAATCTTTTACAGATACTATTATTTATTGCCATAGATATATAGCAATCCTATTTGAGTTGTAAACAATTCAGATCGCCAAGATTCCTGACCAATCATTCCTTGATGGTACAAGAAAGCGGATTGATCCGTGGGGTCAATCCAAAATCCTGTTATAGGATGACTTTTCCAAAAATTAGGGGATCTTATTTTGCACTAAGGGAGGAGCCTAATCGGTACTTCTGAACTGGTATCTGCCAATTTTAGTAATTAGCAATCAATTAAAAGTACTGAAGAGTGATATTAATTAAAATTATATTTGATACTATTTAATAGTGCTGTATAGTAGAGTGAGTACTATAAAATATTGCAAGTAGACATAGCAGCATTACTAGGAATTTCGATCCATGTCTTCTAGTACCATATCAGACTCAGCTTTTGCGAAGCCTGAAGCTCCGGCTTGGCATACCTTGCAGGTTAATCAAGCACTCTTAGAGCTGGAAAGCGATCGCACCTTTGGTTTAACAACCACACAAATTACAGAAAAACAGCAGCGCCATGGTTCTAACGAATTAGTAGAGACGGGAGGACGTACACCCCTAGAAATCTTGTGGGACCAGTTCAAAAACATCATGCTGCTAATGCTGATTGCAGTTGCAATCATCTCTGCAATTTTGGATATTCGCGAATCTTTTACAGCTGGGAAGTTCGTTTTTCCCAAGGATGCCGTCGCGATTTTTGTAGTGGTAATCTTGAATGGCGTACTAGGCTACATTCAAGAAAGTGGTGCGGAAAAAGCCCTGGCAGCACTAAAAAACCTAGCTTCATCAAAAGTGCGAGTCATCCGGGACAGCAAGCCAGTAGAAGTAGAGTCAAAGGAACTGGTGCCAGGAGACATTATGCTGCTAGAAGCCGGAGTCAAAGTAGCAGCCGATGGACGCTTGGTAGAAGCTGCGAATCTGCAAGTGCGAGAAGCAGCCCTCACAGGAGAAGCACATGCAGTCAACAAACAAGCAGAAGTGCTGTTACCAAAAGATGCACCATTAGGCGATCGCATCAACTTAGTTTTTTCGGGGACTGAAGTTGTTCAAGGACGGGCAACAGCCATAGTTACTGAAACTGGAATGCAAACAGAACTGGGCAAGATTGCCACCGCACTCCAGTCAGTGGAATCTGAGCCTACCCCCTTGCAAAAGCGCATGAGCCAACTGGGAAATACCCTAGTCACGGGTTCCTTAATATTGGTGGCACTAGTCATAGTGGGTGGCACGATTGTTCATCCCTCGTTGTTTGAGGAATTAGTAAAAGTTTCCCTCAGCATGGCAGTTGCCGTTGTTCCAGAAGGCTTACCAGCAGTAATCACCGTTACCTTGGCACTGGGAACCCAGCGAATGGTAAGGCGCAACGCCCTCATTCGCAAACTTCCTGCTGTAGAAACTCTTGGTTCTGTTACCACCATTTGCTCAGACAAAACTGGAACTCTCACCCAAAACAAAATGGTAGTGCAGGCACTGCATACACCTAGCAGTTCTGTCAGCATCACAGGAGAAGGCTACAGTCCTGAAGGTCAATTTTATGAGATGGGTATGGTAAATCAACCATCTAAAATGATCTCACCTCAACAGCAGCCAGAACTTCAGGCACTCATGCTTGCTTGTGTGCTGTGTAATGATGCAATTTTGCAAAAAGAAAGTGGTGAGTGGGCAATTTTGGGAGATCCCACAGAAGGAGCATTACTATCTGTTGCAGGTAAAGCTGGGTTCCGCAAGCATGAGCAAGAGACTTATTTCCGTCGCGTTGCCGAGTTTCCTTTCTCCTCAGAGCGTAAGCGTATGAGTGTAATGGTGGAGACTCACAGAAGTAATGAACAACTTTCTGTGTTCCATAACCTACACCTTGCACCCTACGTTATGTTTACAAAAGGGTCGCCAGAGTTAACCCTAGAACGTTGTACTCATATTCAGATGGGGAATCGTTGGCAATCTATTACAGAGGAACAGCGTCGAAAAATTCTCCAGCAAAATAATCAGCTTGCAAGTCGAGGTCTGCGAGTATTAGGATTTGCCAGTAAGCTTTTAACAGAATTGCCTCCAGAAGCTTCTGAAGATGTCTCCGAAAGTGGATTGACATGGCTAGGATTAGTAGGAATGCTAGATGCACCTCGTCCTGAAGTCAGAGAAGCAGTAGCAAAATGCCGAGCAGCAGGTATTCGCCCTGTTATGATTACTGGAGATCACCAGTTAACAGCGCAGGCGATCGCTGAAGACTTAGGTATTGCTAAAGCAGGTGAATTATGTCTTACCGGACAGCAACTAGAAAAACTCAGCATGGCAGACTTGGAGGCAGAGGTTGATCGGGTGAGTGTCTATGCTCGTGTTTCACCAGAACATAAGCTGCGGATCGTCCAAGCACTTCAACATCGCAATAACGTGGTGGCAATGACAGGAGATGGAGTCAATGATGCTCCAGCATTAAAGCAGGCAGATATTGGCGTGGCAATGGGAATTACAGGTACAGACGTAAGTAAAGAAGCTAGCGATATGGTGCTATTAGATGACAACTTCACCACAATCGTATCAGCCGTAGAGGAAGGTCGTGTTGTTTACATTAATATTCGCCGCTTCATTCGTTACATTTTAGGCAGTAACATTGGAGAAGTGCTGACTATTGCTGCTGCGCCCCTACTAGGATTAGGTGGTGTGCCGATGTCACCCTTACAAATTCTCTGGATGAACTTAGTGACCGATGGTGTTCCCGCCTTAGCTTTAGCAGTGGAGCCAGGTAGACCAATTGTCATGCAGCAGCCACCCAAAGACCCCAAAGAAAACATCTTTGCGCGAGGCTTGGGAGCTTATATGATTCGCATCGGCTGTGTCCTAGCGGTAGTAACTATCTTGATGATGATGTGGGCATACAACTTTACTCAGCAGAACACGGCAGGCGGAACACTTGACCCAGATCGTTGGAAGACAATGGTGTTCACTACCCTCTGTCTAGCTCAAATGGGACACGCACTTGCTATTCGTTCCAACACTCGTTTATTCATTCAGATCAATCCCTTCTCCAATCCCTTTATTCTTGCTTCTGTGATTTTAACCAGCATCTTGCAACTGTTGCTGATTTATATCGAACCACTCCGAAACTTCTTCGGCACTCACTACCTAACCTTCCAAGAGCTAATGGTTTGTATTGGCTTCAGTGCCATTATCTTTATATGGATTGAGGTCGAAAAGCTATTTATCCGCTGGTTCTTCCGTAGGCAAAGAGGCTAAATTCTGGAGTTTAGGCGTAGATATAGCAAAGCTGTCACCAGGGGTAAGATAAGCTGAAACCCGCATTTTGTCGGTGGAAGTATAAGATTGCCATTAAAACGTGTTTATGCTTCCAAATAAACAAACGTCCTATTCCGGTATAAATCATGCTTATTCATCAGCAATTCTCATTTTGAAATAAATAGAGTAAGTAGGTGGGCGTTAAAAATTGTCGCTATGACAAGGCATAAGGCAGAAGGGAAGAGGTTTTTAGGCAACTTTACTTTTCGTTACATACTACTCTCTGAGAAGCCGCTCCGCGTCTACGGTTTTTTTGCGCCTCTCTACTTATTAATCACCATTTTGAAATTCCAAATATAGTACAAAAGAACTATATATTTCAGGAAGAGGTGATCGCTAAAAAACAATTGGCTGGAAAATAGCGCGTCATGGTCAAAATAATTTGTGTGAATTCTTATTGTCTTTAAATTTACTGGCTTTTTTATTTCATACTCTTTTGGATTTAGTTAATTCCACCTATCAAAATATTAGCGAGCTATTAGTGGGACTTAGACATTTTTAAGGCAGAAACAAGCCTCAAACCCATACAGCGCAAGGGAAATACCCCAAAGGATCAAAAATGCTTGAAACCCAGATATATCAAGAAACTAGGCAAAACGATGTCAAAGTCTCTCTGTATATGCATTTGAGTGTTTTTTATGGCTACTTTTTGTCTAAGTACCATTAGTCACTCGTACCACCTTCTTTAAGGATATTCGTACCTTATTGAAATTCTTTTGGTTTAAGGATTGGACAGATTTTTCTTATTTATTCTCCGAGAAAATGTTCTATTAAAAAAACAAAAAAGCAAATTCTAGTTAAAAATATTGTTGCTTTTCTCCTTCACTTCCAGCTTCGACATTAGCTGCAATTTTTGTGTTAGGGTTCCAGTCTGTTCGTCTACCTACAAACAGGCCAATTTTTCTGCCAACTTCTTTGCCTTTTGGCCCCAATACTGTAACCCCAATTACTCCACCGATAACAGCTGTACCAGTCTCACCTAAGAAATTGCAGGTTGTATTGCTTAACCAACTTCTTTTTGCTTGTTCAGAAGATAATGGTTTTACATTATCCTTTCGATGAGGCTGGTTAGTCGGATTCAATTGATGAGCCGTATCTTCACCTAACTGCCCTCCAATTGCCTGCCCTGCTACCGAACCGACAACAATTCCAATTGGTCCAAGGACAACTCTACCTGCGACTCCGCCTGCTACTCCACCAATCGTCTCTCCTAAAATTTCACCTCCGCGTTTTTGTAGCTTTTCTGTGACTTGATCCAGAGAAACAGTCTCAGAATTTTTTTGAGTGATCTGATTGACTTGCCGCATAGCATCTTCACCAAGTTGTGCTCCAATGGTAAAACCAACAACACTACCTACTTGAGTACCAACTATCGCGCCTGCTGGTCCCATCGCTATCCCGGCGACAACAGCTCCAAGTGTTCCCCCCACTGTTTCTCCTACAGTAGCTCCAATTAAGCTCCCTCCAAATTCTTGAATCTTGGCTTTGGATGCAGGCGAAGGGATGTTTTCTACTACTTCAGATAGTGTCTGAGCAACAGCCTTACCTGATTGGGAGGTAGCATTGCCAATTGCTTCGCCAAAACCAGCAGTTGTTCCTGCTACCATTTTTCCAGTCACGAAAGCAGCACTTCCAATAACTTCGCCCATATTGTTGGCTGTTGCAGACAAATATGCTAAACCGGGAGGTGTGACGCTATCAAGAACTTCTCCAACATTAGCAGCAGTTTCCAGCGCCGCCTTTCCAGCCTGGTATGCCATGCCATTAATCACTTCTGCCATACCAGTCGTAGTTTCAGTAACAGTTTTTCCCGCTTGCGATGCAGCATCGCTGATTACTTGTCCAATTCCATTTGCAATTGTGGCAAAAAATCCTAAACGAGGAGCTTTTTGAGTCGAAATTCTAGCTAACTGAATACTGGAAGATTGGGAATAAACTTCGATTACCTCTGCTTTAACTTCAATATCTGAGGATTGAGCTTTGATTCTTGCTTCACTTGACATGGAGATGACCTCAAAAAAATTGGGATGAGAGATTAGCCTTGTTAAGGGTGAAAGTAGAATGCTGTTCCAACAACAGCATAGGTAATGAGAAGCAAAGCTCCTTCTAACCAATTGGATTGGCCATCGGTGCTAATGGAGTTGGTAATTAAGACTGCGATCGCCACTGCCAGTACTTCAAAGGGGTTGAAGTCCAAATTCATCGATTGTCCCATTAACTGACCCACTAATACCAACACAGGAGCAACAAACATGGCAATTTGCAAGCTCGATCCCATCGCCACTGCCACCGCTAAATCCATTTTGTTCTTCATCGCAAAGGTGGCAGCAGTAATATACTCTACTGCTCCTCCAAAAATGGGAATCAGAATCACACCTGTAAAAAGACTAGATAAACCTAAGACCGAAATCGCTTCTTGTAGGCTTGCTACTAGAGTATCAGATACAAAGACCAGAACAATCGTGCAAATGAGCAAAATTCCAACTGACTTCCATAAACCAGTCTTATGTTTCTCAGATTCAAGTGCATCTTGGTTAATCTCTTCTTGTTCTCTGAGTTGATAGATGGATTTGTGGGTTTTCATAGAAAAAACCAAGGTCAATCCATAGAAAAGTAACAACAACAAAGCAGCAACAATTGAAAAATGATTAATTGTTGCAGGTTGCAAGCCTTGAGATGTGAAATCAATGGCTGTTGGGGAAAGCAGTACTACTAATGCTAAATTCAACGAGGAGGCGTTGATCCGAGCAACTGTTGGTTGAAAGCTTTGCTCTTTAAACCGCAATCCTCCTAAAAGAATTGCTGCTCCTAATGCTAAGAGCAGATTGGCAACAATTGTACCTGTAATGCTAGCTTTGACCACATCTACCAGTCCGGCTCGAAGTGCAACAATCGCGATGATTAACTCTGTAGCGTTGCCGAAAGTAGAGTTAAGCAAACCCCCCAAAGATGGGCCAATAACTTCAGCGATCGCTTCTGTTGAATCAGCAATAAATGCTGCTAAGGGAATGATGGCCAAGCCGGAGGCAATAAAAACAATGATGGCGGGAAGATTTAGCCATTCTGCTATGAATGCGATTGGCAAAAAAACCAACATACGTAGCAGAATTACCTGTTTTTGAGTCATTTTTGAGACTCCTAAGTAAAAAATTTTCTCCTGTTAATTACTCCTATCCCACTCTTAGTTGTCCATAGATGTACAGTGGCTACTGGCACAATGGATGCTAATACTGCCAAGAGGAACACAGGCGTTGCTGAATCAAAATATTAATTTACAATTCACGGATATGTAGAGACGTAGCAATGCTACATCTTAAATACCTGCATAAACTGCTGCGACAAACTATAAATTACGATTGTCATAGCAGAGCGTATTTGACAATATTTTAATTGACTGAGATGATAGCTTGCCTAAACGAAAAATTACCACATTTAAAATCTTCTAATTAAAAAATTAATTATCTTTAACATCATAAATACCAAACATCAAACAAAAAACTATATTGATTTTCATCAATTATACAAAATAGCTAGTACAGCTGCTTTTAAAGTTAAGCTACTTATATTGATTTAAAAACTTTGTGAAAATTATACCTTTTGGCATAGTAAATATTACTTACTAAGAAGGAGAAGCTATAATGATTTTTTATATATTCTATCAGAATAAAGAGCTATATAAGGAGTTAGTTTTATGGATGAGATTCTATTAATTTCTATTCTTGGTTTTGTGATTTTATTTGGAATGACATTGTTGGTGATAGAGGAATTTAGTATCGAAAGAAGGGTTATTTTGGCTGAATATCGTAGAGGAAGGAAATAATTTGAGGATACACGTAGAAATTTTTTTAAAGGGTGATTGATGAACTGTAGAGATACAGATAAAACAACAAAATTCTCACATAGTTTTACAACAAAAGCTTTTTACTTGTTTGAGTTGTAGCTTATGATATTGACTAATGTGAGATTTAAAACCCTTTCATTCAAATTCTCTCGATGTAATGAGCTATCAGGTCGTTCACTCTACTTTTGGGCGTTATCGTATCCGTATACCTCAACTTGCTCATGATTCAGACTTTGCTAGCAAACTTAAGGCACTAGTTGAATCACTGGCTTTTGTAACAGAGGTTCGTATTAATGCACAAGCAAGTTCACTGATTGTTAGCTATCAAGATGATGTTTGTTGCACAATGGCGCTGGAAAAGTGTGTTAGCTGTATCCAGGCGGTAAACTGTGTTGAAATTCCCTTTACAGAATCTTTACCTGAAGGAGAAGACCTTAAACCGGAAGTTAATCAATGGAAGGATTTAGGATTTCCTGTCCTCAGTCTTACTTTGGCTTTGCTAGCAGCTCCTTTGGAGTTACCACCTTTAATTCTAGTTTTAGCAATTGCAGGAGCTGCAACACCTTGGTTTAACCGTGCTGCTGATAGTTTGCTCAATCAACGTCAGCCTAATATTGATTTGCTAGATTCAGCCTGGATGACTATGCAGGCTGTCCAAGGTCAATTTATCGCGCCTTCACTGAAGACAGCTTTGGTAGAAGTTAGGAGAACTCTCAGAGGGAATACAACTCAAACTAGAGAAGAACTGTCTTTAAATTTGTTAAATGAATTAGATCAATATGTTTGGGTAGAGGTAGATGGAGACGAAAAACATGTCCATATAAGCAATTTACAGGAAGGCGATCGCACCATTATCAAATCAGGTGAAATGATTTTGGTAGATGGGATCGTTCTTTATGGTTATGGTTTAATCGATTCCCAGAATTTGACAGGTAGCTCTACACCTGTTGTTTGCTCCCAAGGACACGATATCTACGCCTCTACAATATTGCTTGAAGGTGAGTTGTGTGTTTTGGTGAAAAGAATTGGACTTAATACCCGTGCTGGTTTAGCTGTTGTGTTGGCTGAATTAGCACCTGTTCACGATACAAAAATTGGTGCTTTGCAAGCAGAATTCGTTAGAAATGCAATTTTACCAACTCTGGCTTTAGGTGGCACAATTTATTTAATGACGGGTAATATTGGTGCTGCTATCTCACCCTACCAATTCGATTTTGGTAGTGGTGTTCCAATTTCGATTTCGACAACAGTCCTACAAGCGCTGATCTATGCTGTGCGACATGGAATCTACATTCGCAGTGGTGGTATTTTGGAAGCATTAGCGCAAATCGATGCTATTGTCTTTGATATCGATGTATTGGCTTTAGATTTCCCTGAGACTATGGAAGCTATTGCCATTCTCCAGCGTCAAAACATAGATATTTACTTAGTTTCTGATGCTTCTGAATCGATGGCTCTTGATGTTGCGACTCAGTTAGGAATTCATCCCAATCAGGTCTGTGCAGAAGTTCCTTTAACCCAAAAAATCAATCTGATCCGTGGATTGCGACATCAAGGTAAGACAGTGGCTTTTGTAGGAGATGAGGAAGATGATGCAATACGGCTTGCTCATGCTAATGTCTCTATTGCATTTGCCAAGACGAGTGAGATTCCCTATACCACAACTGATGTTGTCATTTTAGAAGATGACTTACGCGGAGTAACACATGCTATTGCGATCGCTAAACGAGCAATGGAAATAATCTACGAAAATACTGCAACCATTGTTATTCCTAACCTATTTATGCAAATAGGCGGTGGAATGGTATTGGGTGTAAATCCTGTGTACAACGTGATTGTAAATAATGGTACTGCTTTTGTAGCTGAATTCTTGAATAGCTCACGCCCACTTTTTGAAACGAACTTCTTACCTCCTCTGAGAAGCAGCTCTCAAAAAATTAATCAAGGAAATATTGAAGAATACAGTTCATCAAATTGTAAAGCACTCAAACAAATCGAATTAGCAAAGCGGTTAGGAGTATCATCTCAGTCTCTTACCAACAAAAGATTAAAGCCTGAGTTTCCTATATGGACTCAGGCTAAAGATCCGGAAGGAATAGCATGGGATTTTGATCCAGTAGCCAAGTGCTACCGACATTCACATGTGTGAAGCTTTGTAGGATGATCTGGACATGCATTTGCACACAGAGCATCTGCTGTTTGTTGAGTCATGAACAAATGGGCTGATAAATCAGTGAGAACAACTAGCAAAAGAAAACCAAATGGACCAACAGCAAGGGTAATTGCTAGCTTGCGTAAGTTAAAGAACTCTGGATATTCAAGCATGGTAAAAAATCTCAGATAGAAGGAAGGCTCTTTTCTCCTCATTAGAAATCAGGAGAAGTAGAGTATTAGGGCAACTTTAATTTTTGGGCATTGCTGAATCGGGGTATGAATCTAGTACCAGATGTTATATATCGCGTCTGGTACTAGGGTTTTGGAATCACCTAAAATCCTGCATCATACATAAAATCAGCAACGCCAATTTTGACGTCATATTTGTAGGATGAAGCAGTCGTTGTAGAATAGACATCTCCAGAAATTAATTCTGCGTTACCTAAAATCT
This sequence comes from Pelatocladus maniniholoensis HA4357-MV3, assembly GCA_019359115.1. GTDB lineage: Bacteria > Cyanobacteriota > Cyanobacteriia > Cyanobacteriales > Nostocaceae > Pelatocladus > Pelatocladus maniniholoensis. The sequence goes on from JAHHHW010000030.1 coordinate 13,439, forward strand.
TTGTAGAAACGAGAAATTACCCTGTGGTAACGCTAAAAGCGAACGCGTCTCTACTTTGACATGACGAGCTAGCTTCATCTTTGAAAATGTAGAGAGAAGCGAGTATATAGCGGTTCTCATTTGAATCAAATACACCACCACGAACAATGACGTTACATGTAACGTCTGGGCGCAGCGTATTGCACTTATCAAAATTTTTGCAGTTGTTTACCAGTAGATTGGTAAGTAAAGACTGACAACCGAAGGGCTATCAGTCTCTGGCAAGACGTTAGGTGTTCACTTCCATGCTTTACTTCCGCTTAACCGATAGTTACTTCACGGGGAGTACTTTCGACTGTTCCGTTTTTGGAAGTTGAACGCTCTGCTTTTGCTTCAGCAACTAAATCCTTGAAGGATTCGTTTGCTTCAGCGAAAGTAGATTGAGCTTTATCAAATGCCTCAAAACTCCACATCAATCCTGTTTTAGCTGCACCTCTTGCAGAATCTGAGATATTGTGGCCTGTTGCAGAGTCAAGAGCACTGACAACAGGTACTAAAACCAATGCTCCAACTCCAATTACTGCGGCAGTCATGGGTTCAAGACCAAGCAAAAGCGCCTCTAGTTCTAACATTATGTAATTAACCTCCAAAATGATAGATAAACCTACTTGCTTCAAGTTGCAGCTATCTAAACAACTCGAATCTGAAGTTATTGAAGCTATGTCACCTCAAATGTTGAATGAAAAAGCAGAAACGAATCTTCAATAGCTACATCAAGCAATTACAAGAAGGCTGAAATAGTGAGAGTAAAAACTGTAGGAAAACAGGTAGCGAAACTTTCTATATTGTTTCTACCTTTACCAATCCATGTTACATGGTATCAGGAAAATAAGGTACTAGAAACAACATTAAGTTTTTGTTATAAAAGTAGATATAATGAATCATTTTTTTAACTTTTAGCAAATTATTGTATCTTTTAGAGCAATTGCATCTCAGTTTCTGATCAAACTCACTCATAATTAATCACAAAGAAGTATGTAGACAAATCAGGAAAAATGTTGATTAAAGGTACTAGTAGCCAATTGCTAGTTGCTAATTTGGTCAAACCGTTAGCTATTAGCCATCAGCTATTAGTAATTCTAAGAGACGCTTGATCTGAGTTATCTGCTGAAACTTCGTGTTTTCAGTGTAAGGGCTTGATATTTCGTGCCTTTACAAACTTAATGATCAATACAGTAGCTCTATTTGTAGAGACTATATATTGCGGCTTGTTGTGGAACTTGTTACTCGTTACAAGCAAATAGCCATAGTAAATATTCTTTTCAGTAAACTCAAGGTGGCAGTAGGGTAATATCTATCTCCTCTGATTAATTAAGGTGGGAGCAGCTTAAATTCTTTACACTGATTAGTGTTGCGTATATACTACTAGAATATTTGCAAAATTTTTTTGAAGTTGATAAGTGCTTAAGTACTCCTGTTTTTGCAGTGTTATTGAACTAGGCTCTTGCATAGAACCGTAAATTTATAGATAAATGACCTAGCGGCGTAGAGTACTCTTGCAGACTGTTGACGCACAAAATACTTTGCTGTCTTCTATTTAATTCAGATTGGTTGCTAAACAAAGCTGATTTCAACAAGCAAGTAGAAATTTTGGATTTCAAGCTTGTTCAGTTTAGGATAACGCTCTTTTATTACTCTCATTAGAGAATATTATCAACCTTATTTCTCCGTGTTTTGTTCCAAACAAGGATTTTTTGGTTCTGGTGATCAAACAAGGCTTTGAAAAAGATTTAAGGTCAGCATCTTATTTTTCTATCGCCACAGGCATAAAAGAGCGTTAAAGTTCCCGATTGCTCCTAACCTTGAACCTCTAAAAAAGTATGAAATTTTTATCAGACAATAAAGCTAACACTGGCAAAGTTAAAGCCCTCCAGTTTTTGTTTGTAGGGCAAACCAGATTAGCAATTTTATTCAGCTTACTCAAGAACTTAGATTCGCGTAGTCGTTTGGGAGTATCGATTATGGTGGGGATGGCAGCCTTTATCGTTATGCCAGACTTTATGCACCTAGATATTCAAATTCTTGCTGCTTGGATCTCTGGTGTGCTTTGTTTCTTAATGCTGTTTGTGTTGATGGCAAACAGCGCTACTCCCCAAAAAACTTACTATCTTGCTCAAGGCAAAGAAGCACAACATTCAGTAACTTTTTTCTTAGTTATAATTACTGCTTGCACCAGTATCTTTGCCATTGGGCTGATGGAGACAAACAATCAAGATATAAGTGCTTCTGGTGTTGTTCTTGAAGTCAGTTTGTCTTTGATAGCAGTCCTTTGTTCTTGGTTTTTAACCCATACCGTGTTTGTACTCCACTACGCTACTTGCTACTACCGTCGAGAACAAATAAGTCAGGAGGAAAAATATGTGAAGGGGTTGAACTTTCCAGGTGAAGAAGAACCTGATTACTGGGATTTTATGTATTTTTCTTTCACTCTTGGTATGACTGCTCAAACCTCTGATGTCTCAATTACATCTTTGCCAATGCGGCAATTGGTATTAGGACATGCAATTGTTTCTTTTCTTTTCTATATGGTGATACTAGGTTCTAGTGTCAATGTTGTCTCTGGATTGATTTAGACTGAAGTTTTTGAGCAGCAAAAATCATACTTGTTGCTTTGTATTAGTGATTCACAACGTTTGTTGAAAAGTAGGTTATGAATTTTGGTTCTTTACTCATCACTTGCAAAAACCTAAGTCCCAAATACCGTACAATTCTATCTTTGTGGTTAGCTACTTTGGTTTTCTTGCTAATGCCATCTTCCACGCTCGAACCACGCATTCTAGCAGCTTGGAGTGCTGGGGTTCTCTGCTTTGTGGCCCTAGCTTGGTTTATGATATTTGATGCTACTCCTGGAAAAACTCGCGATCGCGCCCAGCGCCAGGAAGCCGATCACCTCGCTGTCTTTTTACTAGTTGTATTTATTGCTTTTAGTAGTCTCTTTGCGATCGCAGTCGTGTTAGCGAAACATAAGGATTCCTTTACTCTTTCAGTTGGATTGTCTATTATGGCAATTTTTAGCTCCTGGATTTTGATACACACAATGTTTACATTGAACTATGCGGCATTCTATTATCGGAGAAATGACCTAAGTATTGAAGGGGAAGCAATGGGAGGCTTAGAGTTTTCTAATGTAGAACTTCCCAGCTATTTAGACTTTCTCTATTTTACATTTACTCTTGGCATGACATCTCAGACATCCGATACACAAATTACCTCGTCTGCTATGCGGCGGTTATCACTAGGGCATACAATTACAGCAGATTGCAGGTAGATAGAGTACACTAAATGCTAGTGTATCAAACGTGACAATGAAAGCTTACTCCATCGACTTTCGAGAGAAAATAATTAACGCTTACGAACAAGGTAATACATCAATTA
>JAHHHW010000031.1 GCA_019359115.1 Pelatocladus maniniholoensis HA4357-MV3
CTTTAGAAGCATTTAGAACAGCTATGTCTTATCGATTTTTCGACTGGTTGACTCATAATCGCGACGTATTTGCCGCTTATAAAGCTAGTTTAGGCTACATTTGGGCTTAATTTTTGTTTAAGTCCCATTAAGGGGAGAGGCTTTAAAAGAAGATTTTAATTATTTACGCCGTTCTACTTAATTAAAGTAGCAGGAGAAAAATTTTCCCCTGCTTTATCTTCTGAAAGTTATTAGCAACCGCCAGCCCAAGTTACCCATTTATGTGATAAACCAGTGTGCATAATTCCCCCACTCATTTCTCTGTCACTGATGGTTGCTCCGGTTATATTTACACCATTGAGTTCTGCTTCATTTAAGTTTGTATCAGTCAGATTTGCTTGATTGAGATTAGCTCCACTTAAATCTGCACCGCTCAATTCTGCTTCACTTAAATTTGATCTTGTTAAGTTGGCTCTGATTAAATTTGCACTTCGCAAATCTGCACGACTTAAGTTAGTTTGCTTGAGGTTAACATTAATTAAGTCTGCTCCAATCAAGTTGATCTCACTCATATTTGCACCGCCCAAATCTGCTCCAGTTAAATCTGCATCAGTCAGATTTGCTCGGCTAAAATTACATCCGCTTAAATTAGCTTGGCTGAGATCTGCTCCACTTAAATCTGCTCCACAAAAATTTGCTCCACTCAAATCTATTTCATGAAGGTTTGCTTTATGAAGATTTACACCAACGAAATCCCGTTCTCCTGTTTTATAGCGACTCAGGAGCATATTAATATCCATATTCTTTGCCTCGCAATGTTTACTAGTGAGCAAGTTTAGTTATGAGTTTCACTCCATCCAAACCACGCAAGTATTGAGTTGCTAGCAACTGAAAATTGTTTTAGCTATATGTATGTTGTTCTATTATTTTGCTAGAGTTTTTCAGAAATGACACATTTGCTTAATGTAAATATGCATATAGATACACTTCCACTAATCAGTTAACAGTTGATAGTGAACAGTTAACACTAAGCAATTATCTTTGAATAACTGATAACGAGAAGTCTAGATCCCCGATTTCTCGGAGAAGTCGGGGATCTTAATTGTCTCCTAATTCATCATTCTTAAAATCTCAGCTAGCTTCTGTTTAATTACCTCACTCACCAATTGATTTCCTTGCAAATTGAGGTGAATGTGGTCGTGATATAGAGCTTTTGGACTTTTAATAGGATTAAATTCCGGTAAAAAATCTATATAAGCTATTTTCTGGGTTTTAGCAAATTCACTCAGGTGTTGACGTGCTTTAATTTCATAATCGCGGGAACCTGGCGAACCAATTTCGCGGAGTAGGGGAGTTATAACGAGTAGAAATTGGCTATTACTTTGACGCGTCAGTGCTTGAATTTTACCAATAGCTTCCAAATTTCTAGCAACACGATCGCCATCTTCTTTATATATAGTTTTTAATTCTGATATCGGCTTGGGTTTAAAAATATAATTGCGAAATACTTCCACCAGCGCTAAAGGTGGTTTGTGATCTGGATAGTTGCGATCGCGTCCCACTGGTAAAGATGTCGGAGCAGTAGCAAATAAGTCATCAGTATTAATTAATAACACTACTATTTGAGCCTGAAAACTACCAAACTTCTCTAAATACGCTAGTTCATTTCTCGGCCCCCAAGAATTAGCAGAAGCATTTAATACTTGAATTTGTGGATATTTACTAATCTTCTCTGATGTTAAAGAGTGTTGAATCAGGCTGGAGATAGTATTATCCTGGTCTGTCCACCAACCACCATTGGTAATTGAATCTCCTAAAAGCAACACGCGCAACGTAGAAGACGAAGGTATTTGTTCTATGGCTTCGCTTCGCATAGAGTATTGATTAATTTCAATCCGATTACCATAACGACGGGTACGCTGATTGGGAGCTAATAAATAGCCAATTTTCTCGTCTGCAATGTAGATCAAAGGATTACCAAAACCAAAAAGCGATCGCATTCCTATTTCTATTACCAAAATTAAACAAAATACAAATGTAAAAATTAAAACTAGTGTTTCTTTCACTTATAAATACCTTAGCCTCAGTCTAAAAGCTAGGAACAAAAATGCAAGGGTTGGCGAAGCCTCTCTGAAAGAGACTCGCTTAAAGCATCTAGTCTTCAAAGATGGTATCGAAAAGCGATCGCATTTCCTTAAGTCTGAAAAGATACTATAGCAGTTCTCGGTTGTGTCCAATACGTACCCCACCCCTTAATCCCCTCCCCGCTTGCGGGGAGGGGATTAAGGGGTGGGGTTCCGACTGTATTGCAATCGAGTGAGAAGTGCTATAATACCATTTCCATATGAAGATGCATAGAAAGAACCCCACCGCCTTCGGCACCTCCCCTTGGTAAGGGGAGGTTGGGAGGGGTTAAAATAATGTGCAGCTTTACAGAGAATTGGTATAAGCTGACTGAGGTTTCTGCATAGAGGTTTCATCCGGCGTACTTTTTAGGCGAGTCGTGGGTGGACTTTCGCTATGAGCCTGGAACTTTAGTTCTAGGCGGGATACAGTTTCAACATGAAAAATTTTGACTTGTGTGTACACCGTAGCCGCGTGCGCTTAGGGGAGGTTTTGCGTCAGCAAAGCCGGGGTGGGGTTCCGACTGTATTGCAAATTCAAAGACATTAGATCTCCGTTAAAGAAGTCGGGGATCTTTCTCTGTTACTCTACACTTTCTTTAAGTGCTTGTTGAGCAATTCTGGTTATGTAAATAGTGACAACTATAGTGGCAATTAATCCGATTATTTGTATTAGCCATTTTCCAATTTGCACTTCTGGGGTTGTTGGCTGATTGGGAGTGCTAATCATTGCTAAGTCGGTAGCAAGGGAACCGATATAAACATACATGACAGTACCTGGAATCATGCCAATTGAACCCAAGACATAATCTTTCAGTGAAACTTGGGTGATTCCGAAAGCATAATTTAACAAGTTAAATGGAAAAATGGGAGACAAGCGAGTTAAAAATACTATTTTGAATCCTTGTTTAGCTACTGCTTGATTGATCGCTTGAAATTTTGGATGCTTTTCTAATTGTCGGCAAACCCAATCTCGTGATAGATAACGTCCTATTAAGAATGCAAAAGTAGCTCCGATAGTAGCAGCAATTAAGACATAAATAGAACCCCAAACTAAGCCAAATAGACAACCACCTTTGAGTGTGAGTAAGGAGCCGGGTATAAATAGTAATGTTGCTAAGTTATAGATAAAAATAAATGCGATCGCACCAAATGGGCCAAGACTTTCAATCCAGATGGCTGATGTCTGCAACCATCCCTGAATATTTAAATATTTGGCAGCAATGAGTAGGCTGACAACTAGAGAAAATAATAGTATTAGTTTGAGCTTGGGTTTTTTTTGCATATTGGGGATTGGGGATCAGGGATTGGGGACACGGGGGACACGGGAGGGGAGAAATGACCAATGACCCTTGACCAATGACCAACCACTAACAAATTACATAAATAAAATGAGAAATGGCTTAAAACCTTTTAAGTTTTTCTCGACGATACCAACTGCGAATTCGTTGAGGGGAGATTCCGAGAAAATATGCGATGATGACTATTTGATTCATTAATGTTGTTTGCCAAATTCCCTTTTTGAGCCAGCGACGCGCTGAGGTAATAACTGGTACAGGAACCAGTGTAATTTTACCCAGACTTCTTAAATATCGCATGAGTTCAAAATCTTCCATGATTGGCAATTCTGGAAAGCCACCAACATGATTAAATATTTTTCTAGTTAAAAAAATAGCTTGATCACCATACGGCATTTGTAAAAAGCGCGATCGCATGTTCACCCCCCATTCTACTAGTCGCAAACTCGGCTGTTCTGCACCAATTCGCAAGCAAAACGCACCAGCTACAACTCCAGACTGTGCAAGTGCTTCACGAAGCATGACATCAAATCCAAGTGGTAAGCAGGTATCAGCATGGAGAAACAGCAAAATTTCGCCGCTAGCAACAGCAGCACCCGCATTCATTTGCTTGGCGCGTCCAGGAGCAGATAAGATGACTTTGACACCTAAAGAGTCAGCAATTTGTACTGTTTCGTCTTGGGAACCACCATCGACTACAATTACTTCGACATGATTACTTGGTTGAGTACTAGCTAAGGCTGCTTTGATGTTTTCTGCTTCATTGAGAGTGGGAACAACAATTGAGATTGTAGCAGTAGCAATATTTTGACTAATAATTTCTGACAATTGATCTGTTTCTCCAAAGTTTGCTATTTTTTGAGAAATTATCTAACAAATATAAAAAGTTGTAACGCTTCTCCATCTCATGCAAGATGTTATGTATCTGTTGTAGTGTTACTTTTCACTGAATAAGTATATGTTTGCTTAAAACTGTAGCGTGTTTTGTATTTCTAAATTGTGATTGGAGAATGATCAATGAAGCATCATTTTACAGCTTGGTTAAAATCTATTTTATGTGTTGTGCTATTTATTTGTTTCACAGGGTTGTTGTCAATTTTAAACACTCCTGCTGTTTTAGCACAGGAAAATACGGTTAACTATACACTTTCTGATTTACGAAATCGAGATTTTGCTAATCAAGATTTACATGGAACATCTTTTGCTGGTGCTGAAATGCAGCGAGCAAATTTTCAGGGAGCAAATCTGAGTGGAACGATTCTTACTAAGGGATCATTTTTACAAGCTGACTTGAGTGATGCTAATCTGGCGGAAGCATTTGCCGATCGCGTCATTTTTAATAAAGCTAATTTAACTAATGCTATTTTCACCGATGCGATGCTTGCTAGCAGTCGTTTTTTCGAGGCGGATATTACAGGTGCAGATTTTTCAGGTGCAATTGTTGATGCTTATCAAGTGAAATTGATGTGCGATCGCGCTAATGGTGTTAATCCACTGACAGGTGTCTCAACCCGCGAAAGTTTGGGATGTACCGCCTCGGAATAAATTCCGAGTCTCATAGCGCAAGTCCTCTGAAGAGGACTCAAAAAAAAGTTTGTTCCAGTCCACTTGAGTGGACTTTCGCTATGAGCCTGGAACTTTAGTTCTAGGCGGGATACTTGTGTGTACACCGTAGACCCGACATTTTTCAAAAAATCGGGGAGCTAAACCACTCAACAATTCCCTGTGCGATCGCTCGTGCTAATTTTTTCTGTTCTTTTTCATCCGTCACCCACTCAAATTCATCGGGGTTACTCATAAAACCCAACTCTAATAATATAGATGGCGCACTCGCTGGACGTGTTAAGGCTAAGTTATCCCAAAATACACCGTAGGAAGGGCGCTTTCTGTGTTTAACTAAATAATTCTGCATAAATATTGCTAAGTTGTGCGCTTGGGGATGATACCAAAAAGCTGCTACTCCTTTGGTGTTTTCAGCATCACCGTCATCGGGGAGAGAGTTGTAATGGATCGAAATAGAAATAGCAGGTTGTTCTTTGTCAATAATTGCTTGGCGTTGAGGAAGCGAAACTTCTTTGTCATCTTCCCGCGTCATCACAACTGTCGCACCACGCTTGAGTAATTCATCCCGCACTAATTTCGAGACTTTTAAATTTACATCTTTTTCTAAATACCCATTCGGTCCACTCGCACCCGATTCTTTCCCACCGTGTCCCGGATCTAGTAAGATCTTGATTCCCGATAAAGGTTTTTGTTTACTACTTAAAATCGGAGCGTGACGCAAACTTAATACCAAACTTGTGCCTTCGTACCTGAGCTTGTATCCCCATTGTTGATTTTTTTTGAGGTTAAAGGTATATTGCACTTGCTCTGGCTTGATTTGTTGCCAATCTAGGCGAGAAATTAGGGGGTTATCATCTAGACGAATAATATCGGTTTGAGCGGTGGTATTGTAGAGATTAAGGGTGAAAGTTTGATTGCTCTGTTGTACACTCACGGGAACGGGAACTTGCAAAGGAAAAACCATCTCGGTCATGTTAGGTAGTGGACGATAACCAACACTACGAATGATTGAGTGTGGAGGTATAGCCCCTGGTATCATAGTTGTTTCTTTAGTGTTGATCCAACTGCCATAGTCCAAGCGCAACCATTCTCCTTCCCTAGCTGTGACTGCTGCACGTGTACCTTTAGGTAACGGCGTCAGTCGAGAATAATCTGTACTCGGACCAGTACGAGCAACACCAGCATCGGCTGTGACTTCCACAACTGGTAATTTTGCTCTTGAGAGGATCGTAATTTTTCCTGTTCCTTCCTGACTTATTATTTTGCCATTCAGCGTCAGTTGAAACTGAGGTTTACCCAAATCTATTTCTTTGGTGTTGTCTGAAATGACTGCGCCAGCAGTGGTGTGATCTGCCAATGCTGTAGTGCAACCCTCATATTTGCTCGCACCATTGTTAACAGAAGGTTGATTTCTTCCTGTTAGTGCTGCTAAGTTACCAGGGAGTTGTGCTTGCTGGGGTTGGGGCGACAGGGGAATTGTTTGATTACCCAATTTCACAGAGACACTGGCTTTAGGAGTAGCGATCGCGCTAAAACAAACGAGTTCTCCTCCAAGTCTGGCAATGTCAACTGCTGGAGTCAAAGAATCTTTGGCAAAGGCTAAACCTTGTGGTATTTCTGGTTGAGTGGAAAGCCTTGTCACCTGGATCTGGATAGCTTGATTTTGGTAGTTGATCCTAAAGGTGTTTTCTCCCAGCTGCAAAGGTAAACTAGGGGCAAAATGGCCAGACTGACTGCGCTTGATTGCCTTACCATTAATAAAAACCTGTCCGGAAGTGGGGGCTGTACCAAGGAAAAAAATGCGATCGGCACTTGTTTGGTGCTTTGGAGGGGGATAAACAACCTGGAAAGATGGCTCTTGTGCCAAGACAACTACGGAGGAAGCGACTATTACGCCTAATATTACAGATCCTATAAGTGATTTCACGCCAAATTTCATTAAGATTCACATATCAGTTATCAGTTGTCAGTTATCAGGTATCAGTTGGTAACTGTTCACTGATAACTGTTAAGTGTTCAAAGGTACTAGAAAATAAGGGTTATGACTAAGTTTGTATTTGTTACCGGTGGTGTAGTTTCCAGTATCGGCAAGGGCATTGTAGCAGCAAGCCTGGGACGTTTGCTCAAATCTCGAAATTATTCGGTATCGATTCTCAAGCTCGATCCATATATTAATGTTGATCCAGGAACAATGAGTCCTTTTCAACATGGAGAAGTGTTTGTTACCCAAGATGGTGCGGAAACAGACTTGGATTTAGGGCATTATGAGCGTTTTACTGATACCTCGATGTCCCGTCTCAACAGTGTCACTACTGGCTCAATCTACCAAGCTGTTATTAATCGAGAGCGCCGCGGGGACTACAATGGCGGCACTGTGCAGGTGATTCCCCATATCACCAATGAAATCAAAGAAAGAATAGAAAGAGTTGCCAAAGATACTAACCCTGATGTGGTAATTACAGAAATTGGTGGTACAGTCGGTGATATAGAATCACTGCCGTTTTTGGAAGCAATTCGTCAATTCCGCAAGGATGTAGGACGACAAAACGTGTTATACATGCATGTCACTTTGATTCCGTGGATTGCTTCGGCGGGTGAAATGAAAACTAAGCCGACACAGCATTCTGTCAAAGAGTTACGGTCAATTGGTATCCAACCAGATATTTTAATTTGTCGATGCGATCGCCCCTTACCAACCGGACTCAAATATAAACTATCTGAGTTTTGTGATGTCCCCGCAGCATGTGTAATTCCGGCGATCGATGCCAAGAGTATTTATGAAGTACCGTTAATATTAGAACGAGAAGGACTAGCACAGCAAACACTTGAGTTGCTGAACATGGAACAACACCAACCTAATTTAACTCAGTGGCAAACTCTGGTAGAAAGGTTGTATAGTCCTAAACATCGCATCGAAATTGCCATTGTTGGTAAATATGTACAATTAAATGATGCCTATCTTTCTGTAGTTGAGGCGTTACGTCATGCGGCGATCGCCATGAGTGGTGAACTGCGTTTGCGTTGGGTAAACTCCGAAAAACTGGAAGTAGAAGGAGCTGAGGATCATTTAGCTGGTGTTGATGGTGTAATTGTCCCCGGAGGTTTTGGTGTACGTGGAGTGGATGGTAAAATTGAAGCCATCAAATATGCTCGCATTCATCAAATTCCTTTCTTGGGTTTATGCTTAGGAATGCAGTGTTGCGTGATTGAATGGGCAAGAAACATTGCGTTATTTAGTGATGCTCATAGTGCTGAATTTGAACCCCATACTGAAAACCCAGTCATTAATCTATTGCCAGAACAGCAAGATGTAGTAGACTTAGGCGGAACAATGCGCTTGGGCTTGTATCCTTGTCGTGTTGTGCCAAATACCTTAGCTTTTAGTCTTTATCAAGAAGAAGTGATTTACGAACGACATCGCCATCGTTACGAATTTAATAACGGTTATCGCAACCTGTTTTTAGACTCTGGTTATGTTATCAGTGGCACTTCTCCCGATGGGCGTTTGGTGGAAATGATAGAATTGCCTAATCATCCTTTCTTTTTAGCTTGTCAATTCCATCCGGAGTTTCAATCTCGTCCAAGTTCGCCCCATCCTCTATTTCAAGGCTTTATCGAAGCTGCGATCGCTCGTTCTCAATCCTACGAAGGTAAACAAACCCCTGTTCCAGTTTCCTAACTTTCTTTACATATTAAGCCTCGGAATTTATTCCGAGGCGGGATACAGTTTCAACATGAAAAATTTTGACTTGTGTGTACACCGTAGAAGGGGAAGGAACTAGATGTAAGCAAGCGTTGGCGAAGTCTCTCTGAAAGAGACTCGCTTGCTTACATCTAGTCTGTGAAGATTGCATCGAAAAGCGATGGCGCACTTGGTGTCTTAGGGTAAATCACAAAAATCAAAATATTGGCGATCGCAACTCAACCAAGATATCGCATATGGCAGTAAGCTGTTTTATTTAGAGGATTTATAAAAATTTCCCACTATGGCAACAATTAACGACAACTACCTTAAGCTGAAAGCTGGTTATCTGTTTCCGGAAATTGCGCGTCGTGTCAACGCTTTTGCAGAAGCTAACCCAGATGCCAAAATTATTAAGCTGGGTATTGGTGACGTCACCGAACCATTGCCAGAAGCTTGTCGGACTGCGATGATTAAAGCTGTGGAAGAAATGGGCGATCGCGCCACTTTCAAAGGTTATGGTCCGGAACAAGGTTACGCTTGGCTACGTGAGAAAATAGCTCAATCCGACTTCCAAGCGCGGGGATGTGAAATTGATGCATCGGAAATATTTATATCTGATGGATCTAAGTGTGATACTGGTAATATTCTCGAAATATTTGGCAAAGACAATACTATTGCCGTTACAGATCCAGTTTATCCCGTATATGTAGATACTAACGTTATGGCGGGAAATACAGGCAGCGCCAACGAACAAGGTGAGTTTGAGGGTTTAGTTTATCTGCCAATCACCGCCGAAAACAACTTTACCGCCACTATCCCCTCTCAACAAGTCGATTTAATTTACCTTTGCTTCCCCAATAACCCCACTGGTGCAGTCGCTACTAAAGAATATCTTAAAGCTTGGGTGGATTATGCAAAGGCGCATGGCTCGATCATTTTCTTTGATGCTGCTTACGAAGCCTATATCACCGATCCAGAAATTCCCCATTCTATCTATGAAATAGCAGGTGCAAAAGAGTGTGCGATCGAATTCCGCTCTTTCTCTAAAAATGCTGGCTTTACTGGTACACGGTGTGCTTTAACAGTAGTACCCAAGAACCTCACAGCCAAAGCCACAGATGGTTCTGATATGGAACTATGGAAACTCTGGAACCGCCGCCAGTCCACCAAATTTAATGGCGTATCCTACATCGTCCAACGTGGCGCCCAAGCAGTTTATTCTGAAGACGGACAAGCGCAAACCAAAGCGCTAATTAGTTTTTACCTGGAAAACGCCACAATTATCCGTGAGCAACTCACAGCCGCAGGATTAGCAGTCTACGGTGGTGTAAATGCACCTTACGTCTGGGTGAAAACACCCAATGGTCTTTCTAGTTGGGACTTCTTCGACAAATTGCTGCACACCTGCAATGTTGTGGGTACACCAGGTTCTGGCTTTGGTGCAGCAGGTGAAGGCTATTTCCGAATTTCGGCGTTTAACAGTCGTGAGAATGTCGAAGAAGCGATGAAGCGGATTACAAATCGTTTTAAAGCATAGCTTAAGCAGTTAAGAGGAATCACTTTACTACCACCTCAAAGCAGTATCTCACCGACGAGCAGATAGTAATATACCCTTCTTGATATCTTGCACCAACCCCATATCCCGCCTCAGAATTAAGGAATGAGGCTAATAGTATAAGCCCGTTAAAACTGACTCAAACACCGTCCTAGTCAGATTTATCTGACTTTCGCTATTAGCCAATAAATTTATTTATTGGCGGGATATGGGGTTGATGCAAGATATGATCTTCTTTACCTTTGCCCCTTTACTTTTACCTTGTTGTAAGTAAGTGGGTCAAATTAAATATAAAACCTCACCCTCAATCCCTCTCCTTACTAAGGAGAGGGAAGCCGGAGGCAGGGTAAGGTTTTATTTTATCTTTAATTACACCTACCTACCTACTAGTCCTCCACTTCTCCCTTCCAAAGATCATCCCCTTTTCTCCGGTTTTGAATAATTTTTGCCGGAGATATATTAGAGGACTTGCCCAAGGACTCTGGTAAATGCTTCGCAAATATTTTCGTACAATCTTCCTAGCATGGCGACAGCTAATTAAACAGAAGACTCGTTTGGCGGTGGCGGTGGTTGGTATTGCCTTTGCAAACATCATGATCTGTGCTCAGATGGGGTTTGAGGCTTCATTATTTAACAGTTCCACAGCACCACAAAGAAGTTTAGATACAGATTTGGTAATGGTGAGTTCCCATTTTAAAAGTGTATACTCAGTCAAAAGTTTTACTAGGGAACGATTATATCAGGCGTTAGGATTTAAAGGGGTAGAGTCAGTAAGTCCGCTTTATATGGGTTACGGAAAATGGAGAAATCCCCAAACACGCCGTTTGCAAACTATTCTGGTGTTTGGTACAGATCCAAGAACTACTGCATTTAAATTTCCTGAAGTTGAGCAAAACCGCAGTCAATTGCAAAAATTGAATACGGTATTGTTTGACCAAGGTTCTTTACCAGAGTTTGGCCCCATAGCTACTTTATTCCAACAACAAGCAATTCTAGAAACTGAATTAAATGATGTGAATATCCGGGTAATAGGTTTATTTACCTTGGGTGCATCATTTGGTGCATATGGAAATGTGATTACCAGTGACTCAACTTTTTTGCATTTATTCTCAAATCATCATCCACAGCAGATTGAGATTGGTCTAATTAAGTTACAACCAGATGCAAATCCAGAACAAGTAGCCAAAAGTTTAATCAATGATTTACCTGATGATGTCATGGTTCTGACTAATGAAAAATTTGCTCAGTTAGAAAAAGCTTATTGGGCAAAAACAACTCCCATAGGTTTTGTTTTTGGTTTGGGCGTGATTGTCTCTTTTATTGTCGGAATTGTGATTGTTTATCAGATTATTTATGCCGATATTGCCGATCACTTGCCACAATATGCCATGCTCAAAGCAATTGGATATAGCGATCGCTATTTAATCGTAGTTCTCCTTCAAGAAGCTTTACTCCTAGCTGTTTTAGGTTACGTACCAGGATTTATTGTTTCATTAGGACTGTATCAGATAGCCGCTAATGCTACTATGCTGCCCATTTTTATGACCATTGATCGCGGTATTACTGTATTTGTTTTAACAATAACCATGTGTATGATCTCAGCAGTTACTACAATGCGAAAATTAAATTCTGTTGACCCTGCTGATGTATTTTAATAATTGGTTGTCATTGGTCATTATTTTAAAAAGAGTATCGTGACGTACCCGTCGCTGACTCTCCCTTGTACAGCGCGGGCTTCTCAATGACTCCTCTTTGAGGACATTGATTGAGCTTTAAGGGCGTGCGTCCCACGCGCCTTTATATTTATAGCCGCGTTCAAATCTCTGCACAAACTTGCATGACAAATAGGGCAATCGTGCATTCTTTGAGATAGCGGCTTTTTAACTTTATGACCACAACTAGAACATTCTTGGCTAGTACCGCTTGGATTGACAGCTATTACCTTCAAACCAGCATTTACGGCTTTGTTTGAAAGTATTGATACAAACTGCCCCCATCCAGCATCATTAATACTTTTAGCCAATTTTGTTTTAGCTAGCCCTTTGATATTCAATTTTTCTACAGCTACAACATCATACTTATCAAGTAACGCTGATAAAACGATGACTCAAGTGATTGAAGAACTTATTGACACGCTACCAAACATAAAAAATGGCGATTCCACTCCTTCGGAGAAGCAAGCTACATCGACCCTCTGCTCTGTCAATCCACAGGATTGATTTGATTGTGGGTCAATTCGTCATCGCCCAAAAATTCATCCCGACGCTCAACGAAGCGATAGAGCGCGGGGCTTCTTTTTGATTAAGCTAAAATAGCGTATTATTTTTTCACTTGACTTTTTGAGGGAATAGAGCATGACTATTTGGGTGAATGAGCAAATCGATCCATCTGGCTTGATTTATGCCTGCATAGCCTGCTGTAATGAGTCACAAGCCCAAGAGTGTCATGAGTCTTTTAAGAAAAACTTGACTGAAACACAAAAAATTGCAGGTTGGGTAGCGCAGTTACGGAAAGTTGATTCTTGGGATGAAGTTCCAGTCAATGCTTTGAAACTAAATTAATTTGTTAATTGATAATGGTTATACCAATTAAATATGAAGCTGTACATTATTTTAACCCCTCTCAACCTCCCCTTACCAAGGGGAGGTGCCGAAGGCGGTGGGGTTCTTTCTATGCATCTTCATATGAAAATGGTATTAGTAGTGTCTACTATCTACTAACCCTCTTGATCAGAAGTTAAGAAGATATAACCACAAGATTAAGAAATAATAAATAATTAGTAAAAGCCGCAAAGGCACTTATTCTTTTATATATATTTGATGATTTTTTTGAAACTTTAAGAGTTATCATCTATACAAAGGAAAGATTAAAAAACTGAAAAAAAGAAAATTATATAAGTGAACTATCCAACGCTTAACACTTTTGTTGCAGGCTATCCTATTAATTTGGTTGGCACAAGCGGACAAGCGGTTGAGATTTCAATTCATTCTCCGAGTCAGTACATTTGTGCCAACTGCGAACGGATATTACCTGATTGGAAACATCAGCTTTTTTTGTGGGTGGTGATTGTTTTACAAAAATCTAGTTACGAAATGATAGTAAGTACGCCAGAAATTGAGGCGGAAAAACAAAAATTACGAGAAAAATTTATGAGGTTTGGCTTGGATGTGGCTTTTAATCTGCGCGATCGCGGTTATTTCACAGACCTCATCGACCCCCGCACAGGCTACCCTTTGCTTTCTCATCCGGGGATAGTTCCTCATGATGACACAGCAGTCGTCAAAGCTTTACTCGGTTATCCAATTATAGAAAATAAATGCCGTGTCCTAGTTCATCCTAGATGGGGCATGGCAGTTTATCCTAGTATTTTACTCTCAGTAGCCCCCCCAACAATCATTAAAAAGGCAATTAAAAATATCGCCCCCTCCCATGATTGGAAAGAAATTGATTAGTTGTTGGTCATTGGTCATGAATCAGTTAACAGTTAACAGTGAACAGTTATCAGTTTAATTTTGATAACTGATAACTGATTAGTTGTCCCCCTTGTCCCTAATCAACTCTTCTTCGGTTTCCGCAACTGCTTAGAACCAATTGGCCCAAGAAGTTGATTGAGGGCGCGCAGTTGTTCTGATGTACCCATGGCAATTAATACATCTGCGGGCATAAATACTGTATCAGGAGTAGGGCCACCGATCAGAGTGCCATCGTTACGTCGGACAGCAAGTATCAATGCACCTGTTTGTCCTCGCAACCTGGCTTGTCCAAGAGTTAGTCCCACCACCGGACACACTTTGGGGTCGAGCAAAAATTCTTCCATATATAACTGTCGATCTGTACCTGAGATAATTCCATCAACAAAGTCCATAACTTGGGGTCTGAGGGCCGCAGAGGCCATTCTTTTACCACCAGTGATATAAGGAGAAATCACAGCATCTGCACCAGCGCGTTGTAACTTTTGCAAAGCTTCTTCTGTACTAGCTCTAGCGATCGCTCGAATGTTTGAATTCAAATATTTAGCCGATAGTACTGTGTATAAATTTTCTGCATCGGAAGGAAGAGCTGCAACTATACAAACTGCTCTATCAATGCCTACTCTCAGAAGGGTTTCATCTAAGGTGGCATCACCCTGGTATATAGTGTAACCAATTTCTTGGGCATTTCTAACAGATTCGGCATCAGAGTCAATAATCACAAAACAGACGCCTTCTGCTTGAAATTCTATAGCAATTTGCCGACCAGTCCGACTGAATCCACAGATGATATAATGCCCTGATAAAGATTCCATTGTCCGTCGCACCTGCCGATATCGAATTCCTTCTTGAAAGTAGCCTTGAATAATTGCTTCTGTAAATCTATTAACGATATAACCAATAGTAATTACACCCATTAAAATTAAGGCGATAGTAAATAGTCGTCCCCTGTCCCCTAGTGGATGGGTTTCACCATAACCAACAGTAGCCAAGGTGATTACTGTCATATATGCTGCATCTTCCCATGACCAGCCTTCTACTAAGGCGTACCATAAAGTACCAATCAAAAAGACACCAGCAAGAGCGATCGCCCCTACCATTAACTCTTTTTGGATGCGTTGATATTTTTGTTCCAGATTTGAGTACACAATTATTCACCATCGCCACTCGTTTTGAGGATAACTGCGTATCAGCTTAAGATGAAGTCAATTTTTAGGGAATTGATCAAAGTGATTGTAATTAATTAGAGTGAAGTATTAGGTCAGGATAAGAAATTTTGACGGATTTCTATCAGACTAGTGAATCACCCTATAATAAAAAATTTAGGGAGCCAAACAGGTGAGCCTAGAAACTCTATTTCAACAACACCCCATTACTCCAGAGTCAGGTACTGCATTATCTAGCGCTTTTGATGCTGATAGTTTTGATGCAGTTGTCATGTCTACCTATGGGCGGTTTCCCCTCGCTTTAGAGCGGGGTGCAGGCTGTCGCGTTTGGGATAATCAAGGGCGAGAATATCTCGATTTTGTAGCAGGAATTGCTACTTGCACCTTGGGACATGCTCACCCAGCGATGGTAGAAGCAGTAACACGGCAAATTCAAAAGCTGCATCACGTTTCTAATTTATACTACATTCCCGAACAAGGAGAATTGGCAAAATGGCTCGTTGAGCATTCCTGTGCCGATCGCGTATTTTTCTGCAATTCGGGAGCAGAAGCAAACGAAGCTGCTATTAAGCTGGCGCGGAAATACGCTCATACAGAGTTGCAAATAGAACGTCCAATTATTATCACTACTCACTCCAGTTTCCACGGACGCACATTAGCAACGATTACTGCCACAGGACAACCAAAGTATCAAAAGAACTTTGATCCTCTAGTGCCGGGATTCCACTACGTACCTTACAATGACATTTCGGCGGTAGAAGCAGCAATTAGCGAGTTGGATGAAGGTGATTACCGCGTTGCTGCAATTTTAATTGAACCATTACAGGGAGAAGGCGGGGTTCGTCCGGGGGATGTAGCCTACTTCCAAAAATTACGGCACATTTGTGATGAGACGGGCGTGCTACTGATTTTCGACGAAGTGCAAGTCGGAATGGGGCGCAGTGGTAAATTATGGGGTTACGAATATCTAGGGGTAGAACCGGATATCTTTACTAGCGCCAAAGGTTTGGGTGGTGGTATCCCCATCGGCGCAATGATGAGCAAAAAATTCTGCGATGTTTTTAGAGCAGGTGAACATGCTAGCACCTTTGGCGGCAATCCTTTTGTTTGTGGTGTGGCTTTGAGTGTTTGTCAGACTTTGGAAAAAGAGAATATTTTACAGAACGTTCAACAACGGGGTGAACAGCTCAGAGGTGGCTTAAGAGCGATCGCCAGCAAATATCCCAATCACATCGTTGATGTACGCGGTTGGGGTTTGATCAATGGTATGGAATTAACAGCAGACATTGAACTTACCGCCGGTGATATCGTCAAAGCTGCAATTAACGAGGGTTTGTTACTTGTACCAGCCGGCCCTAAAGTCATCCGGTTTGTACCACCCTTGATTGTGAGTGAAAAAGAAGTAAATACAGCGCTGCAAATTGTTGATCAGGTAATGGCGACTGTCAAAAACTAGCGGTGTGGGGGAATAAGGGTGTAGGGTGTAGGGAAGACAGCGCCCAAGGGAGTTCAAGCTCCCTTGGGCGCGATCGCAAACTTAATCAAGTATTAACTCTCACATTAAACCCACATTCCGCACTTCAAATTGAAGTACAAAGAGATTACATCATGAGAAAAGCGAAAAAATCAGGATGATTAAGAAATAGAGTACTGAACGAATATATTTTGAAAAACAAATAATCAAATA
>JAHHHW010000032.1 GCA_019359115.1 Pelatocladus maniniholoensis HA4357-MV3
GTTTTTTCCCAATCGGAGTCGGTTATTTCTATTCCGTAGGAGAGGCTGTATTTATCCATCCTCCTAATTTACCATCTATGTGTACCCTCATTTCCTCCGTAACACTTTTTGTCCCCTGAACGGATACGTTGAATTTACCTTAGCAATCCCTACATATAACCGAGCAAAATACCTACCAGCTATTTTAGAAAGATTGCGATCGCAAGTAGAATTAGAAAATCTTCTATGGGAAATTCTGATCATTGATAATAACAGTAACGACGATACAGCATTTGTTATTCATAATTATCAAGCTGATTGGGATGCTAACTGTTCTCTCAACTATTTTCTCGAACTACAGCAAGGAATTACATTTGCACGACTACGAGCAGTGCGAGAAGCTAAAGGCCAATTAATCGCATTTTTAGATGATGATAATTTACCTGCTCTTAATTGGGTGAAAGAAGCTGTTATCTTTGCAAAAGAACACCCTCAAGCTGGAGCATTTGGTGGTCAAATTCATGGCAAATTTGAATTAAAACCACCAGAAAATATCGAACGAATTCAAGGTTTATTAGCAATTAGAGAACGCGGAAGTGAAGCACATTTATATGATCCAGCTAACTTAAGTCTTCCTCCTGGTGCAGCACTTGTATTTCGTAAACAAGCATGGGATGAAAGTATTCCTAATAAATTAATATTTAAAGGAAGATTAGGTAAATTAAAAGTAGCAGGAGATGATTTTGAATTGCTGTTATATTTCCATAAAGCCGGTTGGCAAATTTGGTATAATCCAGCGATGCACACTGAGCATCAAATTCCATCTTGGCGATTAGAAAAAGATTCTCTAATTACTCTAGCTCGTGGTTGTGGTTTCTCTATTTGTCAGTTACGTCTCATTAATACCAAAACTTGGCAGAAACCTATTATTTTGATGAAAATTTTTCTGAGTAACTTACGTCGTTTGATCAAACATATTATTAAGTTCAGAACTAAATTTAATAACGATGTAGTTGCACTTGCTGAGATGGAATTTTATTTTAGTAGTATGATTAGCCCTTTTTATTCTTTAATGTTAGGTTTACAAAAATCAATTGTTGAATAGTTGAGTGTATATTTAAGTATAAATCAAACCAAAATGCCACTTATTTCTGTCGTTATCCCTACTTATAATAGTGAAAAAACAATAAAAAAAACAATAGAATCTGTTTTAGAGCAATCTTTTATTGATCTGGAATTAATTATTATTAACGATGGTTACATGGACTCAACATTAAAAGTAATCTCACAATTTAAAGACTCAAGAATTAAAGTATTTTTATTTGAAAATGTTGGTGGTAACGTTAGTCGTAATCGTGGACTTGAGCGATCAACTGGGGAATTTGTGAGTTTTTTAGATGCAGATGATATTTGGACACCTGATAAACTTGAAAGTCAGCTTCATGCTTTAAAAGCAAATCCCCAAGCAGCAGTGGCTTATAGTTGGACTGATTATATAGATGAACAAGGAAAATTCCTACTTTCAGGTACACATATTACCGCTAACGGAAATGTTTATGAACAGCTAATAATCAGTAATTTTTTAGAGAATGGCTCTAATCCATTAATTCGTAGAGAAGCATTAGTTCAATTAGGGGGATTTGACGAAGAGTTAACTGCTGCACAAGATTGGGACATGTGGCTTAGATTAGCCCAAAACTTTGATTTTTTCGCTGTGCCACGTGTACAAATATTATACAGAATGAGTGCAAATTCTTTATCCACAAATCTTGCAAGACAAGAAAAAGCAAGTTTACAAGTGCTTGAGAAGGCTTGTAGTAAAAATATACAAGACCTAAATCGTCTTAAAAAGAAGAGTCTGACAAATCTCTATAAATATCTTACATGTAAAGCTCTACAACAACCTTTTACTAGACAAAAAGGGTTAGCAGCAGCTAGATTCTTATCGAAATATATATTTTACGATGCTTCGAGATTGAAGAGTACTAATTTAATAGTAAAACTTTCATTTAAAATAGCCTTAATTGTGATATTACCTTGCGATTTATCCACAACATTATTAGCACATATGAAGACTAATAATTAGAAAATATCAGGACTTACGCACGGGTAACAGAAAACAAACCGCACTAGACACAGAGTACACAGAGGAATGAGAGTTTGAGAGGTTTTTTGCGTAAGTCCTAAATATATACATAAATAACCCGGACATTTGAAAAACTCCTAGAAAATAAAATTAAAAATAGATATTGTCGGTGCGTTTTTCTATGTCTAAATTAATGCATAATAAATCTCTTAAAAATCATTCTAGTAGTGGCTTTACGCTACTGGAAAATACAGTAATAATTTTAATCATTGGTATATTGGCTGCGATCGCAGTACCTAATTGGCTAGCTTTTGTTGATGTTCAACGTCTCAATGCTGCTCGAAGTGAAGTTTACCAAGCTATGCGCGAAGCTCAAAGGGAAGCGAAAAGAGAAAAATTGACTTGGCAATTCAGCTTGAATGAACAAAATGGTATTGTTCAGTGGGCAACTCATCGTGCTGATATCAATGTAAATAACGCCATATGGAATAAGCTAAATGCAAATGTGCGTTTAGATGGGGAAACAACTTTACAACAAGCAAATGGTGTTCGGCGAATTCAGTTCGACTATGAGGGAAATGTTAATAAGCCACCACTAGGACGAATCACATTATCTAGTAAATATGGCGGTAAAGCAAAGCGTTGTGTGATTGTTTCGACAATTTTAGGAGTTATACGAATAGCCAAAGAACATCCGCAAGCAGATGGAAACGGTAAATATTGCTATTAAGATATTCTTGATTGAATTCAAAAATATATGGCGTGTTGAAATCACCTAAAATTGCCAAGCAGCACTTAATTATTTTCACTCGCTACCCAGAACCAGGTTTGACAAAAACTCGGTTGATACCCGCTTTGGGGATTCAAGGTGCTGCACATCTTCAGCGCCAAATGACTGAATATACCCTATGGAAAGTTCGAGAATTGCAAAAAGCGATCGCCATTTCTATAGAAGTACGCTTTACTGGTGGAAATTTGGAATTAATGCAAAGCTGGCTGGGGATTGATTTGATTTATCAATCTCAAGGTGAAGGAGATTTAGGAAAACGAATGGAGCGATCGCTCGAATATGCTTTTAGTGCAGGCGCGCACCAAGCGATAATTATCGGCACTGATTGCCCTGATGTCAATATCCAGACTCTTGCCCAAGCTTTTACAAATCTCCAGCATTGCGACATAGTACTTGGCCCAGCAGTGGATGGTGGTTATTATTTAATCGGTTTACAGCGTCTTTTTCCAGAATTATTTTTTGATATCAACTGGGGAACTTCCCATGTCTTGCAACAAACTGTGGCTATTTGCCATCAACTTAATTTATCAATAGCTTACTTAGCTACTTTAGCTGATGTTGACCGTCCAGAGGATCTGCCTATTTGGGAAAAAATAGTTTTCAATCTCAAAAATACTCCAGGTTTTCAATAGTTGCTCAGGTATAGGGAACAATATTTAGGTAACTTGACATAAAATAGTCACTCATTCTTTATTGATTCAAGATGAATTATGAATAACAATTTTGCTGCTGTCACTGCTGCTCGTACACTTAAGGTGGTTGGGATAATATTAATTTTATCTTTTGTGCTTGATTTTGTAATTCTGTTGTTTCCTTTCCAACCTACAAATCGTCTTTGGCAAATTGATTTAGCAACAGCATTGGTTGATCGAGGAATTGTACCTTTAATCGGATTCGCAATGCTGTTTGCTGGATATTGGGCTGACACTACTGAAGATGGTCGCCCGTCTGGTATAGACTTGAGATTTCCAGCATTGGTGCTAGCCAGTCTCTTGGGCTTGATGTTCTTGCTGATTTTTCCTTTGCACCTCAATAATGTACGCCAAGCTAGCGTGCAACAGGTAGATCAAATTAATAAACAAGCAGATCAAGCAGAGAATCAACTGCAAAATCAACTATCGCAGGTACAAGCTCAGTTAAATAACGAACAAGTCAAAACTGAGTTAGACAAGCAAAAAACTCAAGTTAAAGCTCAATTAACCGAAATACTCAAAGATGAGCAGAAGTACAAACAAGCGCTTGAGAGTCCTAACGTTCCTCCAACTATAAAAGAGGTACTCAAAAAAGCCAAACAAAATCCTCAAGAGCTTGATAAATTTATCGCCCAACAAAGTGATCCGCAGCAAGTTGCTACTCAACGACTCAACCAAATTCGTCAGAGTAAGGAAGATGCTGAAAAACAAGCCAAGGAAAGAGCTTGGAAGTCTGGAATGCGAATTGGTATGAGCAGCTTATTGCTGTCTATCGGATACATTATTATCGGCTGGACAGGTTTAAGAGGTATGGGTTCAGCACAAGGTAATGGTGTACGTAAAGCAACTGCACGCTAGTTTAGATGCTGGAGAGTAAACAATTCAAAATTGAGGAACAGGGTGTGGAGAGGTGGGAGTACGAGGAGAATAAATAGTAACCAATGACCAATGACAAATGTTCTCAATCTATATATTGACTCATAACGAAGAACTAGATATTGCGGCTTGCATTGAGTCAGCAATGCTATCAGATGACATTATTGTTGTGGACTCATGCAGTAGCGATCGCACTGTGGAAATCGCCAGTCGTTATCCTGTTAGTATTGTGCAACATGCTTTTGAAAGCCACGGTCGTCAACGTACTTGGATGCTAGAAAATATATCTCCAAAACACGAATGGGTGTATATTCTAGAAGCTGACGAGCGCATGACACCAGAACTATTTGCTGAATGTAATCAAGCACTTAAAAATTCAAGTAATATTGGCTACTATGCTGCCGAACGCGTCATATTCATGAATACCTGGATTCGTCGCAGTACCCAGTATCCTCGTTACCAACTACGGCTTTTTCGTCACGGTAAAGTTTGGTTTACAGATTACGGACATACGGAAAGAGAAGTTTGTGACGGAGCCACAAGCTTTTTAAAGGAAACCTATCCTCATTATACTTGCAGCAAAGGCTTGAGTCGTTGGATTGAAAAGCACAACCGTTATTCCACTGATGAAGCCAAAGAAACGCTGTATCAAATAGAAAATGGAGAAATTCGGTGGTGGGATTTATTTTTTGGTCATTCAGAAGTTGAACGCCGTCGCGCCCTCAAAGATTTATCTTTACGTCTACCCGCAAGACCTTTGCTACGTTTTATATATATGTATTTTCTCTTAGGTGGTTGCTTGGATGGACTCGCTGGGTTGGCATGGTGTTTCTTGCAAACTTTTTATGAGTATTTAATTTTACTCAAAATTTGGGAAATAAAGCACATGCCTAAACCGAGTCCAGACACTCAATCTCCTGAGAACAAAATCATAACACCCATTTAGTTGGTAGTTGGTGTTTGGTGGATAGAGGCGAAGCATTTGTATAAGTATCTTTATCTAAAACTAAATATCTTCGTACAAATGCTTCGCCCTTACTCATTGTGTTAAGTTATTATAAGTTATACTAATTAATATTTTATAGATAAATTTTTGAGAACAATTAGCAGTGCGACTATGAGATGAACTGGCTCAAAAAATCAATTATTAAAACTCTTTATTAAATACTTTGTAGACTACTTTATAGAATAGTGAGCAGCTTGGGATTGAGCGCGGTAGTATTAGAGATAACCTTAAAACTTGCAACAATCGTTTACAAGTTTTAAAAAATAAAGTAATGCTCTGTTGAGACTATCCAACTGATAGACATCACAGTTGGTAGATATCTACATACTGTGCGTGGCTATGAGGAACTGCAAACCAATCAACCAGGGTAAGTTAATTTAAAGAGCATCTACACTCTTTATCCTTCATCCTTTTTGGCTGAGGTCTATCTTAGCTATTTGATCAAACTGCTGTTATGAATATTGATAACAGAAATTCCACAAGCTTAAAAAAGGAGAATCACGGTTTGGTAATCGATCGCTGGAAGCAGGGCTTAAAAAATGACCTGATTGCTGGTTTGTTGGTAGTGATTCCTCTAGCAACTACCATTTGGCTGACGATTACTATTGCTAGTTGGGTAATTAACTTTCTCACCCGTATTCCCAACCAATTAAATCCCTTTGATGGAATGCACCCCATCTTAGTGAGTGTACTAAATTTATTAGTGGGATTAATGGTGCCACTACTAAGTATTCTCCTGATTGGCTTGATGGCTAGAAACATCGTGGGGCGGTGGTTACTAGATTTTGGTGAGCGAGTTTTACAAGCGATCCCCTTAGCTGGACAAGTATATAAAACCCTCAAGCAACTTTTGGAGACAATACTCAAAGATACAAATGGCAAATTTCGCCGTGTAATATTGGTAGAGTATCCACGTCAGGGAATTTGGGCGATCGCTTTCGTTACTGGCATGGTCAGCAGCGATATCCAAGCTAGTATGTCTCGTCCTATGCTCAGTATTTTTATTCCCACAACACCTAATCCTACAACTGGATGGTATGTTGTGGTTCCTGAAGATGAGGTAGTCAACCTGTCAATGTCGATAGAAGACGCCTTTAAAATCATTGTTTCTGGTGGTATTGTCGCCCCTAACACTCCCCTACCTCCTGTGATTATTACCAAAGACCGTAAATTAGAAGCATCACCTCTAGAAGCAAAACGGCAGGTTTTTCCTCTCGAAGACACTTAAACTTGTGAATGTAAATTAATGAGTAACCGCTACTGATATACTGTTAACTCCGTTGATCTTTACCTTACAGAATACTCCTCATACATTTTTATTTAACTTAAATATGCAAACCAGAAAACCCCGTCAAATTGCTCGCGAATTGGCACTTCTGAGCCTTTCTCAGCTTCCAGCCAATCCCAAAAAATTAACTGAAGACCAACTACCCAAATTGGTGTTAGCAGCAGTACGTACCTTGCGTTCAGAAGTGCAAGATACTCTAGATAATGCTATTGGCGAACTCCAACGCAGTAACGATCGCATCCTCAGTAGTGAAACTCGCACGAGTGACCTCAATATTGCCAGAACAATGCTGAAAGAGGCGATCACCTCTACTCAAACAGCTATTAACCAGTTGAGTGCATCTGTTGAGTTTCCAGAATTAATTCAGTTAGCAAACCAAGACAAAGAAGTTGGTAGATACGCAATTGAAATAGTCAGAACAATCGATGAAGAACGTCAAAATATAGACCAGCAAATCAGCCTAGCCTTAGTAGATTGGCAAGTGACTCGTCTAGCCCAAATTGACCGTGATATTTTGCGAATTGCTGTAGCAGAAATCATGTATCTGGGAGTTCCTAATAGTGTCGCGATCGATGAAGCTGTAGAACTAGCGAAACGCTACAGTGGAGATGAAGGTCATCGGTTTATTAACGGAGTTCTCCGTCGAGTCACGCAACAGCAAAAACAGCCTGTCTAGAAATAGTGGGGATCGGGAGGTGGGAAGATGAAGACACGGGAAACAAGAAAGACATAGTTTGGGAGCATCTCAAATGTTTAAAATCCCGGCAAATTGGAAGTCTGGGGCTACACAAACAAAGCCTGCCTAGGCAGGTTACAATTAGTCCGCGTAGGCGGACTTAGATTGTGTAACCGCGAATTATATTCGCTCTTGTTTTTTAAAAAAATTGAGATGCTCCCCAAGACATGGGGGATAAGGAGGACAAGGGAAGGAAGACAAGGGAGAAAACTAACCAATAACCACTAACCATTAACAACCAATCAACCACCAACCACGAACTACTAAATAAACATGGCTTTTAATTGGTTCCGTCGTCAACATAACGATTCTTCTGATACTTCATCCCCAGAAAAAGAGGTAGAAACTCCTCCTGCTGTCTCAACACCATCTCCTACAGAATCAGCCACAGCACCTACAACAGAAGCAGAACAGCCTGTAGCGACAGATTTACTTGCATTTGCTAAGGCTGCTTATCAAAATATCCAGCAAAAGCAACAATCTCAGTCAGTAGAAACTTCCTCTACAGAGGAAACAACTGAAACTACACCAGAAACACCAACATCAGAAACCCCAGCACCTGAAGAAAGTGTCGAAACTGTAGCTGAAGTTAGCGAACTAACAACCCCAGCACCTGAAGAAAATGTCGAAACTGTAGCTGAAGTTAGCGAACTAACAACCCCAGCACCTGAAGAAGCTACTCCCCCAACGCCAGTTACCACGTTAGAAGAAAACTCAAAAAATACATCAACTGAAGCAGTAAAACCACTACAAGAACCTGCTAATCTATCCTTACTAGCAAAGGCAGCAGCAGAAAGACAAGCGAAGCAGGAACGTTTAATCGCAACTGCAATCGAAGTCACAGAACCGGAAAAAATACAAGCAGCCGCATCTGCTAGTGGGACTTCAGACATAGCCGAAGCGATACCCGAAATAGAGTTTGATGAAGGCTTTTTATGGTCAACAGAAGTACTCGCCGCACAGGGGAGACGCGCGGAAGACGTTTCGATTGAAGAAATTACCTGGCTAAAAAGGTTAAGGCAGGGTTTAGATAAAACCCGTCGTAATATTGTTAACCAACTCAAATCCATTGTTGGTCAAGGGCCACTTAACCAAGCCGGGGTTGCAGAAATTGAGGCATTATTGTTGCAGGCAGATGTGGGTGTAGAAGCCACAGATTACATCATCACTGCCTTGCAGGACAAACTGCGCGAAGAAGCTTTACCACCAGAAGAGGCGATCGCCTACCTTAAACAAATCCTCCGAGATATGCTAGATCGACCAATTCAAAAATCTCAAAAGTCGTTGTTCGCCCCAGAAAAAGATTCTTTTAATATTTGGTTGATTACAGGGGTCAATGGAGCTGGTAAAACTACAACTATCGGTAAAATTGCTCACTTGGCTCAAAAATCTGGCTATCAATGCTTGATTGGGGCTGCTGATACTTTTCGTGCTGCTGCTGTGCAACAAGTGAAAGTTTGGGGCGATCGCAGTGGTGTAGAAGTAATTGCCAATCCTGGCAAGAATACCGATCCGGCTGCTGTTGTGTTTGATGCGATCGATGCAGCAACAGCACGACAAACTGAATTACTTTTGGTAGACACCGCAGGTAGACTGCAAAATAAAAAGAACTTAATGGAGGAACTCAGCAAAATCCGTCGGATTATCAAGAAAAAAGCACCTAATGCCAAAATAGAATCTTTACTCGTATTAGATGCAACTTTAGGTCAGAACGGATTACGTCAAGCTGAAGTATTCTCAGAAGCAGCAGAACTCACTGGTGTAGTCTTGACAAAACTGGATAGCACCGCTAAAGGAGGTGTGGCTTTGGCTGTTGTGCAACAACTGGGTTTACCAATTCGCTTTATCGGTGCTGGTGAAGGTATTGAAGATTTACGTCCTTTTTCTAGCTATGAGTTTGTAGAAGCACTTTTGAGTGGCTAGTAACGCTTCCTTGGAAGTCACGCATTCAAAAGAATTGTATTCCGGGCTTTTGCGTCATTTTAAATGGCATGTTTATTTCCGCGATCGCTGTACTAGTAGTCAGGTCAAATAAAAATATAAAGGGTTTCACTCTTCAGTATGCAAAACTGGGCAACCTTTGCAGCAAGGGGGTTTGATTAGAGACCGTAAACACTCGTAAAACTGCGGGAAGTATGCGGCAACTAGGGGCAAAGAAGCGTCAAAAATCCAAATCTACTGGTCTGGTTTCAGAAACCCAGACCACGAGCGTAGTAGGTCTGGGTAGTTCATTTCAATACACTTCAGTTAGTCGATATAAATCTAAAAAATCCTAACTCAAAACGACAAGTTTTTGATAACGGGTGTAAAACCTCTGCTAGAATTGCAACTTAATACTTGACCTTGAACAACCCTTTGTACGGTTGTTAAATTTTATTGCACAATAGTTAACTGAATCTAAGTTGATGTAAAAAGCTGTTTTATTGCTTTCCTAACGACTGCTCTTTGACTTTCATCAAATATTCTCTGGAGGTATCTTCAAAAAATAGCAATGCAATAGCTGTATATAAACATCATTTTTAATGTGGTAAAGAAAAATATTGAGTTATGATTTTTCGTGAGTCTTCCTTAATCACTTGTATATCGTGTGTGGCAAAACTTGGAGAACATATTAACTTGTATAAGTTCAACATGAATTCTACCACTCAGTGCTAATTATGACATCTAAAAATTTATGTGTATGTCCCAATTAGTTTTTCTATCTTAGGGTATATGAATTATTCATAAAGTTATGGAATAATTTATTACCTTCTAAATACTTAGTAAAAATTGCTGCTAATAAAGGATCGGTTTTAAACTAAAAAATATCCCTTGAAACACTTACCTTGATGAAAAAATCCAATAAAAAATGAAATACTTATAAAACTCTCACTTACGTCTTTCTACTCTTGCTAAACTGACGAATCTTATCTAAATATGGTTTAGTGATTCTGAGGCTAGCTCATTTATTTAGTAATCTCAAATTGCTTACTGAAGTTAAATAATACCTGTGCCTGTGCCTAAACTGCCCTCTGAACCTACCGACAGTAATACTAGTGCCGCAACAGATGTTACTCCAGTTGTGGCGCTCAAAGAACTCGTGGCAAGGCTGCACCGAGAGCAGAACAAAATCCAGGACTTACTCAGTTCTCTAGGATTTGCTCTAAGAAGCTTCAACAACTTAAACCAGTTTTTGGAGTTAATCCCGCTAATGGCGACAAGAGTAACAGATGCAGACGGTAGCGCCCTGTTTCTCTATAAACCAAATGGTCAAGTAAGGCTAGAACAGCTACACTGGCAGGACAGCCATCAAAGAAAAAATATTCGTAAGGCATTAGAGACGGTAAGTAGTCAAATTACGCATCAACAACATGCATCTGGATTAGCAACTACAACCAGTATTTTAGATGCCCAGATGCATTATCATCTGGGACCTGATGTCCAAATTTTTGGCACGGCAATTCTAGTCAAGCATGTAGAAAGGGGATGGCTATATGTTTTGAGTCGCGATCCTGAGTATGGATGGACAGAAACAAGACAAAAATTAGTTAGGCTAGTGGCAGATCAAACCGCCGTCGCTATTGAAAACGATGAACTGGCTGTAGAACTAAGAAAAAAAGAACGCCTAGATCAAGAATTAGAAATTGGTGCTGAAATTCAACGGCGACTCTTACCACGTCAATGTCCCAGTATTCCAGGAGTGACTCTAGCGGCGCGTTGTAAACCAGCCAATCGTGTCGGTGGGGATTACTACGACTTTGTTCCTACGAATCACAACTTAATTTTACCACCCAATGCCAAAGAAACTGTGGAATCTATTCGTTGGGCTTTAGTGATCGGTGATGTGATGGGAAAAGGAGTCCCCGCAGGTCTAATTATGACTATGATGCGGGGAATGCTACGGGGTGAGGTGCTGCACAGTAACACCCCAGCACAGATTTTGCAAAACTTAAATCGAGTCATGTATGCGGATTTAGAAAATTCTAACCGCTTCGTCACCTTGTTTTATTCAGAATATGACCCGAAAACCCAGATGTTATCCTATAGCAACGCCGCACATAATCCTCCTATGTGGTGGCACGCTAGTACCAAAGCAGTGACGCGTTTAGATACTCTGGGAATGTTGATTGGTTTAGATGCTAACAGCCAATACGAAGATGGTCAAGCACGCTTAGAGCCAGGAGATACAATTATTTACTATACAGATGGATTGACTGATGCGGCAGCAGCCAGTGGCGATCGCTTTGATGAAGAAAATCTCGTCAATGAATTCAGCCTTGCTTGTAGGTATTGCAACGGTCCAGAGGAAATACTAGATTACTTATTTGAGCGAGTACAACAATTCATCGGTGCTGAAAAACAGAACACCGATGATATGACGTTGGTGGTTTTGCAACTTAGTAATTAGTTGTTTGTTGTTTGGAACAACTACCAACTACCAACCCTTAACATTAAAATACTGTTGTCCACCCTTCTTCTTGAGTATCTTTTTTAGTGTAGGAAACACCGTCAACTTTGATACCTTCTTGATTGAGGAGAGATAGAGTTCCACCTTTGTTGGACAACTGCACATCTTTTCCACTTAAAGATACTCTGATAATTGCACCAGGTTCGATTGTAAATCCGTCTAAACTAGCTTTTTGTTTGAGTTGGTTGGCGATCGCCCAGCCTGTTAAATCTACTTTGTCCGGTGAAGGATTAATTAAAGTGATTGACTCTTTGCCAACATCTTCTCCACTAGGATTAAGTAGAGCAGCAATGATTCTTACCTGTGGCTTCACCACTGGAGTATTCGGTATTTGTGGTTCAGTTCCCACATTTTTATCGATGGGATCACCAGTGTTGTCATCTGTGTGAAAGGACTGAGACTGGAATGCAAAAAAAGCTGCAACCCAATAATCTTGAATCTCAGATTTATAGTGAATCAATAACCCTCCATCCTGATAAATTCCATTATCTTTTTGAAATTTACCACTGCTGCCTTGGTTCATATGTATGTCATGAACACCTCTACCTGGTTTGAAACCAAATATTTTATCAGCCTTATCTTCTGGTCCCCAGGGTTCGCCAAAGACGTAGATTTCAGCTTTTGTTTCAATTGCCCTTTGAATGTATGAGTCAATAAACTCATTGAGGTCGTTATTTTCTCCAGGAACACTATAAGGTAAAGCTTTCATCTGATTGACTTTAAGCAAATTGCCCCGGATATAATCTAGAGCAATTCCTCCAGCTTGTCTTTGAGAAACTTCAATTTTGTTAAACCCCAAGTCTAATGTTTTCAGCTTTTGGGTGATGTAGTGTTCAAAATTACTGTCAATTAAGTACAACAAATCATAGGGTTGCTGAACTGATCTAACATTAATTGCTAAACGATAATCAAACTTACCATCGTTGACATGTACTTGATAGTGTGGAGAATCATCGTCTAGTTCCATTTTGCCAGCGATCGCATGACATTTTAATACACCGTAATCTTTCAAACCCATAAATAATGTCCTTGTGATGAAAGTGACTATGATTTTTTGAGCCACTTAAATCTAATGCTCGCCCATCAAAGTAAAAATTAGTTTAAGGGTGGGTAGCATAAGTACTATCTGAAATCAGTTTTTAATTGTTTCTTAAGTATATTTATTTACAGATTATACCTGAGTGCGGAGTTTGGCCAAATTTTCAGACAGTAGAAGCTGCTCGCACTAAAATTACCGTCTGTTGGCTATTACGCGAGATAGTAGCAGGAATATTGCCGTGTACTACTTGCTGCAACAATCCCTCACGAGAAGCTCCCAAAATAATCACATCAGTATTGTGGCGTTTGGCAGATTTTAATATGGCATCTGCAATCGAAGTAGCATGAATTGGAGCTATTTTTACCATACCATCAAGTCTTTGTTCAAGGAAATGAGCAGCTTTGTTAACAGATGTGGTGTCTGGTTTAGTTTCATCTGGCTCAAATACTTGGCATAAATTGACAGTTGGTGTTTTACTTAGTGAAGTTAAAGCTGGCAGTAGTGCGATCGCCTGCTGAGAATTGGGGCCACCTGCCACTGGTACAAGCCAGCGATCAAAGTTGCTTTGGTCTTGGAGCTTGACCAATACTACCTCACAGGCAGCTTGCCGAATGATTGTATCGACAACTCGACTAAAAACTCGTCCTGGTGTGGTTGTGCTACCTTTCCAACCCATCAACACCAAATTAATATGACGGTCTTTGATAGTTTGCAAAATTGCTTCCGATAAGTCATGAGCAACTCGAATTTGAGTATGCACGGGTACATCCCAGGCTTGTCCTAATCGCATTGCTTGACGCAGCAAGCGTTGACCTACTCTCATACTCACATGAGTTTCGGTAAGAGCTTGGTGACGCGGTAAAACAATTACATGCAAGCATTCAATTTCATAATGGCGATCGCGGGCAATTGCCACAGCCATTTGCAATAGGTTTTCTGCTGTTTTGGGATTACACAAAGGTACAAGTAACCTTCCCTGTCCAGTTTCCGGCGCACGGATACGGTAAATTACCTGCGATGGTTCTGCTTTTGGGCCTGCCACGTCTTCCTGAGTGTTGAGATAGGCAGCTTCTGTGCGAATAATATCACTACGGGTAATAATCCCTACCAAACGTCGTCCTTCCACAACTGGTAAACTGCTCAAGTTGTAGTGATTGAGCAAATGCAAGACATGGGCAAGAGTATCTTTGGGATAAGTAATGATTGGCTCTGGGGTCATCACTTCTGCTACAAAGCGTTCTCCGTAGATATCACGGTTCAAGCCCCTTTGGGAGAAATTCGCTACATCTTTCTGTGTTAAAATACCTACCAGTTTTCCATCTTCTAACACCGGAAAGCCACGGTGGGAAGATTGCGAAAACGCTTGCAACACCTCATCCAATCTCATTCGGCTAGACAGAGTTTCGACACGGCGTTGCATCACATCAGCAGCCGTCAGTTCCAGCCAAGGCCCTTGGGATGTGGCTTCTTTAGAAAGATCAATGCCTTTAAATTCCAGCAATTTATCGTACAGTGATCCCGCCTCAAACAATTCTGCCACCAGATAAGCAGTCACTGAGACAATCATTAGAGGCAACACTAAATTAAAGTCAGTTGTCATCTCAAACACAATGATGACTGCCGTGATCGGGACTCTGGCAACTCCACAGAAAAATGCCCCCATTCCCACCCGTGCATAAGTTGTGGCTAAACTCAATCCCAGCCAGTGATATTCCCAAACTCCCACTAAATAGCCCAAGGCTGCTCCCAGCGCGAGAGTGGGAACCAACAAGCCAGCAGGCGCACCAG
The DNA here is from genome assembly GCA_019359115.1 of Pelatocladus maniniholoensis HA4357-MV3. Taxonomy (GTDB): domain Bacteria; phylum Cyanobacteriota; class Cyanobacteriia; order Cyanobacteriales; family Nostocaceae; genus Pelatocladus; species Pelatocladus maniniholoensis. The sequence continues at coordinate 14,728 of JAHHHW010000032.1, forward strand.
AACCATAGGTAAAGATAATCAGCAAAAACTGAATACAGAATGCCAGCGCTACCAGTGGCCAACTTGCATTCCCTGCTAATAATAGTTCTCGTAATCCAGCGTTGTCCCGAAAAACAGGGGGAAGAGCAACAAGTGCAAAACCAGTTACAAGTCCAGCCAGTCCAATGCGCCAAGATAAGCTAATTTTTAAGAAACGATCATAAAAATTGAGACTAGCAAGGACACCTCGGTTAAATAAAACACCTCCCAACCCGGCTATAATTCCCAGAAATAAGTAAAAGGGAATTTCTGGGGCAAAAAAACTGGTGTTGGGTGTGACTAAATGCAAATCCAAATCCAGACTATGAGTACCCAAAATTCTGGAAACAACAGCAGCGATAAATGAAGCCAGAATTGCCGTTCCTAAAGTAATTCCAGAGACATCTTGCAGGAGTTCTTCGACGACAAACAGCACCCCAGCAATGGGAGCATTGAAAGCTGCTGCTAATCCCGCTCCAGCTCCAGCTGCAATCAACTGACGGCGATGATCGGGGGAGGTGGAAAACCAACGACTGAACTGATTGGCTATGGCTGCTCCGATTTGCACCGTTGGTCCTTCTCGTCCTAAAGGTATTCCAGTTGCCAAAACTAATGCTGCACTAACTAGTTTTACCAATGCAATGCGGAGGTTGAGAGGCATTGGCACTTGTGCTAGTACAGCTTTGACTTCTGACATCCCACTACCGGCGGCGGCGGGAGCTATACGTTCTACCAAAGTACCCGCGAGCAATCCTCCGAGCAAACCAATGATTGGTAGTACATAGTAAGCCGGGAGTAAATGAGATGCACTCTGTCGCCATCCACCCAGCCATCCTACACCCTGCCCTAACAAGACTGCTGCCAATCCAGAGACTAAACCGATCAGGCAAGCTTCAAAAATAGCGAGACGCTTGGGTCGTACAAGTGTCTGGGATAGGCGCTTCCAAAGAGTTTGCCCGATGCGTACCATCTTCAGTTGTAATAAAAATCATGTATCGGCTCAATAAACAGGGGTAGCCAAGAAAAATAAAAAAAACGAGCGAGGAACACATAGCGTCGTAGAATATGACACATGACGCGAAACCAATCGAGTGAAAAGTTAGTAG
>JAHHHW010000033.1 GCA_019359115.1 Pelatocladus maniniholoensis HA4357-MV3
GTACACCAACTAAACGTTTGAACTCCCGATTAGATAGCCGTTTGGTTTGCTCGTGTTGCATGGGGGATATTGATTACATGATACAAAACCCTTAACTATACCATAAAATAATTTTGCAAGAGGTCTATTCGCCTCCAAATCTACCAGCCATTGAACAAAGCAAAAATCAAAATCATGTACAAGAATGTTTGCATACTCTGACTGGATATTCAACTGGTTTGAGTAGTGTAAATTCTGTTGCGATGAATGCTGATGGTCAAATATTAGCCAGTGGTCATGATGATAAAACTATTAAATTATGGGATTTAAACACCTACAAATTCATATCTACTTTAACCGGACATTCTCAAGCTGTGAAATCACTTGCTTTCAGTCCCCAGGGAAATATTTTGGCAACAGCAAGCGATGATAAAACTATTAAATTATGGAATCTGACGACATTGGAAGAAATTTGTACCCTTTTGGGACACTCCAGCGCTGTCAAATCAGTTGCGTTTAGTCTTGAGGGGATTTTAGCTAGTGGTAGTTGGGATAAAACAATTAAACTTTGGAATGTCACAACAGGTGCAGAAATTTTCACTCTAGCTGGACATCAGTTACAGGTAAGTGCTGTTGCATTTAGTCCTCAAAATCAACTACTTGCTAGTACTAGTTTTGACAGAACAATTCGTCTGTGGGATTTGTCTTCGCTTCACACCCAAACCCAGAAAAAATTTGAAAACTGCCCATACTACAGCCTTTGTGGTCATGCATGGGCAGTTTTGACAGTCGCCTTCAGTCCCGACGGTAAAATCTTGCCAACTGGTAGCGATGATCACACTATCAAATTGTGGGATGTAAATACTGGTCAGGTAATTCACACACTATTAGGCCATTAAAGCTCTGTTCTAGCAGTACTAGGCGCTACCTGTGAAAGCAACATCGGGAAATTTCCCTTGTGCTTCTGACATCGGGCGGTTTCTACCTTCCTCTTGCCAGTAGTTGATAACTTCGGTAGCTTTATTGAGTAACTCTACCCGATCTACCTCAGTAATCCAGTGTTTTGACTCTAGCTCTTTTTTTAGTTCTTCCCAAGCGTCATTTCTGGGCCAGAAAAAGTACTTTGTCAAAGGACTAGTACCTTTACCTACCACCTGATCCACCGCTAGGGCGACGTTTTCGTCTAACCACAAAATTTTTAAAATGAACTTTGACAATCGCACCTCCGCGAAATTTCTGGGCAATACTGATTAACAACAGCGATCGCTTATTTTATCGCAATCCCTGCCAGGTGGACAAATTGATTGAGGGGATCAGGGACAACTAATCAGTTAACAGTTACCAGTTTAATTTGATAACTGATTCATCCCCAACTACTAACAACTAACCACTAACAACTAACTATGAACATAATTGTGATTTTTGATATTGATGGTGTTGTGCGCGATGTGAGTGGTTCCTATCGTCGTGCGATCGCGGATACTGTTGAAAATTTCACTCAAGGTAAGTATCGCCCTACACCAATAGACATTGACAAATTAAAGTCTGAAGGAATTTGGAATAATGATTGGGAAGCATCCCAAGAGTTAATATACCGATATTTTGAAGCCCAAGGACAGCTCCGCGCACAATTGGAATTGGACTACAAAAATATCGTTACTTTTTTTCAATCTCGTTACCGAGGTACTGAACCTGAAAATTTCACTGGCTATATTTGTGATGAACCTTTATTGTTAAGTTCTAGCTATCTTGAACAACTGACTTTAGCTGGTATTGCTTGGGGATTTTTCAGTGGTGCGACTCGTGGTTCTGCTAACTATGTTTTGCAAGGTCGCCTGGGTTTGCGATCTCCGGTATTAATTGCTATGGAAGATGCACCAGGAAAACCAGATCCAACGGGACTTTTCGCTACTGTTCGCTTATTGGAAGAGAAGATTGACAATTCGTCTTTAATAGTGTACGTCGGAGATACAGTCGCTGACATGTATACAGTAGAGAAAGCGCGTAGACAGGACGCAGGTTCTCGTCAGACATCACTTCAACCCGAAAAAACTTGGATTGGTGTGGGTGTACTACCACCACATGTCCAGGAAACAACAGCACGGCGTGACGCTTATGCTGACACTCTGCGGCAAGCAGGAGCAGCTATAGTTTTGAATAATGTGCAAGAACTCACGCCAGCAAAGATTTTAGAATTAACTGATGTGGGGTCTGGGGAACAATAAGTTCCTCGCCTTGACACTCTCCGGTCTGAAGACTCGGAGATTCTTGGTTCAGCGAGACCACTTAGACTAGGTTCCTTGCGATGAGGCGGGTTTTTTGAACATTTGGGATGCTCTCCCTCCTCTCATTCTACTTAATTGCTGGTGTTGGGTTGCACAAAACGCTTAATGTCACCACAGGCAATATAAGACTTGCCATCAGGAGCTATTTTGATTTCATCAACGACGTAAAGCATTCCTTCCTCACGAATTGAGCGAGGAAAACGCATATTCCAATCAGGTTCATATCCGTCAGACACTACTCTAGCGCGCAGCTTGCTGCCATCTTTAACACACTGAACTAGAATGCCATTATTTACACTGTCAGTGGTAAGTAGGTCGGCAGCGCTGGCGGGGCCTTTGGCAGCTTTGCCAGTATTAGTAGGCTTTGATTGTCGGCGAGCAACAAAGATATCTGCTTCACCAGGTTTAGCAAAACGGTTAATTTTGCCACATACGCGATAGAAAGAGCCATCTGTTGAAAGTTCCACTTCTTCAACGACATAATGCGCTCCCTCAGCACGAATTGCTCTAGGAAACTGAACATTTTTAGTTGCATCGTAACCATCGGACATGACTTTGACTCGCAATTTACCCCCTTCACGAACACAGTATAATTCAACACCTGAGCCAACATTATTTACTGTTGGCATCGCGTATATTTCATCGCCCGCAGTCACACCACGACCCACCAGATCACTGCGAGTGCGAGTCATTGCCTGATAAGTTTGATCTCGCAGTTCTTTACGTCCAGCATTGCCTAAAGCTTTTTGGGCAATCCGTCCTGCAAAATATTCCAGCTGATCTATCTCTTCAGCAATTTCAAAATTCTCGTTCAAGCCTTTGTTTCGCAGATCTTGGACTAGTGCGCGTAGGGTTTGTTCGGCTTCTTGGTGTTTCCCATGCTCTGCTAGATCGAGGGCAATTTCTTTGGCCTTAGCAATAGTCAGACGGCTCAAATCAATGATGATATGGCTGGAAGAAGCAAAAGCTGATTCTTCAACTGTGCCAACTTTGGCGACAATATCTGTTGTACCAGACATGCTTTGAATGATGTCATTTTGTACTACATCAGCACTGTAATGCAGTTTCATCACAGGTAATTGACCTATTTGAGCAGCAGGAATCTCCAGACTTAAACCCAAAAGTTTGTCTTCACCCTCGTAAAGTTCCCCTAAACTAATCACAGGTTGACCAATGTTATTTTGGTCAAATTTAGCAAGACTTAAGACATCAACGAGATTAACTCCATCAGCCAACTCAAGCGTTACTTTCAAGTTTTGACCTACGACTGCTCTGAGACTATCTAGCTCAATACTGAAGACTTCGGCTGCTTCATCAATGCTTTGAATAAAGTAGAAGTTGCCACTAGCGGCTCTGGCCATACCAATCAGCAGATCCTCATTGAAACCCTGAGCAAAACCTAATGTAGTTGTGATAATACCTTCCTCAGCTTTTTGCCCTGCTGTTGCTGTGAGTATTTTAGGATCTTGAATACCCATGTTAGCGTGACCATCGGTCAGCAGCAGCACACGGTTGATTTTTTGCGGATTAAGTTGCTGTTTCACATATTCGCAACCTTTGAGCCATCCCCCAGATAAATTGGTAATACCTCCTGCTTTCACCTTATTTATAGAATTTTTCAATGCAGATTTGTTGGCTACAGGCTGGGGTGGGACAACGGTATCTACTGTATCATCGTAAACAACTACTGAAAGAATATCGTTTGCCTCAAGTTGCTCTACTACAGATTCAGCAGCTTTGAGCGCATGAAACAAGGGAGCGCCTGCCATAGAGCCAGAACGATCTATTACAAGAGATAGGTTAAGATCACGTCGCCCAGACTCAGGTATGTCAGCACGAAAACGGAGTAACACATTAGTCTTTAATGAAGAGCCAGCGGGTAATATCGCTTGGTCAAATGCGTAACTTGTTTTGATCATTTGCAGACCCTCAAAATTATTTTTAATCACTGGTGAGTTTTTTTATACGCTCACCATCAGTGTTGCTTTTAGTTTGCCCAGTGGTCATAAAGATCTAATTCTTTATCCTTTGTCATTGACGAGATTTTCAAAGATTTTGATATTTCTTAACGTACGTATTACTCCACGACTTAGCTGTGTCCTTAAAGAAGTCGGGAATCTGATGTATTTGGAGTTGCAGAATTGTTTTATTGATGAGCGATCGCCCAGTCGAAAAGCGACTATAGCACTTCTGACTCGATTGCAATACAGTCGGAACCCCACCCCTTAATCCCCTAAGCGCAAGCGCTTAGGGGATTAAGGGGTGGGGTACTGGGGTACGTATTGGACACAACCGAGAACTGCTATACACGTCTACGCACTCTTCAAATTCGCATCGCTCACAAAAATTGTTTGTTTTCATCCATAGAGAACATCAAAGCGTTTGTTCAAAACGTTTCAACGTTGCTTATTGACGTTCTCTCATCCATAGAGAACATCAAAGCGTTTGTTCAAAACGTTTCAACGTTGTTTATTAACGTTCTTTCATCCATAGAGAACATTAAAGCGTTTGTTCAAAACGTTTCAACGTTGTTTATTAACGAGAACCCATTCACAACAAACAAGAAAGAGCGCATCTGTACCGCCTCGGAATAAATTCCAAGTCTCATAGCGCAAGTCCTCTTCAGAGGACTCAAAGAAAAGAAAAGTTTGTTCCAGTCCACTTGAGTGGACTTTCGCTATGAGCCTGGAACTTTAGTTCTAGGCGGGATACAGTTTCAACATGAAAAATTTTGACTTGTGTGTACACCGTAGCCGTAAACGGAGAGGGTTAGGGTGGGGTAAAAATATTTTTGCAAGAGGTCTAATGGAAAACCACTAAATATAGTCAACTGCGGGCGATTTGCGTTATACAAATAATAATGAGGACTCTTCGTAAAAGACGTAACGCCCTGCGCCAATCCCTGGCGGTATTTCGCTATAGTGGACGAGCGATCGCTTTGGTATGGAATACTAATCACTCTCTGACAATTATTCTGGCAACTTTAACTCTGGTGGCTGGTTTGTTACCAGCAGCTGTAGCTTACATCGGTAAGTTAATTGTTGATGCGGTAGTTTTTGCGTCTCAAAATAATACACAAACTAATGATATTGTCAATCACTCTCATCCTCTGATTTATGTGGGAATAGAAGCGATCGCTGTAGCTTTACTTGCTTTTAGCCAGAGGGGATTAACAATTTGTCAATCGTTGTTGCGGGTGTTACTCGGTCAACGGGTGAATGAATTAATCTTGGAAAAAGCCCTCACTCTGGAACTGACACAATTTGAAGACTCGGAATTTTATGATAAACTCACAAACGCTCGCCGAGAAGCTTCCATTCGTCCACTTTCGCTAGTCAACCGTACCTTTGGCTTGGTACAAAGCGCCCTTTCACTGTTAACTTATGGCGTTCTGTTAATCAAATTTTCAATTTGGGCAGTGGTTGTACTAATCTTAGCAGCCATGCCTGCATTCGTTGCCGAAACTAGATTTGCGGGGGAAGCCTTTCGCTTGTTTCGTTGGCGCGCACCGGAAACTCGCCAGCAGCATTATTTAGAAACCTTGGCTGCTAGAGAAGATTTCGCCAAGGAAGTCAAACTCTACCAATTGGGAGAGATGTTGCTGGAACGTTACCGCAATATCTTCTATCAACTCTACGATGAAGACCGCAACTTAACAATCCGGCGAGGAATGTGGGGATACTTGCTAAGTTTGCTAAGTACCGCCGCTTTTTATGTCGCCTACGCTTGGATTGTACTGGAAACCGTTGCGGGGAGAATTTCTCTAGGTGATATGACGATGTATCTCACCGTATTTCGCCAAGGACAGATGACTTTTTCTGGTGCTTTAACTTCCATCGGGGGAATGTACGAAGACAATTTATATCTTTCTAATCTTTATGAATTTCTAGAGGAGGAAGTACCACAACCAAGAGGGAAAGCAACCAGAGGTGTAAAACCTGGAGATGGTATCCGCTTTGAAAATGTTACGTTTACCTATCCAGAAAGTACCCAACCTGCATTGACAAATATTTCTTTTCACCTGAAACCAGGAAATAAATTAGCGATTGTCGGTGAAAACGGTTCTGGTAAAACTACTTTAATTAAACTACTGACTCGACTCTACAACCCCAGTTCCGGCAGGATTTTACTAGATGGCTTAGACTTGCAACAGTGGGATGTGGAGGTGTTGCGACAACGCATCGGTGTAATTTTCCAGAACTTTGTCCGCTACCAATTTACGGTAGGAGAGAACATCGGTGTGGGTGACGTGGAACGGATGGAAGATAGGGAATTGTGGGAAATTGCTGCTGAAAAAGGTATGGCGCTACCTTTTATTGAAAAATTACCTACAGGTTTCACTACGCAATTGGGTAAGTGGTTCAAAGGCGGACAGGAACTTTCTGGAGGACAATGGCAGAAAATTGCCCTCGCCCGTGCTTTTATGCGAACTAACGCAGATATAGTAGTCTTGGATGAGCCGACATCAGCGATGGATGCTCAAGCTGAGTATGAGATTTTCAATCATTTTCGCGCTTTAACTAAAAATCAGATGGTGTTTTTAATCTCTCACCGTTTTTCGACAGTGCGGATGGCTGACAAAATTTTGGTAATAGAAGCTGGGGAAGTGGTAGAAGAGGGAAATCATGATGAGTTATTGCAGAATGGGGGGAGGTACGCGAGGCTGTTTTATTTGCAAGCAGCAGGGTATCAGTAGGGACGCAAAGACACCGAAGGGAAGGGGGACACGTCACACTTTATAAACCCTTCCTTTCCAAGCGCCGCCTCTTCCTTGCCAATAACGCAGTGCTGAGTCTATAGTCATTAAATTATAGAGAAAGGCAATGATCGGTAAACAAAAAGTTAACCAAACAGGACATCTATAAAAACGAATCATTGGTAAATAAGCCAAACTCATTAGCAACCATGCTGATAAACCTGTGAGTGCAACTAACCAATTTCCTGTCAAAGCACCGATAATGAAACCCAAAGGTGGAATTATGTAAACCAAGATCATTGCAAATAGGGTTCCAATTAACAACAATGGCGAGTAGTTGAGTTGAGTAAAGGCTGTACGAGCAACCATATCCCAAATTGGAGACAGTGATAAATAGGGACGTAGACTGTGAGTTGAAGAACTTAGTCCTAGCCAGATTTTTGAGGAGGAGTGTGAGGAAGAAATTGTGTTTTGTTGTGATTTTGTGCGATCGCCACTATCCTGAGATTGGGTAAAGCCTGATTTGACGGCATGAGCAAGAGCGCAATCGTCAATTAATGCTTGGCGAATTACTTGCATACCACCGATGCGTTTGAGTGTTGCTTTGCGTACGAGGATACAACCTCCCGCAGCAGCAGCTGTTGTTTTTTTAGGATTATTTACCCAGCTAAAGGGGTAAAGTTTTTGAAAGAAAAACACAAAAGCCGGAATCATAAGTTTTTCCCAAAAGTTTTCACATCTGAGTTGTACCATCAGGGAAACAAGTTCTAAATCTTCCTGTTCAGCTTTGGTAATTAGTTGGTGAAGATTGGCTACGTCATGTTCAATATCTGCATCAGTTAGCAGCAAGTAATCTGGTTCGAGTGTTGCGATCGCTTTGTTAATACCTTGTTCCATTGCCCAAAGTTTACCACTCCAACCAGGAGATAATGGTTCGGCAGTAATAACGTGTAATTGTTGATTTTTGTTTAAAGCTTGGGCAGTTTGTTGAGCAACTTCAGCAGTTCCGTCTGTACTTTGGTCATCTACCAAAAAGATATTAAATGAGCCAGGGTAGTTTTGACAAAGGAGCGATCGCAATGTTTTTGGCAACAAATCAGCCTCGTTACGCGCTGGGATAACTGCACAAACCGATGGTAATTTTTCTAACTGAGTTTCTGTGACATTTAATTGCTGATCTGTACGCCAAAATTGCCCCCACAAGGTTAACAATCCGATCCAAATTAATAAAGATAGAAGTACTAAAGGTAATAGGATTTCTGTCATAAATAAGTCGGTACAAATTTAGGTAATTAGTTGAGGTCGTGATTTGTAAAAAGTAAAAAGTAAAAAGAGAATCCCCATATCTAAAGAAAGGGTATTTAACAAGGACGCATTGTTTCTTGCGCTATGCGTCTCGTAGGCGAAGCCTTCTCGTTAGCTCCTAGCGTTCCCGAAGGGTAGAGTAACAAATTTTTATCTTCTTTTCCATGAACAAATTCGCTTTCTTGAGACCGATTTAATTCTTTTACTTTTGCCTTTTAACTTTTTACTTTTGCCTTGTTTGGTCATTGATGATTACTTATTTTCCCCCTTCCCTAGTCCCCAATCCCTGATCCCTAATTCCCGCTCCCCTTTTCTTAATAATGTGAGTGATTTTTATCAAATTCTATTTGACCGTATTCAAGTTTGATGATTCGATCTGCTAAATGAAAATAGCGATCATCGTGGCTAATTACTAGAACTGTTTTGCCTTGTTCTCTGAGTTTTGGTAGCAGTTCTGTGTAAAATATTTCTTTGAATGCTGGGTCTTGGTCGGCTGCCCATTCGTCAAATAAATAAATTGGTCTGTTTTCTATATATGCTGTCAGCAAGGCTAATCTTTTACGCTGTCCTTGTGAGAGAGAAGTGGTGGAAAGTTTTCCATTTTTAACTTTAACTTTATGCTCTAACTGTAAAAGCTTGAGGTAATCTTGAACTTTATAATCTAAATCGGAATTTTCTAATCCCCACAGTTCATCAAATAAATAAAAATCAGCGAACACTACAGAAAAAAACTGACGATACCATTCGCGATTTTGTTCACTAATTAACTCTCCATCGAGTCTGATTTCTCCAGTTTCAGGTATATAAAGTCCAGTAATGAGTTTAGCTAAAGTCGATTTACCGCTACCGTTTCCCCCGACTATAAATACAAGTTCTTTAGGATAAAGTGTCAAATCGATTGGGCCTAAAATAAAGCTATTATCTTCTTCTGCTGTGTGGTAAGTATGAGTTACATGCTTGAGTTGTAAGCTGTGCCAGGAAGTCTTGACAATGGCTGGTGCTGTTGAAGTTTCGGCTCGACTAGCAAGAGATAACCCTAAAGATTCTATTTTTTGTAATGCAATGCTGGCTTTGCTTAATTCAGGCAATTTACTAATAATATTGTCCATTGGCAGCATCAAATAGGTGAGGGTCAAGATGTAGCCAGAAAGAGTTTGGGGGTTAAGAGTAAGTATATTAGGCAAGGCAAAGATCACAAAACCCATAGCAAAAAAGAAGACAAGTTGACCCCAGCTAGTAGTGATGGCAAAAAATGTCAGACCACCAACATTGTGAAGACGGTAAGTAGTTGCAGTGGATTTGAGTTTTTTATCTAGGAAGACTTGCCGCCGCTTATAGTGTAGTTTTAGTTCCTTAATTCCTTCAGTGATAGTACGGAAATCTTTAAACAGTACATCTTGATCATCACGCGCGAGGGCTAGCAGTTTTTCTCCCCTATTTAGTAGCCACTGACAACTGGCAATTGCCACTACTGCAAGTCCTGCAACCATTACAAGTACTATCCAGGATAACCAGGTGATGTAAACTACACAACCTAAGATGATCGCCAGATTCATAAATAGGAAAGGCATTTGATAGACGCCATCAGCAACCGCCTGCACGTCCTCAGTCAGGGTTGCTAGTAGTCGGGGGCTTCCTAGCCGTTCTAAATGACTCAACTCAGAAGAGAGAATTTGACGACTCAAGCGCATCCGTAACTGCAAAACTGCATTTTGAGATAGGCGAATCAACATCACTTGAGAGACGATGCTGGTAACAAGTGCAACTACAGCCAGTCCGATAAAAGCCCAGATTATACTTATAAAAGACGAACTGAGGTTACGACTCGCAGTATGACTAATTAAGGCAATAAGACCAGCACTGCTACCACCACTGAGGAATCCAGTCGCGATCGCGATCGCCACCATACCCCAAGAAGAACGCAGCAGAAAATAAATTAAATTCATGATAAATTTTACACGCTTATTCAATTAGCGCTTCTAGGGGAATTTTTTTATTTTGTTTTTTGATTTTATACCATTTCACTTTGCTACCGACAAGAGGACTTTTCAAACATCCTCTAAATGAATTGTAAAAATTGATAGATAAAATCCCCAACAACTCATGCGAAGTCGGGGATCTTAATTGTTTATGAATGATTTGGGAATGCTATATGAATTTGCTTTTTAGCTGCTTATAAACCTTATAAAATTTTAATTGCTGCCAATGGCATATTGTTGAGCAAAATCTCGATGAATTTGATATTGTATAATTTTTTGTTGAGCAATCCCATAATTAGAACTGGTGTATGGTACCGTCTTCAAAATAGCGATCGCTTCGTTCCAATTTTCCACAACTATCCGCCACTCGTCTTCAGATTGTGCTAATTTTGCCAGCTTCGCTGTACGTTTAGCTTGGTTAACTGCTTTGAGATAATTATCTTTCGGTTGGGCTTCATTAGCAGTGAGTTTTGATGGATTTTGAACAGATATATTTGCGTTTACGCTTTGTCTAAATTCTGGCAATTTAGCAAATGAGTATAACCATAAACCCACCAAGGGTATCAAAACAAATGTGAATATTTGTCTTGATGTTTTACTATATTTTTTATTAAGACTGAAGAAACCCGATTTCTTTTTTACAACTTCTTCAGTTTTGGGTATTTCAGTAACATCAACTTGTGATTGCGGACTATTACTTGGAACTGTATCCGCAACCGAGACATTTAAGTTTTCAGTTTCCACACTAACACTGTTACCAAAAACCAAACGACACTTAAATAAATACTCGACCTGATAAAAAGCAGCAGCACTAATCATCCAAATAATCGCGAAAACAGCTTTGATTTTGCTGTAATGCTGACCGGATTCAGCAATAACTTGACTATAGTTCAACTGAAATAAAGGCAAAAGAGGAGTACAAATTACAATAGCTGTCAGTGTCGATAAAATAAGTACCAACCAGCTATATAAACTTTCTCTCCAACTGACTAATCCAGGGAAAAATCCTTGAATTATATTGGCTTTTTCTCCTGGGATGCTGGGAAGAAAGCGACTGAAAAAAAAGTGATGTAGAAAAGCGATCGCTGGGATGGGTAATATCAGTGTAAAGATCGTCAACAGTGTTGCTGACTCAGGTCTTTGTGACCATTTAGCTAAGTTGAACCATAAGTCCTGATCGCGCTTGATCATAGTGACAAACCCAGTCATCACTACCGATAATATCAAGGCGTTCAGCCATGCATTTGGGTGAGGGAACCATTTGAGCGATTTAAATTTTTTCATATTTGGAACAAAAGTTTAGGGAAGGAAAAATAATTTTTCGGAGCAGTTAAAGATATATAGACGTTATATAGGGTGTTACTTTAACATCTTTATTGTCAAAATGTTCACCTGTGTGGTAGAGAATAATGTATTTTTCTTAGTGAAGTTGCTCCCGAATTTACCCCTCTGACGGGTGTAGGTTTTTTACACTTTGCCCAGAAAATACTGGTTTTAGGGTGTAGGGGTATAAGGGTGTAGGGGTGTAAGAATTTATGAAACGATGATTATTCCGTTAGTTTTACAGTCACCACTCATTGCTTTATTAAAAACCTACGTTTGTCAGAATTTACCCCTCCCTTTCGCACTACGGTGTACACACAAATCTTGGTGCAGTGTATTTATCCCGCCTCGGAATAAATTCCGAGTCTAATAGCGAAAGTCCTCTTCATAGGACTCATAGAGAAATTCGATTTAGTCCACTTGAGTGGACTTAAGCTATTAGCCTGGAACTTTAGTTCCAGGCGGGATATTGGTTCAGCTTGAAGATTTTCGACTCGTAGCCTTCGCCAAAATGTCCAGCTTCCCGAAGCGATCGCGAATTTGTTGATCTGCGGTTGTGATGCTTGCAGAGTTGCTAACATCAAGCTTGATAAACTCAACATCAAGTCCTTCTGATTGTAGTTTATCCGCAGCTTCGGTTCCCTTTTGGGGATCGCGGGCTGCTAGCAAAACCAGAATTCCTTTTTGGGCAAGTTGACGACTGATTTCAAACCCTAATCCTTTGTTTGCACCAGTTACTAAGGCGATCGTCAGATCATGGATATTGTCAGTATTCATTAGATATCAGTACATTCAGGGAACAACCGTCAGTTTACCTGGTTTTGGCTTTCACTGAACCGTCTTGATCGTTACCAAAACTCACATAAGCAGTCTATTGTTTATGGTGAGGAAAAATGTCAACCTGAATAGAAATAGCATTATGACAATAGAATCTGCTGTCGGTGGAGTCGGTATAGAACACAATTTAAAGCAATTTCTTTTAGTACTGTCGGTTTCTTTAACTGTGGCGACTTTACCGCAAGTTTTTAGCTGGTTTCGCCATATTCCCTACACATTACTTTTGGTAATTGCTGGATTGGGATTAGCACTGGTGGATGTGAGATTAGTCAATCTGTCTCCAGACTTAATTTTGGCAATTTTTCTGCCACCTTTATTATTTGAAGCCGCTTGGAACTTGAAATGGTCTAACTTAAAGCGAGACTTCATTCCTATCTGTCTCTATGCAGTCATAGGAGTACTGATTTCTATTGCAGGTGTAACGCTGGGTTTGAATCTCTTAGCAGGAATCCCGTTAACAACAGCATTGTTAGTGGGAGCAAGTTTATCTGCTACCGATCCTGTTTCGGTTACAGCTTTGTTTAGAGAATTAGGAGTAGATAAACGCCTGACAACGTTGATGGAAGGCGAAAGCTTATTTAATGATGGTATGGCAGTTGTTGCCTTTAGCTTTTTAGTTGCATTACCTTTGGGAACAGTAGAACTGAGAATTCAGCCTTTGGTGGTGCAACTATTAAGTGTTGTTGGGATTGGTTTAGCTGTGGGTGGTTTGATTGGTTTTGGGATTTCCTATCTCACCCAAAGATTTGATTTACCACTCGTAGAACAGTCTTTAACTCTTGTCTCTGCTTACGGAACTTACATTATTGCCGAAGAATTAGGCGGATCGGGTGTAATTGCAGTTGTCACCATTGGCTTAATTTTGGGTAACTTTGGTTCCCGCATTGGTATGAACCCACGAACACGGGTGATTGTCAGTGAATTTTGGGATTTTTTAGCTTTTTTTGTCAATTCTATTGTGTTTCTGTTGATTGGAGATCAAGTCCAATTTGCCGACTTAGCAGAAAATCTGACAATGATTGGTGTGACGATCGCCGGAATGGTTTTAGCAAGAGCGATCGCAGTTTACGGTTTAGGTTTCGTTAGTAATCGTCTTGCTAATTCCAATATTCCCTTACCAGAACAAACTGTACTCTGGTGGGGAGGTCTACGCGGTTCTGTCTCGATTGCTTTGGCGTTGAGTGTACCGAATATGCTGGCGGAACGAGAAGACTTGATTAACACCGTATTTGGAGTAGTTTTATTTACTTTGTTAGTCCAGGGATTAACTACTAAGCCTTTGCTAGAAAAACTCAAACTCCTGGGCGATCAGCCTTTGCGACAGGAATATTTAGAATTCATTGCTCGTCAGAGTGCGATCAAACGTGTATTAGAATACTTGAGACAAGTAGAAGAACGTCCAGGACTTGAGCCGGAATTTTACCGCTATCAGGAAACTTTAATCAAAGGCGAACTTCAGCGTTTAGAGGAAAAAATTGATAAATTACACAATGAGTATCCCAATCTGCGAGACTTCACTGCTGAACAATTCCGAATGGAGTTACTAGCTGTAGAAGCAGATACCTACGCGGAGTTTGTGCGATCGGGTAGATTAAATCAAGAATTAGCCTCTTTGCTTGAGGATGTTCTAGAAGAAGGACATTAGAAGAAGTGGGAAAATAGAAGGGAAGTATAAAAATACTTCCCGTGGGTGGATAAAAGTTGAGCTAGTTTTATCTACGGTAATTAAATTGTGATTAACGTCGATAATTACCTCGTCCGCATCTACAGCTAATAAATATGCCAGAATTTGCCGGAGAATTACCCACCCGTGAACCTGCATGGAATGCGATCGCATCTGTTGAAAATATCCAACATCAGCAGCAAAGTATAGATTTTGACTGTGGTATTGGTCGCCTGTCTCTCTATATAGTTGCTTCTAACCTCATTCGTGTACGCTTTTCACCCACAGGAGAATTTAGACCGAGGCGTTCTTGGGCTGTAGTACCCAAAGATGAGGAATGGGCTGTTGTATCTTTTGATATCCAAGAAACAGCCGAAGAGGTAATTATAGAAACTGAAAAAATTCGCTTATCCGTCCAGCGTCATCCTTGTCGAGTCCAGTTTTTTGACAAAGCAGGTCGTCCTTTTGGCCAAGATATAGGCTTAGGGATCGGTTGGCGACAAATGGGAACAGGTAAGTCTCAAGTTGCTTGCTGGAAAAAGATTGAAGCAGAAGAAAATTATTATGGTTTTGGGGAACGTACAGGATTATTCAATCAAAAAGGTAAGCGTCTCACCAATTGGGCAACCGATAGCTTAGATTATAATGTCCAAACCGATGCAATGTACCAAGCCATTCCGTTTTTTATGGCGTTGCGTCCGGAGATAGGCTATGGTTTGTTTTTTAACACGACTTTTTGGAGTCGCTTTGATGTTGGTGTTGACCAACCGGATATTTTGCGCTTAGAAACCCTGGGTGGAGAACTGGACTATTACATTATTTACAGTCCCGATCCCGCAGAAATCGTTGATACTTACACTCAATTAACAGGGCGAATGCAACTACCGCCACAATGGGCGCTCGGTTATCATCAATGTCGTTGGAGTTACGACTCAGAAACAGAAGTTCGCCAATTAGTACAGCAATTGCGTCAGCGTCGGATTCCTTGCGATGTTATTCATTTAGATATTGACTACATGTTTGGCTACCGAGTATTTACGTGGAATCCCAGACGATTTCCAGACCCGAAGAAATTACTCAGTGAGTTAGCTGAAGATGGCGTCAAAGTAGTTACTATTATTGATCCGGGAGTGAAATTTGAGCCACAAGCAGATTACGCCGTCTATGATCAAGGGCTAGAAAAGGATTACTTTATTCGCAGGGCTGACGGTAAAGTCTTTCACGGTTACGTTTGGCCGGGTCGGGCTGTTTTCCCAGACTTTTTGCGTCCAGAGGTGCGTCAGTGGTGGGGAGATTTGCACCGTAACTTAACTGATATTGGCGTGGCTGGAATTTGGAATGATATGAATGAACCAGCTATGAACGATCGCCCCTTTGGAGATGAGGGGGGACAAAAAATATTTTTCCCGATGGATGCACCGAGTGGTTCACCAAGCGATGCTCCAAAGGAGCCGCTACGCGAACGCGCCACTTACACAGAAACTCATAACTTGTACGGCTTAATGATGGCTCGTGCGTGTCGAGAAGCAGTGGAAAAATTGAGAGAGCGATCGCGTACTTTTGTCTTAACCCGTTCTGGTTACGCAGGTGTACAAAAATGGTCGGCGGTATGGACAGGAGATAATCACTCACTCTGGGAATATTTGGAAATGTCCCTACCGATGCTCTGTAATTTGGGCTTATCTGGTGTAGCATTTGTCGGGGCTGACATTGGGGGATTTGCGGGCGATGCCACGCCAGAATTGTTTTTGCGATGGATGCAAGCAGGAATCTTGTATCCGTTTATGCGCGCTCACTCAATGATTAACACTAAGCGCCATGAACCCTGGGAATTTGGCGCGCAAGTAGAAGAAATCTGTCGTCAATATATTGAATTGCGTTACAGATTACTACCTTATATATACACTTTGTTCTGGGAAGCAGCGACCACAGGTGCGCCTGTTCTGCGACCTCTGCTATATCATTATTTTGACGATCCGAAAACCTACGAATTATACGACCAAGTACTTTTAGGTTCAT
This sequence comes from Pelatocladus maniniholoensis HA4357-MV3, assembly GCA_019359115.1. GTDB lineage: Bacteria > Cyanobacteriota > Cyanobacteriia > Cyanobacteriales > Nostocaceae > Pelatocladus > Pelatocladus maniniholoensis. The sequence goes on from JAHHHW010000033.1 coordinate 16,087, forward strand.
CCCTGATGGCAGCACCCGTCTACCGACCAGGGGTAGAAAAACGCCTGGTTTACCTACCAGCAGGAACTTGGTACGACTGGTGGACAGGGGAAGCTTACGCAGGCTCAACCTATATTCTTGCTGATGCACCAATCGAAAAAATGCCTATGTACATCCGTGCTGGCTCAATAATTCCCCTTGGCCCGGTAATGCAATATGTAGGCGAGTCACCCCTCAATCAACTCCGGTTGCGAGTTACCCCAGGTACAGGCGAGTGGACGCTGTATGAAGACGACGGACATTCTTTCGCATATCGTGATGGTGCTTGTTCAACTACAACCTATCAGGTGTATGTCGAAGACACACAAACAGTAGTAGAAATTCAAGCTAGACAAGGACAATGGACTCCTCACCCACGTAATGTCATTGTTGAAGTTGTAGGTAAAGCAGAGCAAGAATTTGCAGATGATGGTTCTGCACGTCGTCTAACTTTTTCTTAACGTTGTCCATTTATACACGAAATCTTAATGTCAAACGTAAACGGAAAAATCATTGTTATTACGGGAGCCAGCAGTGGGATTGGTGAAGCTACAGCCCGTATGCTTGCGAATCAAGGCGCACGAGTGGTTTTGGGATCACGCCGCACTGATCGCCTTGAAGCAATTGTCAACGACATTCGCACTACAGGTGGGACAGCCGAATACCAGGCTGTTGATGTGACACAACGGAGTCATCTCGAAGCGCTCATTCAATTTGCCCAGAGCAAGTTTGGTCGCGTAGATGTGCTTATTAACAATGCTGGTATCATGCCGCTATCAGCACTCGAACAACTGAAAGTTGAAGAGTGGGAGCAAATGATCGATGTCAATATCAAAGGTGTCCTCTATGGCATCGCAGCAGCACTCCCCATCATGAAAGCACAAAAAACAGGTCAAATTATTAATATTTCCTCGATTGGTGGACACACGGTGTCTCCAACTGCGGCGGTTTACTGTGCCACCAAATTCGCTGTTAGAGCGATCTCAGAAGGCTTGAGACAAGAGGTTGGAGGTGACATTCGAGTGACTGTGATTTCTCCGGGAGTCACGGAATCTGAGTTGGCTGAAAGCATCAGTGATGAAAACGCTAAACAAGGAATGCAAGAGTTCAGAAAGATAGCTATTCCTGCTGAAGCGATCGCTCGATCAATTGCATTTGCGATCGAGCAACCTGACGATGTAGATGTTAGCGAAATTATCGTCAGACCCACAGCCAGCCCTTACTAATGCAACGGAATAGGTAGGTTATGGGCGTGTTGATCATTGACAGAATAAGACCTTTTTATTATTGTGTAGCAATGTTAGCCTCTTTTATGGTAATTGGCTTTAAAAAGTAAAAAGATAAAAGTAAAAAGTAAATCCCCATAAATAAATTAAGGGGATTTAAAACGGACGCGTTTTTTATCGCGCTGCGCGTCTCTCAAAAAGTATTTTTACTTTTTTTTCATAAATAAATTTAGGGGCTTTAAACCCTTTTTTATTTCTTCTTTATGAGTGCCTTTTAACTTTTAACTTTTAACTTGTTCGGTAATTGTTCAACGTTTTGTAATGGCGATCGCCCTGGTGTGAAGTAATTACTCAGCCACACTAAACTACCTAAAAACACAGCAATTAACCCAATTAAAGTCCGGGTTAACAATTTGACCTGAGAACGCAAAAATTTAACTTCTCGACTCTGCTCATCCAATTCTGAAACAGAACTAACTGGAGGGAGTTTTTGCTCAATAATTGTTGCGGTGTTTTGTACAAATTGATTTCTAAAAGTAACCTGTTGGTGTAGCCAATTAGTAATCAATTGCGGACAATTTTTTTTCACCCAATGCCAAGCAAATATTCTAAATGCTGGCTTGGACATCCTAGCGATAAATTTTAATACTTTCTTGACAGGTCGAGAGCGAAACTTTTTATTTATCAGGTGAAAAGAACCTACATCATAAAGACGATCAAATATCAGCTTTACGGTAGCTTCTTCTTTAGTAGTTAAATATTCCAGAATCAGAAAAACTTCTTGCATAAGTTCTTCTTCTTTGGTACTCTCTGCCAAAACATTTGTAAAATTATTTGATATTTTTACTTGATTAGTCATTAGTCATTAATCATTAGTAATTAGTAAGGGTTTAAATTGTGTTTATGTTTCGTGACTTGTATCAATAAGCTATTTTTTTACTGATTGTACTGATTGTAAAGATAAAATCATCTTAAAGGTTATCGTTTGCAAAAAGAATTATCTCTAGAGAGATTTACAGCAGATTGCTTAGTCAATGGGCATTGAGCATGAATCAGTTAACAGTCTAATTTGATAACTGATAACTGATTTTTCCCCAATCCTCACCAGGGTAAACGACTACCATCCCACGAAAAAAACTGGCCGCTATCCTCAGTTTGTAGCTTTTCTATCACAGCAAGCAATTGGTTAACAGTATGTTCTACCGAAAATAGTTTTTCTGGTGGTACATTCTTTTGAAAAGGTTTAGAAAGACGGGTATTAGTTGTACCGGGGTGCAATGTTACAACTATGGTTTTTGGGCTAGTTCTGCCATATTCTATTGCGACGTTTCGCATCAACATATTCAGCGCAGCTTTAGAAGCGCGATAGCCGTACCACCCGCCGAGTTGATTGTCTCCAATACTTCCAACTTTGGCAGAAATACTAGCAAAAATACTGCGATCGCTATGACGAAACAAAGGTAACAAATGCTTGGCAAGCAACACCGCACCAATACTGTTAACTTGAAAATAGTGCAGCAAATTTTCTGAGTTAATTTGCTTCAAGCTTTTTTCTGGTTGCAGTGTTCCTTGATGCAGAATCCCAACACAGTTAACAACCAAATGTAGTTTATCTATCTCCCCACGCAGGAATTGTACACCTTCGGCAATTTGCGCCTCATCTGTAATATCCATCGCCAAACAAGTTAATCTCTGAGGATATACATCTGATAACGTGATTAATTCAGCAGCCGATTCTTTTTGCCGATAAGTTGCATAAACCTTATTAATACCCTGCAATTGCAGTAATTTTTTCACAAATCCTAAACCGATTCCTTGACCAGCACCTACAATCAAGGCATTACATGAGTCGGTATGAGTAAACATAAGTTTTAGCTTAATCAAAAAGTAGAGCGCATCTGTACCGCCTCGGAATAAATTCCGAGTCTCATAGCGCAAGTCCTCTTCAGAGGACTTGCGCTATGAGCCTGGAACTTTAGTTCTAGGCGGGATACAGTTTCAACTTATCTATTATTCGGGCAATTTGTAGCGTCCCACAATGCGCTTGGCGAACTCTGGAACGTGTGCTGCTAATTTTCCTGGGTGATTCCGTTTTACATAAAGATAATTGCGGGTAAAGTGGGAATCTATCGAGAAACGGGCATATTCTAAACCTTTGGGGCCGATTTTTTCAATTACTACTCCCATAAGTTTTGCTGCCCACATTGGTAAAGTTACAGCTTTATCATAAGCTGGTATACTTTGTTGCACCGCAGCTGTGCGATCGCCCTGGGACATAACAGGCTGAGTTTCTAGTTGATCTTTTACCAATTCCAGCATTTCCTTACCGCGTTCATTTCTGACTACAATCCATTGCCAACCAAATGGTGCGCCCATATACCCAACTACTAAATCAGCGAGGGAATTTACGTAGTCAAAGCAACTCATACAGGAAGAGGCAAACACATCCTTGAGTTGATTTGTTTTTAAGCCAAAGAAGGGTACAGTTTCAGTTGATCCATCTTCGTGCTTAAAGTGAACTCGAAAATCTTGCATAAACTCGTAATGCACTACTGTATCGGGCGATCTACTTGTGGTTTCTAAGAATTTTTGTAGTCCGGCACGAGTCACATTATCTACACACGGTGTACCCAATACGTACAATTTTTCTAGACCCAATTTCTTTTCAACCGCCCGCAAAGCTTGGATTTGGCAACCAACACCAATCACCAACAGCCGCTTCATCCCTGATTTTTCTACTTGTTCCAACACCGAGAGATTTGGTGAAAGAGTAGGTTTATTTACCCGCGCTGCTAGTATTTCTTCTGGAGTTCGGGCAATTACAGGCATTGGTCCAAAGCGGTCTTCTTTGGTATTCTGCACACAGACCACGCCTTCGACCATGCCCCGATTCAGCATTTCAATGGCGATCGTACTTACAATTCCTGTCCATTGAGCGCCAGGAATAGGCTGTTGTTTCCGCGCTGCCATCATGTCTTGATGAACACCAAAATAGAGTTCATCAGAGTTGTCTAAATTGCGAGAACGCTTGTGTGTCTGTGCTTCGAGTTCATCTATTTGCTGATTAATAAAAGCACAAGCTTCCTTGACATAGTGAACATAGTATGTGTCGCACAGTCCACATTCACTGCACAGTTCCTTGGCGGGGCGACGGCTACCGGGTTTAAGGGCTTTGGCTTTTTTGTGTTTGGGAAAATCTACTGACGTCATTAAAATTTCGTCTTTAAAACTCAGATTATTTATTTCACAGTAACAGAAGCAGAAAGCCTATCGGTTTTTAGCGTTAACTTCCCCAATCCTTTAATGAAGAAAAAATAAATAAACCTTGAGCAATTTCTTGGTAGTCCTGATGACGCGCTATCATCGGTAATTGGCATGTTAAAAATGTGTACCCTAAACATCCATGACCGCTTCTTACTCTGCATCCCAGCCAAACGCCAGCAACAATGCGAACACATTTATTACTGACCATCGACTTGTGGATCGCAGCAAGCTGACTCAAATGTTTCAGCATTATGTCGAAACGAAGGAGAAGTATCCCCATGCGGTGTTGCTGTATCGAGTGGGAGACTTTTTTGAGTGCTATTTTGAAGATGCTGTGATTCTGGCGCAGGAATTAGAACTTTATCTCACCAGTAAACCAGTAGGAGAAGTGGGGAGGGTATCAATGAGTGGTGTCCCGCACCACGCTTGGGAACGCCACGCTACTCTGTTGGTAGAAAAAGGGTATGCAGTCGTAATTTGTGACCAAGTCGAAGATGCTTCAGAAGCTGTTGGTAGATTGGTACGGCGAGAAGTAACGCGGATTCTCACTCCTGGGACTTTGTTAGAAGAAGGAATGCTCAAAGCCAGTCGCAATAATTACCTGGCAGCTGTGGTAATTGCTGGAGAACATTGGGGTTTGGCTTATGCAGATATTTCTACAGGGGAATTCTTAACTACCCAAGGTAGCATTAGTGAACATTTGACCCAAGAATTAATGCGCTTGCAGCCTGCGGAAGTATTAGTTCCTACGAATGCACCTGATTTAGGAAGTTTACTCCGACCGGGAGAAAAGTCTGACCATTTACCAGAATGTTTACCACCGACGTTTTGTTATGCACTGCGATCGCAACGACCTTTTTCAGCAGGCGAAGCGAGATCTAGATTATTGCAGAAATTTAAAGTGCGATCGCTCGAAGGTTTGGGTTGTGAACATCTCCCCCTCGCAGTCCGGGCGGCTGGTGGTCTTTTAGAATACTTGGAAGATACACAAAAAGAAAGTTCTGTACCCCTGCAAACACTAAGAACTTACACACTTACTGATTTTTTGATTGTAGACCATCAAACTCGGCGTAACCTGGAAATTACGCAAACTGTCCGCGATGGCAGTTTTCACGGTTCTTTACTTTGGTCTTTGGATAGAACTTCTACGGCGATGGGTAGTAGGGCTTTACGACGTTGGCTATTACAACCGCTAGTTGATATCAAAGGTATCCAAGCGCGGCAAGATACAATTCAAGAATTGGTAGAAAATACACCCCTACGCCAAGATTTACGGCAGTTGTTACGGCAAATTTATGATTTGGAACGTTTGACAGGAAGGGCTGGTTCTGGTACTGCAAATGCCAAAGATTTGGTGGCTTTGGCTGATTCTGTGTCAAAGTTGCCGGAATTAGCGCTGTTAGTGATGGATGCTTCGTCTCTGTTTTTGAAAGCCTTGCAGAAACTTCCCCCTGGTTTGGAGGAGTTAGGGCAAAAAATCCGTAGTTATATTGTGGAGTCACCACCGATACATATTAAAGAAGGTGGATTGATTCGTCAGGGAGTTAATCCCCACTTGGATGAAAGACGAGGTTTGGTAGAAGAAGACCAAAAATGGATTGCAAATTTAGAAGTTGATGAACGAGCGAGGACGGGTATTCAGACACTGAAGGTTGGATTTAATAAAACTTTTGGTTATTACATCAGTATTTCCCGTGCTAAGGCTGACCAAGTACCGTCAAATTATATACGTAAGCAGACTTTGACAAATGAAGAACGCTACATTACCCCAGAGTTGAAGGAACGGGAAGCGCGGATTTTGACGGCGCGGGATGATTTGAACCAGACGGAGTATGAAATTTTTGTGGCGTTACGGGAGGAAGTTGCAGCGCAAGCGGAGGTGATTCGTAATCTTTCGCGGGCTGTGGCGGCGGTGGATGTATTATGCGGTTTGGCGGAGTTGTCTGTATATCAAGGTTACTGTCGTCCTCAGATGGTGGAGGGACGAGAAATTTATGTTGTCGATGGGCGTCATCCGGTGGTGGAACAGTCTTTACCGGCGGGGTTTTTTGTGCCGAATTCGACGAGCTTGGGAGGAGAGTCATTAGTCACTAGTTATTTGTCATTAGCAACTGACCAAGAACCAATAACAAATGACCAAGAACAAAGGACAAAGGACAATCCAGATTTGATTATTCTTACCGGACCAAATGCAAGTGGTAAGAGTTGTTACTTAAGACAGGTGGGGTTAATTCAGTTGATGGCACAAATTGGCAGTTTTGTCCCTGCTAGGTATGCGAAGTTGAGTGTGTGCGATCGCATTTTTACTCGTGTGGGTGCGGTGGATGATTTGGCGACGGGTCAATCTACATTTATGGTGGAGATGAATGAGACGGCAAATATTCTCAATCATGCTACGTCGCGATCGCTGGTGTTGCTAGATGAGATAGGGCGAGGGACGGCTACTTTTGACGGGCTTTCGATTGCTTGGGCTGTAGCGGAATATTTAGCGGCTGAGATTGAGGCGCGGACGATTTTTGCGACGCACTATCATGAGTTGAATGAATTATCAAGTATTTTACCAAATGTAGCTAATTATCAAGTGACAGTGAAGGAGTTACCAGACCAAATTATCTTTTTGCATCAGGTTCAACCGGGGGGTGCGGATAAGTCCTACGGTATTGAAGCGGGAAGATTGGCGGGTTTACCTGGGGTGGTAATTCAACGTGCAAAACAAGTAATGAGTCAAATTGAGAAGCACAGTAAGATTGCGATCGGATTGCAGAGTTTGGAGTAAAGCTATCAAGGTAAAAAGATAATCCCCATAAATAAATTTAGGGGATTTAATAAGGACATATAATTTCTCGTGGCACTTTCCGCTTGAAATAAATAATGGTGCTTTAACCATTTTTTCTTGTTCTTCTTTTGCCTTTTAACTTTTTACTTTTGCCTTGTTTGGTCAAAGCAGGAGAAAACAACCTTTCTTTGCCTTCCCTGTAGCAGCTTATGTCTTCCCTGTAACAACTTCCGCCTTCCTTGCAGCAACTTCTGCTTTCCCTGTAGCAACTTCCGCCTTCACGTTTGCGTGTTTCGCGCAGCCTGTAGCAGCTTCTGCCTTCCCTGTAGCAACTTCCGCCTTCACGTTTGCGTGTTTCGCGCAGCCTGTAGCAGCTTCTGCCTTCCCTGTAGCAACTTCCGCCTTCACGTTTGCGTGTTTCGCGCAGTCTGTAGCAGTTTCTGCCTTCACGTTATTAGAAACAGATTTAAATTTTAAACATTTAGGATGCTCCCTTGGATTTTTCGTCATTATAGAAATCTTGCTATTGCTGGAGTTTTTTTAGTTTGTTCAACATTTCTTGGTAAGACTTGTTCTTACCTTGTTTCTGATAAAGTTCAGCAGCTTTATGATAATTCTCAATAGTTTCCTGCTTGCTTCCTAACTTAGAGTAAGCATAACCTCGCCATCTATAATGACTGGGTTCGTCAGGTTCGAGCCGAATCGCTTGAGTGAAATCCTCAACTGCTTCGTGGTAATATCCAAGATCAGAATAGGCATATCCCCTTTGTTTATAAGTACAAGCACAGTTTGGACTTATGGGATTGATACGAATTGCTTCAGTATAATCAGCTATGGCCGCCTTGTTATCCCCAAGGTCAGAATAGGCATTACCTCTTTTGTAGTAAGCATCTGCGTATTTTGGATTAATATTGATCGCCGCAGTAAAATCTGCAACTGCTTCCTTATACTGTTTATTATTAGACTTTTCTCGTCCCATATTGTAAAAATCCTGAGCGCTCAATTGGGCTGTAGGATACATAGTGGAACTAACAGTTGTTGTAGATGATTTTGCTGGATTAAGTTGTGAAGGAACCGAAGGATGATTGAACTTCCCCAAAAAAGGTGAAGCCAGAACGACAGCAAGAAGAGTTGCTCCAATAAGAAATATGGGTTTTCTTAAAATTGGGATAAAGTTAGGATAGATGCGAGGTTCATTAACTGTTGGCTTATCAACCTCACATAAATTAATATTATTTTTGATCACAGAATTATTTTTGATCACAGGAATAGAATCGCCGGATACCCCTGCAAGCTGAATGGCATTACGAGCAATATTAAAAGCAAAATCAACAGGTGTTCCAGAATCATATTGCGGATCGTAAGCTGCTAGCGCGTCATAAAATCCCACAGCAAATTCAACTGCTGCTTGATCGCCAATCGGAGCATTCATACCAATTACATAATTTATATGTTTAGCGATCGCCTCAGCTTGATTTTCGCTATAGCAAGCATTTAGTAGTACACATTCCACTTGTTTAGGAAATTGTCCGAATAGTCCAGCCAGTGCTTCTCCTGTAACTAGCTGTATTTGGCCAGTTTCATTTTCAAATGCTAATCCCACCTCTTTTAAACCATGTCCAGAAAAATGGATAATATGAGGTCGAAAATCTAAAATTGCTCGACGAATATCTCGTGGACGTACTGCCCACTCCTGTTGCAAAATAAATTTGTCACGTTTGTGCGATCGCTGTAATCCTTCTTTAATATCGCGTACTTCCTCATCCAAACGTAGGCGTGATGTTTGTTTCGGGTTCGCTGCTAGAACTAAGATCCTTTTAACCAGAGTGTTGCTACTCATTTTCTGGTTCGTGCATTGTTAGTGGGTGGAATTACGCACTAACTACAAATAATCTATCAATTTTTCCGGAATTTCTCCTGTGGCTAAGTGAATTGAGAGTGCGATCGCCTATCATCTAAATTATGAACAAAAAGAAACTTTTTAGTTTCAAAAGTCAAGAGCTAATTACTACAAACAATTTAATTTTCTTTAGTTTGCTGCGGACGAATTATCCGGTATTGTGTCACCAGCAGGCAAACCCCGAATTCGATTCATCTGTATAAGAGCATACCGGGCTGTTGCTTGGACTTCGGGATCACAATCTTGTACTGCATGACATAAAATTTGACTAATTTGAGCCATCATGTCATAAACACGAGTGAGGTCACGAATAGCATTTTGCCGTACTTGGGGGCTTTGATCTTGTAGAGAGATTGCCAAAGCGCTATTCATCGGTTTAAGTGTGCTGATGCCAATTTCTGCTAACGCAGCCAAAATGAGACTACGCTGTTGTGAATCTGCATCAATCATTAAATCTACCAACGGTTGAATAGCACGAGAGTCTCCTTGTTGACCTAAACTCCAAATCGCTTGGCGTCGCTTGATGGGATCGGGACTGCTTAAATCTTGAATTAATTCTTCAACAATATTTACTTTGGCTAGACGAGAAGTACTTTCTGTCGGTGATGGTGGTAGTAATTTTGTTGATTGTGAGGTAGTAGATACTTGTACAGTGGTATTTAATTCTTGTGAAGATGGTGTCTGTTGTTGGAAATCTGTCTGAGTCGAGCTTTCCAACAATAGGGTATCTTTTTTATTAGGCGTAACTTTTTTGCTCTCACCCAAGGATTTGATTAAAAATAATAATGCACCAGTACTTCCCAAAATAGCGATCGCCACTACTAACCACCAGACAAAATCGCGCTCTTTTGATTGCTTGTTGTTTGTGGTAGATTTTGGATTGAGACTGACAAAAATATTTTTATAAGTTGTGGTCAAATCTGACACTTTGAGCGATGGAGAAGTGGACAGGTACTTCCCGGTAAAAATGGGGGGATTTCTTAATGCAGTCCCTCCATCACAAAATACCCCATCTCCGCATCGCTCAAGGTTTTGTGTCGCTGTGCTTGGGGAAGCATAACCCAAACTCAGGTAAGTAAAACAGATAGTCAGCGTAATTGAATAACGGCATAGCCTCATATACTAAGTTTCAGTCAGAATATACGTGGAATTTATCGATACCACGATAACTTCAGACAGAACCAAATGTTAAGTGTTACCAATGAATTTAATTTTGTCCAACTGACCTGAAAAAGGGGTGTAGGGGTGTAAGAATAATCATATTTTTTTCACTCTGATGTACGCAGTTCAGTCAGGGCTATTTATCCTTTTGTTTGTCGTTCTAAATACTGGCGTACCCCTTCGCTCATTTGCAATAGATTTGGCTGAATTTTTTTGCCAAGAAAATCTTCAACAATATCTGCAACTTTGCTAGCAATAAACCAAGGTACACCTGTGATTTGCTTGGAATCAATCGTGAGTTCGCCACGACTTTTAATAATTGTGCGATCGCCATCTGCAAGAAAGTGGTTTATTCCTGCACAGTGAACTGCTTCGGTATAAACGTGAGTTTTAATCCGCCACTCCAGTAAAAACTCAGCTTCGTTCCAAGTATTGTATTCTGTCCAAGAGAGCATATCTTCACTGAGTATAGCCCTTGCTGCCAGTGGAATTTCTCCTCCTCCATGCCATTCGTTGATACTGTAAACTCGTCTATCCTCCTCACGACGGGATTTCACCTCAATTTGACGTATGTTTGGCATATAGGGAATCAGTTCAACTAGCTTATCTCGGTAGGTAGCGTAGACTAGGGGACGAGGGAAAGAAATCCGCGTATCAGCAGAGATCAGCATTGTGCAATTTCTTTGGGATTTGAGGTTATTGATCTGAAAACGCAGTTTTTGAAATTAACTGGAACTTTAATCTTACAGATTTTTTCTCTGTTACGAATTAGCAATTATATTTTTATCTAATCACCAATATATAGCGTACATATTCAACCTAATAACTCTTGTCGTAAGCGAGTCAGTCGTTCTGAGTAATTTCTGATCACTTCGATCGCAAATACCGGAGTTTCCTGAACAGCGAACAGAAACCTTGCTTGGTCTAAATAAGCTAGTTTGCACTCTGTTTTGGCGATCGCTGTGTAAGTTCTGTTTTTGATACCAATCAGTACTCCTGTACCAAACACATTTCCTGCTTCTATAGTCTCTACAATCCGACCGTTGACTCTTAACTCCACTTCTCCTTCCACCACACCATACATGCAATCTCCTAATTGTCCTTCCTCGAAGATTACTTGACCAGGTGAAAAGATTACTGGACCCGGTTGTTTTTGAAAAATAGTAATAGTTTGTATAGGTTCTAACATAGCTTCTTCACCCCACTTCAAAACAAATTGAAATTATAGTGTGCTTTATTTTATAGATTTTCGGAACAAAATCTCACACTCTAATAATAAGTTTGATACATTGTCTACCATGCATTAGGTAGACATTAACAATCAAAAATGCTAAACATTAAAACCATCTCAGGGATGATTTTTTCTCTCTGTTTTTAGTAGTGATGCTTTATACTTAGCAACTTTAACTCTGATATCTGATTGATAAAAACTAAATTATATGACACCAATTTGAAAAAAAGAATGCGACAGATAGACTTACAGAACTCTCATGCACAAAGAGTTTCCCAATCCAAAATCTAAAATCTAAAATCCAAAATCCAAAATCTAAAATGGTATGACCTTATTTTCTATTGAACATTTGCGAGTTGCCTATCCTCACCGTAGTCATGAAAATACTCATTGGGCGGTTGATGATGTATCTTTCAGGCTGCAACCGGGTGAAAAAATGGGATTGGTAGGAGAGTCTGGATGTGGTAAATCAACTTTAGGAAGAGCTGCAATGCGGTTGTTACCACCATCTACTCAGATTGAGGGACAGGTGACATTTCAAGGTCAATCAGTGTTTGATTTAACACCACTGCAAATGCGGAAGTTTCGAGGTGAGGCGGTAGGATTGATCTTTCAAGACCCAATGACGCGCCTTGACCCATTGATGACCATTGGCAATCATTGTATAGAAACACTAAAAGCGCACTCACCCAAATTGTCAGCAAAAGTAGCGAAAGAAAAAGCGATCGCCACTTTAGAAAAGGTCAATATACCCGCTACTCGCTGGAATCAGTATCCCCATGAGTTTAGTGGTGGAATGCGACAACGGGTTGCAATTGCTTTAGCTTTGTTGTTGCAACCAAAGCTAATAGTTGCTGATGAACCCACCACCAGCTTAGATGTCACAGTCTCTGCCCAGATTTTACAAGAACTAACTCGGCTGTGTGCAGAAGAAAATATGGCATTACTCTTAATTTCCCATGATTTAGCAATAGTGGCAGAGTATTGCGATCGCATTGGCGTTATGTATAACGGTAAAATGGTAGAAATGGGTGCAACTGAATCTGTATTTCGACATCCAGAACACGAATATACGCGATCGCTCCTCCAAGCGGCTTTGCATATTCAAAGTGTAGAAGAGACTGATTGGGGACAAGGGGGAATTTCTCTTTTATCTTTTCCTGATTCCCAATCCCCAATTACCGATTCCCAATCCCCTATTTTGCGTGTCCAAGACCTCAAACAGCATTACACTATCGAGCCTAATTTTGTTGAGCGCATATTTAAAGGGCAAGGTCAAACCATCAAAGCTGTTGATGGCATTAACTTAGAATTATATCCAGGGGAGATTTTAGGATTAGTCGGGGAGTCTGGTTGTGGTAAAAGTACATTATCGCGGACAATTTTGCAACTAGTTCGTCCCAGTGCGGGTAAAGTCGAGTTTCTTGGTAAAGATATCACTAACTTATCTCGACGAGAAATCCGCCAGCAACGACGACAAATGCAAATGGTATTTCAAGATCCCCATGCTTGTCTCAATCCGGCGATGACTGTAGGACAAAGTATAGCTGATCCACTATTAATTCATCAGATCGCAACTCCTGAAGAAGCAAAACAGCTGGTTTTGGGGATGCTGGAAAAAGTCGGGTTACAACCACCAGAGGTTTATTATCAGCGTTATCCCTCAGATTTATCAGGAGGACAGCAGCAACGAGTCGCAATTGCTCGCGCTTTGATCACTCATCCGAAACTTTTGATTTGTGATGAACCCGTGAGCATGTTAGATGCTAGTGTACAGTCACAAGTATTAGATTTGATGCTGGAGTTGAAAGAAGAATTTGATTTAACGTATTTGTTTATTACTCATGATTTGTGGTTAGCGAGATTCTTGTGCGATCGCATTGCTGTCATGAACGGTGGCAAAATAGTTGAAATCGGCCCCACTAAAGAAATTTTTGCCAACCCCCAACATCCCTATACACAAACTCTCCTTGCTGCTGCACCTTTATTAGCAAGAGCATGAGGAGTTTAAAAAGTAAAAAGATAAAAGTAAAAAGGCAAAAGAAAAAAATAAAATATTGGGTTTGTACGCCTAGCATTACCACAGGCTAGCCTCTAAATTGACTAACTTCCAAGCCGGAACACTCAAACAAATGTAAACCCAGATGCTGAGACAATTCCTCACACACCTTAACTCCCCGGACGCTGTTACCGCGTGTATCTAAACGCGGGGAAAAAACTGCAATTCCCATCTTATTAGGTACTACGGCGATAATCCCACCAGAGATCCCACTTTTGGCGGGAATACCAACTTTGTATGCCCACTCCCCAGCAAAGTTATACATTCCACAGGTGTACATCACACTGAGAATATCTTTGATATAACGGCTACTAACAGCTTGTTGCTTTGTCATTGGGTTGATACCTTTATTTGCCAGTGTCGCCGCCATCACTGCTAAATCATGGCAATTCACCATCACAGCACACTGCTGAAAGTATAAATCCAAAGCTTCATCAATAGGTTTGTCAATCATGCCAAAGTTGAGCATGAGATACGCCATCGCCCGGTTACGGTGTCCGGTGGTGCGTTCTGAGGTAAACGCTGAGATATCAACGAAGACATCACGCCCGATGTACTTTTGGAACATCTCTAACATCCGGTTTAAACGTTCGGTTGGATCTAACCCTTTGATCAAACTAGTGGTAGCGATCGCACCAGCATTTACCATTGGATTGTAAGGTCGCTTGGATTGTTCATCTAGCACAATGGCGTTGAATGCGTCTCCTGTCGGCTCCACACCTACTCTGGTCAAGATATAATCTCGTCCGTGATCTTCAAGGGCGAGTCCGTATGCAAATACCTTCGATATGGATTGAATCGTAAATAGTTGCTGATAATTCCCAACTTCGTAAACTTCACCGTTGACACTGACAATACTGATGGCAAACAAATCCGAGTCTACCTTAGCCAATTCTGGGATATATTTGGCTACTACACCATCGTGCAATGGTTTGTATTTGAAATACAAATCATCAATGAAAGTTTGTAGTGATGATGAATTTTTTGCTAAATCTTCTTGGTTTGTCATGAAGCTGAGTGAAAAAGCCTGAAGTATGAATGATGAAGGATACTCAGTTTAAAAAATCACGCGTTCTCAACTACCTAAAGTCAGATATTATGTCTGTTTGCCGTAGTTACAAATGATTCGCATAGCACCAGCAATTCTGATTAATTTTTTAGATAATTGTTTTTTATTTTTTTGTAAAAAATTTTTCTTGTAAGTAGAATTATCTTTTTAGTCCTTGTTTAAGACGTTTGTAAATTATCTTACTATATATCTGCTGCGCTTGATGAATTCAGTGTATCTAAACACTTGTTACAACAAAAACATTCACAAAAAGATAATAAATATCAAGTCATTGCAATGCTAATTCCACATCTTAACTCTATCATCAGCTATCCCCTCGTTGCTGTCTTTGATTTGCTATTGGCGATCGCTACTAAAAAGATGTTATAAAGATAACTTCAGATTATGATTAATTTTAAATTTTAAATCATAGGTATAATTACTTGTTATAAGTATATTCATGGAAAAAAAGAATTTTTGAAAAACTCAATAACATTAATGAGCTTTTTAGGCAATACCATATGCAATTAGAATGATTTAAATACCAAATCGTGTTAAGTTTTCCTAATAAAATTTCTAAACAATAAAAAAACTGTTACATCGCCAAAATCCGCTTTTTAGAAAGGTTTGGAGCTTGAAACACCAATTTAATTTCGATAAAGTTACCACGACTTTCGATAAAACCCTGATCCCCAAGATCAGAAGTTCGTGTTAGTCTGTTGCAGTTAATAGCAAAAAGTGAAAGCGGAACGAGTTCGGTTGTTGGGTAAAGCTGTTCTTAGTTGAATGCTTAACCCACGAACTATCAAAGCTCCGTTCTACAGTCGCTTTAATATTCGGACGCATGAATCAAAAACATTTGTGGACTGTTGTCACTGTGTGTAGCACAGTTTTGGGAATGCCCTTAGTTGGACGTACTGAGACAGCTAAGAAAATCGCTCCAACCTCACCACTTTTGCCTTCTGGTGATGTGGAAAAAGTAGGAGAATACCAATCCCCAACAGCAAATCCTGCTTCAGATGCTGTGATCGCCAAGATTCACACGCACCAAGCAGCAGATCGCTCAGTGGCAACGCTCTATATCCGCGATATTCCCGTGATCAGCTTTCTAGGACAAAAATCAGTTGTCAGTGAAGAAACAAAAGTTGGTGAAGTTGGTGAAATCGCTAACGTCAACGGGGTATCTCAAGCTCTTAATACCAGCAGTCCTACTCAAATAGCAGCAACCAACGGGACAGGTACAAGTTTGGCAACTCAGACTAGCTCGGCAAAAGATGACCCAATCCAGAGGGCAAGTGTAGTAGCAGCAAAAATTAACCAGCTAGTCCTAGATAAAGTAGACGCCAGCAAGATTATCGTAAGTTGGAAAGCACCAGAAGCATCTACAAACTCCAATAAAGACCAGAATAAAGGTCTAACTGGTCAACAAAAAGCTGGCGATCGCTTCGTCATTAAAGCCAATAATCAAGAACTGGTAGAGATCGACCAAAACACCAAACTCGCGGGTACAACCAACGACCCTGTTCAAGATGCATTACAAGTAACCAACCGCTTACGTAGACTCATCGGTAATGCATCGCCTTTAGGTCAGATTGCTAACTTACCTGCGCGTTCCTCGTTGCCAACCAAATTACCACATCAGATTGCTGTCAAAGTCCAAGATACTTTCAAAGGCATAGCTTCCTACTACGGCTATGATTTTTCTGGCAATAAAACCGCCACTGGTGAGAGGTTCAATCCAAATGGAATGACAGCAGCCCACCGCAGCTTGCCTTTTGGTACACGAGTACGTGTCACGAATACCCACAATGGTCGGTCTGTGGTTGTGCGAATTAACGACAGAGGCCCATATATTCGTGGTCGAGTTATTGACCTCTCTTTAGGCGCAGCGCGCATTTTAGGTATGATGAGCAGTGGTGTAGCACCTGTGCGGATTGAAATTCTGGGAAGGTAGTTTTTTAGTGTTAGTTGTTGTTTGTTGTTTGTTGTTTGTTGGTGACAGGTTCCAAACAACAAACAACTACCAACTACCAACAACCAACGAACAACCACCATTTCCTTTGTTCCCCTAGACTAGCCTCTTGCCTCCAAAATCGGATATAAACTAACGGGGAAGAGCTAGATCAAGACTAGGGGTATTTTTGTGCGCCTGTTGACAACCACTGTAGCTTTACGCTGCTATTTAGATCAGCGCCGTTCGGAAAACCAGCTTACAGAGCAAGAACGGCCATCAGAATTTGAGGTGACTGGCAGACCTTTCACGGCTGTTGGTCTAGTTCCCACTATGGGAGCCTTACACCAAGGTCATTTAAGTTTAATTCAACGGGCGCGGCAAGAAAATGCTACGGTTATTGTCAGTATTTTCGTCAATCCTCTGCAATTTGGTCCCAATGAGGATTTTCACCGCTATCCCCGCACCTTAAACCAAGACCTACAACTGTGCGAACAAGCAGGGGTAGACGTAGTTTTTGCACCAACTCCCGAAGAAATGGGAGTTGACCTGAAAAATATACAAGAATCAAAAGTTACACAAGTTAACCCGCCATCTGCTATGATATCAGGCTTGTGTGGTGACAATCGCCCAGGCCACTTTCAGGGTGTGGCAACGATTGTTACCAAGCTGTTCAATTTGGTACAGCCTGACCGAGCCTATTTTGGTCAAAAAGATGGTCAACAGCTAGCTATTGTCAAACAGCTAGTAGTTGATTTAAATTTTTTGATCGAAATTGTTGCTTGTGCAACGGTGCGGGAAACATCTGGTTTAGCCATTAGTTCTCGTAACCAATATTTGACTGCCACAGAAAAACAGCAAGTAGCTGTGTTGTATAGTGGGTTACAAAAAGCCGAAGCAGCTTTTCGTGCTGGAGAACGCAATGCTCACAAGCTTATTGCAGTGGTGCAGCAAGAAATAGCAATGGTCAGTTCTGTATCTGTGGAATATATTGAATTGGTTGAACCGAATACTTTAATGTCAATAGAAAAAGTTCAGGAGGAAGGAATGCTCGCGATCGCCGCTCGTCTTGGTTCTACACGTTTGATTGATAACACAATTTTACGCGATCGCCAGCCAATAATTGCTATTGACGGGCCAGCAGGAGCTGGCAAATCTACCGTTGCACGTCAGGTAGCAGCCAAATTAGGTCTAGTATATCTAGATACAGGAGCCATGTACCGTGCCGTCACCTGGCTAGTACTGCATGAAGAAATTGCCCTAAATGATGAGTGTGCGATCGCAGAATTAGCCAATAGGTGTGTGATTGAACTGTCTCCAGGACAGAACTTACAATCTCCAGTCCAAGTGTGGATTAACCATCATGATGTTACCCAAGCAATTCGCTCACCTCAAGTAACATCTAATGTTTCCGCGATCGCAGCACAAAGCGCAGTGCGTCAAGCATTAGTGAAACAACAACAAAGGTGGGGTAAAAAAGGTGGTTTAGTTGCAGAAGGACGGGATATCGGTTCTCATGTTTTCCCCGATGCAGAAGTGAAAATCTTTTTAACCGCCTCTGTACAAGAACGCGCCCGTCGCCGTCTCCAGGACTTTAAAAAACAAAATCAGCCTGAAATATCTTTAGAACAACTAGAAAAAGATATTGCTGAACGCGACTGGAAAGATAGCACTCGCAAAGTTTCTCCCTTGAAGAAAGCGCCAAATGCTGTTGAAGTTATTACAGATGGTTTATCAGTAACCGAAGTCATAGAAAAAATTGTGGACTATTACCAGCAACGCTTATCTCAGTTTTAAGAGTCATTGCTGATTGGTCAATTGTCAATTATTAATAGCAGCAATTGACAATTGACTCTGGACAATTGACTCCACAAAGCATGAAAATAGTACTCCTCCTACACCCCTACACCCCCACACCCCCACACCCATTTTCAAGCTAAAGTTAATTTACATTAAGTCAAAGAATCTTAGAAGAAAGTCGCTATCCTAGAGGAAGAGCAGGACGATACTTTAACAAATGACCTTTAAAAACTTTCAGTTAAGTCTGTATCAACTCCGCCCCTGGCTCACTTTCATAGTAATTGCTTGGTTGCTAGGATCATTGGGCTTAGGCTGGTTGGTAAATTCATTGCTAATTATCGTTGGGCTACTTTTGCTCACACCTATTCTGGCATTTTTTGGATTTCGTTGGTGGTTGCAACGTAACCTAGTTACTGATCAATGTCCCGTTTGTAGATACGAATTTACGGGTTTGAATCAAACTCAGTTACAATGTCCTAATTGTGGAGAACTGTTGTTAGTACAACAGGGCCATTTTCAGCGCACTACACCCGACGGTACAATCGATGTGACAGCTGTTGAAGTACCAGCACAATCACTTGAAGATTAGTCATTAGTCATTGGGCATTGAGCATTGGGTATTGATTAATAATTACTATTTATTACAAATGACTAATGACTAATGACTAATGACTAATTCCGAAAAAGCTTGTGTGTGTTTACATACTATATCTATTACCTTGTCAGATGATACAGGTTTGGCGAGTAAATCTGTAGAGCCTGCCACTTTAGCTCGAATTTGATCTAAAGGACTATCACTATCTCTTAAAATAACTATGGGCGTATTAGCAAATAGGGAAATACGCCTGAGTTGAGCGCAGATTTCGTAACCATTGGTAACTGGTTGTACTAAATTCAAAAAGATTAAGTTTGGTCTGTACTCAATTAGAATCGGTAGAGCATGAACAGTATCTTGAATATTAATAAATCTAAACCCATTAGGAATGAGAATATTCTCTAGTGTTTGACTCACCGAAAGATTGTTATTTACACAAGCAATGCGTGGACTATTGGAAGTTGTGATTTTTTTAATCAAGGAATTGTTATTAACTTCAATAATTTGTAAGGGTAAGTCAAAAACTTCTACTAATTCAATGATTCCTTTGGATATATAAGGAAGCAAAGAATGGGTAACTAAAACTACACTTTGCTTCATTTTTACGGCTAAATCCCATAGAGTGTATTTGCCGTTAATTAAAGTTACAAAATTATTGTATACTGCTGAACTTACCTGTTTATGCAGTTGTTCTGGTTTTCGCAATATTGGCGCTAAATTAGGTGATATATTCTTCAGACCAGCTGCTAACCAATGTTGCCAAGACTCTTGCATGAGTTTTAAAGACATATCTGCATCGATGATCTTGACTGGTGCTTCTAAGATGATTTCTTGGTCGCGATCGCAACTTATAGAATAAAAATCGGCTTGTTGAGTAAGATCAAATAATAACTCTGCGGTAGTGTTTTCTATAACAGCCCTCATTTGTTCAGGCTTAATTTTTTGTTGATTATACAAAAATACTAGTAGACAATAATCCCAGTAATCAAGGGATAATTCTTGAGGGTGTAAATGTATCTTATCAATATCAATATTAGGGCAGTATTGAGCAATTTGTCGTCTTAACCGTCGGAAAGGATGAGTACCTGCTGTTGCCCAAATTATTTTACCACCGTGGTAATAGAAAATCCATTTTTGTCCATTAACACTTTTAATATTTAATTTACCACTATATTTTAATTGGGTACAACTTTTAAATTCATTAATTAATTTATTTACTACCACCATTTGCGAATGGTTCATATTTTCTCCTTCTATTAATATGATGAATAAATTATTTTTAAAATAGCTGTATTTCGATGTGTTGGTATATAAATTCCCTCAGTTCACAATGAAACTGAACTGGAAAATATATATTATGTCCGCTTGAACACTTGTATTATCTGCCCGTATCGGTAATGAGAAAAACCAATGACTAAGCTTTATCTCGTAACCAATTAGCTGGAATTAATATCATCCTATACATTGACCAAGAAGATTAAAACAGTATAAATTCTGAATTTATTTTTGTGTTAACTGTGTGGAAATTGTTGTCTATCTCTAACAATTTGATAGATAAATAGCTTCAGATTAGGCGTTTTGCTTTTTTGAGCAAACGTTATCCTAACTACAAAATCGATCCAATAAAGATGATATTTTAAAGTTTATTTTTATAATTAATCAAATAATTAATACCAGTATACTTAGGAAATTCCTATTCCTATAACTTTACGCTTCTATTTCTCAGGTTTGGTGTAATTTTTACAGTTAGCGATCGCTGCTCTAAGATTACCTTGATTTTCAGAAAGTAGTTTTAGACCTTGTTCTTTGTCTAAGCCTGTCCAGTGCATAAACAGCGCCAACTTTACCCATTTTCCACTGCGTTCTAATAGCAAATCTGATGCTTCACGACCTAAACCTGTTAAGTCTTGCAAGATTCGTAAAGCGCGATCGCGTAATTTGTTATTAGTCACGGCGACATCAACCATGCGATTTCCGTAGACTTTGCCCAAACGCACCATCACACCCGTAGACAGGATATTCAAAGCAAGCTTAGTTGCGGTTCCTGCTTTGAGGCGAGTAGAGCCAGCAAGCACCTCTGGGCCTGTTAACAGGCGAATATCAATATCTGCTTCTATACTCACTTGTTCAGCAGGTACACAAGCCATAAAAACTGTAGTAGCTCCCCGTTGACGAGCAGCATTGATTGCACCCTGAACATAAGGTGTTGTCCCACCAGCAGTAATACCAACGACTACATCTAGTTGGGTTATATGACGTTGGGCGATCGCCGCTTCTCCATCTTGAAAGCGATCTTCTAAATCTTCAGAACTGCGTAATAGCGCCCCAGCACCACCAGCAATAATTCCTTGTACAAGTTCTGGAGGCGTACAAAAAGTTGGTGGACACTCAGCAGCATCTAATACTCCTAATCGACCACTTGTCCCTGCACCAACATAAAACAGCCGTCCTCCCCGTTGCAAACACTCGGCGGTTCGTTCAATAGCTTGAGCCAATTGCATCTTCGCACCAGCAACCGCAGCTACTGCATTCTCGTCTTCGCGATTAAAAATTTCTACCAACTCTAAACAACTGAGTTGATCTAGATTCTGAGTATTAGGATTAACCTGCTCTGTGAGAAGATGCCCACGTTGCTGTAAATCAGTCATTTGTTTTTTGTCCTTAGTCATTGGTCATTAGTCATTGGTCTACGTAATCGTTGAAGTCCTAAGTCGCTAGAGGTGTGATGTTCCTCGTGTCTATTAGTCTAAAATAATTAACTTTGACAATTGACTAAGTAAGTGGGTCAAATTAAATATAAAACCTCACCCTCAATCCCTCTCCTTAGTAAGGAGAGGGAAGCCGGAGGCAGGGTGAGGTTTTATTTTATCTTTAATTACACCTACCTACTTAATGACTAATGACTCTTTATAGTAACCCTTCTAATCGGCGACGAATACTATCTAGTTCAGAATCAGACAATTGTGATTCTGGTGATGGTGATTCTTGGTTACTAGACTGGGTGTTAGTCTGTTTTTGCTCGATTTCAGAGTCTGGTTTCCAATCGGTTTCTTCTACGTTTACTTCTGGGGGAACCATTAAAGCACTATTTTCTGTCACCATTTGCCAATCATAGTCAGCACTTTGACAAAACTCTTTAATTTGTTCAGCATCAATTGCCTCAACTGCGGGTATCGGAAAATCTTGGGCTTCTAGCATCAAGGCAAAGCGCGTGGCGTCGTCTTCTGACTCAAACATCAGAATAGTATTGCGATCGCCTACTCGAATCGTGTGAATTCCTTCGTTATCTGTGCCAGCGTTAAAGATCAACACAAAAACACGCATGGGTGTAATCATCTTTCCTTTTTTTGGGGTCTACTATTAATTAAAGTTCTAGCTGGTCACTCGGGAAAAGGTTATGAGCTAATAGGGTTCAGTTAAGATTTTAAGTCTTTGGAAAAAAGGGTCTGCCTTTGCTGGTAATTGCGGTTTCGCTTTGAACTGAATCTGTGCGTCTTGTGGAGGAGGATGTCTTGGTGGTAGATTGCAACTATCCGTAACTCTTGGCAACTCACAAAACTTTAGAGTATATCTTAGCGAAACTTGGTGCTTACGAATAAAATTTTCTCCACAAAAATTTGGGTGCGATCGCACTCTCAATTCTTTCATGCAGCCCCCCTGAAGCTTTACGGAAATTCCACACAAATAAATCAATATGCTTTATGTTAGGTATAGGCTTAATATAAATTTAATAAAATTTGATTTGAGCTTGATTGAAACTTTATTCAGGCTTTGTGCGTCTAACTAAATGGGTCAAACTCATTATTTATAGAGCATTATACGATACTGTGTTTCTACCAACACAATGTATCGTCCTCACTATTTACATAAAAAGCGCTCTAATTATTGATTTTAGTGAGTTTTTTGACCAGCATCAATAGCACTTATTAAATCCAAGGTGTAAAAAATGACTTTTTTGTTCATTTGGTTGAAAAAAGCCTGGCCAACTTAATAGTGGAAAAGTATTCAAGATACTGCATATCTAATTTGAGTAAGCCGAATAAGTTAAGT
Source organism: Pelatocladus maniniholoensis HA4357-MV3 (assembly GCA_019359115.1). Lineage (GTDB taxonomy): Bacteria > Cyanobacteriota > Cyanobacteriia > Cyanobacteriales > Nostocaceae > Pelatocladus > Pelatocladus maniniholoensis. The sequence continues at coordinate 39,166 of JAHHHW010000033.1, forward strand.
GTGGTCGTTTGAGGATTCAAGCATGATTCGGATTAAAGATGTTGTGCAAAAGGCTTTATCAACGGGATACCTGACTGTAGAAGCAGAAAATCAGCTACGGCAATTACTGAGTACACAGTACGACCTTGAAGATTTTAATGCTTTTATGAGTTTGCAAGAAGCCGCCATGACAGGTAAAGTCAAGCAGGAGTCTCGCGAGCGTTGTGGGATCAAGTAGAGATTTGACTTGTGATGTCTCTATTTATTAACGTTCACGCTGATCATCCTCAATATCGTCTAAAAACCCCCAATCTTCTTCATTTACTTGATTTTTTTTATCGGTTGGATTATCTTTATCGGTGAAATCATCGCTTGATGATTGATATGGGGGAATAATTACTCGATAGTCTGCATCATAAATTGATTCAGTTTTGCCCACTCCAGAGTTTTTAGGTTCGCGGTAGCTGTAAGAATATGAAGAACCTGCTCGGAAACTGTCTGTAGGTTCTTGTCGGCGTTCATAGGTTTTCGAGTCTCTGACTTCCGTATTTTCAGATCTTGTGGACTGTGGCTTTTCCTCAAAATCCCAATCTTCGTTGTCGTTTGTTTCCCAATCATCATCTGGATTAGATTGAGATGAAGTTTTAGCCGCTGATGGTTGGGGACTAGTATAACTACTATTACTATAACTGTCGGTTGATTTTTCTCGCGTTGAGCGATCGCTCCTTGCTGTAGTTCTCCGAGATTTTGATGCAGCAGAAGTTGAGCGTTGTGGTACTGTCAAATAACTCGACAATTGAAATAAACCAGAGATCACTAAAGAGGTAGCACCACCAGCAGCAGTGCTGAACAAAATCCACATTGCTAAAGGTAATGATTTAGTCTGCACACCTAAAAAGACTAATGGGAGGATTGGGGACCAATTTTGCGCTAACAACAGCGCCAGTCCTCCCATAATCGCTACTAACAAAATTAATCGCAAAAGAGCCATAAGGAATACAAAGGATGAAGGATGTAGACGCGCCTACGGTGCAGGGTAGGATGAAGTATCAAAGATTAAGGTAGAAGATAAAAAGCAGAAAATAAAAGGTAAAAGCAAAATCACTCATACTTGAGACTTCATACTTCATACTTTATCCTTCATCCTTTAAAGACGACCTTGCCAACGTTGAATGGGAATACAATCAATATCTAATTGATCTAAAGCACGGGCAACTACAAAATCAACTAAATCCTCAATGCTTTGAGGATTGTGATACCAAGCAGGAATAGCAGGTACAATTCTAACTCCGCTTTCGGCAAGGGTGGTTAAGTTGCGTAAATGAATCAAGCTAAAAGGAGTTTCACGGGGAACAAGGACTAGTTTTCGTCCTTCTTTTAGCTGCACATCTGCGGCTCGTTCTAATAAGTCGGAACTTAACCCTGCTGCTAGCTTGGCTACCGTACTCATACTACAGGGAATTATAATCATTCCTAAAGTACGAAAGGAACCACTAGCGATATTCGCTCCCACATCTCCCCAAGGATGACAGCGCAATTTTCCTCCTGTTTCAACTCCTGCTTGTTGTCGCCAAAATTGCTCTTGTTGAACAGGTTCTACAGGCATACGAATATCCTGCTCAGATTGCCAAACCATGTAGGTTGATTTAGAAGCAACTAATTGAATTTCATAATCGGCTGCAAGCAAATATTTTAAAGCACGAACTGCGTAGATTAAACCAGATGCACCTGTAATTCCTAAGATGAGTGGCTTGTTATTGTTGGACACGTTTCTCAAATATGGGGAAAGGGGATTGGGGATTGGGGAAGGTGGGGTCCCCTCTGGGGAACTCGGGGCCCCCACTCCCCCCAAGGGAGTGGGGATTAGGGGCGAAGGGGGAAAGGGGATTGGGGAAAGGGTAATGGGGATTGGGGATTGGGGAAGGTAGGGGTCCCCTCTGGGGAACTCGGGGCCCCCACTCCCCCCAAGGGAGTGGGGATTAGGGGCGAAGGGGGAAAAGGGATTGGGGTATGGGAAAAAGACTTGTTAAATTATTCTCCCTTGTCCGCCGTGTCCCCCGTGTCCCTCTTCCCAATGCGTTAATTTTGAATTGATATGTCTCCTCGATCCCTACTCCCCGTACTCTGTGAGAAGACCTTTGGGTTCGCCAGGTGCTTTATGTTGGGGTAGACGCGTAGCGGCTTCTAAAAGTACCTGTCCACCGCACTCGCGTAGACGCGCAAGCGGTGAGCCAGTGCGTTTCCTCTGGAGAATCCCCAATCCCTTTTCCCCTTTCCCCGATCCCTAAAGTTTATTCATCGTCTTCATAGGGTTCTAAATCATCTGGTTCCATATCGCCACGTAAGTACATATCTGATTCTTCACCAGTTGCACTGATATCTGAGCGATAAGGAATACCATCACTACCGACTGTGACTAGATCAATTTGTTGACGGTAATAATCGACGCTTTTAACTTGTACAGCAACGCGATCGCCTAGTCGATAGGAAGCGCGATTTTTGCGTCCAAACAACGCCTGTTGTCTGGCGCGATATTCGTACCAATCGTCTTTCAGGGAACTGACGTGTACTAATCCTTCAACTCGTAAAGGTACGTTGTGATCATCAGCATCATCTTTTGGTGGGACTTCAATTTCCACAAAGAATCCGTAAGATTGGACGCCTGTAATCACACCACTGAAAACCTCGCCGATACGCTGTTTCATTAAAGAGGCTCTTTGCAAACCCTCTAAGTCAGCTTCGGCTTCTTGAACTTCTTTTTCTCTGTCGTTGATTTGGGTAATTACTCTTGTCAGTTCGCTTTGCAACTCTTGTTGCAATTCTGGTGGTAAGACATTCCAGTTAATTTCCCCGTGGCTATTAGAAGAACGCAAGTTCACACGCTCTTTGACACGGGTGTTGCGGCGATCGCGTCCGTGTTCGATTAGTGCGTAATATACCCTCTGCATCAGTAAATCTGGGTAACGTCGCAAGGGTGCGGTAAAGTGGACATATTCTGGTAGTGCCAAACCAAAGTGGGGTGCTTTGTTGGTGCTGTAAGCTGCTTGTTTGAGAGTATCTTGCAATAAATAAGTCAAAACTTGCTCAGATGATGACTCAGCAAACACTCTTGTCAATTGTTGATAATCTAGGGGTTGAATATCAATATCTGGCTCTAGTGATAATTCGATCCCCAAATTGATCGCCAGTTTCAGCATCTCTTGTACATCTTCGGGATCAGGTGCGCCTTGGACTCGCCAAATACTGGGAATACCTAAAGCACTCATGTGGTTTGCTATGATTTGATTTACCAGTAATACGAATTCTGTAAGTAGCGATCGCACAGGTGAATCTTTTTCTACTACGCATCCAAGAATACCTTCATCATAGAAGGGATTTTTATTTGTGGGCAGATTTAACTGCAAACTTCCACGAGAGGTGCGTTGTTGTTTGAGAAACATCTGCAATTTTTTCAATTCTTGCAGCATTTCTACTGCTTCAGTAGGGACTTTGGTAACTTTTTTACCATGAAGAATAGTTTCTGCTTGCTGAGTATTTACTGAAGCATCTACTTTCACTACACTAGGTTGAATTTCCCAATCCAGTACCTCTCCTGATTGCGAATCAAAGGTAACTAGACAAGAAAGACTGAGGCGATCGCTTCCTAATACTAGAGAACACCGTTCTATTACATTTTCAGGTAACATTGGCAACACTAAATCACCAAGGTATACTGTTCTACCTCGTCTGAGTGCTTCCCGATCAAGTGCTTCATCTGGCTGTACGTAGTGTGAAACATCAGGAATATGAAAGCCTAATTGCAAGTTACCAGCATTATTTGTTTCTAAGGAGAAAGCATTTTCTACTGTTTTTGTATCAGTGTTGTTACTCAGTATTGTAATAGTAAACTTGTTACGTAAATCCAGCCGATCTTTGAGATCAGCCTTTAAAATCCTTTTTGGTAGTTTGGTAGCTGCTTCTTGGACGTTATCTGAGAAACTACGGGAAAGGTCATGCTTGCAGGTGACTAAATCAATATCAGCTGCTGCTTCTGCATCACTTCCGAGGATCTGCACAACTCGCCCTAGTGGCGGATACTGTGCTAGTGGGTAACGTAGAACTTCCACATGAGCCAGATGGTCGATCGCTTCTTGTAATTTTAGACCATTGGCGTAAAGTTTCAGTTCAAATAGCAGGCGATCGTCTAAAGGTACAGCTCGATAGCCCACTTCTACTTGTTTGATGCGTGCGAGTAAAGTGTGATTGGATCGTTCTAAAATTAATTTCACTTCTCCTTCAGGAGAACGACGCCGACTACCTTCTTTGAGAACCCGCACTAAAACGCGATCGCCATTCCAAGCATTACTCAAATGGCTTTCTCGAATGTAAATATCCTCAGTTCCTTCTACATCTTGAATTGCAAAGCAAAAGCCCTTGCTGGAACAGCGTAACTTTGCTTCTATTAGCCCTTCTTCTGTAATGCGGCGATACTTACCGCGTTCTTTTACTAAAATGCCAATTTTCTCCAATACCTCCAAGATGATGTGAAGTGTCTGTAAACTTTCTTCATCTTCACAACCAAGTTTCTTTTCTAGAAGTTTACGAGCTACCAATTTATCATCAGTGAAATTGGCAAGGAGTGTAGCGATTGAAAATTCCATGCAGTGAACCGACCTTTGGTCAAAACATCTTTTTTTGTTGAGGACAGTTTTGTGTGGGGGTTCCCCTCCACCTTTGTAACGTGTCCATTGTTGAATTTGGTTCTTGGTTGATTACCTCACGACCCACAGACACTAGCGGTAAACGAACTTCCCAACAGGTAGGGCGCTACACAATCATCTTTTGAGTACCAGTTCGTTCAAGTCCCTTCACTTGGCCAATCTGACAAGGCAGTCCTCATACCGGATTTTACCCTACTAGGTTGTGACGCAACGGGTTTTTGAGAGGCTGTGTTTGGATCGTTCTCAGTAGAACCGCCCAAACTCGCTACGCAGGGGAAACCACAGGTGTTCAATTGCCTAGTTGAAAGGTACTTTACGCGATTAGACTCTGATTTTTCACTAGGAGAAACTGCTGATCAACCTAAATGTTCCATATGTAGAATCAGTAACAACTAGGTAGCAGCTTAATAATCTGTGAGCACGAACCATTACTTCATTATTGTAGATTTAGTCGTACTTCCAGAAAAGATTTCTGGATATTAAATTGGGTAAACAGTATAGCATTGCTCGCAATAACACTTAAAGTAAGTTTGTGGTAGCCAATAATTTACCCAAAAAAATTTATTTTACAATCAGTATACCCAAGTTTTTAATACAATTTCGGTAACTCAGGGTTGCATTTATCAATTTCAGGGTGCGGGGTACAAGGGAATTCTTGCTGGTGTAAAGTTAAAGGCAGTGAATCAATCTATTAAAATAGAGCCATACCCAATAGTGAATCCACAAGATAAATAAAACAGAATGGGTGGGTAACTCCAAAGCAATACTTAATTAGTTATCAGCTTTGTCAATTGGGTAAAATCATCCTGCTGATTGAATATCTTATCCTGTTGTCTGTTGCTTCTGACTTGAAATTATTCTGACGTTGATTTGGTGAAATTATGATGTTGGCTCAACTTCAGAGCTTGTATCCCACAGCTAGTTTAATCTCTGAATTAGTGCAAATTTATCATGGTAAATATATTGTTCGGGCAAGCTTACAAATAGAAGGTATCACCCGCGCTACTGGTATGGCAGCCGCCGTAACAGTAGAGGAAGCAGAAGATCAAGCCAGAACTAGGGCTTTGATGGTTTTGGGAATCGCTACTACCTCACAAGTACAGACGGAAAGTTTGATTGAGACTAAGAGCGTAACTGATGTTAAGACTAGCAAAAGTAGTGAACCAGCTCAAACAGAAGAAAATGTCTCTGCTTCTGACCATCTGTGCGTCCCCGTCTCTTCTTTCACCCAAACTCCCATCGATACCTTAAGCCTGGAAACACAAGCAAGCACACCCATTCAATCAACTGTTTCTTCAACTTCTTCAACTTCTTCAATAAATACAATTGATACCGATAGCCAGGATTTAGAGCCAAATTTGACTGCGATCGCACAACCGGAACTTCCCTTGGATATTCAAGCAGAAGACTTTGAGGAAATTTCTAGCAACCAGAGTGAAGACCAACCATTACCAGAGATTAATTCTAGTAACGTCACACCATTTCCCCAACGCAGTTATCACAATACTCCTACCGAAGAAGTAGTAGCTGCGCCACCCGCACCGACAACGAAGAAAAAGAAGAAAAGTGGACCAGTGGATCAATCAGATGATATCGCCAAAATCGGTGTAGAAATGCAGCGCTTGAGTTGGACAACTGAACAGGGTAGAGACTATTTAATTCAAACCTACGGTAAGCGATCGCGCCATTTACTTGATTCCGAAGAATTACGTGATTTCCTCAAATATTTAGAATCCCAGCCTACACCTGTAGATCCACTAGTGGGATTTTGATTAATTATTAGTTAATGGTCAATGATGAATAGTTACTACAAATGACAACTAAAAAAGATGGAATTTTAGATGAGACTGGTATATAATAAGTAAAAATAATACAAAACTAACCCTTAGACTGGACAGTAAAGTAAAGCTGCGATATCTAAAAATTAGTGACCTCAGCTGTATTACTATTTACTTACACAAAAATAAAGCACATTTGCTTGGTGTAGAGGTATGGGAGTATAGGGGATTGGGTAGAGTAAAAACTCTACACCCCTAGACCCTTATACCCTTACACCCCAACTTCTGACTATACAACCGCCATTGGACGGCTACCAGCAGCGTGACGATCAATCACCTGGTCGATTAAGCCATAATCTCTGGCTTCTTCGGGTGACATAAAGAAGTCTCTTTCTGTGTCTTCGGCAATTTTCTCTAACGGCTGACTGGTATGTTCGGCTAAATATTCGTTTAGCCGTCGCTTGTGGTAGAGAATTTCGCGGGCTTGGATTTCAATATCAGTTGCTTGTCCACGAGCGCCACCCAAGGGTTGGTGAATCATAATCCGAGAATGGGGAAGACTCATTCTTTTACCCTTATTACCTGCGCTCAGGAGAAAAGCACCCATACTCGCTGCTAATCCGGTACAGATGGTACATACATCTGGGCGGATGTGCTTCATAGTATCAAAAATACCCATTCCTGCTGTTACCGAACCGCCAGGAGAATTGATGTACATATATATGTCTTTCTCTGGATCTTCGGCATCTAAAAACAGTAGTTGGGCAACAATCAAGTTAGCAACGTTGTCATCAATCGCTTGTCCCAAAAAGATAATACGTTCACGTAAAAGGCGTGAGTAGATATCAAAGGCGCGTTCGCCACGACCTGATTGTTCAATAACGATAGGAATCATTTAGCCAGCTTGTAACTAATGTAGATACATTCTATCGATTACAAAGGCTGATTGTTTTGCGAAACCATCTTAACCACCGTGTAGTCATAAATAGCAGATGGTGCTTACCCTATTAATTCGGCTGTTAGCCAGTATTATTTTTTAATAGTTTTGTAAAAATTGTCATATTTTTACTGAGAAAATTCCTGATATATCTACTTAATGGGGTAAATCATTAGTACAAGGTGCATCCAGGAGAACATACCCAATTTAAAAAAGAGCCACCGAAACAGAGGAAGCTGTCATGCTAGAAAAATTGTTACAAGCTGCTATTATTACCTTCTTACTGCACTTGATCGTTGGACTGAATACAAACACTACAATGAGTACCAAAGCAGCACCTCCCTCTGGTACGGTGCTTACACCAGTGGCCAGTTCGTTCTTGCGTTCTTTAAACTAAAAAATCACTGGTTGAATCAAATGTATATTGATTTAGTGTCAGTTATTCGTTGGTAGTTGTTTATTCTCAATAACTACCAACTACCAAAAAAATTATTAATCATCATTTTTTAATCTAAAATCCAAAATCCAAAATCGTTCGGTTAAGGCTCACGACAAGTCTAAAATCTAAAATCTTTCGAGGTAGACTGAACAGAGAAGGCAAATACTAGTGTCTAATCATGACTAATCGCCTTGCTGAAGCAAAAAGTCTATACCTCCGCAAACACGCCGAAAATCCGATTGATTGGTGGTCGTGGTGCGACGAAGCACTTGCAACCGCAAAAGCAGAGAATAAACCGATTTTCCTCTCCATTGGTTACTCCAGTTGTCACTGGTGTACTGTTATGGAAGGAGAAGCATTTTCTGACCTGGGCATTGCTGAGTATATGAATGCCAATTTTATCCCGATTAAAGTAGATAGGGAAGAAAGGCCAGATATTGACAGTATTTACATGCAAGCTTTGCAGATGATGAGTGGTCAGGGTGGTTGGCCTTTAAATACTTTTTTATCTCCAGATGATTTAGTACCTTTTTATGCAGGTACTTACTTTCCAGTTGAACCACGCTACGGTCGTCCTGGTTTTTTACAAGTTTTACAAGCAATTCGCCGCTACTACGATACAGAAAAACAAGATTTGCGCGATCGCAAAGCAGTAATTCTTGAATCTCTCCTCACCTCTGCTGTATTGGAACAACAAGGTACTACCCCAACTCAAGACAATGAGTTATTACAAAAAGGCTGGGAAACCAGTACAGGGATCATTACTCCCAAGCAGCACGGTAATAGCTTCCCCATGATCCCCTACGCAGAATTAGCATTACGGGGAACACGATTTGAGGTGACATCTAAATATGATGGCAAACAAATTTGTACCCAACGGGGATTAGACTTGGCATTAGGCGGTATTTATGATCATGTGGGCGGAGGATTTCACCGTTATACTGTTGATCCCACCTGGACAGTACCACATTTTGAAAAGATGCTCTACGACAATGGTCAAATTGTGGAGTATCTAGCAAATCTTTGGAGTACAGGTATAGAAGAACCTGCTTTCAAAAGAGCGATCGCTCATACTGTCGAATGGTTAAAAAGAGAAATGACCTCACCTGAAGGTTATTTTTATGCAGCTCAAGATGCTGATAGTTTTACCCCCCCTACCCCCCCTTACCAAGGGGGGGAGAACGAGGGATCAGAACCAGAAGAAGGAGCTTTTTACGTCTGGACTTTCAGTGAATTAGAACAACTGCTGAGTGCTGAAGAACTCACACAATTACAACAACAGTTTACAGTCACCGCTAACGGTAACTTTGACGGTCAAAATGTCTTACAAAGACACCATAGTGGAGAACTGAATGAAACCGTAGAAACAGCCCTCAAGAAATTATTTGTCGCGCGTTACGGTACGATCCCCGAATCACTTGAAACATTTCCTCCAGCACGCAACAACCAAGAAGCTAAATCTCATAACTGGCCTGGTCGAATTCCGGCGGTGACAGATACTAAAATGATTGTGGCTTGGAATAGTTTGATGATTTCCGGCTTGGCAAGGGCGTATGCTGTTTTCCGAGAACCTGATTATTTGGAACTAGCAACCACAGCCGCAGATTTCATTTTAGATCATCAGTTTGTCGATGGGCGTTTCCAGAGATTGAATTATGAAAATCAACCAACCGTATTAGCTCAATCCGAAGATTACGCCTTGTTTATCAAAGCACTGCTGGATTTACAAACTTGTAGTCCAGAACAAAACAAATGGTTAGAAAGAGCGATCGCACTCCAAGAAGAATTTGACGAATATCTCTGGAGTGTGGAATTAGGAGGATACTTTAACGCCTCAATTGACGCGAGTCAAGATTTAATCGTGCGCGAACGTAGTTATGCAGACAACGCTACACCTTCAGCCAATGGAGTAGCGATCGCTAATCTTGTGCGTCTGGCTTTGTTTACAGATAATCTACATTATTTAGATTTAGCAGAACAAGGCTTAAAAGCATTCCGAAGTGTAATGAGCAACCATCCCCAAGCCTGTCCGAGTTTATTTACAGCTTTGGATTGTTATCGCAACAGCACTCTGATTCGTACCACCACCGAGCAAATACACTCGCTTATGTCTCAATATTTACCAAGTGTTGTGTTGGCGATCGCATCAAAACTACCAGAAGACAGTGTAGGCTTAGTCTGTCAAGGATTAAAATGCCTACCAGCAGCAGCAAGTGTAGAGCAAATGTTGCAGCAAGTTCGCCAAAGTCAGGTGAGAGGGTGAGATCAGTTATCAGTTATCAAATTAAACTGGTAACTGTTAACTGTTCACTGATTTATGACAAATGACCAATTAACAGCCATCATCTTAGCAGGCGGTAAGAGTACGCGTATGGGTAGGGATAAGGCTTTGATCCCCATTGAAGATGTCCCGATGCTGCAACGAATCTGTCAAATTGCGGAAGCTTGTACAAACCAAGTTTACGTGGTGACTCCCTGGCCGGAACGTTATCAAGATTTGCTACCACCCAAAAGCCAGTTTGTTCGGGAAGTACTTTTACCAGAAGAAACTGGTAATGAAGCAAAAACTCATGGACCACTGGTGGGGTTTTCTCAAGGATTGACGCAGGTAAAAACAGATTGGGTGTTGCTGTTGGCTTGTGATTTACCTAATTTGCGAGTGGAAGTTTTGCAAGAGTGGATAGCTGGATTAGAGCAAGTACCAGAAGAAGCGATCGCAGCTTTGGTTTATAGAAATAATAGATGGGAACCATTGTGTGGTTTCTATCGCCGTCGCTGTTTACCAGAATTAAATAAGTATATTGAAGAGGGTGGGCGATCATTTCAAGACTGGTTGAAACAATATCCTGTACAAGCATTACCTTTGCTTGATTCAGAGATGCTTTTTAACTTCAATAGTATTATTTGAGAGGGGCATTTCAGTTTAAAATATATAATCTCTCCTCTCCCTAGCTTCTCTTGGCAACAATGAAACATACCCTATCAGTACTTGTAGAAGATGAAGCGGGTGTTCTTTCCCGCATTGCTGGTTTATTCGCCCGTCGTGGCTTTAATATCGAAAGTCTTGCAGTGGGCCCAGCAGAACAGTCAGGAGTTTCTCGGATCACAATGGTTGTACCCGGTGATGATTGGGTGATTGAACAACTCACCAAGCAGCTATACAAGCTAATTAACGTTCTCAAAGTGCAGGATATTACTGAAACTCCCTGTGTAGAACGCGAATTGATGCTACTCAAGGTGAATGCTACCAGCAGTACTCGTTCGGAAATAGTCGAGTTATCGCAAATTTTCCGGGCGCGAGTAGTAGATGTCGCCGAAGATTCTTTGACTTTGGAAGTTGTTGGCGATCCAGGAAAAATGGTCGCGATCGTCCAGGTATTACAAAAATTTGGTTTGAAGGAAATTGCGCGCACTGGCAAAATTTCCCTAACTCGTGAATCGGGAGTGAATACAGAGTTGCTAAAATCTTTGCAAGCCAAGGCTTCGTAGCAAGTGGTAGCTATAGCTCCCAAAATATACTTTTAATCAAGAAATTATTGAGGTTTGTATGATTATGTCACAATAAATCCAAACCTCTGTGATTATTAACCGATGACTTGGGTTGCGAACCACGGCTCTCATTTCAGACTGCTATAGAATAGAATCATTTTTTAAGACATCATTTTCTTATTCATCAATCACTAATCTAGTTAATATTTCGTTCCATTTTTCTTTGTGAATTTTTTGTATTTCGTTATCTGACTCTATGAGTTGAGAGTATCCATCAATAAAGTCTGTAACAGACATTATTAGCCTCAAATAATATTTGATTGTAGGAATAATTCCATTAAGAATTACTTGACATCCATGTTCAGATGCGATTTCTTTAATTAAATTGTTGATTTTATCTGACTCTGATTGCCTGATATCTTTTGAAGCAAAAATGTAATATCTACTAGGATTATATCTAATAATTTTCTCTTTAGCTCGGTAAACGAATTGCAAAGTTATTTCTTGACCATGCTTTACTTCTATAGCTTCAATTAGAGCATTATTTTTGTTTAATATTTCAATATCTCCAGCAGTCTTGGCAGTTCTATCAGAGGCTGTATGACTACCTAACTTTCTTAACTTACATGAACTATATCTAGAGATTTCTCTAATTAAAAGTTGATAGATAGCATAGAAAGCAATAACAGGTAATTTTGAACCACCAACAGTTTTATAGTCATAATTAAAATGTTCTTCTAAAGCATTTACTACATTTTTTATATCTAGTTTTTCATAATTCGTTAGTTTAATGATTTCAACAACGCTATCATTTTTAGCTGCTCTGACCAATTTAAGAAGCAGCTTTAACACATCTTCAGCTTTTTCAGGAGATGTTTGTACAAAATCAATTATATTTAAAAAGGCGATTTTTAGAGGTTTAGGAGTTATATTTCCGTTGTAATTTAAAGTATAAGGGTATGGTTGTTCAAGAGAGCGAGTTAACCAACCACTTTCGGCCATTGCAGGTAGTCCTAACTCCGTCAATGTAGGAGTGATGTACTTTGTATCTATAATTCTTGCGGAAAAACCATCTTGCATTTCAGCCTGGTGATATCTAATATCCTGAGATGGATGCAAAATTTTATGTACTAAAAGAGTAATTAATGCTGTATAAACCCCTTTTCTCATAAAGCAGTTTTTAGCAATTTCTGCAACATACGCTTGATACTCTTCTGGAACTTGTATTTGATTAAATTCAAGTTCAGATGTGATTTTATAAATCTGTAGAAATTTTTCTTTGTGATTCATTATTAAATGTAGCTCTAGTTGAATTGCTTGTTCAGTATTATTTTTTTTATTAAGACTGATGGTTTCATCTTCCATCTTTTGAGAGGAGAAAACTTGTTCTTGAATCTGATTAGCAAGTTCATGAACTACTGGTATAGCAACAGAATTGCCTATCTGTTTATAGCATTCTCCTAAATTACTATGGGTCTTAAAACTATCAGGAAAACCCATAATTCTGTAACATTCTCTAATTGTTAATTTCCGAACTAAATTTTCTTCTGGTATATAAATAAAAAATCTACCTGAAGTCTCTTGAGATGGTATTGTTGGATGTACTCCATCTATAGAATAAATTCTATTTGGTTGATGGTGAACTCTGGATAAATGTTCCGTGTTTGGTCTAATACCAGTTTTCCAAATGTTTTTATTACGGTATCCCACAAAAATCAAACCAGAGGATTGTTGTTTAGGATTATCTATCAGCGTATACTCTTGAGGATTTAAGTATTCAAAATCTCCTGAATCACATAAAAATGTTCTTAGAATTGGGAATGGGTGGGTTTTTCTGAGCAAACCAAAATTAAATTTTTTATTTTTAGTACCAACGAAAATTACTCGTTCTCTATTTTGCGGTAATCCGAAATCTTTAGAATTTAATATTTCATAGTTAACCACGTAACCTAAATCTTCTAAAGCATACAATATTACTTCTAATGTTCTACCTTTATCATGATGTAATATATGCTTAACATTCTCAAGTACAACTACAGGAGGATGAACATGCTCAATTATTTCACAAATATGAAAAAATAATGTTCCTCTGGTGTCATGAAAACCTTTCCTTCTTCCACAGATACTAAAGGGCTGGCAAGGAAAACCTGCTGTTAGAACGTCAAAATAGGGGAGATTTTGTATGTCAATTTTTCTAATATCATGAGCGGGAATTTCTTCAAAATTTTTGTAGTAAACTTTTTGGCATTCCTCGTTAATTTCACAGGAGAATACACACTCATACTTAGCTTTTGAAAAAGCTAACCTAAACCCTCCAATGCCAGAAAATAAATCAGCGAATTTAAGTTTTAGATCCTCCATAAATAAGTTAAATATAAAATAACGACAAGATTAGATATTATAGCAAAAAAAATCTTCTCTCTTTAAATATTTTAATTCTTAGAGCCTAAGCATATTTAAAATAGCGAAATAATGTTTGGTGTTGTATTTAAGCATAAAATGAGCAGTCACCTTTAATTACACCAGATATTCAAAGCCCTATTTATGCCGCAATTCTTGGGGAGTGTGAAAAACTCGGATGCACTGCGATCGCCATTGGTGGAATAGAAAATCATGTACATCTCTTGACAGGTTTTCCCACAACCATAACAATATCTGATTTAATTAAACAAATCAAAGGTAGTTCTTCCCATTTAGTTACTTATGAAATCCAAGCAGGCAAATTTTTTAAATGGAAAGGTAGCTATGATGCTTTTACTATTAGCCATGATGGTATAGATAAAGTAGCAAACTACATTAAAAATCAACCAATTAATCATCAACAAAAACTCTCTGATTTCAACTTGGGAACTAAATAATTGAAACCCGCGTAGGCGGGTTTTGTTTGTGTAGCCGCGATTTCCAATCGCCGGGGCTTTTTTTATTTCTTTGTATACTTAATTAATTCAAAAACTTATCCACACAGCGAACAAACATCTCTACACCCATCGCCAATGCTGTTTCATCAAAATCAAAACGGGGATGATGATGAGGATAAGCTAAATTCTTCTGTTGATTAGCAGAACCCAAAAAGAAATAACAACCAGGAACTTCCTGCAAAAAGTAGGACATATCCTCACCGCCCATTGTTTGACACTCCGGTATAATACCCACAGGCGTTTCTACCACTTCTTCCGCAACCGATCGCACTAATTGCGCTATCCCTGCATCATTAATTGTGGCTGGGTAGAGTTCACAGTACTGAAAGTCATAATTAGCACCAAAACTTTGGCAAACTCCAGCAATAATTTGCTCAATACGCTGGGAGAAAAAGCCGCGCAATACTGGATTAAAATACCTAACAGTGCCACTCATCCTCGCTGTATCTGCAATCACATTGCACTTTGTACCAGCATGAAGTTCACCGACTGTCACCACTGCTGAATCAATCGGATTAACGTTGCGAGCCACTATTGTTTGTAGAGCATTGACGATTTGGGCTGCAACTACTACTGAGTCTACAGTTTGATGAGGCATTGCGCCGTGTCCGCCTTTACCAAAAATGGTGCAGTTAAAGGTTTCGACAGCTGCCATTAACGCACCTGCACGTACACCCAGGGTTCCCAAAGGCAAATTATTCCACAGATGCAAACCGATAATGGCATCGACATCAGGATTTTTCAACACCCCAGCATCAATCATTGGTTTTGCGCCTCCTGGGCCTTCTTCTGCTGGCTGGAAGATCATTTTCACAGTCCCGGCGAAGTCTTGACGATGTTGCTGGAGATAATAAGCTGTACCAAGAGCGATCGCAGTATGTCCATCGTGTCCGCAAGCGTGCATGATCCCATCATGCTGAGAACGATACGCTACTTCGTTCTGTTCGAGTATGGGTAAAGCATCCATATCCGCACGAATCGCCAAGACTTTTTCATTGGCTGGTTTTTCACCCCGGATAATCGCAACAATACCAGTATCAGCAATACCTGTTTGATGCTCAATTCCCCATTCTTGTAATTTCTGGGAGACAAATTCAGCTGTGAGTTTTTCTTGAAAAGCGAGTTCTGGTTTTTGGTGTAATCTACGTCGCCATTCTACTAATTGCGGTTGCAATGAGCGAATCGAAAGGCGAACGCGAGATAAGTCAATATTGGTAGAGTTGGGAAAGGTCGAAACCATTTTCTTTAAATTGCTGTCGGTTATTTATATTGTGAATCGGGATTGTCATTTGTTCTTTGTCATTTGTCATTTGTTCTTTGCTAATGACTAATAGGTTTCATTACACATTCTTTAAGCTGTTCGCCGTTTCCCGTTCCCTATTCCCTGTTAAGAGTTCCCTAACTAATAACTAACAAACGCTCTAAATCTAAATCTGAAGCTACTTGTGCAAGTTTGTCTATATCTGCTGGGTCTTCTAAATAGGGTAAACAGCCTAAAACTGGGGTATTTGTCAAAGACTGAATTAAGTCTGCTGGCGTCCAGTTGGCGATTTCCTCATCTGTACGGGGTTGGACGCAATTTAGAACAATTCCCAGCAATTGGACTCGTGTTTGTCTTGCTAATGCGACATTTGCCACTGCTTGAGCGATCGCACCTAATCTGACTGGTACTACTAATACCGTAGGTAAGCGCCATTCGCCTGCTAAATCTGCTACCGTAAATTCATCAGTTACAGGTGAACCTAGTCCACCTAATGCTTCTACTAAGACAAAATCTCGACGCTCACATAACGCTGTGTAAGCCTGCCAGACTACTGCTAAATCTACATGGCGATTTTCTTGAACTGCGGCAATTGGGGGAGCTAGAGGTGCTTGAAAATACAAAGGTGTGATTTCATCAGGAGATTGTTCCAAGTTAAATAGTTGTTGATACCATTCGCGATCGCCCACTCCTGATTGTATGGGTTTCATAATACCCAAACTACGGACAGAACAATATTTTTGCCAATAGGCTGCTAATGCTGTTGTTAAAACAGTTTTGCCTGTTTCTGTATCTGTTCCAGTGATTAGTAGTGCGTTCAATTGTAATAGTTAATGGTTAGTAGATAGTAGTTAGTGGAGGAAG
Source organism: Pelatocladus maniniholoensis HA4357-MV3 (assembly GCA_019359115.1). Classification (GTDB taxonomy): domain Bacteria; phylum Cyanobacteriota; class Cyanobacteriia; order Cyanobacteriales; family Nostocaceae; genus Pelatocladus; species Pelatocladus maniniholoensis. Next base: position 55,531 of record JAHHHW010000033.1, read on the forward strand.
TTTGAATTATTACTAGCTGCTTCTTCTGTTTTAATATTGTCAATATATTATCGTTAAATCAACCTATCGAGAGTAGTTAACCACTAACAACTAACAATTTGTTAGTCAAGTTTGTAGTAAGGACTTAAGTCCTTATTTTTTAAGCACGCGCATTGCTTACTACAAACTCTCATCTTCTTTGCAATGGGTTAGACGTGCCATCAGTCGGTTGATTATCGGGATTTTGATTGGGAACAGGTATAAATGGAGTATTAGTAGGTGTTTCGGTGGGTGTTTCGGTGGGTGTTTCGGTGGGTGTTTCGGTGGGTGTTTCGGTGGGTGTTTCAGTAGGTATTTCGGTGGGTATTTCAGTGGGTGTTTCTGTTGGGGTTTCGGTGGGTGTAGGCTGAAGTGGGCTTTCTAATTGGATACTGAGGTTATAGTCGCTTTCAGTAATTCCTGGAGGTAGAGTTAAATCAATTGCATATCTACCATTAACTGGTAATGTACCTTGATAGAAAGTAGCATTTTTAGCAGAGTTGTTAATTGGTTCTCTATCTGGGCCTAAAACTGTTAATACAACACCGCTTTCTTGTGTTAACAATGCAATTATATTTTGCCCTTGCCGACCTCGGAATGTGTATCGGATGATTTGATTGTCTGTGATTGTACCCTCAACTTGGGTGACACCAGATGTATCTAAAGTGAGGCGTCTACTGACAATTGTCGGCTCGCTTGTCGTGGGTGTAACTGTGGGTGTGGGTGAAGTTGTAGAACCGTCAGGAACTACTGGAGAAGGAAAAGTTTGTGTTGGTACTTCAGTTGGTTGTGCTGATGGTGTCCCGCGAATAGTACGCACCACCGCCCAAGAGCCGATTCCTGCTATACTCACCACAGCAACAGTAATCAATCCAACTGCTAATGGATTATCCAAAAATGATTTACTGGCAGGTTCTGGAGTTGTGTTATTAGATGTATCATGCGTGGATGCTGATCCTGGATTAGGAGGGCGACCGACAGGGATTGTTTGTACGTTAGAGATTTTGGGGTTGGACGCAACTGGTATGGAGGCTGGAACTAGGGGTGTTTGTTGTCCTCCAGATGCTAATGCTTGTGCTACTTGGGTTGTATTTTGGAAGCGATCGCTCGGTCTAAAGCTCAACATCCGATTTAAAATCTGAGTCAAGTGTGGACTCACTACTACCCAGCGTTGCCAATTCCAAGTCAAGAGATTTTCATCAAATAATTCTTGAGGTTCTTTGCCACTCAGCAATACTATTGCTGTCACTGCTAGTGCATACAAATCACTGCTGGGGTAAGCTTGTCCTGTTTGCATTTGCTCACTGGGGGAATAACCCAATTTTCCGACATAAGTTGCTGGCACTGTCGGATTAGCAGATTGTAATCTTGTCGCGAGTTCTTTTACCACCCCAAAATCGATTAATACAGGCTGATTGTCAAGATCACGCAAAATAATATTGTCTGGTGAGATATCCCGGTGAATAATGCCTCGACTGTGAATATGTTCTAAGACTGGTAACAAAGAGCGCATCAAGTTTAACACTTCTTGTTCTGTGAATGCACTACCAACAGCTTTACGCTCATCCAGCAACGTATAGTATGTTTTACCAGCTACATAGTCTTGCACCAAAAACAATCGTTGGTCTTGTTCAAATCTTTCCCGGAATTTTGGTATTTGCGGGTGTTCTATTTGATATAAAATATTTGCTTCTCTGAGGAAAAGCTCTTGTGCCTTTTGCCAAGCAATAGGATCTGTTGTGTTAGGAATTAATTCTTTGATGGCACAAAGTTCGTTGAAGCGTCTCTGGTCTTCTGCCAGATAGGTTCTACCAAATCCCCCTTGACCCAGAATTTGAATAATTTGATAACGGTTTTGCAAAACAGTACCAGTTGAAATTGGTGGTTGCATCTTTTAGTTAATTGAGTGTAACGGCACTACTCGGAGGAACTCACCCGCAAAAATCATATCCAACAGTTGTAATTTGTCAAGTGTTGTAATTGTATGTATTTTAAATAAAATCTTAATACACTTGCTTATATCTATTTTCACTCTGCTTGAATATACTTACTCAAACCTAGCTAAAGCTGATTTGATTTTATCTTCCTCTTTTGGGTAGAAAATAGTAAAAAAGATCAAAAAATCCCTATTTTAGTTCCCGTTGCTTTGTGAGCTTCTATATAATTTCTTTTTCCTTAGTGATGGAAAAGTATCTCGCAAGTCTGGTAATCTATTTATTTGCAGCTAGTATCATAAAATATCTAGACGACTATAATTAATTCATTCATAGGTGTTTTTACCATTACAAGTAAACTAGAGTAATCTTCTCCTATCTGTAAATAGGGTGCAAAAAAGTAAAGTAGTCCGTCCAACAAATCTACATGAGACTTCAGGTTTTTAGAACGAGTTGAAACTCTCGACTACAGGTGTGAGCTAATAAAAGTGCGTTTACCACAAAAACAGAAAAATGAAAACCTTGTAGTTTCATGGAGGAATGTATCAAGTTTTGATGAAAGCTTCAACAAAACTCACAAATTTTTTTCGGACTATTGCTCTTAAACAATCTAAATATCTGATGATAATATTGCCATGAATGCACATCGAGGATCTGCTGTGCTAAGTACTGCAACTTTAAAACTGCCATCAACTGCAACAGGAATAGCTGAAAATCATCGCCTGCGGCTGTTCTCTGGTTCTGCTAATATACCCTTATCTCAAGAAGTAGCTCGTTATCTAGGCATGGACTTGGGGCCCATGATCCGCAAGCGATTTGCCGACGGAGAGCTTTACATTCAGATTCAGGAATCTATTCGGGGTTGTGATGTTTATTTAATCCAACCTAGTTGTCAACCTGTAAATGATCATTTAATGGAATTACTAATCATGATTGATGCTTGTCGGCGAGCATCGGCTCGACAGGTAACAGCAGTAATTCCCTATTATGGCTATGCTCGTGCTGACAGAAAAACAGCAGGAAGAGAATCAATTACTGCCAAACTGGTTGCTAACCTTATCACCCAAGCGGGTGCTAACCGGATTTTAGCCATGGATTTGCATTCAGCACAGATACAGGGATATTTTGATATTCCTTTAGATCACGTGTATGGTTCACCAGTTATCCTGGATTATTTAGTTAGCAAAGAACTGTCTGACATTGTAGTAGTTTCCCCGGATGTTGGCGGTGTGGCAAGAGCAAGAGCATTTGCGAAAAAGCTCAATGATGCTCCCTTGGCAATTATTGATAAGCGTCGTCAGGCTCACAACGTCGCTGAAGTGTTGAATGTTATCGGTGATGTGCAGGGAAAAACAGCAGTGCTAGTAGATGACATGATTGATACTGGCGGCACAATTACAGAAGGAGCCAAGCTACTTCGTGAAGAAGGAGCGCGTCAGGTATATGCTTGTGCTACCCATGCGGTATTCTCCCCTCCTGCAATTGAGCGCTTGTCAACCGGGATTTTTGAGGAAGTGATTGTCACTAATACAATTCCCATTCCAGAGAGCGATCGCTTTTCGCAATTACAGGTATTGTCAGTGGCGAATCTCTTAGGAGAAACGATTTGGCGAATTCATGAAGATAGCTCTGTAAGTAGTATGTTCCGCTAAGATCACAAATACTGTTATCACCATTACGGTTGTGCAGAAGACCGCAGGCTGATTTTTTGCCTGCGCTAACTGAATTTGTATATTTTCAGGGTGTCATCTTTTTACCAAACCAACCGCAAGCGATCGCCACTTTTGAGCGAAAATCGGAGGTCGCAAACTATTTCTATGTGTATTTATACTTACAAAATAAATTAACAATTGATTAACCAGCAGATAGATACATATCTCTTTTTGGAAAGAGGATAATGCTTGAGTTGAATTAAGCTAAGTGTTGAAAGACTGTGTTACTGTCGTGGATTTTGTGTCCGCGACAGCTTTATTATTATGATCATTTTAAGGCGATCGCTCCTTGCAAAGGTGATGCCAATATCAATCAATGATAAGGCACTTGCTAAAGTCTTTCTTAACAAGCGCCTTATTTTTTAGAAGCTTCTAAATGGTGCTACCACCATATCTATGTCCGTAACTGCGATCCTAGTGACGATCTCGGTGATGATCCTTGTGGTAACAATCCCACTTCTTACAATAACAATCTTTCCGACCACCGAATAAAAGCTGCTGTTCTTCTAAGGACACATCTGTCAGCGACTCATTTTTATCTATGGACAGATCTGTCAGTAACTCAAGATTGGTAAGTTGATATGGCATAACTAATGTTCTCCATTTCATTCATCATCTACTACAAACGCTACTGATGATCTCAGAAATAGATTTGGAGCGTCCAATTTGAAACCTTTATCATGTATACTGTCGCTCAAATTTCAAACGATAAAATATGAGCGGCACCGCAAGAACGTTCTTACTTTTCCAAGGCTAAAAGAATGTCGTAGTAAATGATCAAATCATTTACATTATTTAAACAACCATTACTTTTGTTTATTTTTTTGGACTTTTTACTTAAACTCAGCCTTTTCAAGGGTGGCGCGAAAGAATTCAAGATAATGTTCTGTTTATCTTGTCCCAGCCTAAAACTACCACTCATTTCCAGAGTTACAGAGGACGCCAAGGGAGTTCCTGGTGCGATCGCATGTAAGAAATAGCGCTGTACAGGTGTTGGTAATCCTGCAACCATATCTTCTGTAAAAACATTTTCTGTGGGTAAATCTGCTAGTTTTTGCCAGATTATACTTACTTCATTGTCATTTTTAATTCTCACAACTACCAAGATCAAGAATGCGATCGCTACTAATGCTGCAATACTGAGTAAGATTTTTGTCAACATTTCGAGTGAAAACCAGTCTGAATTAATTTCCAAATTAGGAGCAAAAAATGAGAAACTTTTGAGGAAGTGAACTATAGGGTTTTTTGAATGATGGAACTAAAGTTCCATAAAACGCGATCGCAAAGCCAGTAACCCTCGGTAAAAATGAGACAAAATCGTAAGTTCCCTCACATTCGTTACTCCCAACTTATTCAGACAACTCTGATTGTATTGGTATTGTTGATCAGTTTGGTGTTAGCACCAGTGCAAGCGCAATCTGTAAACTATGCACCTGTTGCTGTAGATGGTAGGTTGGTTTTTAGAGTCAGCAGTAATGAACAATCGAAAGCTCAAGAACGAGCTAACTTCATAAGTTCTCAGTTGCAAGCAGTTGTCAAATCCGATGAAGCACCTGATATCAAGATTGAACAACGCAACAATTCTCCAACCATCGTAGTTAATGGTCGATATTTATTGACCGTCACCCAGAACGATATAGATTCTGCTGGTACTCCCGAAGAACAAGCTAGGGTCTGGGTTCAAAAAATTGAGGATGCAATCCAAAAAGCTCAAAGCGAGAGAGGTGTCAATTTTATTCGCAATACATCAATTCTGAGTATTGTGATTGTGTTGATGGCGATCGCTGTACATCGGTTAGTAGGAATTGTATGGCAACTCACCCAAAACCGCCTCTCACAAATGCTAGTTTCGGCTGATTCCTCTAGCGATAATCAAATCCAAAATACATCAAGATTCCTGTTTAAAGCTACACTGCTGTTAGTACGAATAGGACTTTGGGTAGGGGTTGTTCTCTATATTACTAATCTCTTTCCTATCACCCGCAACTGGAGCTATAACATTGCGATCAGGATATTTAGTAGCCTCACATCTCCGATTTTTTCCTTGGGACAAAAGTCCTATTCTCTGACAAATATTTTAATTTTAATTATCTTGCTCTTGGGGCTAATAATCTTAGCAGGTACAGCAACAAACTTGCTACGCTCTCGCATTTTAAGTCGGATGCGAATCAGCAGAGGAGCGCAAGAAGCGATCGCAATTATTTGCAAGTATGCATTTATTAGTTTTGGTACAATCGTTTTGCTACAAATTTGGGGACTAGATCTTAGTTCTCTGACAATTGTAGCCAGTGCCTTGGGTGTGGGAATTGGTTTTGGCTTCCAAGACATTGCTAAAAACTTTGGTAGTGGAATTGTATTATTATTTGAACGTCCCATTCAAGTAGGCGATTTCATCGAAGTGGGTGAATACATGGGGACGGTTGAACACATTGGGGCGCGGAGTGTAGTCATTCGCACACTAGATCGAATTTCTATTATTGTTCCTAACTCCCGATTTCTGGAGACTGAAGTCATTAACTGGAGCCATCACAACCCTGTTTCTCGGATTCACCTACCAGTAGGTGTTGCCTATGGTTCAGATGTAAACTTGGTAAAAACAGCACTTATTGAAGCTACTACACATCATTCTGAAGTTCTCAAATTACCAAAACCTCAAGTTTTCTTTAAAGAATTCGGTGACAGCAGCTTAAATTTTGAACTACTTGTCTGGATTGATAAACCCCACCAACAAGCACCAATCAAAAGTGATATCTATTTTCTCATCGAAGCCTCTTTGCGAAAACACAACATTGAAGTTCCTTTCCCGCAAAGAGATTTAAATATGCGTACTGGCGACTTACCCATCAAATTTTCACCAGAATTAGAACAAGCTTTGTTGCGCTTGACTAAAGGATTTCATGGAAATGGGAAATCGGTGAAGTAGGGGATTGGGGATTGGGGAAATTTGAACTTCTAAAATCATATCTTGCATCAGCTTTTCATCCCGCCAATAAATAAATTTATTGGCTAATAGCTAAAGTCACAGTTTTCTCCTCCTAAAAATGAGCCGAGCCTTGCACAGCGCCCTAAAGGCGCTGTGCCACCACCGCGATCAATCACGGGGCTTGTTGAATAGGGAGCATCCCAATTTTTTCAAAATACCATAAAGCAAAGGGTTTAAACCCTTTGCTAATAGCGCAAGTCGTCTTCAGACGACTTCATAAAATCAAACAGTCTGCTTCAGCAGAGTTTCACTATGAGACTGCGATTTCAATCGCAGGCGTTTTTTGAACATTTGGGATGCTCCCGTTGAATATATATAAAGGCTCGGCTCATTTTTAGGTTCATTGAATCGAAGGTCAGATAAATCTGACTAGGACGATGTTTGAGTCCGTTTTAACGGACTTATGCTATTAGCCTCATTCCTTAATTCTGAGGCGGGATATGGGGTTGATGCAGGATATCAGTGAAGACGAAACTTAAACTTCGGAAGACGAAACTTGAACTTCGGAAGCTAAAGTCCAAAATTATTTGACTTAAATCTTTGTGTCCTTTGTGTTCTTTATGGTTGTCAAATAGATATTCTCTGAGTGAGGAAAGACTGATTCACTCAAAATTATGACACAGCAAAAGAAGACATATCGCTTCTTCGCACTATTACTGGCTACTACCTTACTTTGCTTGAGTATTTCACCAGTTTTAGCGAAAATTCCTAATCCTCCTGTTTCTACTTCCACCACAATCTTTTCTGGTTTACAACAAGGGAAAGCACTCTATGATAATGGACAGTTTGCACAAGCAGTACAAGTATTACAGCAAGCAGTTCAAAATTATCGCCAGCAGGGAGAGACAAAAAAACTTGCTGTGACTTTGAGTAATCTTTCTCTGGCTTATCAACAACTGGGTGCATGGAATCAAGCCAAGCAAGCAATTACAGAAAGTTTAAATCTTCTCAAAACTACAGACGATCGCAAAATTTTAGCTCAAACTCTCGATATTCAAGGTCGTCTGCAACTTGCAACTGGACAATCAGAGGAAGCCTTAAAAACTTGGCAACAGGCAGCAAGTATTTATACTCAGATAAATGATCAAAATGGTGTAGTGCGATCGCAAATTAATCAAGCTCAAGCATTAATCTCTAGTGGATTTTACCGTCGGGCAGAAGCAACACTTCTACAAGTAAACCAAAAATTGCGATCGCAAAATGATTCACCAGAAAAAACAGTGATGTTGCGATCGCTAGGCGATGTCTTGCAATTAGTGGGCAAATTTTCACAATCTCACACAGTTCTCGAACAAAGTTTAGCAGTAGCCAAGCGCTTGCAATCGCCTAATTATATTGCTGCGAGTCTTTTGAGTTTAGGAAATAATGCTCGCGATCGCCAGAACACACAGCAAGCGATTGACTTTTATCAACAAACAGTTAAAGAATCTCCCTCAACTCTGTTAAAAGTCCAAGCCCAACTCAATCTCTTGAGTCTACTAACTGAAGAGCAAAAACTAACAGATGCTCAAACTTTAGTACCACAAATTCAATCTCAACTCAACCAACTTCCTCCCAGTCGCGCCAGTGTTTACGCCCAGATTAATTTTGCTCAAAGCCTTTTGATTTTAGATTCTGTAGAGAACCAATCTAAAATTGCTCAAATTCTTACCAAAGCTGTGCAACAAGCTCGTAGTTTAAACGACCAACGTTCTTTAGCTTATGCTTTGGGAAGTCTAGGTAATTTGTATGAACAAACTAGACAGTGGTCTGAAGCACAAAAACTGACCGAACAGGCGTTAATTTTAGCACAGAGTAGTAATGTACCCGATATTGCTTACAGATGGCAATGGCAGTTAGGTAGATTACTAAAAGTACAAGGGGATATTCCAGGAGCGATCGCAGCCTATGATTCAGCAGTTCAAACCCTAGAATCGATTCGTAATGATTTGGTAGCAGTCAATCGAGAAGTACAATTCAGCTTTCGCGATAGTGTCGAACCAGTATATCGGCAATCAGTAGAATTACTGTTAAACCATCAACAAACGCAACCAGAAGAAAAAACTTTAGAAAAAGCACGCCAACGAATTGAAGCCCTGCAAATAGCCGAATTAGATAACTTTTTTCGGGAAGCTTGTCTAGAAGGTCAACGTATACTATTGGATCAAGTCGTAGACAAAGAAAATCCTACGGCTGCTATTTTATACCCAATTGTTCTTACCAATCAATTACAAGTAATTGTCAAAATTCCCAAACAACCCCTACAACACTACAGCACCCAAATTTCCCAAACAGAAGTAGAACAACTAATTGCCCAATTACGGCAAAATCTTCTAAATCCTGCGGCGATCAAAGCTACAAGAACTCAGTCACAGCAGGTTTACAACTGGCTGATCAAACCGATTGAGTCGCAACTATCAGCTAGCGGAGTCAATACTCTAGTATTTGTGCTTGATGGAGCGTTGCGTAATTTATCCATGTCTTCCCTGTATGATGGGAAACAATATTTGGTAGAAAAATACGCCACAGCGTTGAGCATCGGTTTGCAACTCTTAGATCCCAAACCATTACAACGACAGCGTTTACAAGCCTTAACTGCGGGGTTAACTCAACCACCACAAGCATACTCAGAATTCGCGCCCTTACCCGCCATCAAAACAGAAATTGAGCTAATTAGCGAATCAGGTATATCCACAACCAACTTGTTAGATCGACAATTCACCAGTAAAGAACTAGAGAAAAAAGTTAATACAAATCCTTTTAACGTCGTGCATTTAGCAACCCACGGTCAGTTTAGTTCCCGTGCGGATCAGACATTTATCTTAGCTGCCGATGGGCCAATTAACGTGACTGAATTTGATAGTATTCTTCGTAGTCGGGATGACATCAGACCGGAAGCACTACAACTATTAGTATTAAGTGCTTGTCAGACAGCAGTGGGAGACAAACGTGCGGCCCTTGGTTTAGCTGGTGCAGCTGTACGTGCGGGCGCACGCAGTACGATCGCCTCTTTATGGCAGATCGATGACGAATCTACGGCTCAGTTTGTTGGTGCGTTTTATCGAGAATTAAAAGAAACTAGTATTAGCAAAGCAGAAGCGTTGCGTCGCGCCCAGCTAAAATTGCTCAAGCATCCTAATTACAATGCACCCAGTTTTTGGTCTGCTTACGTACTGATTGGCAATTGGTTGTAACACTCTTATTGCCTGGTTTTCCATATAAGCTGTTAACTACAAATCATTAACAATTAATTCCTGAATCAGCAACAAATTTTTTGCGTAATTCTTGTAATTATGAACGACCTATATACAGCAGCATTAAATTTCGGGGAATGATCCATGTCACACCAAGCCTATCGTCTTGAAGATATCGCTTTAACACTGCCCATCACTAAAGCAGCCTTCACTACTGCCCAGCAGTTTGCTAATCAACTGCCATATCCTCAAACTAGGGAACGAGTCCGTTTGAATACTTTGTGTATATTAGCAGTTAATGATTATTTACAAATGATGGGTATTCCAACTAATTTGGCAGCTAGCGATAGTTGGAATCCGATTATCCGTTTGTGTGCTGATGTGGCTGATTTAGAATTACCAGGAATTGGGCGTTTAGAGTGTCGGTCTGTGCTATTGGATCAACAAATTGCTTATGTCCCCCCTGAAACTTGGGAAGAACGAGTGGGTTACGTGTTCGTGCAAGTCGATGAATCTCTGCAAGAGGCAAAATTATTGGGATTTGTCCCCAGTGTCGCCACCGAAGAGATACCTTTAACTAAACTGCAACCTCTAGAAGAGCTAATCGAACAACTAGCACCTGCTTTTGAATTACCAGTTCCAGAATTGGTGAATTTGAGCCAATGGTTTACAGGTATATTTGAGGCAGGATGGCAAACCATAGAATCCTTGTGGAATCAACCCGAAATATCGCCAGCTTTTGCATTTAGAAGCGGCAACTTGATTGAAGATGAAACTAATGATCAGCAAGAAGCAGTAGTCAGACGAGGAAAATTAATTGATTTAGGAATCCAGATTGCCAACCAACTCGTCATGTTAGTTGTAGAAATTAGTCCCAAAGCTGATCAACAAACCAATGTTCTAGTACAACTTTATCCTGCTAACAATCAAAAGTACTTAACACCAGAAGTTCAACTTACAGTCTTAGATAAATCAGGATCAGTGTTTTTGGAAGCCCAAGCGAGAAATGCAGACAATTATATGCAATTAAAGTTTGCAGGAGAACCAAAAGAAGAATTTACCGTTCAAGTAGCATTGCATGATGCTTGCGTAAAAGAACATTTTGTAATTTAGTCAATGGTTAAGAGTTAATGGTTAACAAGTCAAAAAGTTCTTAATTTTGAATTTTGTACGCCCTTGGCGTTCCCGAAGGGTATTTTGAATTTTGAATTCTCCGAAGGAGCTGACTCTCTAATTTATGGGTAAGTTAGTAGTTCTGAAATTTGCAGACGGTAGCTTTGAGCAAGGATTTGCCGTTACCTTACAAATTGGCGAAGAAGGTGAGTTACCTTCTTCAGAAATTGCAGGTAAGTTGCCAGCAGCAACAGAATTATTACAGAAATATAAACAATGGCAGTCTAGTTATTCAAAATTAGGCAGTCGTTATCGTCTGTCTGCTGAGAAGGTGCAAGTAACAAATGTATCGATCCTCAAAGACTGTGACAAAACTGCTCATACATTGCGATCGCATCTTAATTCCTGGCTACTAGCTGCGGAATTTCGCCCTGTGCGTGAGAAATGGCTAGAAAGATTATTGCCTACAGATATAGTACGAGTCATTTTACAAACAGATCATCGTGAATTGCAGCGTTTACCTTGGCATCTTTGGGATGTGCTAGAACGCTACCCCAAGGCGGAAATTGCCATAGCACCTCCAAGATACGAGCGTATTGCTGTCAAGAAAACTCATAATAAAAAAGTAAATATCTTAGCAATTATTGGTAATAGTCAAGGAATTGATACTCAAGCAGATACGGCTTTACTTCAAGCATTACCCACAGCTGAAGTCAGCTTTTTAGTTGAACCACAGCGTAAGGAATTAAATGATTATCTGTGGCAAAAAAATTGGGATATTCTCTTTTTTGCTGGACACAGTTCTAGCAAGGGAAATAATTATAGTGGCAAGATTTTTTTAAATAAAACTGATAGTCTCACAATTGACGAATTAAAATATGCTTTGAAAAAAGCAGTGGAACGGGGTTTACAACTAGCTATTTTTAACTCCTGTGATGGCTTAGGATTGGGAGAAAAACTAGCCGATTTGCACATCCCCCAGATGATAGTGATGCGCGAACCTGTTCCAGATTTAGTCGCACAAGAATTTTTAAAAGGTTTTCTAGATAGTTTTGCTGGTGGTGAACCTTTATACTTAGCAGTGCGAGAAGCACGGGAAAGATTACAAGGATTAGAAGATAAATTTCCTTGTGCTACTTGGCTACCAGTAATTTGTCAGAATCTTGCAGAATCACCCCCCACTTGGCAAGAGTTCACAGGCTGGATGATTCCAAGCAAGCCTATCAAGCGAACTTATAATTCTTCTAATTTATTACGTGTAATTGTTTATTTTTTAATTAATAGTGTATTTATTACTGCAATTCCTACTGGCTTGAAATTTTTGGAAGTTCTACAAAATTGGGATTTACAAGCCTTTGATTTGATGATGCGATCGCGTTCAGTTCTTATCAATGAAGCTCCCGATCCACGCCTATTATTAGTAACCGTTGATGATGCTGATATTGCAGCACAACGCCGCAGAGGCGAATTTTTGAAAGGGACATCTGTGTCTGATCAAACCCTCAACAAAGTTTTGGAGAAACTTCAACAGCATCAACCGCGAGCAATTGGACTAGATATTTACCGTGATTTCCCAGCAGAATCAGCAAATTTACTTCATCGTTTGAAACAAACTAATAACTTAATTGGAGTCTGCAAAGGCAGCGATACAACAATTAATACTAATGGCATTGAACCACCACCAGAATTTCCCCAACACCGTTTAGGTTTTAGTGACTTCGTTCATGATACTGATGGAGTGGTGCGTCGGCATTTACTATTTATGAACCAAGAAGCAACCTCACCTTGTCCTGCTTCTTATTCTCTGAGCTTACAATTAGCACTGCGCTATTTAAAAGCTGAAGGAATTAAACCAAAGTTTACTCCCAGAGGTGATTTCCAAATTGGTGATGTTAGTTTCCAACTCTTAAAACCACGAACAGGCGGTTATCAAGGTATAGACAATAACGGTGGTCAAATATTACTCAACTATCGTTCCTCAAACCGCATTGCTGAACAAGTAACATTGACACAACTGTTATCTTCTCCGATTAACCCCAACGCAATTAAAAACAAAATAGTCTTGATTGGTGTAACTGCTAAAGGTGATTTTCCAGATTATAGGGCTACACCCTACAGTACTGAATTAGACCAACAAATGCCAGGAGTATTAGTACAAGCTCACATGGTCAGTCAAATTCTCAGCGCTGTTCTAGACCGACGTCCACTCCTGCGATCATGGAATCCTTTCGCTGAAGTGATGTGGATTTGGGTTTGGTCAGTAGCAGGAGGATTACTAGCTTGGCAAATGCATCACTCTTTGACACGTTTGCTAATTTTTGTCGTAGTTGGCTCAGGAATTCTTTATATTTTCTGCTTTGGTTTATTCATCCAAGGTTACTGGGTTCCTTTTGTACCATCAGCTTTAGCACTCATAGGAACAGCTGGTTTGACAACAATTAATCAACAGCCAAAGTAATTTGTAATTTGTCATGAATCAGTTAACAGTTTAATTTGATAACTGATAACTGATAACTGATAACTGATAACTGATCCCCTTTCCCCAATCCCCACATTATGAAGTTAAATTTAGATCCAATTAAACTTTTTTTGGTGTTGACTCTCAGTAGCACCAGCTTATTGAGTAGTTTTTCGTTGGTTGTCGCGCAGTCAAAGCCAACTCAAACCTCACAACCAACTTCACCTCAGCCTCCTAAAAGCGAAACTCCCAAAGTTGATTTACCTAATTTGCCACCTGGTCCTCCTCCTGGAGGTCGTCGCTTTGGTGGAGCCAGAAGAGGTAGCTGTCCAGATGTTAAAACACCCCTAACTGCTTTAGTTCCCTCGACAGAGCAGCCGCCATCGGTAACAAATGTTTGGGGATTAACAACAGAAGAACATCCTCAGCTATGGTTTTATCTACCGTACACCAAGAGTTCTGGTTATCCGGCTGAGTTTGTCTTGCTTGACGATGAAACTAAAGATTCAGTTTATAAAACTGCGATCGCTCTACCAGCAAAAGCAGGTATTATCAAAGTTCCCGTACCTGAAAACGTTCCGTCACTGCAAGCTGGTAAACAGTATCGTTGGTTCTTCAACGTTTATTGTTATCCACAAAAGCAATCAACTCCTATTTATGTAGAAGGAGTCATTATCCGTAAAAATCCCACTCAAACCTTATTCAAGCAGTTACAAAAATCACAGCCAATCCAGCAAGTTAATATTTATGCTAACAATGGCTTTTGGTACGATGCGCTCACCACACTAGGACAACTGCGCCAAACAAATCCCCAAAATAATACACTTAAAACACAGTGGAGAGATTTACTAGCTGCTATTGGTTTAGGTGAATTAGCAATTCAACCATTGGTTCAACCGTAGTGCTGTTTCGGAAAAATGTGAAAGGAGAAGGGAGGAAGAATTTTCCTTTCTCCCTTGTCTCCAAATTTATTAGACCTAAATAGGAATTCTTACTATTAAGATAGTCAGAATTAGCATAGTTATAATCAAAAATCGTGCCAAATATCATACCTTAACCTTGAAGTATTTACATACTGCACTGAAAACTGTATCAGGTAGATGTATGATGCTATTTAGCCAGATATAACCAAAAGAAAAGCCAGAGTTGGCACGATAAATTCTACCTCTAGGATACAGTATAAGCATCTTGAGGAGGATGTTTTATACCCAGAAAATTCTATATATTTTTAATTCGGAGGTTAACACATCCTGCTCAAGGAGAAATTAGTTAATGAATTTTAAATTGATTTTGGGTTTATTCAAAGAAACATTTAACGAATGGCAAGAAGATAAAGCGTCACGGTTAGCAGCCGCATTAGCTTATTACACAATTTTTTCTATTGCCCCATTATTAATTATTGTGATTGCGATCGCAGGTGCAGTATTTGGAGAAGCAGCAGCCAGAAACGCAATTTTTGACCAACTTCAAGGATTAATTGGCGCTGCGGGTGCAGAAGTTATTCAAAATGCGATTGAAAGTGCTAGTCAACCACGAGCAGGAACCGTCGCCTCACTTATTAGTATTGTTGTTTTGATTTTTGGTGCAACTAGTTTATTTACAGAATTACAAGATTCTCTCAATACAATTTGGGAAGTAAAACCAAAACCAGGAAAAGTAGTAAAAAACATGGTTCGCCAACGCTTTTTATCTTTTGCAATGGTATTAGCTATTGGTTTTTTACTGTTGGTTTCTTTGGTAATTAGTACAATCTTGGCAGCGTTGATTAATTATTTTCAAACTCTATTACCAGGTGTTGATTTTCTTTGGCAAATTGTCAACTTTACTCTTGGTTTTATCATTACAACTTTATTATTCGGGCTAATTTTTAAAGTGTTGCCAGATGCCAAAATTGTGTGGAAGGATGTTTTAATAGGAGCTGCCCTTACCTCACTTTTGTTCTCCTTTGGTAGATATGCACTCGGACAATATTTAGGTAACAACACTTTTGGCTCTACCTATGGAGCTGCTGGCTCAATAGTAGTAATCTTAGTCTGGGTTTACTATACTGCTCAAATCTTGTTTTTCGGCGCAGAATTTACCCAAGTTTATGCCCGCAGATATGGTTCTTGCATTATCCCAGCCGATTATGCAGTTTCTCTAAAAGAAATAAGCAAAGACGACAAGAGGAAACACAGACGCGGGGGATAAGAGAGACATGGGGGACACGGGGGAGGTGGGGGACAAGGGAGACACGGGAAGGGGGAATATTTTTGGTAGATTTCTCCGCGTCTTCCACTCTCCACCTCACCGCGTTTTCTTCCGATCCCCAATCCCCAATCCCCAATCCCCAATCCCCTTTCCCCGATCCTTTAACCCACAGACCACTGTACAATATGACGGTTGTACTCTGTGGCGGACTGTGATTGAGCGTTATACCTTGCCTGAGATGGGCAATTTATGGACAGATGCATATAAGTTTAAAACCTGGTTGCAAGTAGAAATCGCTGTTTGTGAAGCACAGGCGGAATTAGGTTATATTCCAGCTCAGGCGGTTGCAGAAATTAAAGCCAAGGCGAATTTCGACCCCAAACGAGTGTTAGAAATTGAAGGCGAAGTCCGCCACGATGTCATTGCTTTCTTGACAAATGTCAATGAATATGTTGGTGATGCTGGACGCTACATTCATTTGGGTTTAACTAGTTCCGATGTGTTGGATACGGCTTTAGCATTGCAAATGGTTGCTAGTTTGGATTTGTTATTGCAACATCTGCAAGCATTAATTGATGTAATTCGTCAAAAAGCCAAAGAACATCGCTACACAGTGATGATCGGACGTTCCCACGGGATTCACGCCGAACCCATCACCTTTGGTTTTAAACTAGCTGGGTGGTTAGCGGAGGTATTGCGCCATCAAGAACGTCTGCAAATTTTGCGGAAAAGTATCGCTGTGGGTAAAATTTCCGGTGCAGTAGGAACCTATGCCAATATCGAACCGCGTGTAGAAGCGATCGCTTGCCAAAAACTCGGACTCCAACCCGATGCAGCATCAACACAGGTAATCTCACGCGATCGCCACGCTGACTTCGTGCAACAGCTGGCTTTACTTACAGCTTCCATCGAACGTTTTGCAGTAGAAATTCGCAACCTCCAAAAAACCGATGTTTTGGAAGTTGAAGAATTCTTTGCCAAAGGGCAAAAAGGCTCTTCTGCTATGCCTCACAAGCGAAACCCCATCCGTTCCGAACGCCTCACAGGTATGGCTAGAATCATCAGAAGTCATGCGATCGCAGCTTTGGAAAATGTTGCCCTTTGGCACGAACGGGATATTTCCCACAGTTCTGTAGAACGAGTAATTTTACCAGATTCTTGTATTTTGACGCATTTTATGCTGGTAGAGACTACTGACTTGATACAGAACCTCCTGGTTTATCCAGAAAATATGGCGCGGAATATGAACGTTTATGGTGGTGTTGTCTTTAGCCAAAGAGTCTTACTCACCTTGGTAGAAAAGGGAATCACCCGTGAAGAAGCCTATAAAATCGTCCAAGAAAATGCTCATACCGCTTGGAACAAACCGGAAGGCAATTTCCGTGACTTGATTAGCAAAGAGCCGCGTGTGACTGCAAAATTATCACCAGCAGAAATTGCAGCCTGTTTTGACCCACAGCATCACTTGCAGCATTTAGATCAAGTGTATCAACGCTTGGGGATTTAGTTTAGTGATTACCCGTACTCTGGCTTGAAAAAGGGTGTAGGGGTGTAGGAGGAGTTATATTTTAAGGGGATGTAGATGCTTGTTTCCTCCATCTCCCCTTCCCTCGCCTCCGGCATTGGTCAGGGGAGCGTCGTCAACTCGTTCGCACCTCGATCCGACGCTCATGCTCCGCATAGAGCGCGGGGCTGCTGCTACAAAAGCTCAATTCCCGAACCCAAATCCCTATTCCCTATTTTCACGACAGGTCTATAAATTACTTTTTGTGAATCTGTTCGTAATTAGCTCTCAAGGACTTGTAATAATGACTGGATATGAATGCACAAACACAGGTTTGAGAAATTCTCCTTATAATTTTTTTGCTATAACATCCGTAACCTAAAAATAGGGACTTTAATATTAAACTTGAATTTATTGTTCTATGATTGCTTAACAAAGCGCTTCCTTGGGAGCGCTATTTTTTTCTTTGTCAAAGATTTGGCATCAGTCCTGTACCATTGAAACCGGAAGCAATCTCTTCACAAAGAATTCTGCAATGATGTCTGTACGTCAAACTTTAGCCAAGCCTGATATTCAACTTTCTTATTTAGAGTGGAACCAAAATCAAGATCAGGAACCTTTATTATTACTTCATGGTTTAGCTGATCATGCCTTGGTTTGGTCTAGTTTGGGAGATTACTTAGCGCCACAGTATCATATAGTTGCACCTGATCTGCGTGGTCATGGTGAGAGTAGTAAGCCAGAAAAAGACTATAGCTTTGAGAGTGCGATCGCAGATCTAGAAGCATTGATGAATAAATTAGGATGGACAAGTACTCATGTTATCGCCCACTCTTGGAGTGGTAAATTAGCTTGCATTTGGGCTAGACAAAACCCAGAACGATTGCGGAGTATGATTATAGTCGATCCGATTTTTATCTGGCAAATGCCCAGTTTCTTGAGGGTGACATTTCCGATTTTGTATCGCTTCTTGTCGTTTCTCAAAGCGATGGGTCCATTCGCCAGTTACGAAGAAGCCGAAAAACAAGCCCGTCAGTTAACAGCATACAAAGGCTGGAGTCCCTTACAACAAAAAGTTTTCCAAGCAGGTATAGAACAAAAACCTGATGGTAGTTGGGGTAGCAAGTTTACAATAACTGCACGCGATCGCATTTTTGAAGAAGTAATGCAGGTTCCCGGTTTAACAGTCCCAATTCATATTCCCACCTTATTTGTCCAGCCAGAAAAAGGTGTTAACCGCCAAGAATGGCAACTTAAACCTTATAAAACATACCTCAAAAACTTACAACTATGCCAAGTTCCTGGTAATCATTGGCCATTTTTGACCCAACCTGAAGCCTTTAATCAAACTGTAAAAGATTATTTACAACAACAAGCAAGGGAAGATTATCTGATTCATAGAGAACATTAAAGCGTTTGTTCAATCCGCTTCAATGTTGCTTATTAACCTTCTTTCATCCATAGAGAACATCAAAGCGTTTGTTCAATCTGCTTCAACGTTGCTTATTAACCTTCTTTCATCCATAGAGAACATTAAAGCGTTTGTTCAATCTGCTTCAACGTTGCTTATTAACCTTCTTTCATCCATAGAGAACATCAAAGCGTTTGTTCAATCCGCTTCAATGTTGCTTATTAACCTTCTTTCATCCATAGAGAACATCAAAGCGTTTGTTCAATCCGTTTTAATGTTGCTTATTAATCTTCTTTCATCCATAGAGAACATTAAAGCGTTTGTTCAATCCGCTTCAACGTTGCTTATTAACGTGAAAATGTAACTAGGAGTATAAGGGACTCCACTATACGCGGGATGGAGTTTGAAACAAGAACCTCGGTTAAGAAATATTGACCAACCCAAAATCTTTGTAGAGACGCGCTGTTTGAAGCGTCTCTACATTCTTAAAATCGAAGCAAAAAATCCTTAACCGAGCAGTATTTATTGCCTACACTCTTATAATTATTCTTGAGATTCCATCACCTCAGCAGTCTTATCCCTATCCAACTTGAGAATCAACACACCCAAGGGTGGTAAACATAAATCCATCGAATAAGCCCGATTATGCATTGACCAATTATCAGTCCATTTACCACCTAAATTACCCATATTGCTACCACCGTATTTACGCGCATCACTATTGAACAATTCGGTATAAAATCCTGGTTCTGGTACACCAATACGGTAGTGGGAATGGGGTTGGGGGGTGAAGTTGCAAACCACAACTACAAAATCTTCAGAGTCTTTGTCTCTACGGATGAAAGACACGACGCTGTGACGGTTATCGCTACAATCAATCCACTCAAACCCTTCTCTGGCAAAATCTAGGGTATACAAAGCTGGTTCGCTGCGATAGAGATGGTTTAGTTCCTTGAAAAAGTCTTTGAGTTGTTGGTGCGACTCATGTTGTAACAAACTCCATTCTAAATCAGCCCACACATTCCACTCACTCCACTGCCCAAACTCCATGCTCATAAACATGGTTTTCTTACCTGGGTGAGCAAACATATAGGCAAACAAACAACGCACATTGGCAAATTTCTGCCATCTATCACCTGGCATTTTGCCAATAATGTTGCTCTTACCATGCACAACTTCATCGTGAGACAGTGCTAGCATGAAGTTTTCGCTGTGGTGATACCACATACTAAAGGTGATGTTGTTCTGATGGAACTGACGGAACCAAGGGTCCATGCTGAAATAATCTAGCATGTCGTGCATCCAGCCCATGTTCCACTTTAAGTTAAAGCCCAAGCCACCAGTGTAGGTAGGCCAGGAAACCATCGGCCAAGCTGTAGATTCTTCCGCGACAGAGACAACTCCAGGAAAATAGCTAAACAGGAGGTGGTTAACCTGACGCAGAAAATCAGCTGCTTCTAGGTTTTCTCTACCTCCATATTGGTTGAGAAGCCATTCGCCTTCTTTGCGGCAATAATCGAGGTAAAGCATAGAAGCAACCGCATCAACGCGAATTCCGTCGATGTGGTATTTATCAAACCAAAACAGAGCGTTTGCAACTAAGAAATTGCGGACTTCGTTGCGTGAGTAGTTAAATACCAAAGTTCCCCATTCTTTATGTTCGCCTTTGCGGGGATCGGCATGTTCATAAAGGTGAGTCCCATCAAAGAAAGCTAAACCATGACCATCTTTGGGGAAGTGACCAGGAACCCAATCTACAATGACGCCAATATCGTTTTTATGACACTGGTCAACAAAATACATAAAATCATCTGGGCTACCGTAACGGGAAGTGGGAGCGTAATAGCCTGTGACTTGATAACCCCAAGAACCATCAAAAGGATGTTCTGCGATCGGCAACAATTCTATGTGAGTGTAGCCTAAATCTTTGACATAGGGAATCAACCTGTCTGCTAATTCTCGATAAGTCAGAAAACGCGCACCAGTGTTGAGTTCGGAAACAGCAACTACTGGCTCGGTTTGCCCATTCGGAAGTTTGGGTGGTTCCGCACTAGAGCCGTGTAACCAAGAACCTATATGTACTTCGTAAACTGAGATGGGTTGAGTCAGAGGATCGGTGTGACGCCGCTTTTCCATCCAGTCTTCGTCGTTCCATTGATAGCTATCTAAGTCACTGACAATCGAAGCTGTTTTGGGACGGGGTTCTTGTTGGAAACCGTAGGGATCAGATTTTTCGTAAATATGACCTTCTATATTTTTGATTTCATATTTGTAATTCTCTCCTACTCCAACTTCAGGAATAAACAATTCCCAAACTCCAGTTTGTCCTTTACGCATCTGGTGTTGGCGTCCATCCCAATTGTTGAAATCGCCCATAACTGAGACGTTGCGAGCATTGGGCGCCCAAACGGCAAAATAAACCCCTTTAACGCCATTTACTTGTGTCGGGTGCGCTCCCAATTTTTCGTAAATGCGGTGATGGTTTCCTTCAGCAAACAAATGTAGATCAAACTCAGTCAAGCGGGGAGAACGGAAAGCATAAGGATCATAGATGACTCGTTCGTGTTCTCCTTCTTTGATTTTGAACTGGTAGTTTGCTAATTCTTTTGTTTCGATCGCGCATTCAAAAAAATGAGGATCATGCACGCTTTGCATTGGATATTCTTTTCTTTCTTCGGGAAGAAGCACCCACACCTCACTAGCATTGGGTAGGTAGGCTCGCACAGCCCAAACAGTTTTGCCATTTGCTTCTACAAGATGGGAACCCAAGATTTCAAACGGATCTTGATGCTGATTCCAAACGATACGGTTTACTTGTTCGGGGGCTATCATGGTCATAGACATGGAGCTAACTACGTTGGTTTACTGAAAGTGACTAAGTAAATCTGCTTTTTTAACTTCTATATATTATTCTTTACATTTATTTGCAATTTTGTCTTGATATCAATCTTAAATTAGGGATTGGGGATTCTCCAGAGGAGACGCTACGCGTAGACGCGCAAGCGGCTTCTCACAGAGTACGGGGATCAGGGACACGGGGAGCCACTGCACTCTTGCGGATTAAGAGCGTTGTAGCACGTGGCGTGGACAAGGAGGAAACTAATGACAAATGACAAATGACAAATGACTAAATCAATGTATCCAAAAAAGGGAAAAGCTGGAATAATGCTTTACGCAGTCTCAGCAAAAAGATATTTTCTCTGATTTTAGAATTTAGTTTTGGTGGTGGGGCTTGTTGCAATTGAGCTTGTAGTTGTGCATACTCAGCAGCAGATAGAGATTTGCCGTCAATGGGCGATCGCGCTGCTAATATAATTTCTGTTCGTAATATTTCTTCTGGTATGTCTTCTGGCGGTGGTAATGCTATTACTTTTGCTCCTTGATAACTAATCAGACTTACCACAATGCTACTGATAACTATCAAATAAATGTATTTTCTATTTTTCATTTTTATGAATTTTTCATTTTTAATTTTATTTATTGAATGCTAGACAGTTTATACCACAGTTGCTGCTGTGCGACTTGTATATATTGATCAATTGACCAAAAAACAACCGATGCAACTTGAGTACATCGGCCATAAGAATATTTGGTAAATAGAAACTTGACATTTCGCTCATGCTAATGCAGAGGCTTGGGGTTTGGCAAAGATCATCCTTCCGGCGGATGTTTGCAAGGCGCTGGTGACAACTACCCGCAATTCACCACCTACATAATTACTACCTTCTTCAACGACAACCATTGTGCCATCGTCTAGGTAACCAATCCCTTGACTTGGTTCTTTACCTTCTTTGAGAATCTTCAGGTCAATATTATCGCCTGGTAAGTAAGTTGGACGTACAGCATTAACCAAATCGTTAACGTTTAAAACAGGGACTTTTTGCACACTGGCTACTTTCGATAGGTTGTAGTCATTCGTTAGGAGTGTGCCATTGATTTCTTGGGCAAACCGGACTAACTTCGCATCTACGGTTGTGATATCGTCGTAGTCTATTGAGTTAATCAAAATGCGATCAGGATAAACTGTTTTAATTCGGTTGAGAATTTCTAGTCCCCGTCTTCCCCGTACGCGTTTTTGATCTTTACTTGCATCTGCAACTTGTTGGAGTTCTTGCAAAACAAATTGTGGTACAAGCAACTGTCCTTCCAAAAAGCCAGTTTCTAGAAGTGTTTCAATCCGACCATCAATTATGCAACTGGTGTCTAAAACCTTGGTGCTAGCTGGTTTAAGTGTTCCTTCTACCACCATTGTTTCTACAGTGTTGGGATTAATCAACCGCAACAAACCACGTCCGTGGGTGTCAGCGAGATTCATGCCAGTATATGCCAACACGATACTACCAACAACTGCTACCAGTGGCTTAATAAAAAAGCTAAAATCGGCGGGAATTGGTAGCAAAAATAGAGGTGCTAGCATGAGATTAGCGAGCAATAACCCAATGACTAGACCGATCGCACGGGTTAAAATGATTTCAAATGGCATTTCCCGCACTTGGCTTTCTAGGCGGCGATAGGCTGTCTGAAATCTCAGTCCGACTGCGCCACCAAGAATAGCAGCAAAAGCAGCAAAAACTAAGCGTAGAGCTTCTATGTTTGTTACCCGATCAAGCGCGCCATTTGGCAGCAACTCGATACTGTAGAAACCTACCCCCGCCGCTGCTAGGATGAATGAGAATATGATAATTGCATCAAGCATAATAGTGCTAATTTCCTGCAACAGTTTTAATCGATAGGTAAAGTATTTCTTATCTCATCGCTAGGAGCGATTTAATATATTGACGCTCATACTAGAGGTTGAGACGGACAACATCTGCATTCATTATAACTAAAGATTTTTATGCTCTATTATTGCCATCTTTTTACTTAAAAACGATAAAAATTTGTTAATAAATAACTAGAAAAAATTAAAATAAAATGCTAATTCGCAAGAGTACTGCCAGTACGGATTTTCCTTCTTGTCTTATATATTATGATCTTCTGTGTTTTACTTAACTTATTAATTTTCATGTTTTGTAATTTTAATAATCTTATTTTAATTTTTACTCACAATGGTACAAAAAGATATAGTTTCAGACATTCCAACTTCCGCCTACATACATATTCCTTTTTGCAGACGCCGATGTTTTTACTGTGATTTTCCGATCTATGTTGTAGGCGATCGCTTACGTGGTGAAACATCTAACGCCATTTCTCAATACGTAGACATTCTTTGTCAAGAAATTGCTATTGCTCCTGTTTTTAGCCAATCTTTGCAGACAATCTTCTTTGGTGGCGGTACTCCCTCGCTTTTATCTGTGCAGCAATTGCAACATATATTATTGGCGTTAGAGCAAAAGTTTGGTATTACTCCTGGGGTAGAAATTTCGATGGAAATAGACCCAGGTACGTTTGATTTAGCACACATTCAAGGCTATCGTAGTTCAGGGATCAATCGCGTCAGCTTGGGTGTACAAGCCTTTGATGCAGATTTATTGCAAGCTTGTGGGCGATCGCATTCTGTTACTGATATTTACAAAGCCGTAGACTTAATCTCGCAAGTTGGATTTCCTGAGTTTAGCATAGACTTAATTTCCGGATTACCGCACCAAACTTTAGATAGGTGGCAGGAGTCATTAGAAAAAGCAATTGCTATAGCACCGACACATATATCTATATATGACCTGACCATAGAACCAGGAACAGCCTTTGGTCGTTACTACAAAGGAGGTACTCATCCCTTACCAACAGATGAAACCACAGTCAAAATGTACCAGAGAGCGCAGCAAATCTTAACTGGTGCAGATTACGAACATTATGAAATTTCCAACTATGCCAAAGCTGGACACCAATGTCGGCATAATCGAGTTTACTGGCAAAATCGCCCTTATTATGGCTTTGGTATGGGTGCGGCTAGTTATATTGCAGGGAGACGATTTACCCGTCCGCGTAAAACCAAAGAATATTACCAGTGGGTAGAAGCTGGTTGTGTAATTGATTGCGAAGTGACATCAGCAGATGAAATTTTGTTAGAAACCTTAATGCTAGGGTTACGTTTAGCAGAAGGCGTAAATTTAGCAGTGCTAGTAGAACAGTTTGGAAAAAAGAAAATAGAAGAGATTGAGAAATGTTTACAGATGTACTTCCAAAAAGACTGGATCAAACTTGACGGAGAAAGGTTGCGTTTGCATGATCCCGATGGTTTTTTGTTTTCTAACGTGATTTTGTCAAAGTTGTTTGCACAATTGGGGGAATAGGGGATCGGGGATTGGGGACAAGGTATATAGATACGCGATTCATGGCGTCTCTACAGGGTTTTAATGTTGATCGATTTATCTTATCCGAACCGTATTGGGGGACAAGGGGGAATAAATCGCCTTAAAGTTTGAACATTAAGTCTTAAAGCTTTAACAAAGCTCGCCGTGCTAATTTTACGTAAGTCTTCACCGTTTCATACGGCATTTCCATATCCTGAGCTATAACTTGCAAAGATTCTCCCATTTCCCGGCGTGCCAGAATCGTAGCCCATTTAACCGCTATTTCTTCCGCCCGTACTCCCCCAGTCCGCTTGCGTTGCGCTTTAAAAATATCTGTTAAATCTTCAATTCTTTTTGCCAAGAAACTTTCGACATTTGGTACTGCTGGTGTTGCTTGTAATGACCAACCCAAGCGCGTTTGACCTAATCCGAAAGTAGTTTTATGACCAGTACCACAGTAAGGCGCAAGTTTTCCTAATGCATAAAACAGCTTGTAAAAATCCGGTTGTTTGGCTGCTTCTTTAGTTAAACCAAACTCGATTGTACCTGTAAAACCTGTAACAGCACCTCTCTTTCCTGCTAGTACTTTTGCGGATACAAGTTGGTGACGGGTAATCAACACATGCTCATCTACCCAAGCTAAAAATGTTTCTTGGTCAACAGGCATACCAGAAAAATCATTCCAACGGCGAAGATAACTGTGGAAGACGTTTGTAGGCATTGGCAAGGGTAGATGATGATCTTTGCGACGGAAACTTGTCGGACTTAAGAATTTGAGGGCGATTGTGTCTTCATGTTCAGAGTTGAGTAAGTCAGCATAAGTTACAGGAGAGTGAGCAATTTGACAAGAATGAATACGTAGAAATGCGTTACGTAAATCAATTTCTGTTGGTAAATTTTTTACCCATTGCGCTAACCATGTGACTACTCGCTTTGACAAAGCTGTCACATACCAGTGGTGAGTATTACTAGCAAAAAGATGCAATAATTTACCACTGCTGACCAATTCTCCATCTAATGCAGAGATCGTAAAAGGTTTTTCGGACTCGCCATCATGAAGATAAGCAGAAAGTTCTGGATCGACAGCACGGACTTGATTGAGAAACCAAGCGTGCAGTCCGGTTGTATACTGTGGATAGATCGAAACATCTGCCTTCGGTACTAGTTCAAATACTAATCCCAATATTTCAGTGTTAGCTGACCAGTTCATGTGAGATTCATGCTGAGTAATTTTGTTTTGCTTGCTTCGAGGCATTATTGAAGATTCAGGCTCATATGTTAAAATTTGATTCCCCACATGGGGAATCAAAGCTAATTTTAACAGAGCGATCGCCTAGAAACTTGTAGAGAGGCTTTTGATGTATTCCTGCTTCCTTGGAAGTCACGCATTCACGCATTCAAAAGAACTGTATTTTATGGCTTTGACCTTTTTATAAATGGTAGGTTTCTTTCCGCCATGCTGTACTAGTCAAAATTGCTGCAAATTCCATACGAGTCAAATACCCATTCGGTCGAAATGTGCCATCTGGATAAACGTTAATTAAATTTTGCAACTGCGATCGCAGTTGCAATGCGCCCAATAGTTCTGAATGTCCGTCAAAACCGTCCTAGGACCCTTGGATAGATTAAATCCATCTGTAGCTCTACTTTTGTCTCTTGGGAGCTTACCGAGGATCAAAATTAAATATTTTTCTCATCGTTTGTCTTAACTCCTAACTCTTAAAATAAGAATAGACACTGTTGAGATTTGTATCGTTAATTTAGGGATTACCTGTTATGGCTCCCGCCGTTTTAATTGAAAACCTTAAAAAGCACTACGGTTCGGTGGTCGCCGTCAATGATGTTTCCTTTCAGGTAGAACCAGGAGAAATTTTTGGTTTACTTGGCCCCAACGGAGCAGGAAAAACCACTACCCTGCGCGCTCTGTGTACTCTCACCACACCAGATGCTGGTAAAATCGAAGTATCTGGTATTTCCGTGATCGACAATCCCAGAGCAGCCAGAAAACGTCTCGGTTATGTAGCTCAGGAAGTAGCTATAGATCCCATATTGACTGGACGTGAACTGTTACAACTGCAAGCGGCACTTTATCATTTAAACGCGGCGGTGATCAAACAGCGCGTTGAGGTGGTACTAGATTTACTCGGTTTGCAGGAATACGCAAATAAAAAGACTCGTACATACTCTGGTGGTTTACGTAAACGCCTAGATTTGGCAGCTGGGTTATTACACGCACCAGATGTATTAGTTTTAGATGAGCCAACAGTAGGGCTAGACATAGAAAGCCGTTTTATCGTCTGGGAATTCCTACGTAAATTGCGGGAAGCTGGAACCACTGTAGTGATTACCAGCCATTATTTAGAAGAAATTGATGCTTTAGCCGATCAGGTCACCATTATTGACAAAGGCGTGGTCATTGCCAGTGGTACACCATCACAATTAAAAGATCAAGTGGGAGGCGATCGCATTACCCTGCGTATCCGCGAGTTTACACCACCAGAAGAAGCAGAAAAAGCCAAAAACTTACTAGAATCCTTACCATTTGTACAAGAAGTTATCATCAACAACGCTCAAGGAAATTCTCTCAACTTAGTGGTGACACCACAAAATGATGCTTTGATTACCATCCAGCGATCGCTCAACCATGTTGGACTACCTGTGTTTGGTATTTCTCAATCTCGTCCTAGTTTAGACGATGTTTATCTTGCTGCCACAGGACGCACCCTCATGGATGCAGAACTAGCAGCTTTGGGAAATCGTGACCTCAAAGCAGAGAAAAAGCAGAATATGAGATAAGTTTTGTAGTTTGTTGTTTTGTTTGTTGTTCTACTAACCACTAACAATTCCCAATCCAAAATCCAAAATCTAAAATCCAAAATTGATATGAGTGGTACTGTTATACCCCCCAAATCAGATATTAAATGGCAGCAAGTGGCTGCACCACAAGCTCACACTGATACAACTCCAAATTTTTTTGGTGAGCTAGTTCAAGAAACTTTGGCTTTGACACGTCGCTTGTTTATTCAATTACAACGGCGTCCCTCTACCTTACTTGCAGGTATTATTCAACCTGTAATGTGGTTAGTGTTATTCGGTGCTTTATTTCAAAACGCACCCAAAGGAATTTTTGGCAGTACGACAAATTACGCAGAATTTCTCAGTGCTGGTATTATTGTTTTTACTGCCTTTGGTGGAGCGCTAAATGCTGGTTTGCCAGTCATGTTTGACCGTGAATTTGGCTTTTTAAATCGGTTGTTAGTGGCTCCTTTAGCATCACGATATTCAATAGTCTTGGCTTCGGCAATTTTTATCATCAGCCAAAGTTTACTGCAAGCAGCCGTGATTGTCGCAGCAGCAGGATTTTTAGGTGCAGGAGTGCCAGATATAGCTGGTTTAGCTACCATTGCTTTAATTGTCTTTCTCCTAGCTTTGGGTGTAACAGCCCTTAGTTTGGGTTTGGCTTTCGCTCTACCTGGACACATCGAACTAATTGCAGTGATTTTTGTTACCAACTTGCCACTGTTATTTGCTAGTACTGCTTTGGCTCCATTATCGTTTATGCCCCAGTGGTTGCAGGTTATAGCTACACTTAATCCCCTCAGCTACGCTATTGAACCAATTCGTTATCTTTATACCCATCAAGATTGGGGCTTAAGTAGCGTAGTGATGCACGCCTTTTGGGGTGACGTTACCTTTGGTAGTGCCTTAGCTGTATTGTTGGGTTTTGCTCTCGTCGCTTTGCTGATTATTCAACCTCGACTGCGGCGGACTCTTGCTTAATTAGAAAGGTGACATCTCCCGACGCTCATCGCAAAGCGATAGAGCGCGGGCTTCTCAGTGACTCCAGAAGAGTGCATCGGACATTTCCTGAGCTTTGTTTTTACGTCCCCGTGATGCCCCACCGGAGACAATGTATCGAGTATAACGAGAAAACTTGTGAAGAAATTACTTTCTACTCCCGGTTCCAACCCTTCATCGTACATGACCTGTCTCGTTGCAGGTTCAGAGGCATTCGAGTTGGACAGCAAGGCGGGACGCCCTGAAACACTAAGCCCACTGTGGCGGGTAGACCAATTGTACCATACTCGTTTGTGGCAGAGGAGATGGCTCGTCTCGTCGTCGGTGTCTTTCCTCGCTTCGCATTGATCAGACACCACTCCTCGCCTTGCTCGCACCTCGATCCGACGCTCGGCTTCGCGCCTTGCGCGGGGCTGCTGGCGGAAATAGCTCAAAGGTGAAGGGAAAGGGGTAAACTTTTTCCCTTTCTCATTTAACCGAAAACTGTTGCCCTATCTCGTATCTGTTTCGTTAGAATGAGTAGAAAAATTTGAACTCAGTGGATGGGAACATGAGAGTTTGGCTCGTTTGCTTTGTAGTGCTGTTTGCGCTAGCACAATTATTTGACTGGATAAAAGGATTGCAATTACCCTTACCCATTTATATTTTGGGTGGAGCATTTTTAGCAGTAGCATCCAACTATGACAAACTGTTTGGTACATATCTCCGTGATGTAACTGATGCGAATATGGAAGCATCAGTAGAACAACTCCAGTTAGATTCTCAACTTGAAGTCACTGGTTCGATGATTTCTCCTGCAAGTGAAGATTAGTAAAAACTTTGGTATGAAACTAGAATCCCCAGACTTTTAGTGGGAATAAACGACAGCGAAATCCACACAGTCTGGGGTGCAATAAAAAATAGACAAAACTGCCCAGCCTTACCCAAATATACCCAATAGTATTACTTATTTTGGCTTGCGGTGCGGGGGGTTTTTATACAAATCAACCTAATTTCAATGCCATCAAACCCCCCGCACCGCAAAGGCTGGGCAGTTTTGTCCAGGTTTTCGCAAGGGGAGTGTTTAATAGGACTAGTATTTGACTTTTGAGAAAAACTCACGAGCGTCATGTTCCCCGTTTCCGAGAAACCTGCCTACTAACTAGGAATGGAAGATTACTGTGATTAAGGGTAGTAATGCCAAGAGGAAGCTAATCCAATATATTAAGTGAAATTCTGATGTGGGTTCTGGTTTAGCTAACAAAGCTTCTATTCTTTGTTCTAAACGATCAACATTACTAGCTGCTAGGGCTGCACAGCAGATGTCTGAGGTTACAGGTGGAGTACTGATGACTAATAACAATGATTCCGCTAGTAGCAAGGGATCTACTTGTGATGCGGCGTGAGCATCAGCACGTAGTTCGCGCAAAACTAATAGTTCTTGCCACAAAGCGTCTGTATTTGGCAACCAAGCTGTACAGGTACGCACCCAACCCAGCCAGAAAAACCAGAATGTATCTCGGTAATGATAATGGCCTTGCTCGTGTGCTAAGACTGTCTCTAAATGTGCAGGTGACAAAGTTTGCAGCAATCCCTGGCTAAGGACAAGTTCAGGTTGCCAAAAACCAATTTGTCCTGCAAATAACGCTGCTGTTTTAAGTAATCGCACTTGTCTACCTGCAAGGTTCACAATTGGACAGTCACGTGTAGATTTTACTGATCGCCATCCTTGCCATGCTTTGTTTACACATATAACTGCAAAAAAAGCAAGTAATATTAATGCTAATACATAGCTAAACCAACCAGTTTGCAAACCAAGCATTCTGCCCTGGGGACCCATATACAGCAGAGCGATCGCTGTCATGATGATCAGCAAAGGGGGAAAAAGAAAGAAAAATAGCGATCTTTGCCACTGTTGCTTCCAATTGTCTTGGCATTCAACCCAAGAGTATCTGATTCCCCAAGAAACACCCAAAGCCATCAAAATCATTAATAGATGCATCACTCTTCCTCCCTCTCTTGCCGTGCAGATTGAATGCGTTTGGCGATCGCTTGTATTTTCTCACTAGCAGCTTCATCAAGACTATCTGCAAAAGCAGCAACAACATCAGGATTTCCTACCGCTAAAAATCGCTGTAATTGTTCGTGAGCTTTAATAACTGCGGCTTGATCTTTTGTAAGCAATGGCCGCCAATAAAATGCGCGTCCTTTTTTGTCACAAACAAGCCAACCTTTATCGGTGAGACGACGCAGCACGGTAGTTACAGAAGTATAAGCTAGTTCTCGGTTCGGATCAGCCAGAATGCGATCGTGTACATCTTTGACTGTCGCTGAACCAAGTTCCCAGATGATATTCAAGATTTCTGCTTCTAACGGACCTAAAGATAACTGTTTGGGGTGATACTCAGGTAAAGGTGCCATATTGATTTCGTTAGTGGTTGATGGAGATGTAAAGCCTTTCAAATTTGGTGTTCCCAACAAAAAACTAGCATGTCTACAACCTGAATCACCAACAACACAATCTGACGTGACGTTCAAAACGTTTAGTTAGCTTTATGTGTGCCGATTTAACTTAGGGTGAATCTGTCGGTGCATGTGAAATAATGGAGCGTATACCTTCTAAAGTGGCAGGGATCGTGCGAGGATCTATAAACATGACTTTGCTGCTATCGCTCTTACCAATAGTTGTACCCATATCTAGATAACCCAAGGCAAGCAGAACTTCTAAAGCTTTAGGAGCTATAGAGTTGGTTTCAAGTTTTTGAGCAATCATTTCTGTAGACTCTGCGATCGCCTGGGCTTTGAGAACTTGTTGCTGACGTTCGGCTTGGGCTTTGAGAATCAGGGCTTTTTGTTGAGCTTCTGCTTCCAAAATCACTGCTTTTTGACGGGCTTCAGCTTCTAGAACTTGTGCTTCTGCTTTACCTCTAGCGCTGTTAATAGCAGATTCTCGCTCACCTTCTGAAGTTAAAATTGCCGCTCTTTTGCGCCGTTCCGCCGACATTTGCAATTCCATTGACTGCTGCACTTCTTGAGATGGAATAATGTCTCTTAGTTCCACCCGTGTTACCTTTACTCCCCAAGGATCGGTAGCAATATCCAAATCTCGTAACAAAAGTTCATTTACTTCTGAACGGGCGGTAAAGGTTTCATCTAGTTCCAATCTGCCCATTTCAGAACGAATTTGTGTCATCACCAAATTCACCATCGCAGCTTGGAGATTTTCCACTTTGTAATAAGCTTTCTCCATATCAACGATGCGCCAATAAACTACTGCATCAACGGTAATTTTGACGTTATCGCGAGTAATACATTGTTGCGGAGGAATATCTAAAACTTTTTCCCGGATGGTTCCACGGAAAACAATTCTATCAACAAAAGGAGCAACAAAATTCAGTCCTGGTTCCAACTTTTTGTTGTAGCTACCTAAGCGTTCTACTAAAGCTTCATTACCCTGATTGACTACTTTCACAGAGCTTGCTATTACTGAACCACCTAAGACTAAACTTATTATAAAAAATAAAGGTTCCATATTTATCTCCTAATATATAAATCAGTTATCAGTTATCAGTTATCAAATTATATTACTCACTGTTTACTGATTTCTAACTACCAACTTCTGAACGGGTGAACGGGCAAACAATTGTTTGCCCCTACTAACCATTAATTATTGAATTGAGGAATATTCTGGCATGATGATTAGGGTTGTGCCTTCGCGCCTGACTACATAAACTCTTTGATGTGGTGCGATCACTAAATGCTCATCGTAACACCGCGCCCGCCAAGAATTGCCTTCGTATAATACTCGTCCGGCTTTCCCGACTGGAATCTCTGTTAAAGTTTCAGCAGTAGTTGCATCCTGAAGTTTTGATTTGCTTGGCACTGGTGTTATTAAACGACGACACAGCCAAATTAGCACTACAGAAAGCAAGAGCCAAACTACTAATTGCAACCACAACTTGACTAAAATAACTGGGGATAGCAGCGCCACTACAAAAGCGCTAATTCCCATCATCAAAGCTACAAAAGCTGTTGGCAAAAACAGTTCCATTAAGCACAAACATGCTCCTACCAGCATCCAAATGAGGATAGAATTTGACAACCACATGGCGGTAGAAATTGGCATAGCGCCATCCTAAAATTTGTACGTAAAAATTTTCAATTTTTAAGTAACAAGTGTTAAAAGTAAACTAGTAAACCCAGTCTAGTCTACAATTTTAGTTTTTGGCAGTTCAATTTAATCGAACTTCACCTATCAATTTATATAGATATTTACACTTGTATGATTTCGACTCAACGGATAGTTTTTTGTCCCAATCCTATCTGTATTCGCCAAATCAACCCTGTTGATAACCGTGTTTGTGCAAATTGTCAAACTCCTCTGATTCGCCGCTATCTTTGGGTAATTGGGTCATCAGCAGCTACAATTACCCCAGGAGAAAAAGTCGCTGATAGATATGAGGTAATTGCACCCCGGATTTGGCTGGATACTCAACCGGGAAAGTTACCGGATATACCAAGCAAAATACCAAAAGAAATTATTCCTTACCTACACTTATATCAACAACGATTACACTTACCTCTTGTTTATGGATTGGTTCGTTATCAAACAGAAGCAGCAAATAATATTCTCTTACTGGAAAATGTACCGTTAGATGAAGCGGGAAATCTTTACCCAGCATTGACAAAAGCATGGCAGCAAACAACGGTAGTCAGACAAGTTTACTGGTTATGGCAAATTCTACAACTGTGGGAGCCTTTGTCAAAATTGGGAGTAGCAGCTAGTTTGCTGATACCAAATAATTTAAGAGTACAAGGTTGGTGTGTACGACTGTTACAACTTCAGCAATCGGGACAGCCAACCCTTAAGGATTTGGGAGAGTGTTGGCAATCTTTGGTAGTTAATGCCAAAACCCAAGTAGCAAATGACTTGCAAAAAATAGTCCAACAGATGTGTAATGGTAAGGCAGAGTTCCAGGATATTGCAACTCAACTTAATACTTTATTGCTAACATCTGCCGCAGAATTACCTTTAAGTATCAAAGTCGCAGGTGCAAGCGATAAAGGGTCAGAAGCACTGATACAAAACGAAGACACTTGCTATCCTCATGGCAACGATGCGATGATCGCTGATGCATTATCACCACAAATGGCGATCGTTTGTGATGGAATTGGTGGACATGAAGGCGGTGAAGTTGCCAGTCGATTAGCAGTACAATCTGTGAAGCTTCAAATTCGCGCTTTATTACAAGAAGTTGGAGAACAAGCCGAAGTTGTACCACCAGATTTATTGCAACAACAGTTAGAAGCTAGTTTGCGAGTGATCAACAACGTCATTTGCAATTGTAATGACGAACAAAAACGCACAGGTACTCAACGCATGGCTACAACTATGGTTATGGCTGTGCAAGTACCGCAACGCATTCAAACGTCTGCTGGTTGGGACTCAGAAAATGCCCACGAACTATATTTAGCTAACGTCGGTGATAGTCGTGCTTACTGGATTACCCGTGAATACTGTCAGCTATTGACAATTGATGATGATGTGGCGACGCGGGAAGTCCGCCAAGGGCGCAGTCTGTATCGCCAAGCTTTGCAACGCCCAGATGCTACCGCCCTTACCCAAGCTTTAGGCACAAAAGAAGGGGAATTGCTGCGTCCTTTGATTCAACGCTTGATTGTAGAAGAAGACGGCATATTACTATTGTGTTCTGATGGCTTAAGTGATAATTATTTAGTAGAAGAATCTTGGCGAGATTATGCTGTACCAGTATTAACAGGAGAACTAACTCTAGAAGAAGCTGTTGATGCTTGGATTCAACTGGCAAATCAAAAAAATGGTCATGACAATGTGTCCGTAGTGCTTACCCATTGTCGGGTTTCTCCAGATTATTTGGTTCCAGTTACTCAAAAGAAATTACAAATAGAAGTTGTCGAAGAAAAACAAGTAGAAATTGTTCTAGAAGAAGCACTACAACCAGAAGAATCTAAGTTTGCAGCAAGTTCACAAGTATTACTAGACTTAGATATTTCGGCAACAACTCAAACTGATGACAATACTCAACCTCAGCGTCAACCTGGGGTGTTGTTGCTGAGATTATTGGCTTTACTGTTGGGAAGTACAATTATAAGTTTATTTGCTTGGCAACAATTGCAGCCCCAAACATTCCAGCAGATGTGTAAACAACTCCCCCAAGCAGTGCAGCAAATTTGTCCACCATCGAGGTAGAAGGAGGGAGCGGGGATTGGGAGACAAGGAGGACACGGGGGACACGGGGGACAAGGGAGACAAGGGGGACAAGGGAGAATATTTTTGATAGATACTCCCTTGTCTTTTACTTTCCCCTGTCAGCGAGTATCAAACACTCGTCGATGAGTATCAAACACTCGTCAGCGAGTATCAAACACTCGTCAGCGAAATACAAATACTCGTCAGCGAGTATCAAACACTCGTCGTCGAGTATCAAACACTCGTCGTCGAGTATCAAACACTCGTCGATGAGTATCAAACACTCGTCGATGAGTATCAAATACTCGTCGTCGAGTATCAAACACTCGTCAGCGAAATACAAATACTCGTCGTCGAGTATCAAACACTCGTCAGCGAAATACAAATACTTGTTTACGAAAGACGACTCTTAAAGCCCAATCCCCAATCCCCGATCCCCGGTCTTCAACAACTACTCATCAATTTGCCAAGAATCTTTTGTCAATTCCTCATCCAGAATTTTCTTGGCTCGTACAATGACGAGAATTCGCCCTAATAGTGTGACTTCTGGTGCAGTTTCAAGCCATTGAAAGTCTAGTTCGCCAGAGTTATCTACTACAAAGTAACTACTTGGGTTCCATTCTGTTTGGCCGCGATCGATAACTACCATGACTGGTTCTGGATTATTTTGTGTTTGGGTTGGTAGGCGATCGCTATTGCATAAAATCACTACTGGATCTTCTGCACTCAATATAGTTTGCCAACCTGGTAAGGGAACCCAAGCTTGTTCTCCAGCAAACTTAACGATGCGGAAAGGCCCTACTTCTTCTACTAGGGGAACTGCTTGTAAGTCTTGTGGTGTTAATGGCAACTCACCTACCACTGGCACGAGACGGGGTACTTCTTCGGCTGATTGTGGTCTGTAAAAGGGTAGAGTTGGTGCTGGCTTTTTGGGTAGGACGGTAAAATCTGTCAGTAATTGTTCTACTTGCTGCCTAGCAGTTTGCGTATGGGCAAATTTTAAGCCTTTAGCAATCAGACGCGATCGCGTTTGAAAATCTGAATTCTGGCGGGCGAGTTTCCAACATTGATAAGCAACCGCATCTCCTGGATGATTAGAAAAGCCTTCTGGAGGGTTACGAAAACGAGAGAAATCTTTGATCGCTCTGGCAATTTCCCGTGCTTCGTCAGCATCAACTTTGTGTTGAAAAGTAACTGTGGCGGCGGCGGCTCGTTCTTCTTGAGTCAGCAAGCGCAACTCATATAAGATATCACTACCACGCTGTTGATAATGAGAAAGTACATCTTGTGGCGCTCCTACTTTTTCTATAGAGTTGTAGACTTGGGCGCCAACAATCACCTGATTCTGTTGTACTGGTTCAAAGCCTGTTGCTTCAAAAATTGCTTGCTGACTATAACCTGCTTTTTGTAGATAAGCACAAGCTTGTCCCCATTCCACCCAATAGCCTTGTTTTTGTCGCAGCTTTCGTAGCAATTCTTCAGCTATATCATTTTGATCGTTATCGTTGAGATTTTCAGTGTTGGGTGGTGTGTCAGTCATAAGTGATGGTTTAGATATCTCAGCAGTTTTACGGCAAGTTTATCAATCTAATTTTAAAATTTTTATGCTGAGTATGTATTTTAAGACTGATGTCGTAGTTTTTCGTTGACGTACTCCCTGGGCTAAAGCCACAGGGATTCTCAAATGATGTTACGAGGCAGGATGAATCCGTCCTCTCCACCATTGTTCTTGCTTCTTCGACTCTTAACTAGACGGTTGCCCGTCCCCGTCAGACCGTCTCCACAAGCGTTTTCTTCCACGCTGCGTCCCAGCGCGTTGACCCCTCTGTTTCGGATCACAAGTGATGCTGCTACGTCCCTGTGAGTTGTGTAGCCGCATTCAAGAC
>JAHHHW010000034.1 GCA_019359115.1 Pelatocladus maniniholoensis HA4357-MV3
CTGTTTTAAAGCCTTTTGTAGTTTCTCTATTTGCTGGGAAGTTAAATGATTTTTTGCTGGCATTATTCCATTTTTTTACTGAATTCGGCTTTTTATTATACCCAATTTAAATGCTGAACAGCTTATTGTTACCCAATAAAAATTTAGCATCAACGACGATGCTCAATAGTAATGCGATCACTCCCGTAAATAATAGTACAAATAACATTCCTAACCAATATACAAACCTCTCTACACCCAGCCTCCAATCACCTACATCTGCGGTAACATCTGTTACCCCTACAACATCCTCTAATGTGACACCATATTACAATCAAACTCAAAGTGTTGTTAATTTCAGTAACTCTAGTAATGTTTTGAGTTTGCAGCAGCCCACTCAAGTATCACAATCTAACTCCTCATCTTCTCAATCTCTTGGACTATATATAGGCGATCGCCAGATTAATGGTATTTCTTATCCTAGATAGCATTAGCCTGGCTCAATAATCTTTGAAAGCTTACCTTTTTCTGTAAAAACGGTATTGTTTCTCCAATTAAAGGCAGACCAAAACTATCAGGAGGTAAAGGCAGAGAACTGGGAATATTAAAACAAATCTAAATCTGTCACCGCACCAAGACTGCTAGAAGATACCAACTTGGCATATTTGGCTAGCACACCCTGAGTATAACGGGGTGGACGAGGTTGCCAATTTTTACGACGACGAGCTAATTCTTCATCAGATAGATGCAGTTGTAACGAACGGGCATGAGCATCAATAGTGATGGTATCGCCTTCTTCTACTAATGCGATCGCACCGCCGACAGCTGCTTCTGGTGCAACATGTCCGACAACCATCCCATAAGTACCACCGGAGAATCTGCCATCGGTGATTAATCCCACGGAATCGCCTAAACCAGCCCCGATAATTGCTGAGGTGGGAGCAAGCATTTCTCGCATTCCGGGGCCGCCTTTGGGGCCTTCGTAACGAATCACAATCACATCACCAGCATTGATTTTTTTGGCAAGAATAGCATCTAAGCAAGATTCTTCAGATTCAAAAACTCGTGCTGATCCAGTAATTTTCGGGACTTTGACACCAGTAATTTTTGCGACTGCCCCTTCTGTGGCTAGATTACCTTTAAGGACAGACAAGTGTCCTTGAATATACATCGGTTTATTCCAAGGACGAATCACATCTTGGTTTGACAAAGGTTCGTTTGGTACTTCTGCTAATACTTCTGCAATGGTTTGACCTGTGATCGTTAAGCAATCGCCATGTAGCAAATCATGCATAAGTAACATTTTCATGACCTGGGGAATACCACCAGCTTTGTGTAAATCCGTAGCTACATATCTACCACTTGGTTTCAAATCACACAAAACCGGAACACGAGCGCGGATAGTTTCAAAATCATCAAGACACAGTTCAACGCCAGCAGCATGGGCGATCGCCAAAAAATGCAGCACAGCATTTGTAGAACCACCTACTGCCATAATCACAGAAATCGCATTTTCAATCGATTTACGTGTGATGATCTGACGGGGTAAAATTTGCTTACGAATGGCTTCTACTAAGACAAATGACGATTTTTCTGTACTATCGGCTTTTTCTTCATCTTCTGCTGCCATTGTCGAAGAGTACGGCAAACTCATCCCCATTGCTTCAAAGGCAGAGGACATGGTGTTAGCTGTGTACATTCCGCCGCAGGAACCAGCACCAGGACAGGCGCTGCGTTCAACTGCCAAAAGCTCATCTTCGCCTATTTTCCCAGCGCTGTATTCGCCTACTGCTTCAAAAGAACTGACGACGGTTAAGTCGCGTCCGTTGTAGTGTCCAGGTTTAATCGTACCGCCATAAACGAAAATGGCAGGAATATTCATGCGGGCGATCGCAATCATTGCTCCTGGCATGTTTTTATCACAACCGCCAATTGCCAGCACCCCATCCATTGTTTGGCCATTACAGGCAGTTTCTATCGAATCAGCAATTACTTCTCGCGATACCAAGGAGTATTTCATTCCCTCGGTTCCCATGGAAATACCATCGCTAATGGTAATTGTGCCAAAAATTTGTGGCATTGCTCCGGCATTCTTAATACCAATTTCTGCCCTTTGTGCCAGTTTGTTAATCCCCATATTACAAGGGGTAATGGTACTGTAACCATTAGCAATGCCAACAATGGCTTTAGAAAAATCCTGATCTTGAAAACCCACAGCCCGCAGCATGGCACGGTTAGGCGATCGCTGTACTCCTTGGGTGACAACTTTGCTTCTCAAATTTTCTGACATTTTGATATTTTCTGTAGAACTCCTGAATTATTAGATAGCAGAAATCAGGAAAAGTATAAAAATTTTCCTTTCCCTTTACCCATCTGTTATGAAAGTATCGTACGCAGATATTTTTCAGATGTCCAATATATATTTGTTGATAATTGAAACTTTTAGAATATTAAAACTATGGAGCTGCGACACCTGCGCTATTTTATTGCTGTGGCGGAAGAACTACACTTCAGCCGAGCGGCTGAACGATTACACATAGCGCAACCACCTTTAAGTCAGCAAATTCACCAACTTGAAACAGAGTTAGGGGTGGAGTTGTTTCAGCGCAAAACTAAGCGACAGGTACAGTTGACGGAAGCAGGAAGGGTATTTTTACAGTCAGCTTATCAACTGCTAGCGCAACTTGAGGAGGCGATCGAGTTAACACGGCGCACTGGTAGGGGTGAAACAGGACAATTGCGGATAGGATTTATTAGTTCTGTGACTTATGATATTTTACCTGCTATCTTGCAAGTTTTTCGCCAGCAGTTTCCGGGGGTGGAATTGATATTGCAGGAGTTAACGACAGCAGAACAAGAAAAGGCTTTGCAAAATCATCGTATCCAAGTTGGTTTTGTGCATTTACCTTTAGAAGATGACAGCTTTGCTTGGGAGTGTATTCAGCAAGAAAATTTGGTTGTGGCTTTACCTGCAAATCATTCTTTAGCTAAACAAGAAAAAATTGCAGTGCGATCGCTTGCGGATGAATTGTTTATTTTATTTCCGCGTCATTTGGGAATTGGACTTTACGACAAAATTATGGCTTTGTGTGCGGAATTTAATTTCACACCAAAAGTTGCTCAAGAAGCTATTCAAATGCAAACAATAATTGGGTTAGTTTCGGCGGGGATGGGAATTGCAATTGTGCCTGCTTCGTTGCAAAATCTTCGGCGTACGGGTGTTGTGTATCGAGCGATCGCCCAAACAATAACGTTAGTAGAAACAGCAGTCGTGTGGAAAGTAGGAGAAATAACACCAGTAATGCGGCAATTTCTTACTGTTGTTAGGGAAGTAAAAAACTAAGGGTGTAAGTAATTATTTCAAAATATCAGAAACATTAGATAATTAATTCCATGCCCCCAGATTCCATCAGTGGAACCAATCCAAAATTTAAAATCAATTGACTCACTGATAAATTGTGCCATCTGGCATTATTGCACCCTGCAACAAAGTTCCAGTTAAATATGCACCATACAAATTAGCTTTT
This sequence comes from Pelatocladus maniniholoensis HA4357-MV3, assembly GCA_019359115.1. Taxonomy (GTDB): domain Bacteria; phylum Cyanobacteriota; class Cyanobacteriia; order Cyanobacteriales; family Nostocaceae; genus Pelatocladus; species Pelatocladus maniniholoensis. The sequence goes on from JAHHHW010000034.1 coordinate 3,507, forward strand.
TCTAAGTTGGCAGCAGTAAAATCTGCATCTATCAAGTCTGCCATTTTTAGATGTGCTCCGTGCAAGGTAGCTCCTGTTAGCTTGGCTTCAAACAGATTTGCTCCATTGAGATTAGCTTCTGTGAGGTTGGCTTTTGTGAGGTTGGCTCTCACTAGAGATGCTTCTCTAAGGTTTACTCCTGTGAGGTTTGCTTCGCTCAAATCAACTTCACTCAAAGACGCTCCTTGTAGGTTTGCTCCACTCAGATTTACACCATACAAGTAACCACCAATGAGGTTTGCACCTTTGAAATTTCTTTCTCCTGACTGATAACGTCTGAGAAGTTCGTCTATATGCATTGCGATCGCTTTAAAACTCCTTTACATCTTTAATATATAGTGTGGATCGCATCACAGAATGTATCAGTTATTTGTGTTACTTAATATTTTTTTAAAACAAAATATGATCATTAGTCATTTCACCACCAAGGATGAAAATCTGGCTTTTCCGTACATCCATACATTCCTTGCCTATACTCTCACATCCCAGAATCCTCAGTTATGCTTGCTCTATTAAGTATCGTTGGTGTTTGTGTTACACAACGCCAGCAAAAAAAAGCACAATTATAATACAAGCTGCTGCTCTCACACTACAGACAGATAACAGGACTAGCTAGCTCCTTTTTTTGTTTCTATCCTTACTCACAAAAAGTTTTAGCCTCCCATACCTTTATCTTCTTAACCCTCTACTGCCATTTGTAATTTTATGGAGTATGCTAGTTAAATCTGCTTAGGAGCAGAGTGTAAAAATACATAGTTAAGAAATATAGTAGAAGTTGATAATCTTAACTATTCTCATTCTCGTAGCCCCCCTTCTGATGATACTTATTATCATTTGTATCTGGAATACCCATCATGATGAGTTTAAGAAAAAGCTATGAGTTACAACATATTTATACAAATTTTATTATTTTTTTTAATTCAAAATTAAATTTATGTTTTGAGTTAATATTTTAGTAAGCATTAAATAACCATGCAGCTAAATATAATTTGTTTTGTGTTTGTAACTAATTTTAAATAAGTATATTTTTAAGCACATATCATATATTTGTAACTATGGTAAATTTTATTTGCTTTTAGCCTACAACCACTAGATAAAAATGACAGCCCAATTACTTACTATTAAACAACAGTTCCCATCACATAGAGGGAAAAAAAGAATATTACTAATAGAAGATAATGACATCAATAGAATGCTACTGAGTGACTATCTTAGTTATTGTAGATATGAAGTCCAAAGTTTTCCAGAAGGTTCTAAATTTTTTGATACAATAGAAAACTTTAAACCTGATTTAATTTTATTAGACCTGAAACTACCAGATATTGATGGTTACTCTCTGCTAGCAAAAAAAGAACAAAAAGCAGACTTAAAATACATAAGCTGATGTGCATTTAAACTAGGATTTTTGAGAGCTATACTGCTTACTGTGTCGAGATTGCTCGCTCGATTTAAATGCTGAACAGCTTACCTATATTTGTGGTTTCAGCATTTGCTTTTAAAGCAGATCAGGAAAAAGCTATGAAATTAGGAGCGCGTCGCTACTTCGTCAAACCGATAAATTTAACTGAATTAGTTATGGCAATTGAAGAAGAGTTAGCTTGCCAATATCTACAGCAGATTTCATTTTAAAGAGGTACAGAAAGACCCCACCCGCGCTACGCACACCCTAAGCGCAAGCGCTTAGGGTTGGGGAACTCGGGACCCCCTTTGGGGATTAGGGGCGCAGGGTGGTTTCATACAAGCAGAGAAAAATTAAAATCTTCTTTTAAAGCCTCTCCCCTTAATAAGCTACGGTGTACACACAAGTCAAAAATTTTCATGTTGAAACTGTATCCCGCCTCGGAATTTATTCCGAGGCGGTACTTAAAATAAATATAGGTAAAATGTAAAATTACCAAGCTCTGGTTGTGACAACATCTGCTCAAACACTATCTCTAATCAAAGATCCGCAACGCCTAGAAAATCGTCTAGCCGAAATTCCGCCAGAACCGGGAGTATATTTGATGCGAGACGGGAGCGATCGCATTATATATATAGGTAAATCACGAAAGCTGCGATCGCGTGTTCGTTCATATTTTCGGGAATCACAGAAACTGAGCGAACGTATAGCCACAATGGTAAGACAAGTGACAGAAATTGAATTCATTGTCACTGATACTGAAGCTGAAGCCTTGGCACTAGAAGCGAATCTGATCAAGCAACACTTGCCATACTTCAACGTACTACTCAAAGATGATAAAAAGTATCCTTATCTTTGCATCACTTGGTCAGAAGAATACCCACGGATTTATATCACCCGCAAACGCCTACTTAGTAACCAAAAAGATAAATATTATGGCCCTTATACAGATTCTCACACACTGCGAGAGATTTTGCGCTTGTGCAAACGGATATTTCCTTTACGTCAGCGTCCGCAACCACTATTTAAAGATCGTCCTTGCTTAAATTTCGATTTAGGACGGTGTCCGGGTGTATGTCAGTCGCTGATTTCCCCCGAAGAGTATCGCAAAATTGTGCAGAAAGTGGCGATGGTGTTCCAAGGAAGAAGCAGTGAACTCATCGATATTCTCACAGAACAAATGCACAAGCAAGCAGAATTGTTGAATTTTGAAGCTGCGGCGCGATTTCGCGATCAAATTAATGGTTTAAAGTCTCTGACTGCTGATCAAAAAGTATCCTTACCAGATGATACAGTTTCTCGCGATGCGATCGCACTAGCAGCCGACACTCAACACGCCTGCATTCAATTATTCCAAATTCGAGCAGGGAAATTAGTTGGACGTTTGGCGTTTGTCGCAGAAGTAACAACCCTTTCATCCCCCCCGCTTGCAGGAGGGAACGAGGGGGGGTTAATGGGAGCAATTTTACAACGTGTCTTGGAAGAACACTACCAAACTGCCGAAGCGGTGGAAATTCCTACAGAAATTTTAGTGCAGTACGAATTGCCAGAACCCGATATTTTGGCAGATGTGCTAACACAGCGTAAAGGTAGAAAAGTGACGATAGTGGCTCCCCAGCGCCAAACTAAGGCAGAATTAATTGAGATGGTAGAGCGAAATGCTCAGTACGAATTGCAAAGAATGCAAAAATTGAGCGATCGCAATCAACAAGCGATGGAAGATTTAGCTACTATCCTCGACTTACCTGAATTACCCCACCGCATCGAAGGTTATGATATTTCTCATATCCAAGGTTCCAATGCAGTAGCTTCTCAAGTTGTATTTATTGACGGTTTACCTGCAAAACAACACTATCGTCATTACAAAATTAAAAATCCTACCGTTACAGTCGGACACTCAGATGATTTTGCGAGTTTAACCGAAGTGATTGGACGTCGCTTTCGCAAGTATGCTGAAGATCCACAATTACAACGCCTTGGGAATCCAGACTGGCCGGATTTAATTATGATCGATGGTGGTAAAGGTCAACTATCATCAGTTGTAGCAGTCTTACAAGAAATGAATTTATTGGAAGACTTGCGTGTGATTAGTCTGGCGAAAAAGCGAGAAGAAATTTTTCTACCGGGAGAGTCTGAATCACTTTCTACTGACGCAGAACAGTCAGGAGTTCAGCTATTGCGACGCTTGCGAGACGAAGCGCATCGGTTTGCTGTGAGTTTTCATCGTCAACAACGCAGTGATCAATTGAAGCGATCGCGTTTAGATGAAATTCCAGGTTTAGGACACCATCGCCAAAAGCAACTTTTGGGACATTTTCGTTCTGTTGATTATATTCGGCAAGCTACACCTGCACAACTGGCTGAAGTTTCTGGAATTGGTTCACGCTTGGCTCAAGAAATCTATGATTATTTTCATCCTTCTTGAAGTAAACACATGAAATCATAAGAAATTATGGGTAATTGATAACTGGGAAAACCCATTATCCATTACCCATTACCCATTACCCATTACTAATCATTAGATTAGCAAACACTGCTAATGGTATTCATCTATTAATCGAAATATTTCCTTAAATTTTCTCACAAGAGTTTAATCATAACTCCCATAGCAACAAAAAATTGATATCAGCTAAAAGTTCACACTTTGTTACTAGAACTAATAAAGTGTTAATTTTTTATCTATTTGTTACTAACGCTACTGTTTGTCAAAGCATTTCATGATGAATCTATATTTAGAGACTATTTCTACTCAAGTAGAAAAGTTTAGGCAAACACACAAAGTCCGAAATATAAGGACTACTATCATTTCAGCCGAGAGGTGATAAGTAATAGTGAGGCTCTAATTAAGATGCTTATCAAAGTTTTCACTTTTTTGAATAAAACCCCAAGTTTATACTGACAGACAATATTGAAAATGACTGTAAAACTATAAATATCAAAGCATTACACTTAGGGATCACTGTTTCTATAAGCTTATGACAGAGAAAAATAAATTTTATATCTAAAGTAGGATGGTTATAGAGTAGAAATATTAAGATAATAAAAAATATATCGACTATTAACCTTTTATAGATTAGCTTGATATTACCCAAAAAAATAAAAAAATGATTTTTGTCAAAAATGTCAAACTAAAAATTTAGTGACATTGATATATTCACAGCTTTTACAAACAACCAAATTATGATGATTGGCCAGAGGTTATCAAATGCAGACAGTACAAAAAATTCACTGTCCAAACTGTGGTAGTGAAGGAGAAAGATATTATATTTTGGATAGACAATTAACTCGGACGCAATGCCAAAACTGTGACTACTTAATGGTATGTTGCACACTTACAGGGAAAGTAATCGAAGCTTATGCTCCTGGAATTTATGCACGACGATAATTAATTTCTTCGTGATATCTAAACCGAGTTTTCGTGCTATTAGCGTCGTAACGCACCGTCAATAATGGTGTGTTAGCGATAGCGTAACACACCTTATTAACCACCAACCAGAATTACAAAACTTCCCGTCCTAAATACGGTTGTAGGGCTTCCGGTATTCGTACCGTACCATCTTCTTGTTGATAATTTTCCAAAATTGCTGCCATAGTTCGTCCCACAGCTAACCCAGAACCATTGAGGGTATGCACTAACTGTGTTCCTTTTTTACCAGCTTCTTTAAAGCGAATATCAGCCCGTCGCGCTTGGAAGTCTACAAAATTAGAACAACTGGAAATTTCCCGATATTTACCAGAAGAAGGAAGCCAAACTTCTAAGTCATAGGTTTTAGCAGAATGGAATCCTATATCCCCAGTGCATAAATTAATGATTCGATAAGGCAACTTTAAAGCTTGTAAAATAGCCTCTGCATTACCTACTAATTTTTCTAATTCCTCAAAAGAAGTGCTGGGATGGACAAATTTTACCAATTCTACTTTATTAAATTGGTGCAGCCGAATTAATCCCCGCATATCCCGCCCATAACTCCCAGCTTCACGGCGAAAACAGGGAGTGTAAGCACAATGATAAATAGGTAAATCTTCCCCAGCCAGAATTTCACCCCTATAAAGGTTGGTTACGGGTACTTCAGCTGTGGGGATAAGCCACAAATCATCATCAGCACATTTAAAGCTTTCTTCCGCAAACTTGGGTAGTTGTCCTGTAGCTGTCAGCGAAGCACTGTTAACTAAAAACGGAGGAATAACTTCTACATATCCTGCTGCTGTTTGGCGATTCAGCATAAACTGAATTAATGCCCTCTCTAGTGCTGCACCAGCCCCAATCAACGTCACAAAGCGACTTTGGGCAACTTTCACAGCACGTTCGACGTTGAGAATACCTAACTTTTCCCCAAGTTCCCAGTGTGGGATAATATTCGCGTTTTGTGGAATGTACTCATCACCCCAGCGCCGTACCTCGACGTTTTCTTCTTCATTTTTGCCCATGGGTGTGGTGTCACTAGGCAAATTAGGGAGTGCAAGTACTAGTTCTTGGATTTTGGCAATGATTTCTTTTTCCTGGGGTTCGAGTTCGCTTAATGTGGCTTTAACAGAGTTACCCTCATCCCGCAAGGTTTGAATTTCTGGATCTTGAGGATTTGTCCCAGATTTAATCTTTTGCCCAACCAGTTTACCAATTTCATTACTACGCGCTTGGAGTTGACTACGCTTACCCTCCAATTCACGTTGTTGTTTATTTAAATCTACTATCGGCTGAATATCATAGTTACCACCACGAGTATTCAACCTCTGTTGTACAAATTGTGGATTTTCCCGTATTTGCTTAATATCCAGCACAGATTTTTCTCAGTTTTTAGTATTAAAAAGACAGAAGGCACAGATCAACCTGGAAGCACTTATGAGGAATTCAGAATTGAAATATGCAAATTTCTAACTCACAATATATCCCTGCACCCACGTGTGAAAGTTATTTGCCAAAATTTTGCCCCAGCATCACCGCCAGGGCTATCACACTGCAATTCATTTTAGGCATTTCTAGGGCAATTCTTTGATCTCTTATTATATCAGTTGTACCAATATTTTGATTATTTTAATACTGCGATCGCTTAACTATCGCTGAATTATAAAAATTATATATTTCTTAAGATTGCCTTTCTTCTTGGTTTGCTTTAGGTTGGCTGAAATTCTCTTCTTGAGTACTAGAAGGAGAAGGTAGCCAATAGGCTAGCACAGTACTTAAACCACTCCAATACAATGTCTGATTTTCTTTAGTTTTATCGTTGACAAGCTGAAAAGTACAAAGACCTATCATTACTGTACTGAAAAGGAACTGTATCCCAAATCTCCAAGTTTGTAATTCTCTCATCGTGTTAGACCTCCAATTTCTAATATCACCTCGTTGACTTGACTTGTATCAGTCCCTAGTAGGATGTGTGTGTCAGGAACATGTATTAGTCTCCACACTCAACAGGGATGATTCCGCAAATGAGTCATTCGATTTTGGATTTTGGATTGACTCCCTTATTCCTCCTTCAAATTTTTAATTTTTGTTTACTCTTCACCTAGCGAGTAATACGATTGAGTAGCCAAATGGACCCTACAAGTCCAGCGAAGTGAGCAGAGACAGTATTAGTGTTTGCTTGTACCACAAGCATATCTAGACCACTAATAACGCGGTTGGGGTCAAACAATTGTGTAGTAACTGCTTGGGGAGATATAGACCTTGCTACTAGAGTACCAACGATCGCCTGCGCTCCTAACAGAGTCAACAGTATTCCGACTAAATTCACCAATAGTCCTAGCCGTAAAACTTGGACTGTTTCTAATTTGCTAGGGTGATTACTAGGATTGGAAGATAATAGCTGTCTGCCAATGCGGGTGTAGCGGAAAGCCAAATATACACCTATACCCAAGGTAACTAGTCCACAAACTGCCAGAAATACACCAAATCCATTACCTGGGTTATTACTTGGACTACCAGGTCTTTGGCTAAAAACACCATATAACAACACAATAATTGTAGAAACTACGCCTAGTACTAGCTGAATCCAAAAGCTAATCCAACCAACGAGGCGAAAGATTTTAGCAATTTCCTGGCGGCGAGAGGAAGATGATTGAGAGTCTACTGACATAGTGATTACCTATGTGCTGGAGGATTTGATAAATTAACTATGACACTTAATACTATTTTGGATTGGTAAATGTTGACTGGATAAGCTTTTGGACTATCCATCTGTCGCAATTATTGTTCAAATGGGTATATAACCAATAGCCTTTAAGATTAGTGACAAGTCTAAAAATTCAGTAGACTACGTGACCTTGAATGTGTCAAGAGCTGCAAGGGTTGAAAATCATGGATATTAACTTATGCTTGATATTTAAAGATTTATACTGGTGCGATCGCTGTAAAAAAAGTGTTTATTAAGTTTTACAGAAAAATTTGCAATTAACCTTTAAAATTGCTAAAGCAACAATTTATGCTTGAACAGTCCTCACACGCTCGGCATCACTTAACACAAAGATAATGGTCAAAACCGTTGTCTGTTTGCTCCTCATCACACTGCCTAGAGCTTGAGGCAGAAAGAAGTGCATTTATTTTGCACTTCCGAAGCTGGCGCATGAATCAGGCGCTGTCACTGGAATTATTTCTGGTGATCGTAGTGCTGTCCCCACGCTTACAAACTTGGGTTAATGATTTTATTGTGTGCGCCTTGCCAAATTAGCCTAAGTAGCGTTATATACTTACCCAAATGGGGAGTAGCACTATATACTCACAAAAGATATTGTAGGCTTAACCCTTGGGCATTGTTTTAGCAATTCTTTACTAACCATGAAACTTGAGGATATATATCAATTCTTTGAGAATCCTCCGCCAACTTACCTTTGTCAAGAACTAGCAGTTTGTTATATCTTGTACGTTTTATTACAAGGGGAGTCTTACGGAACCGAGTTAATCCAACGCTTAGAAACTGAATATCCCAACTATCGCCTTTCGGATACAGTACTTTACAGTGCGATTAAGTTTCTCGAAGACTACAAGGCAATCACAGGCTATTGGAAAAAACTCGAAGGACGCGGACGTCCCCGGCGGATGTACCAAGTTTCTTCAGAGTGGACTCCACAAGCGCAAGATTTAGCTCGTCTTTGGCAACAGTATATAAATGGGAGGACAAATTAACGAATACATTGATAATGAATAATGAATAAGTCCCCTCCAATCAAGCAGTAAAAACTCACTATTATGGATACCGCCATTCTGCCATCCACGTTGGTGCTTACTTTGTTATTATCGGTCGGATTATTTTTCTTTATTCGTGCCTCTACTAAAGACCGTACAGAAGTAGCACAACTGGTATCTGAACAAGACGAAGCTACTTTAATGTCTCAATTAAGGGAGTATTTTCGAGTGCGGTCTTACCGGGTGGCGGCGGTAGACCCAGAACAAAACCAAGTGATTTTTGAAGGCAATGTTCGTCCCAGTTGGTTTTTAGCCATATTTTTGACTGTGCTAGCTGCTACTGGTATTCTTTGTCTATCACTGGTTTTGTCACAACTTTTTCCTAGCCTGAGTCTTTTTTTTCTAGGGATGATATTGCTATCGCCCTTGAGCGGAATTTTCTACTGGAAAAAAGCTGAAAAACTTGAGAAGGTATCGCTGAAAGTAGAAACAACCCAGAGCGAATCACCATCCTCAAGTACTATTACTGTTACTGCCCATCGAGATGAACTGATTGAGTTAAAAAGGGTATTAAAACTAAAATCTACCTAACAACCCAAGTTGCAGTTACGATTTCCAAATCACCAGCATTTATTGGAAATAGCACATAAGCATTATTATCCACGAGGATTTAAATCCTCGTGGAGAGTAAGCTATATTTTTTGACATCTACGGTGTACACATAAGTCTTTTAGAATTGCTTCACAGGCTTTTGACACCCAATCCCCCTTTCCAAGAAAGAGGAATTTAGGGGAATAAAACCACATTTTGCATTCAGATCCAGCATAGAGATGTGTGTACACCGTAGGCATTAGACATGTGGGTAAGGCACGGGCGATATGAACATCGCCGTCCCCCAATAGGGTAGGGGTTGGATAAAAAAATTGGGATACTCCCGTAGAGAACTAGCTCTTAAGCATGACCACTAAGTATGATGTGAATCCTTGCTTACGGAAGAGTTGCTATATTCCCGCTTTTTATACATCATTGTGTAGTCCAAACATGATCCTACAAATACTAAAGATTTGACAGGATTTGATTAATCTTATCCAGACCACTAAAGTTGACTGGCAAATTAGCCGAAAATTAAAAAAAAATTAAATTTTTAGATATCTTGAGCATTTTGCCAGTTAATAATTGTCAAAAGCCACAATCACAATCTACAAATTGCCTTGAATCTTTTAGCGACTAACTAATGCTACCGACTCTTGAACCGGAGCAGGTTCTAAGGTTCTCAGACTTGGGAATAGGAAATGATTCTCTTCTACATACTGAGCACCAAATAAACCCTTTTCAGCCCAAAAATATCGATCTGTTGTATGTTCGTTGCGTTTTACGAGCAGCAAAGCGGGTGGCAAGATCCCTTCAGCTTGAATAAATTTTCTGGCTGCTGTCACAGGTTTCTCTTCGCCACTTTCAATGCTATATTGGGGCACATGCTCTAAGATACGCCGTCCTTCCTGCCGACGACGGCTTTTCCGCTTTCGTCTCCTTGCCAACCTTTTTTCCTCCTCTTCAAAGCTACAGATTGTAGTTATAGCTACAAAATCCGTCGTAATTATAAAAGTTCTAGCTCAAAAAATCAACTGTTTTTAAAGTTTTGATACAAAGAACATAATTTATTTTAAAGTAGATAAATTATTTAGTAAGTATTTATAAACCGTGTTGTTGATTGGCACTGACTCAGCTTCTAGCTTGAAAGTGGGTGTAGGGGTTTAAGGGTATAGGGGTGTAGGAGGAGTCCTATTTTCAGCCTGGAGATCAATGACATTAGTTGCAAAATATAGTTAGGCTTTGTTAAATATAGAACTCACACTTTGTCCTCGTATTTATTTTTGTCCCAATTGTGAGCAAGAGCTAAAAAATGTTAATGTCTGCCAGTTCGGAGTTTATTGCTCTGTGTCGAGAGCAAATGGCGTTACTAGTCCAAGGGCTAGGAGCGTCTTTGAGTGTTGTATATTTAACACAAGAATTGGTAGAGGCTCCAACAAATGAAGCGAAATTGATTCCACTGGTGGTTTATCCGGAAACGGCGGTTGGAGTTCAACGTGCAAATGCTTTAGCATTACCAAAACTGAATCAAAAGTTATTGACAGCAGCAAAAGATTTTCCTACCTCATTAAATGATAAGACCGAAGATAGAACTTCACAAAACGTACAAGAGGAGTATCTATTAAGCGGCGACAAAATAGTTTTACCTCTGGTCTATGAAGATGTAGTCATGGGCTTACTAGTAACAGCTAGAGAAGACCGAACATGGAATGAACAGGAACGCGATCGCATCGAAAGTATAGCTAGAACATTGGCTATAGCCTGCATTTTAGATCAGCGACGCACATGGTTGGAGATGCAGTTGCATCAACAACAAATCCTGCAAGAAAAACAGCAGGATTTACTAGATAATCTTTTGCATCAATTTCGTAATCCTCTGACAGCACTGCGAACTTTTGGCAAGCTGCTTCTAAAACGATTGCGACCAGGAGACGCTAACCGAGAAGTCGCAGAAAGTATAGTCCGAGAGAGCGATCGCCTACAAGAATTATTGAAGAAATTTGATGAAGTGATTGATTTGGGGGTAGAAAATTTAGCGCCTTTGAAACTACCAGAACAACAAGAAATATTTGTAGAAGCAACTGTAGAAAAAGAACACAAACCAGCTTTATTACTACCAGGAACAGGAGAGAAAGAAGCAGATTGCTATATAGCTGAGATATTGCAACCATTGTTAGTTTCAGCACAAGCAATAGCTCAAGAACGTAACCTGCAAATTACAGCAAACATTCCATCTCATTTACCGTTAGTACGCGCTAACTGTAAAGCGTTAACAGAAGTGTTTAGTAACATCATCGATAATGCTTTAAAATACACTCCTGCGGGCGGCAAGATATTAATAGAAGCGGGACAACAAAAAGACAATTTGCAAGGAGTTGCAATTACAGACACAGGTCCCGGTATTCCAATTCAAGATTTGGAACATCTGGGTGAACGCCGTTACCGGGGTGTACAAGCTCAAACTAAAATTCCTGGAACAGGGTTAGGGATAGCTATTGCTAAACAACTAATAGAACAGATGCAGGGAGAAATTGAAGTAAAAAGTCCTGCTTTAAACTCAGCTATTACATCACCTCAAACACCAGGAACTACTTTTATTGTGTGGTTGCCAATTGCTCATGGATAATGGTAAATAAGTGACAACCAACAACCAACAACTAACTATCTAAGTGATACTTGGAAGTTTTGACCGATGGTCATTTGCAGATCAGTGTCTGGGTCAATGGCGATTAGGTCAACACTATTTCTACCGAAGAATAGACCAATTAAAGCACCAATACCAGCACCACCCAAAACCTCTTCTGTTGCAATGGCGCGATCGCCTGTAACCGCAGAAACTGCTGTTGCTGCACCTGCACCTAAAACAGTATTCTTCAATATTGCACCAGTACTAATACCTTTTTTGACGGTTTCGGTTTTGGTAATCACTTCAGAAGCAGCGTTGATTTGATAATCCTGACCATTGGTCAATACCTTCGCCAAAATAAAGAGGGCTTTCCGTAGTAGAGTTATTGTTTACCACAACTACAACTCAATCGCTACAGAAAGCCCATGCCAGATATATTAGCACTGTTGGAATGTTTGCAAC
>JAHHHW010000035.1 GCA_019359115.1 Pelatocladus maniniholoensis HA4357-MV3
CCAACTACTGCAAAGCTGGTTGATATTTTAATTGCAACTGCACTTGATTTGATTAATCCTATACATTTAAAAAACTGGTTTACAAACTGTTGTTACTGTACTTCATAAACCTGCAATACGCTGTATGTCATTTTTTTTCTACAGCGTGGTTATCGCCTTAACGGTAAGTATAATTTCCGGGTTGTTATGAGTTCTATAGACATCTGGTGAAAAAGAATATAAAACCCTTGTGCATTCGGGGTCGATACCTCATTTCTGGAGATGTCTTATGTGTTAGCGTAGCTTCTCCTTAAGGAGGCTCGCACCCACAACAACGAGGATGAAAATATTTCTTTTTCAACACAGTAATTTTGTTCCCTAACTTGTATTGGAGAATTTAATATGCATTTCATATCAGTTTTTTTGCTGTCTATCTCAGCAAACGTAGATAACTTAGCAGTAGGAATTGCCTACGGCTTCAAAAAAATCAAAATTGGTTTATCTACAAATCTATTTATTGCCTTCATTTCTGCTTTAGGTACTTATCTTGCCACATCGGTTGGGGAAGATATTAATAAAAGTTTAAATAAAAGTGTTGCCAATTTTATTGGTAGTGCGGTTATCGTAGGTATTGGAGTTTGGGTAATTAGGGAAACATTAAAACGAGAGCGAAAAAGGACGAAGATGCTCTTGAGAATGCAACAGATGCAAATACCTGTGACAACAAGATTTTCTTTACCTTCTTCAAGGGCTGTGATGGAGCAATCTCCAGCAATTACGACAGAGGAATTTTCTCAAGAAATTATTCGTGAGTTTTCTTATGCAACATATATAGAAAATCCTGCAAAAGCAGATATAGATAAATCGGGTTACATTGATGTTCGAGAGTCAATAGCCCTAGCGTTTGGTTTAACGTTCAATAATCTAGGTAGTGGTATCGGTGCTGGGATTTCCGAAGTTAATTTGATAGTCATGACACTTGTCACCTTTATATTTAGCGTTTTGGCAATTACTGGGGGATATGTTTTAGGCGATCGCTTCACTACAAGACTATCTGGTTTCTGGGCTGGAACTATCTCTGGATTCCTAATGATTGCTACAGGAATATATGAATACTTTGTCGTTTGAGGTAAAGTAGTGGGTGGTTAATGATTAATAAACACCTTAGACTATTGAAATTATTTTAATTAACCACTAATTAACCGCTAACTGCCAATGATTTGACATTATAGTTGATTAATGACATAACGGGAGTAAATCAATGACATTATTGAAGCTTGTGAAATAGTCTCGTAGTGCTCTAGCAGCAGCACCTGTAAACTCTATCCATTCATAGTGATGGAGATTAGATGAGATGCTGTCTTCTTGAAACAAAGTAGCAGTAGGAATTGCAATCAGCAACGCCACACTTTCTTCTTCAGAGCGAACTCGATCTTGTAATCGGATAGCGGCAATATAGTTTGTGTTCACCACAATATTATCAATTTTTATGAATGCCATAATTTTGGTAGCCCAAAATAAGTTGATTTGAAACCTATGCGAAAATGACATTTAATGTTTTTTATTAAATGCAATACTTATTAAATCTGTATATATTTACAGAATTGTAATCTAAAAAACTTACTATATTGAAAGAATGATAGTTCAGTAATTTCTAACTTAATGCTAGGAGATACTAATGGGACTTTATGAGAATTATGGTGGAAATCAATTTAAAATGGGTATAGCAGTCTGGCTTGCATTCTGAAAAGTTTGTGAGAGAAGGTAGTACCGCTACCTTGGAAGTCAAAACTCAAAAGGCTTATTGGGTAAGCTTTTCGCTAATTTGGAACGGTAGCTTTATTTCCGCGCCCGCTGTACTAGCAGGAGCATAAGACATTAGACATCTGGTGAAAAAGATGTAGAGACGTTAAATTTAATGTCTCTACAAGGGTTCTAACCAACACATAATTCATTTCTGGAGAGGTCTATTACATCCTTTGCACAGTTAAAGTCAAGCCGGACTTTGTTAAAGATACGAATATCAGGTTTTTATATGCTCTAAGTTACTTTCTATTTTTGAGCGCAACTTTTGATCAGGCTCTCATTGCTTGTTTTCCTGTCCATCGCTGCCAGCGAACTATCGCCTCATTGGCTCGCTCAGGATTTTCGTCTCCAGCAAAACAAATTCGTCTTAAACGTTCACAGGAAATTAGCACTTCACCATATCCTAAAGAAGGGGTAATGACAAAACTACCGGGTTTGGTGAAAAAGCTTACTAAATAAGAAACAATACCTTCAATACCCTCAATGTGAGTATTATGGTTTGGTTTGAGCAGAGGTTCGCGGGAGTAAATAGCAACGTATATATTCCCTATAACTAACTCAAATCTAAAGGGCATTTGACTGCATCTGCAAAGATCGTAGATAGATCCCTCACAACGCATTACAGCTACAACATGAGCTTCGTCTACTAAGTAGTCATGCTTCCAAGAACAACAAGGAGGAGCGATCGCCAATGCAGCATTAGATGGTAATAGTTGAATAAAATCTTCCTTGGTGGTATCGCCGCAATAAATCATGTGTCGGTCAAGAATCCAGGCTTCGTCAGTCTGTGTCTGAATTTCATCAGTCTTAATATTTTTTGATATACGTTGAGTTGGCTTGCTAGACTCTTTGGCTTCCTTCTGGGCTATAGCATTTTGAAGAGCAATTAACTGAAGTTTCTTTTGTTTCTCTCTTGCTTGTTCTGCTAGCTTTTTCTGCTTTTCGAGTTCGACTCTTTTTTGTTGTGTTCTAGCTTCTTCTGCCGCGATTTCTGCTTGTTCTGCTTCTTGTCGTTCTTTACTACCCTCCCTGGCTATTTTCAGTAACGCTGAGGTATTCCGAGCAATTGGCGTACCTTTAATCATCTCTTTTACTTCTGGAACGATATTTTTAGCAATTTGTTTACCGTACTGAAAAGTGCGCTCCGTATAGCCTATCTCTTTTGCCAACTCCACTGTTGTTTTCGGCGGTGGTGAAATATTTTCACCACCTCTTTGAGTAAACTGGTTGTCCCCTACCTTTGCCCTCAGCCCCATCCGTTCTAGAATCCGGTCACGTTCCAACCATAATTCAGATCGTTCTAG
The DNA here is from genome assembly GCA_019359115.1 of Pelatocladus maniniholoensis HA4357-MV3. Taxonomy (GTDB): domain Bacteria; phylum Cyanobacteriota; class Cyanobacteriia; order Cyanobacteriales; family Nostocaceae; genus Pelatocladus; species Pelatocladus maniniholoensis. Next base: position 3,090 of record JAHHHW010000035.1, read on the forward strand.
AGCATCCAATTCGCTACGAATCAAGTTTTCATCGATTTCTGCTAGACGGGCATGGTCTGTGTCTTCGCAAGTAATAATATGACACTCAATCTCTTGAAAACCAATGAGCTTACAGGCAGTAAGACGGTGCAAGCCTGCAACTAGATTGAAGTCTTGGTCTAAAGTAATAGGGTTTAAAAGTCCATTAGCTTTGATGGACTCCATCAACTCAGCGACTTTTTGGTCATTGAGAGGACGCCTGTTAGGCAGAATATTGACACGACTAATGTCAATGAAGGACATAACATTCTTTCTCTATTAATCCAAAGTTTAATTGAAGTGTCGTAGTCAAAAATTCAAAAGACACTATTATAAGTTTTATGAAGTGTTTAAAATTGTCTAGCATATCTTTTAAAAGCTTTACTGTATGTTGAACTGGGAATAAATACAATTCAATGGTATGCACCTCCAACTACCAAATACATATTTCAATAAACTATAGTTGATTATTAGTATAAGTTATTGTATAGAAATTTAGCTGTAAAGCACTGTTACTGAGGGGTTTGTTGGTACACTGAAGTGCAATCTAGATTATGAGTTTGTTAGTAGCAGCTCTGGGGGCGGCGTACTACCCGCTACGCAAGTACTTAATGCTCAGAGTTTCTCCTATAATCTATCTAAATCTAAATTATACAAAAATAATATACTCTCATTGGCAGATATTTGTAATACTGCTATCTCTCTTGAGATACAAATGAGATGAAGGAATATAGTTTTGCTGTGTTACTAAACATAAACTGTTGGAATTCAGTAAAACTTATATATCTAATCGGTAATTTGATACTCTATCAGGAAGCAATCGTTCCTGAGATAGTTGTAACAAAAGGCTACTTCTGTCAAGATGTTTGTAAATTTCTTAAAATTCTTTTTTAAACCCGATTGATATAAAGGGTAGAACAATAATGAAATCAGTTGCACAAACAGAACCTCTTTCTTTAGAGAAGCATGTTGGAGTAATAGATTACCAAGTCATCCATACTACTAGCGGTCGCTTCCGGATTAAAATTCCTCGATTATCTCAAGATCTAGAGTATGCTAACCAACTTAGTTGGTCGATTGAGTCTTTTGACTTCATCATTAGTGTTCGCATCAATCCAGCAGCAGAATCATTAATCATCCACTATCAAGAAAACCTTGTTTCTAGTACTACAGTTCAAGAAAGCCTACTGATGATTATTCAGCAGGCAGCGTTAGCTGAAACTTCGTCAGAAATTGCCCAGAATAAGACAGAATTTAAACCAGCAATCGACTGGATGATAGAGAGAGTTGGGATGCCTGTCTTTAGTTTGGGATTGACACTTATCGCCCAACAACTCCTACCGATTCCGCCTTTGTTGCTAGCAGGAGTGGTAGCTGTTGCAGCAATTCCGTTTATTCAACGTACACTCGATCTCATGTTGACAGAGCGTCGTTTGGATGCGGATATTCTGGATATCCTCTGGATGAGTTTTTATACAATCAAAGGTGACTTTGTTGGTCCAGCATTAATGGTCAGCCTCATCGAGTCAGGAGATGTACTAAGAGATGCTACTGCCCGTGCTAATGAACAACAAATGTTAGATTTGCTGCAAGGAGTAGATAAGTACGTCAGGATAGAACGGAATGGACAAGAGGAGCGTATTCAATTAAGTGAAGTGAAAAAAGGCGATCGCATTGTTGTCTATGCAGGTGAGACAATTCCCGTGAGCGGCCGAGTATTAAGGGGTACTGCCCTGATCGACGAACACAAGCTAACGGGTGAATCTAAACTAGTTTCTCGCTCAGAAGGACAAGTTGTACATGCTTCTACCCTAGTATTACAAGGTAAGATTTGTGTCCTCACAAAACGAACTGGCAAGAATACTCGCCTCGGATTAGCAGTGCAGCTGATGCAATCTGCCCCAGTACATGATACTCGCGTGGAAGATTACGCCTCTAAAATCGCCAATGCACTCATTGCACCTACTCTGTTATTAAGTGGAGTCATTTTTGCCCTGACGCGAGATGTATCGAGAGCAGTTGCCCCCCTCCACCTTGACTTTGGACACGCGATTCGGATTGCAGTTCCCACAACTGCCCTTGCAGCCGTCACTTATGCTGCTCGCCAGGGAATTTACATTCGCAGTGGTCGAGCTTTGGAAATGCTAGCACGACTAGATACCGTCGTTTTTGACAAAACGGGAACATTAACTCAAGGAAATGCAGCAGTTGTGGCGATTGAAACAGCACATGATCGCATTTCGCCCCAAGAAATACTAGCACTTGCTGCTTCTGCTGAACAAGGTAATTCTCACCCCGTAGCTAGTGCTATTATTCGCTGTGCTGAAGAAAATGGAGTTGAAATCAAACCTTCTACAACCAAGGACTATCGTATTGGCTTAGGGATTGTTGCCCTGATTGAGGATACAAAGGTTTTAGTGGGTAGCGAATTGCTCCTACAACAAGAGGGTATTAATTTAGATGCCATCCACAAAAAATATCCAAGCTTGAAAACAAGCACTTACTCTGTTGTTTATGTGGCTAAGAATAATCAACTACTGGGAGCTATTTTGTTTACTGATCCTCTGCGCTCAGAAAGTACAAAAGTTGTTAAATCTTTACAATGTCAAGGTATGACAACTTACATGTTAACAGGAGATAACCAACGTGTAGCAAATCATGTCGGTACTCAATTAGGCATCAGTCAAGATCACACTTATGCCCAAGTTTTCCCAGACAAAAAAGTTGAAGTTATCTGTAGCTTAAAAGACAGAGGACGGACAGTGGCATTTGTTGGTGAAGGTATTAACGATGCTGCTGCTCTTGCTCATGCCGATGTCTCAATATCTTTTCTGGAAGGTAGCGATATTGCCCGAGAAACCGCTGATGTAGTACTTTTGGATAACGATCTGCAAGGCATTGCCCATGCCATTGCCATTGCTAAACGAGCAATGGAAATTATTTATCAGAATACAGCGATCGCTGCAATTCCTAATATTAGCGTTGTCATGGCAGGAGTTTTATTCGCTCTAGATCCAGTGTTAGGAGTAATCATCAGCAATGGTTCAGCCTTACTGGCAGAACTAAACAGTTTCCGACCTCTATTTGAGCCTGACACAGATCCTAACTCACATATAGTAGACGAATCCTTAATCTCTACGTTTGCTAATTCTAAGGAAGTCAGTACTTCCAGCAACACCAAAAAAAAGACAACAATTATTTCTGATTTATTGCCTATTTAAAACATAAAATATGTGACAATCGTAATATAGACTTCTAATACCAATTTATTGTAACGATGCACTTAATAATTACTCCCACCTCCGGTGTCCTTTCAAAGCACCGGGGGATAACAGGGGGTAGAATTAAGCTCAATTTTATAGAGAAATGGTATGAGCAAGTCAAAGATATAACTCACATCAAGAGGTTATCATCATGCCTCGCTGCCCCATCTGCCATAGTAAGTACATTCATCACAAGGATGATTATTGTCCTTGCTGTAATTGGAATCTGCCACCTTATCCATTTCCTATGGGGTGGATTCCAGAAATTGTTCAAAAAGAAAACACCAGATTGGCTTGGGCAAAAAAAATATGGACAGCCTTACAGTTAGCCCAAGAAAGATTCAAGCAAGCACAGATGCAGCTTGAGCAAGCAAATCAACGTGCATCACAAATTAGTTTGCAGTTTGAACAAAGCTATCAAGAACGATCTGCTCTTGCTGAAACGTTGCATAAACAAGAAGCCAGACTAGCACTATTGCAGGAGCAGTTGCAGCAATCGACTCGAGAGATGGCACAACTGCGAACTGAACTAGATGGCATTAAACAAGAGCGCAAGCACAAGCATACGATAGTACCCCACTTCCAACTACAGAAAGTTTCTTCATCAGTCAAATTACAAGAGTTTAGCTTTGAAGTTGTAACCTTAAACAACCGGGGACAACCAATTAACTGCTCTATTAACAAGGCAGAATATTTTCAAGAACATTTGGGAAATAGTGTGTTTCTGGACATGATTTACATTCCAGGAGGAACATTTTTGATGGGATCTCCTGAGGATGAATTAGGTCGAGAGAGCAATGAAGGACCCCAACATCCAGTAGCTCTCCAACCTTTCTATCTCAGCCGATTTCCCATTACTCAAGCCCAGTGGAAGGTAATTGCCCAACTTCCGCAAATCAACAGATACCTCAACCCAGACCCCTCCAATTTCAAACACCCAGATATTCCCGTCGAGAAAGTCTGCTGGCATGATGCTGTTGAGTTTTGTGCAAGACTTTCCCAACTCACAGGGCATAGTTATCGACTACCAAGTGAAGCAGAGTGGGAATTCGCCTGTCGCGCTGGAACTACAACTCCTTTCCATTTTGGTGAAACTATAACCTCTAACCTTGCTAATTACGACGGTAGCTATATTTACGGTTCTGGAACAGAAGGACCATATCGTCAACAGACTACATCTGTTGGGTGTTTCCAAGTAGCCAATGTTTTTGGATTATCTGACTTACACGGCAATGTCTGGGAATGGTGTGCTGATTCTTGGCATGAAAACTATCAGGACGCGCCTTCTGATGGCAGTATTTGGCAGTTGGATGAGTCTAACAACTATCGTGTATTGCGAGGTGGAGCATGGTATTGCCTTCCCACCCTCTGCCGTTCAACTCAGAGGCACTGGGATCAGGCAGACCATGCAGGTAGTGGCACTGGTTTTCGAGTAGTCTGTTTTGCAATTTCAGTAAATCCCAAAGTTTTCCTCAACGGCGATCGTTAACCAGAGCCTAAGTACGAACAAGCAGTAAAAATCACTTTTCATCTAGTAAAAACTTATTATTTGTAATAAAAGCTTCAAAAATGAAAAAATAAAGGATATTAGTATCTCAAGTTACAAAATCTTGGCGATCGCTCTTTTGGAAAAAATCTTGCGATTTACTGAATTTAATTTTTTAAGTCGGCTAAGGTTCATTCCACTCCCAAATTGGTGCGGAATGAACCCTAGCTGACTTTCTGTAAGTTCAGAAATCAAATTGGATGGCTATAGTTATTTATCCTTAATTTATGATATAAAAAAAATGAGAGTAAAACTGTAAAACTCAATTTTTTAAAAATCAGTTCCAAAAGCAGCTAACTAGTTGCTTTTCTTGTAATTTTTGAAGTTTTGTCCAGCAATTACCCATTTAGCTTGTATCTTGCCATCAGCAATATCTAAGTCTCATAAATATACATTTATGCAACTTGATGTTGACTTATTAAAATTCATCATTCGTTTCACTAAGCCTAAGCTGGGATAAGGATGATGGAGTTATGTTTTTTATTTTTCAATAGAGAAAAGTGAGGATAAACGTGTCGCCACAACAAGTAAAACAATTCCATCAACTAAAGCAATTCCATCAACTAATTCTTCAAGATTCTTCCTTAAAAGAGCGTTTAAAGGTAGCGACAGACCAAGCCAGTCTCGTGAGCATAGCAGTACAGTTGGGAACCGAACTAGGTTATAGTTTTACCTACCAAGAAGTCGAGGCATATATAGATCAAAATATATTAACTTTGATGAGACAATTTTTATTCTAATATCATTGATTAACATCTTTTCCTCATCATAGCTAGAAGAATTTATTATGTCCCTCCCGATTTGCAAGGAGGGGCTAATAAGTCGGTAGACATAAATAGTGATCGTTGAGATAAGGCAAGGCTCAAAAGGGTTTGAGCCTTGTTTCCTTTTATTAACACGGTTTGATTTTATTGTGCCGACTTACTTAGCATTTTGGATTCTGAAATATCTAGTGGTTAAGCCTTGTAGCTATCCATCTGTCGCAATTATTTTTCCAATTAGTACAAAAACTTACGTTGCTACAAATATATCTGAACTAAACTATTAAAAACCGTTATATCTGGAAATAATATATTTTTATCAGGATTTATATGCTCATATCAGCAAGCACTTTATGGTGCTGTCTATCGTTACTATAAGCAATAAAATTTTTATCAGGAATAAACTATATTAATTGATCGTATAATATGTTGAATTTAAATTTTCTTTGCAAATTGATGAGTTACTTCAAAAAAGCTTAATAAAACTTTCTGTCTTTATATTTGATTTTTTATGTAAACTCTTCTTTAATTAGAGATAGACTAAATTTAGAAACACACATCACGCTTCTACGCATAAATCATTTCTCGTGGAATGGTTATTTTGTTGTATTCACTTTTGAGACGACTGTTTCGGGACTAGCGTGAAAATGAAATACCAGTCGGATAATTGATATAAAGTAGAAAAGTCATGAATGATTGGTACATTATTAAATTGCAACTCCCTTAGTTTGTTTCAAAAAATAAGATTGCCAAAACTTTATATCTTGTCTAGGTTTTGGTAATTAGATGATTGTCTAACTATAAGACTCATCAACTTCTTTTATCGTACCATCAAAAGGTAAATCAAATTTCAAAAATGACTTGATTTTTCCCATAGTTAGTATTTCAAAGCTTGGCAACAAATTCCTACCAAACTTTGATCTATTCATGATTATTCAGGAGACGAGGCATATTAATCCACACTAAACGCGCAACCCTTCGTAAAACGAACGGTTTTTTGCAACAATCTTGAGAATAGTGGCAACAATCCGATTCATTTTGAGAACCTACCCTCAATTGAAGTTAGCCAAGCTAATAAACCAGGCATAGTTGCACGTTTTGTGCAGGTTTTTCCCTCGACCAATTAAAAACTTCCTGAATAAATAGTTACAAACTGTAAAGACTTGCAAAAATGTACAGCAAGTTATTGCCTTAAAATTTGTACCTCAGACAAAAACTCAATTTAGGAGTGCCTTATGACGGTTACAGCAGTTGCGGATAGATTGGTTATATCAGTAGAGGCTCACTCCAGTCAGGCAGAAAACATTCATTACCAGGTTGTGCATTGGATACCAGGACGTTTTCGCATCCGAATTCCTCGACTACATGAAGATGAAGAGTACACTAACAAACTTAACTACGTTCTTGACACAATCGAATTTGTGACGGAAGTCGAAATCAATGCCCAAGCTAGTTCCCTAGTAGTCGGTTACAAACATCAACCAACTGCAACTGCCATTGCTATAGTTCAAGAAAAGCTATTCACTGCCATTCAGCGAGCATCTGAGGTTGAAGTTCCTCTCGGATGGACAGGGGAAGGTGAAGAGAAAAAAGCTGATAATGAGATTGATTTTGTAGAGCGATTAGGATTTCCGATTGCTGGTTTAGTGTTGAGTGTAGGAGCACTGGTTGGCTTGCCAATACCAGGTTTTGTAATTGCAGGTGTTGTATTTATTGGTGCCATGCCAGTCTTTAAACGAGCATGGGAAGCAATTCAACAAGACCGTCAACTTACTATTGACTTTCTTGATGGTTTGGCAATCTCCTTACATACCCTCCAGGGACACTACTTTGCACCTTCTTTTATGTTGGGTTTAGTAGAAAGTGGTGAAGTAGTTCGAGATATGACTGCTCGTGGTAGTGAGCGAGCAAATCTCGACCTGATGTCTTGTTTGAATAAAACCACCATCGTCATTCGTGATGGTCAGGAAGTGGAAATCGACACCAAAGATGTGGTAGTGGGCGATCATGTCCTGGTGTACCCCGGTGATCAGGTTCCCGTTGACGGCATCATCTTGACAGGTACTGGCATTCTTGACCAGTGCAAGTTGACTGGAGAATCAGTTCCTGTGACTCGTCGAGAAGGCGATGAGGTGTTTGCTTCAACGCTGTTAGTAGATGGTAACTTGACGATACTGACAGAACGAACTGGTAATAATACTCGTGCTGGTGTGATCGTCAACTTGATGCAAGCGGCTCCAGTGCATGATACTCGTGTAGAAAACTATGCGGCGACAGTGGCGAATCAGTTTGTGCTACCCACCCTGTTGATTGCTGGTGGTGTTGGACTTGCTTCGGGCAATATGAATCGAGCAGTTGCTCTGTTAACACTAGATTTTGGTACTGGCATTCGTGTTTCCGTACCTACAACAATTCTCTCTGTACTCACCTACGCCGCTCGTAATGGCGTTCTCATCCGCAGTGGTCGAGCTATTGAAATCCTGGCAACTATCGACACCGTTGTCTTTGACAAGACAGGAACATTGACCATCGGACACGCAGGCGTCAATGACATTGATATCATGGATAACCGCTTCACCAAGGATGAGGTATTGTGTCTAGCTGCTACTGCTGAACAAGGGCTAACCCATCCAATTGCTGAAGCGATCGTTCACAATGCCAGAGACAAGGGACTTGTTCTCAAGGAATGTGAAGAATGGGAGTACAAGGTTGGTCTGGGTGCAGCAGCAAAAATCGATGGAATGCAGATCATTGTAGGTAGTCCCCGGTTCATGACTCAGGAAAACGTCGATCTAGATGAGTATGATCGCTGCTATCCAGATGCCAAGTCTGGGGGACAATCTCTGGTTTACGTGGCAGGTGATGGCAAACTTATAGGTGTGATTCGCTATAGTGATCCACCACGCGAAGAAAGTAAGGCAGTGATCAAGGAACTAAAAGAAATGGGCATCAATGCTTATATGTTAAGCGGTGATGTCACACGAGTAGCCAGAGCGATCGCTGGCAATCTGGGCATGAATCCTGATAACATCTATGCAGAAGCCTTCCCAGAGAAGAAAGTTGAAGTCGTCAAAGGATTGCACGACAGTGGTAAAACCGTTGCTTTCTGCGGAGATGGCATCAATGACTCGGCAGCTTTAGCATACGCAGACGTTTCCATCTCCTTTGCGGGTGCAACGGACATCGCCAGAGAAACGGCTGATGTGGTGTTGATGGAAGACGACCTACGCGGCTTAATCATGGCAGTCAAATGTGCCCGCCAAGCAATGGACATTATCTGGCAAAATACAGCGATCGTCGCAATTCCTAACCTCGGCGCTCTACTTTCAGGTATTTTCTTTGCTCTCGATCCTATTTTGGCAGTCGTCATCAACAATGGTACTGCTATTTTGGCAGAACTAAACGGTCTGCGTCCGCTGATGGGACCAAGTGACGTAACTCCATTAGGACATACACTTAGTGCTGCCGAAATTGCTGAAGAAGAAAATCGGCTTCACCAACATCAACCTGCACCTAATCAAGTTATACCAACCTATGATGTGAAGGTTGAAGAGGTTCTTGTTTCTTCTGAATTGCAATCCGAGATGAAAGACAAGCTAGCTAATACCAACGGACATAGCAACCATGAGAATGGGAATGGCAATAAAGAAAATCCTGCTATCAGTCTTAATGGAGCAAATGGTTCCCATACGCCCATTGACCAATATGCTTCTAACAGCAACGTTTAGCTAGAGAAAGCATGGGATATCCATAGGATGTCCCTTTCTCTGGTCATACTAAATTGGCATATTGATATCTGTCTTGACACTTTGTTTCAATTCAAAATGAACTCACATTCTGGAAACAATAAGCTAGATAAAGCTAAGTTAGAATTGTACAATTCCAAATTCAAAATGAACTCATATCTAGAAAAGCATAAGTTCAGCAAAGCCAACTTAGAACCCTGCAATTCCAAATTCACAATGAACTTATACCTAGAAAATAATGAGCTTAACAAAATATTTATATTTTGAATTAAAGCAAGGAATTTGTATGTTCCAAAGAATTTTAGTTGCGTTAGATAATTCGGCAATAAGTAAGTATGTTTTTGAGGAGGCACTGTCAATTGCTAAAGTAACCCACACACGCTTGATGCTACTGCATGTTTTGTCGGATTTAGAAATTGGCTATCCAAATGTCAAAAATTTAGATGAACATTTATATAAATGGGAAGAGTACAGTAAAAAGGGACTAGAACTATTAAAAACCCGTCAGAATATTGCCACTTACATAGGTGTCAATACTGATTTCACTCAAATCCCTGGATCTGCTCCCTCCACTATCTGCAAGCTTGCTAAATCTTGGAAGGCTGACCTAATTGTAGTTGGACACAAAGAAATGTCTCCCCTCCAAGAGTTAGCTAGGGGGAGTGTTAGCAACTATGTAATGCACTATGCACCATGTTCGGTATTAACTATACAACCAACATAACAATCAGCAGTGCTAACTAGAACAAATTTTCTGTCAATGAGGTTCATCTGACAATTTATATTTCATAACTTGGGAGATTGTTATGCTACACAGAATACTGGTTCCAATTGCTAGTTCTAATAGCGTTGGTAAGTTCCTTTTTCAGGAAGCACTCGACCTAGCAAAAGCAACTGGGGCAAACCTGAGATTACTACATGTTCTATCTTTGGACGACAAAGACACCCCCAGTATATTGTCATTAATGAATACTCCAGAAAGCAAAAAACGTTGGGAAGAGTTTGAAAAGCCCGGTTTAGATCTACTCAAATCTTTTGCAAATGAAGCAATTACAGCAGGTGTCTCAACTGAGTATTCCCAAATTTTAGGTAGCCCTAGCCGCATTATCTGCGATACAGCTCAAACCTGGGAGGCGGATTTAATTATCATGGGACGTCGAGGAATTTCAGGACTTAGTGAATTGATTTTGGGTAGTGTCAGCAACTATGTTACTCATCATGCACCTTGCTCAGTACTAGTAGTACAATCTTCAATTTTAGCCAAATCTGAAACTCTCAAAGAAAGTCAATTGGCAAATACTGTCTAATACAAAAGTGGATTTTAGACTTCTTTGAGATCAAAGTTTAATTGCTTTACTCAGCCTCCAAATATCTTACTCAAGATTATGTTTAACATTAACTTTTATAGTGTTTGCATATTATCTTGATATGCTGGTCTTGTTACGGGATTTTATATTGGGAAAAATGATTGAATTTTTCCCAGTTAATTAACAATACTTTGCTGATTTAAGGTGGTTCTATAACCAAAACAGTACTGAAAATAAGTACTGAATTGTAATTACTATGTTTAACCACCTCAAAGTTGTCACGTTCTTCATTTTCTCTAGTCAAACAATAAAACTTTAGAGTGATAACGATGTCAGTCACAAAATCTAATAAAGAGACATTCATCTCAACCAATCGCTTCATGTCCCGTAAAGATGCACTACTTTTACGGATGCTGATTTTTGTACCCATCTGCTTGATTTTGAGCAGACTGGATGTCGATCCATTGATTGTCTTTATCATGGCAGGTTTGGCAATTATCCCCTTGGCAGCCTGGATTGCCAACTTTACAGAAGCGATCGCCACTCGTATTGGCCCTACTTTTGGCGGTTTACTCAACGCAACTTTCGGCAACGCGACTGAAATGATTGTCTGCATAGTTGCCCTTCGAGCCGGACTTCTAGAAGTAGTCAAAGCTAGTTTGATGGGGTCAATGATGGCAAACCTACTATTAGGTCTAGGTTTAGCTCTCTTCTTAGGTGGATTGCATATCCCAAAGCAACCTTTTAAACTGAATGCAGAAAATCTTGGTACTGTTGCTCGGATTAATGCCTCTCTGCTTAACTTGGTAGTTGTTTTTTTGCTAGCACCGACTGCAATAGAGATTACTTCTATTTCTTTACACCTGCAAACAACCAATGATTTTTCCTATATTGCATCAGCACTTCTGCTCATCTGTTACATCTTGATGCTTTTGTTCTCAATGAAAACTCACAGCTATCTTTACGGATTAGATGAAGATCCCGAGCCTGAAAGCTATGGCAGTGAAGCTAGAGGATTATACAAGTTAAAACTTCACATCGGACTGCTTTTGGGAACAACAATAGTTCTGTTATTTGTCTCTGAAGTACTTGTAAGTAGTTTGGAAGAGGTGATCGCCACCACAGGATTGACAGAGCTTTTTACTGGTGTCATTCTTATTCCTATGTTTGGTGCAGCAGTTGAAATCATTACCTGCGGAATATGTGGCACAAAAAATAAAGTTGAGTTGGCATCTTCAGTTGCTATTGGCTCCAGCCTACAGATTGCAATGTTTGTGACTCCTATTTTAGTTTTTGCTGGTTTGATTATCGGTAAGCCAATGAACTTGGACTTTGACAACTTTACAGTATTGGGATTGGGCATTGCAGTTTTAATGACTAATTCTGTCAAAACCGACAGACGGGCCAACTGGCTTGAGGGAATATTACTGTTGATAACCTATGCCATGCTAGCTACTGCTTTTTTCCTGCATCCTTCTTTAGGGATCAGCGCAAACGCACCTTAAAGTGGCATAGACATGATTGACAATTGAATGTACCCACATTCCGCACTTTGTTTTGTAATATGCTTGTCTTATGAAGTTTGGGCTAATGCGTAGTTAAATAGCGATCGCCAAAAGCTTTATATTTACCATGTAGATGAAATGATGTCCCATCAAGATGTGAATATTTTGTATCTATCTTCAGGGTAAGAGCATCTCAATCAGGCTTGACATAAGGAATCAGAAGAATCTAATAGACCCATCCGAAAACTCACAAGCCAATACATGCAAGGATTTGAGACCAGTCCTTGCAGATTCTGTTTCAACATTAAAATCAGGGTTTGATACAGTTACTGATAGTTTAGAGCGGGAAGATACATA
>JAHHHW010000036.1 GCA_019359115.1 Pelatocladus maniniholoensis HA4357-MV3
ATCGTTGCAAACATTCCAACAGTGCTAATATATCTGGCATGGGCTTTCTGTAGCGATTGAGTTGTAGTTGTGGTAAACAATAACTCTACTACGGAAAGCCCTCTTTATTTTGGCGAAGGTATTGTTAAAGCCTCTCCCCTTAATAAGGGGAGAGGTTTGGAGAGGGGTAAAAATCTATGCTTCAAAACGAGAAATACAGACTTCCATATTTTTCTTTTTTCGTATGAAACCACCCTGGGGGACAAGAGGAACAAAGGGGATAAGGGGGACAAGGGAGAATTATTTAACAAGTCTCTTCCCAATACCCGATCCCTGATTCTCGATTCCCTATTTCCAACTAAAGCTGCTGATAAGCTTTGGGTGTAATTCCTGTAATTTGGCGAAAGTGCTTGGTAAAGTGACTTTGGTTGGCAAAACCACACTGCAAAGCTATATCAGTGATGGTCACTTTGCCTTGCTTTAACAATAGCTTTGCCCTTTCTACTCGTTGATGAATCACATACTGATAAGGAGCTATACCCATTGATTGTTTAAACAGACGGACAAAATAATATTGGCTCATTCCCACAGATCCAGCTAAATCAGCCAGTGTAATATCTTGATTGAGATGAGCATGAATATACTCTAGTATTTTTCGTAGCTTGTATTTAGGCAATCCATCGTCATGATTTGTAAGTACAGGTTTCTTAACGCAATACTTCTTTAACAAATGAATAACTAATGTTGTTTTTAACTGCTCAACATATAAATTATTAACTTGAATATTCGAGTTAAGTTCTTCTTGAAGAGATAACAAAATACCTTGGATGAGCGGATCTCGTTTAGTCGCAAACTGCGGAATTAATTCTATGTCTTCAGGTGCATCCACTTCTGCACCTAAACTCAATAGCAGTTTAGGTTCAATTGCCACAAACATAAACTGAACATCTTCTTCCCACAAACAACGATGGAGTGTACCAGCAGGAATAATGGCTGTTGTGCCTACAGTCTGGTATTCAGTTTGTCTGTATCCATCTAACCATCGTTCAGAAGGAGTAGAACAAAAAGTAGTAGTAATAGCGTGCATCGTTAGGCGATGTTCTGGAGTCTCATAACCAGGCTGATAGTGATGCTCAAAGTAAAGATTGCTCCACCCAGAATAGTAACTGGTCAGAAGTGGTGGATTAGTAAAGAGTTGATTAGAAGCACCCTCTTGTTGGAAATCAATAAGTAAAGGCTTTTGCTCAGTTAATTCTTCGCAGTAATTAAGCATATTACGCCCTCTAAGAGGATTGGATGCAGGAGGTTTCTCACAGAGGCAGAGCCTAAGAGCTTGAAGCTAGAGTTTATATCTGTCACGCCTACCCTTTATTTATTAACAAAATTAAAGACTCTACTAGTTTTACGTAAACTTTTACTAAATTATAATCTTTTTATTTTTATTTCCTTGATTGCGATCAAGCGGTTGGTAAGTTTTATAGTTTAATTTGTAGCTTTGTACGTGTAATCATGCCCTCTCGTTCTAACCGAGTCAAAGCACGAGAAAGAGTTTCGGGTGTCAAACCCAGATCAAGCGCAATATCTTTGAGGGGACGATCAAAGGTAACAGTTGTCTGCTCATCTAGTTGTGCCATGTATCGCAAGTATCTCAACACTCGTTCGTGAGCTGCGCGAATATCTCGCAACTCCAAGCGAACTTTCAAATCATGAATTTTCCGTACTAACATCGCCATAAAATCTTCGGCTAGGTCAGAATTGTCACGTAGTGCGGATAGAATAGCTTGCTTGGGGTAGACGATTACTCGCGAAGCTACCTCTGCGACGACAGCACAAGGATAAGTGTTTGAAAACAGGGCAATCTCAGCGATGATCTCTCCCGCTCTAGCAATTGGAAATGTGACTTCTTTACCATTACTGCTATATCGCACTAGTTTCAGGCGTCCTGTTTCCACAACATAAAAGGCCGTTGCTTCATCACCCTGTTGAAAAAGGTTTTCTTGTGCTTCTAGATCACGATGTACAATCAAATGCCGTAGTTCTAGCGGCAAACTTTCCAGTGTTTGCAAATTCATACTAATTTACTGTTGATTGGAAAAAGAAGGCATAAAAAAAGGAAAATCAAATATTCATGTCTATGTTATGTGTGCAGTTAATGAAGATTGTTGGAACATTTGCAATAGCTCAAAAAATGTTTAGCCAGCTAAATAAAAACACAAAAAATAACTAGAAATTCAAGTTAAATTACTGCGGACTTGCATTAACAATCGACGAAACAAAAGCCGTTCCTCAAAAGTCAAATTAGTCAATATCCGCTTCTCAACTTCATGCCAAAGCTGATGAACTGGTTGTTGTAATGCCTGCCCTGCCTCCGTCAAATAGACTCGATAGGAACGAGCATCTTCGCTACATCGGCAACGCTGCAATAACCCACATTTTTCCATCCGGTTGAGCATTTTCGTTAACGTCGGCGGTTCTATTTTCAGACGTTCGGTTAACTCAGATTGAGTTAACCCGTCTTTCTCCCACAGATGCATTAGTAAAATTTCTTGCCCAAGGTAAAGTCCTAGTTCAGCAAGAGCTGTACTCACTAAATTACGATGTGCTTTAGAAACCAAAACCATCTGATAGCCAATGGTTTCTTGCATCGGTTGGGAGGACATAAAACAATATTTAGCCAACTAATTAAATTAATTATACTACTTTCTGCTTTTTTAGCAACAGTTGTTTGCAAGATTAGAATATTTTTAGCAAGAAGAGGAAAGACAAACGATGCTGTTGTTCTGTATATACAACGAGTAGAAGCCACTAAATCAAATCATAAGTCAAAAGTATCAATTATTACTTATGCTTCTAGTGGAATGAAGCAGGCGATCGCTGCCTGATTTTTGAACTGTGATGTTAACTTATTGTTGAAGGCTAGAATATGCAAACTGTGGATTCACTCACTAATTTGTTCTCGCCCGTTAAGCTAGGGCCTTATACCCTAACAAATCGCATCGTCATGGCACCAATGACACGTCTACGGGCAGTTGGTTCTCTTCCCAATGAACTAATGGCAACTTATTATGCTCAACGTGCATCAGCTGGATTAATTGTTAGTGAATGCACGATGGTTTCTCCCCTAAGTAACGGATACATGAATTGTCCAGGAATTTACTCGCAAGAGCAGATAGAGGGGTGGAAACAGGTAACAGAAGCAGTTCATGCTCAAGGAGGCAAGATTTTTTTGCAACTGTGGCATAGTGGACGTGTGGCTCACTCTGCCTTACTGAATGGAGAATTACCTATTGCACCAAGCGCGATCGCAGCAGCCGGAACACTCCACACACCCATAGGTAAAGTTAATCTTGAAACACCCCGCGCCTTAGAAACTAAGGAAATTCCTCAAATTGTTGAACAGTTTCGCCAAGGTGCAGAAAATGCCATGACGGCAGGATTTGATGGTGTGGAGTTGCATGGGGCGTTTGGTTATTTAATTGATCAATTCCTTCAGGATGGCTCAAATCAGCGTCACGATGAGTACGGCGGTTCCATTGAAAATCGTACTCGCTTTTTACTAGAAGTCGTCACAGCCGTTACTAATGTCTGGGGAGGAAATCTTGTTGGGATCAAGCTTTCACCCAGTAACACATTTTACGGGATGAAAGACTCAAATCCTCAAGAGACTTTCAGCTATGCGATCGCTAGACTCAATGACTTTAACCTGGCTTACATTCACCTCATGGAACCAAATGAAACCGATTTAGCCAATCGTGAAGTTCTTAATCCTGTGCTACCGATTTTTCGCCCGCTTTACATAGGTACAATCATTACTAATGGTGGCTACGACAAGCAAAAAGGTAATCAAGTTTTATCTTCTGGTGAAGCTGACTTGGTTTCCTATGCTAGGCTGTTCATTGCAAATCCAGATTTACCCCAACGTTTTCAAATAGATGCTGGCTTGAATACACCAGAGGTGAAAACCTTTTACGGTATAGGCGACAAAGATTTGGAAAAAGGTTACACAAACTATCCATTCTTAGAAGTGTAAGTAAGTTGGCACAAATAAAGCTAACTCCTTGGGATCGTCATTTGTCATACTCTACCTTGAAGCCGAAGAAGGCGCGTCTATGTCATTGGTCATTGGTAAGGGTTTTAAGTTTGTTTATTCCCGCCGACTTAACCTGACTTAAAAAAGGGTGTAGGGGTGTAAGGGTGTAAGAAGAGTCATATTTTTGAGAATTATTTCTCTGCAATGCGATCGCATAGATTCGCCATCAATATTAATCTCCCAAAAAGTTTTATCCACGCAGGAATAAAGGTTTTATGACTACAGAACGTCCAGCTGCTTCTTGTTTTTACGAACAACTCACACCAGACAATGCAGCAATGTTGCTAATTGATCATCAAGTAGGAACTCTGTTGTTTGGTATCAGCGATATTGACCCAGTAAACCTTAAAAACAATGCCCTCTATCTAGCTGAAGTGGCAGAATTATTTAACTTGCCAACAATCTTGACAACCAGCAATCCCAACGGGCCAAATGGGCCACTGTTTCCTGAGTTGATTGAGAAACTGCCTGATTCTCCTATAATTGATCGGGTGATCATTAACGCTTGGAATGACCCAAACTTTGTTGCAGCCGTTGAAAAAACAGGTCGCCAAAAACTGATTATGGCAGGCGTCACTACCGATGTTTGTTTGGCATTCCCAGCAATTTCCGCCGTTGGTGCAGGCTATGACGTTTACGCAGTTATCGACGCTTCCGGTACGTGGAATGAAACAGCCCAACGTGCTGCGATCGCTCGTATGACTCAAGCCGGAGTCAAGTGTGTTAACACTATAGCTGTGGCAGCAGAATTACAAAAAGACTGGACATTACCATCAGCACCTGGTATGGGCAAAATCTTCGCTGAACGTTTACCCAGCTTTGGATTTGTCTTGGCTGGACTGGAACATACGAAGCAGAACGTTACCTAATTTTCTCATACTCGTAATGAGTTCATATTTTATGCTATATTCATATTCATTACGAGTATGACTTAATCAAACAATTGCTATTTCAATAGCAGCCGAAAAAGTGGATTCACAAGAGGGAACCTATGGATTTATCGAACTCCAACACTGCGAACAACCTGGGTGAAGCCTTTGCAGGGGAATCAATGGCGAATCGCAAGTATCTTTTCTTTGCCGAAGTGACTCGCCAATTAGGGATGAGCGAATTATCAAAGCTGTTTCGAGAAACAGCCAATCAGGAAACAGAACATGCTTTTGCCCATTTTCGGTTAATGCATCCAGAGTTGGTAGTGGGTGATGTGGCGTCGCTAACAGAAGAGCAAAAAAAAGCGATCGCATCTCGGTGTTTAGAATTAGCGATAGAAGGAGAAACCTACGAATATACAACTATGTATCCAGGCTTTACTGAACAAGCCCGTGCTGATCGAGATAGTAAAGCAGTCGTTGAGTTTGAAGCACAACAAGCCGAGTCTCGCGAACACGCTAGTATATTCCGTAAAGCCGCTCATAATTTTGGCTTACTAACACATATTGAGAACCATCATGCTCGGCAATATACGGAAGCACTACAAGCTCTAGAAGGAATCAGCACCTCTCCCAAAGCAGCTAGTGGTGATCCTGCTACCCAAAAATGGATCTGTCGCCAATGTTCAATGATATACAACCCCGTAGAAGGTGATCCTGATTCTGGTATCGCACCGGGTACACCCTTTGAGGCTATACCAGAAGATTGGTATTGTCCGATTTGTGGCGCTAGCAAGAAAACCTTTGTTCCGTACCAAGAAGCTGTTGCAGCTTAAATAATTGTGGCAAGTTATTAACTGCAAAGACACTAAGACACAAAGGAAATCCGAAGTTAGGTAACTTTGTGTCTTAGTGTCTTGGTGGTTCAATCATGATTTTTATTTATTTTTCCAGATTGATCGGTAAAGTGATAGTGACATTAGTACCTTTACCAACAGTACTTTCAACTTGAATTTGACCTTGATGTTTTTCTACAATTGCCAAGGCGATCGCGAGTCCTAATCCGGAACCAGTGGTATTTTCTGTTTTAGTATGTTTATTTGGATGGGTACGTGCTGGATCTACTCGGTAAAAGCGGTTAAATAACTGGGGTAGTGCTTCTGCGGGAATACCTATACCAGTATCGCTGACTTTAATTTGCAACTGTGGATAACTAGAACGTAGTCCGGAAACACGATTAGTTGCTTCTATGCGTGCTAATTCTACATTTACTCGTCCAGAAGATGGAGTGTAGCGTAAAGCATTACTAATTAAATTTGTCAATAATCGCACTAATTGATTCCAGTTACCTGAGAGTGTGAACCAATTCTCTAAGATTTCGGGGTTAGTTTCCGTCTCTGGAGGATCAGTTAAGTTGAAAGTGAGGGTAATATCTTTTTCAGCAGCTAACAGTTGTTGTTCTTCTACTACTTCCATCAGCAAAGCATCCAGAGGACAAGCAGAAAAATTTTCTGTGCTGATACCGCTATCTTGTCGAGCGAGGAAAAGTAAATCATTAACTAGCTTACCCAAGCGCTGAGTGAGTCGTTCTACTACTTTTAATTGTTGGCGATAGTGGGAAAGAGTGGTGTCTTTCACCTCAACAGCATCTAAATCAGCCAGAGCTACTTGTACATTAGTTTGAATTAAAGCGATCGGACTTCTGAGTTCATGAGAAGCATCAGCAGTAAATTGCTTGAGGCGTTGGTAAGATTCGTGTACTGGTTCCATAGCTTTACCAGAAAGAAACCAGCCGCTTGCTCCCACAGAAAGCACCATCATCCAGATACCGATCGCTAAATCAAGCATCAATTGTCGGCTCGGTTTTGTGACTTCAAACCAAGGATGACTTACACGCAGATATCCTACGACTTGCTTACCGACTTCTACTCGTTGAGTTACCTGACGCAACAAAATTTCTAAGTCTTTTGTATTAAATTGAGAGTAGGAATTGATAGTATCTCCCTGTTTTTCTTTCTTCTTGACTACATGTACAGTCTCACCTGTGCGGTTGATATGAATTGGAATATCCAGAGGTTCTGAAAGAGTAGACCAGAGTAGTTCTCCTGTGGGACTAAACCATTCTAAATCTATGTGATCGTCTTCTACAGTTTCTACAGTATCGGTGTTGTCACGAAAACTAGCTTCTAAGTTAATCCGGCGTTGACTAGTATTTGGGTTCACAGGTTCAATTACTAGCGATCGCTCGACTACTTCCACCACATGATTTAAGGTATCGTCAATTCGCTCCACCAAAGTATTGCGGACATACAAGTACACACCAATTGCAAATATTAGTAGTAGTAAAGCTGTAACGGTAGTGTACCAAATAGCCAGACGGCGACGAGTTGCTTGAAACATAGTTGGTTAGAAAATTTTCTAACAATGTTATTTTTACGGTGATGATGGGTATTTTTAGATATAAGGGTATGATAGATTTTTTTGCAAATCTAAAAATCTCTAAAGAATATTTTCCTATAAATACAGGGAAAAATATCGCCATTAAGGGCGATTGTTTTGGTATGACTTTAGATAATTTTCATTCCAAGCGATCGCTCCGTGTTCTACATAATTTGTATAAAATACATCAAAAATTTTTGTTATGGGAGCAATTAGCCTTCAAAGTGTTTATTCTCAAAACTTTAATACTTTAACTCAATTAACTTCCTCTAATTCTACTTGGACTAACGACAGTACTCTTAATGGATGGTATGCAGCTAACACAGATGGAGTTACAGTTACTAGTTATCGTGCATCTAATGGTGGCTTAACTACTGGTAGTTTATATAGTTTTGGTGTTAACAATAACAGCGATCGCGCTTTAGGTTCTGTCGGATCATCCACTTCCAAAGGTTTGATCTGGGGAGTTCGCTTTGTTAACGATACAGGTAAGACAATTGATAACTTTAGCATTAGCTATGTAGGCGAGCAGTGGCGGAAAACTACTGCTGGAGCGCAAACTATAGATTTCCAGTACCAAGTCAATGCTACTAATTTAACTTCTGGTGCATGGGTTGATTACAATGCTCTAGATTTTACTAGTCCTCAATATGGCGGTAGTTCCAACAGTAGCCTTAATGGTAACGACCCTGCTAACCGTGTTCTACTGGAAGCAGTTTTGAATGTCACACTTGCTCCTGGTCAAGAAATATGGTTGCGCTGGAGAGATATTGATCACTCTGGTTCAGATCATGGTTTATCTATAGATGACCTGACTTTTTCGCCCGTCATCACTGGTACAAGTGGTAATGACACACTCGAAGGAACTGATTTCTTTGATACTATTAATGGTCTTGCTGGTAACGATCTGATTACAGGTAAGAAGGGAAATGACATACTCACTGGCGGTGGTGGTCAAGATACTTTCGTCATCCGTCTTGGTGATGGTATAGACACTATCACTGACTTTAGAGGATCTGGCACAGACATATATTATCCAACTGATCCAGAAATCGATATTTTAAAATTTGAGGGAGACGGTTTTACTGTCCAGAATATGCTGCTTAAACAGGTTGGTAGCGATCTATATATTACCTTCGAGGGCATTAGTGATACTGGTGTGATTCTCAAAAATTTTCAGATGCAGAACCTGAATAACTTTAGAGGAGGCATTGTCGGCGCACCGGATTATGGCAATATCATCTTGAATGGGCAAAGTGCAGTAGTGGATAACTTTGATGTCTATGCAACTAATCGCACATCTACTACAAATTACCAAAGTAATTGGGTAACATTCCTTAATGACTCAGATAACTATTATGTAGGTCTATCTGGCTCCAGTGACACAATTAACGCTCAAGGAGGTAATGACACTGTTCAAGGTAAGAGTGGTAATGATCTAATTAGAGGTGGTGACGGTAACGATATTCTTGATGGCGGCGATGGAAATGATACTCTTGTTGGCGGTAGTGGTGTAGACACGTTTGCGATCGCCACAGGACGCAGTGGCTATGATATTGTTACAGATTTCACAGATGGCGAAGACAAGATCGGATTGTTAAATGGCTTGTCTTTTGCTCAATTAATGATCACCCAAGGCACAGGGGACAACGCTAACGACACCATCATCAGCTTGGCATCTAGTCCAGATAAATGGCTGTTAGTTTTGCGGGGAGTACCTGTCAACATAATTACAATTGATGATTTTATTGCTAATTTTGTCATTCCCATGCCAACCTAAGCTAAGGTGTATATTCCAAATCCAGTTTTGTAGTGGCGTGGCACAGCTAAAATGTTGCATTAGATTTTTAGTTTTTTGGTAAAGACAGCGTCTACTACGAAGTTTTTCTATTGCACTATTTTAGCCTTGCCACGCCAATAGGGTGTGTTGTCGCGCAGCGCAACGCACCATCTCCTGATTTTCAGTGCGTTAGAACATTCCAATCACTAAATTTAGTAATATTTGCTACTGTATTTTTACGTAAATATATTTAACTTACAAATAAGTTTTTAGTATTTACCCTGATGTATTTAGTTTTCTGAGACAGTTAAAGTCTAATTGCAACAACTAAACTAATTGATTTAATTGATTAAGTGTGATGAAAAGAATTTTAGGTATTGCTTTTTTCCTGGGAACCGTAGCTGTTGGTAGCTTGTTTACTGCACCTGCCAAAGCCATAGATGCAAATGTAAATATCAAGGTTAGCGTTCCAGATATTCTGTTTTTAGAAACATATAGCGACTTGACATTTGACGTTAATGTTGACGATTTAGTAATGAATGCTACTCCTGACGTGATTCAAACTGTTTCTGGTAATGTAGATCTTGCTACATCGGTTGTTGACACATTGCTAGGAACTGGTGCTCTTCCCTCATTTAAAACCCAACCTATAAGTGTTAACGGTGTCGAGGTCTATAGAGTCTGGGGTCTAGGTAGTGTTGATGGAAATATTAGCCACAATGCAACATACGATGATACTGATTTAGCAGTCGCTGGTAGTACTACTGGATCTATAGTAGCAGTTAGAGCTACTGGTCCAAATGCAACTGACCCTGCACCTGGTCTAGATTATGCTAATGCTATTAAAGGCAATGTAGACTTTACTCTAGACTTTACTGACACCACTCAATCAGGTCTCCACGAAGGTGGAATTTTGACAGTGACAGCGACTGCTGAGTAAATCGTAAGTTGAGCAAAACTCTCGCTTCACCTAATTCGAGAGCCGAAGTAGCATCTATTACAAGTTCAAAGCAAGATGATCCTGCATCAAGCTTGTTTTGACTGTATTGAACTGCTGCGTGGCTCTCTTTTTAATTTCGTCTAGAGAGAAATTGAATGCAAGGGCAATTATATATTGGTATGGCAACAGCGATGCTTTGCTTATATCAAATCAGCAACATAGAAACAGTATTTGCTGCTCCTTTAGAAGATTGTTCGCAAATATGTGCAGAAGACATTGAATTACCAGCAATTGTTTCTAGCGAAGTTTTACCTAATGGTGCAAACGTACGACTAGTCACTAGTGGGGGAGTAGTACGTAACGGTAGTTTGGAACAGCCACTACCAGATCCCATATTTAATACTCAAATTAACCGCACTATTGAAAATCTTTGGCGATTCAACGTAGCAAGTGGTAGCGAAAATGATTTACAAGTCGATTATCAATTAGTTTCAGGTAATAACGAAAGCGACAAGCTCAACCATCCGACATACACAGATTCAAAAATCGCAGTATCAATCACTGAGATACAGCCAAAAGTCATTTCTACTGATCCTGATACCCAGACAGTTTTGGTAGAAGGAGGAGCAATATTCACTTTAAATTTATCTGATTTGAAAGTTTCTGGTGAGCATTCCGGTACTTTAACAATAACAATTACGGAACCCTAAAAAGATTATTTCTATTGGTAATTCATAGATCAATAGTGGTGTGAGGCGAAATGGAGAAACTTTGGAGTAGTGTTTTAGCAACAGTTAGTGCTATCGGTTTAGTTTGTAATCCAGTAGCAGCAATATCTATTGGTGTAAGTCCACCCCGATTTGAGTTAAAGCTTGACCAAAAAAAAGCCACTACTCAAATTTTTAAAGTAGTTAACAGAGACTCTAAACCAGCTACTTTTAAAATTTACTTGATGGGTTGGACACTTGATGAAAAAAATCAAATCAAATCTGTACCACCCTCAGAACAGTCTTTAGCTCAGTGGATTATTGTTAATCCATTGCAATTTACTCTTGCTCCTGGTAAAACCCAAACTGTCAGATTTGCAGTACGTCCCCGTGTTAAAACACAACCAGGAGAACACCGTGCTTTTATTTTTGTAGAAGAGATAGCTTCTGGTGACGACACATCAAAAAAACAGGGAGGAAACGTCGGAGTAAAAGTTGTTGGGCGTTTTGGTGTTGCGGTGTATGGGTATGTGGGTAATGTGCAAAGAGTGGCTAAACTCAATGATATTTCAGTCAATACTAAATCCAATCCGATGACAGCGAGTTTTGATATTTCTAGTCAAGGGAATGCTTATGTCAGGATGAATGGTCAGTATACCATTTGGCAAGCTGCTAAATATCCTGGGGCAAATGCTACCAAGGCGATCGCAGAAATAGAAAAACCTAAACCAAAGCTTCCTGATGGTGTAGTGGTTGGTGGATCACTACCGAAAAAACCTGTGCTACCTGATACTAGACGCCAAGTTATATTACGTTTACCAAATAAGTTAGCTCCTGGAAACTATGTCTTGGATATTAATGGCGAATTAAATGGCGTGCAAATTGATAAAGGTATTCCCTTTACTGTTCCTCAATCAACAGCTACCACTCCCCAGCCACGCACTCAGCCTAATTCTAATAATTCTTCTCGCACAATTAAAATTCGACCTCAATCAAATTAATCACCATCAAAAGTTCGTATTAAGGACAAAGTGGATATCCAAAAATTTAAAAAATCCGTCTAGGATTTCAATCGCAGTCTAATAGCTCAAGTCTGCTGAGAGCAGACTACTTGATTTATTTGAGTCGTCTGAAGACTACTTGTGCTATTAGCTAACGGTTTAAACCCAAGGGCGGTATATTGAAAAAATTGGAATGCTACCAAAGCAACTTATTACAAACTTCAATCTTTTGACTTTGCAAGAGTATTGAGATTCAAACTGAATTGATTTTATTGCAAGTCTACATTCATTTACTGTTTAGAAATATCTAGACGGTGAATATTTGCTGAATAAACTTGCCAAATTATTGCAACCGTTTTGCCAACTATGTTTTATATAGCTTTACCAACTACACAACCAATTATTACTATTTGCTGTCATTCCGAATCCGTAGCTGAAAAGCAATTTAAATATCCTACTCTTGCTGAGTTGCCTTCTCAAACAAATAAAAAAAATAATGATCAGCTTATAAATAACAATACAAGTACCTTAGCTGGTTATATTAAAACCGCAGGAAATATTGTTTTAGTAGGTGTGATTATCAATGGTCAAGAAGTTGGGAATATAGATATTCGTCTAGATGGGAATACTATTTTAGTTCCTCTTAAACCTTTTGCAGATATTGCTAATTTCACTATTGAAAATACTGGAGGTATCACAAAACTAAAAACACCTTTGGGAGTGATTGATTTAACACCTGGTGATATCAGGCAATTAGATGGTGTAACTTATATCAGTGATTTCTTAGTTCAAGAAAAATTATTGACTAAAATTACTTTTGATACAGCAGAATTAGCATTAGTTGTTGATTTACCTTGGCGGAAAAGTGGCGAAGTATCTCAACAAGAAAAAATAGAATTACAACCAGAGATAAAACCTCCTAGTAGCACAATCTCAAGCTTAAGACAGGAATTATATCTTTATAAAAACTCTGGAGATACTAGCTTTTATAGCTCTACTCTTTTAGGTGGAAGATTAGCAGGAGGAGCATGGCGGGTTCGCCTAAATAACAATTTTAAAAATATGCCAAATCTGGCTGAATACTTCTTTTATAAACGTCAAGATCAACTTCGTTATCAAATTGGTCGCCAACAAATTGGATTACATCCTCTATTAAATAGTATGACCTTAACTGGGGCGCAAATTGGTATTACTAATTTGCCCGCAGATCGTTTTAATCAAAGTTACAATGCTTCTGAACTTTTACCACGACGTTCTCAACCTTTACAAACATTTAAAGGTAAAGCATTACCAGCAAGTTTCGTCCAACTTCGATTAGGTGGAATTGTCATTGCTCAACAACAAGTAGGGTTAAACGGCACATATGAATTTCTAGATGTGAATGTACCCACTGGTAGTAATGATGAAATAGAATTGTTAGTTTATGATCGCAATAATCTGAGTGTACCAATTGAAATTCGTCCTCTATCAATAAATACTTCTAATTTATTATTACCAGCAGGTGGTAATGTTCAGTTAGCTGGGTTGGGATTAAGCGGTAACGTCGTTCAAGACGCTTTTTTTGATGATTTTGGTAGTGATGCTGGTAAACTAGTCGGATTTTACCAATTCCGTCAGGGATTTTCTCGGAATTTTACTTTTGAAAGTGCTTTGCAGCTTGTTCCTGATAATTTGCAAGCACAAGCAGGTTTTGTTTGGCAACCAGCAATACCTGCTATTCTTACCAGTAGTGTGGGTACATCTCGTGGTAAATTTAGTTATGCAACAGACTTAGATGTAGATTTTGGTCAATTAGAAATTCTGGGTAATTCTCAGTTATTTCCATCTGGTTATAGCTCTAATAGCCAATCACGCGATCGCTATAATCACAGTCTCCGAGTGAATTATCGTTTTAGCAATGCTTTTAATCTTGGGTTTATAGCTCGTAGCTTCCAAAATAACAGTGATTCTGTTAATTACATTTCACCTACTTTTAATTTACTTCCTTTTCGTGCGTTTTCTTTATCAGGTAGACCTGATTATAAAGGTCGATATTTATTTAATGCTTTCTATAATCCAACTAGCTCTACAAGACTAGCTTTTAGTTCTTTTGGTGATATTTATAACTCTAGTTTTAATTATAACTTTAACCGACAATATCAATTATCTCTTGGTAGTGAATTTGGTGGTGATCAATCTACCCTTTACAGTGCAATACTAAATCATTATTCTCGGCGTTTTGGTGGTCTAAATTGGAGGATGGGAATAGCTTACAGTAATGGAGAAATAGGACCAGTAATTGGTGCAGGTATGCAGGTGCTACCAGGCTTATATGGTAGGGTTGATTATCAAGCTATTCCTTCTAGAATCGGAGATCAAATCGGCGCATTTGGAAATGATCGTTTGACAGTTTCTTTAATATCAGATTTGTCTTTTGCTGGAGGTAGTATTGCTCCATCTAGATATTATGGTTTAGGGCAAGAAAAAGGCGGAATTGCAGGCAGAATATTAATTGAAGGTGAGAAGAAAAAGTTTAATTTAGAAGGAGCTAATATCCGTGTAGTTGATAGTCGTAACGACAGAGTAGGCGGTACTAAAACTGATGCTTTTGGTAATTTCTTTATTGGTAACTTACCAGAAGGTGTATATGTAGTTGAAATCGATCCAGATAAATTACCTGTAGAACTTTCTACTATCAAAACTAGTATAGTGGCAGAAGTAGCAGGATCTGCTGTGACTCGCTTAGATTTCCCTGTTAGAGAAGAATATGGCGTAGCTGGAAAGATAACCGATGCAGCAGATCAACCAATCTCAGAAGTACAAGTAGAACTCATCAATGCTGATGGTAAACGTGTTGCATCTGGGGTAACAGATGAATTTGGTTTTTATCGCTTTGATAATGTTCCTGTTGGTAAGTACACAATAAACATCTCCAAAATAGTATATTTTGTGGTAAAAGAACGTCAATAGAAGTTTTTTGACACCAAAATATGAGTAACGTACTAAATCACATAGAGGAGAATCCTCAAGAAACCAAGCGATTAAT
>JAHHHW010000037.1 GCA_019359115.1 Pelatocladus maniniholoensis HA4357-MV3
GAAAAGATTTGGGCGACTTTGAAAAGTCGGGTTCGCAAGCTTTTATCCACATCAGATCATCTACGTGATCCAATGGAAACTGTTCTCAAGCAAGCAGCGTCCTAACCAACATGGCTACGGCTATAAAGCTTGGATAAAAAGAGTTTCTGTAGCTTCGTACCTTCCTTGGGATTCGTAAAGTGCAGCTAAATTGTTGAAGCTTTGTGCAATGTCGGGATGGTTTTCTCCCAGTAGCTGTTTTCTTAACTCCAAAGCTCGGATAAAAAGGGGTTCTGCTGCTTGGTACCTTCCTTGGGAACGGTAGACTCATATCTTGCACCTATCAGTATAAACCCAGATAAACTAAAAATATACCCCATAAAGCTACCTTATTTTTATTGGCTTTTATCGCTAAATCAAGGATTTTAGCTTAATACTGAGTAATTAAAACACATCAAATTTTATTGGTGCAAGATGTAAGTAGAGTAGTGCTAAATTGTTCAAGCTGAGTGCAACAAGGGGATGGGTTTCTCCCAATAGCTGTTTATGTAACTCCAATGCTTGGATATAAAGTGGTTCTGCTGCTTCGGATCTCCCTTGGGAACAGTAAAGTCCAGCTAAATTGTTCAAGTTGAGTGCAATAAGGGGATGGGTTTTTCCCAATAGCTGTTTATGTAACTCCAATGCTTGGATATAAAGTGGTTCTGCTTCCTCGTACCTTCCTTGGGATTTGTAAAGTCCAGCTAAATTGTTCAAGCTGGATGCAACAAGGGGATGGTTTTCTCCTAAACGCAATTTTACTGCTGGTACACATTGCTGAAACCAAGGTTCTGCTAGTTTATATAAACCCTGCCCATCGTAAAATCTAGCTAAACCAAGAAAAGCCCAAATTAAATTTTTATCGATGACAGCATCGATTAAATTTTCTGCCACTTCTGTTAAATGGGGAATCGCTTTTTT
The DNA here is from genome assembly GCA_019359115.1 of Pelatocladus maniniholoensis HA4357-MV3. GTDB lineage: Bacteria > Cyanobacteriota > Cyanobacteriia > Cyanobacteriales > Nostocaceae > Pelatocladus > Pelatocladus maniniholoensis. The sequence goes on from JAHHHW010000037.1 coordinate 940, forward strand.
AACTGAGTTAAGAAATTCTAAAGTTGGTGATTTCGGAATTGTTTGAGCAATTTCCATAAAAGTATTGGTAAATGCTTGCTTAAATTCGTTAATTTCTTCTAATTCTGCTAACTTTTCTCGTAAGAACTCGCGAATTAAGGGATGAATTTTATAATTAGCTTCTCCTTCTTCTAACCTTTCAATTAGATGACGTTTATAAAGCTGCTTTTTAGCTTCGTTTACTTCTTTCTTTGTCCAATTCAGCGACTCGCTAACAGACTCTACATATTTCCAAGCTATTTCATCTGGAGAAAATAAACTTAACAATTCTCCAACACGTTTAGTCTTTGGGTCAAGCTTGATCCAGGTTAAGTTAAATGCATCTCTCACACCTAATTTTGCGGTCATTTCTGTTGCTTCTAAATCTTCTGAAGAAGGATTTATTGCTTCATTTTTTAGCCGTTCCTCTTTCAAAGCTTGCAACATATCAGCAATTGATAAATCTGGGTCTTCTACCAAATATCGTCCCACTAATTCTAAACCTAGAGGTAAGTAACCCAGCCATTTACATAAATTTTTAGCTGTTTCAATGTCTGTATCTACTCGTCTATCATTTTCGCCTAAAATACCTCTTAACAATGACAAAGCTTCATCTGTTGATAGTACATCAAGTGATATTTCAGCATAGTTGATATCTAATCGTCGCTGACGGGTTGTGATTAATATCCGAAAGCGATTATTAGTTTTTGGCAAAAATTCTTTGATATGCTTTAATTCAGTAACATCATCTAAAACAACCAGCACTAAACCTTCAGGTGGTTGCCAATTTTGCCAACACCAAGCTACTTGTTGATGAATATTGAGTGGATTTTCTTGAGAATCCTTTTGGGGAACTTCTAACTTTAAATAAAGTTGAGTAAATTGGATAATCTCTGCTGCTAAATTTCCATCTCTGACAGAAAACCAGCAAATACCTCCAGGATAATAATTTTCATGTTCTCTCGCATATTTTACTGCCAACTCTGTTTTACCAACACCACCCATCCCAGCAACAGAGGAAATTGCTACAGCATTTTGTTGCTGGTAAAGTTTTTCGTGAATATTGGCGAGTTCATGCGATCGCCCAACGAAATGGGAAACTCCTTGATGGGGTATATATTTTACAGCTACAGCTTTTTGGCTAGATAGCAATTCTTTAATTATCTCCCGAATCGCTTCCGCATCCGCACCTTGGTAAATCTTGTCACCAATGTGAATATCCTTGCCTTCCCGGATATTAACGTTATACTTGCCAATTTGTAGCGTACCTTGGCTGGAGCTTGCGCTAATTGCCTGACACAAAACCGCCAAATCCCCATCCGTATGCTGGTGACTGAGAATGCGCTCGATAATGGCTAATAAATCGTCAGAGGCAGGCATCGCTAGAACTGCTCCTAAGTAATTTCACTGTAACTTAAGAAACTTCAATTAAATGATTATCAATTCCGGAAAAACTATAATTTTGGTAATATTAGGCGCTGTTTTGAGAATTTCTCTATAATTTCTGTATATTTTAATGCTTTGAGCAACAAGCCAATTTCAACTAGCTAGGGAAGCGCGATGGCTGACTCGTGGGAATTACTGATAATATGCGATCGCATCCTCAATGGCAGCGCAGACGAGGGTGATATTGCCCTATTGCGTCAATACCTTACGGCAAGCGGTGGTAAAAATGTCTTGCAGTTGGGAAAGTACAACGTTAATATTGGCGATGGCAAGGATATTTATATTGGCGATCGCATTTATCAAGGCACTGACGCAGAGACTATTCGCACCATTTTGCTAGAGGTACTTTCCCAGAACACCCAGCAAATAGAAATTGACTGGCACGATATTAGTCAAACCATGCTGTCGGAGCAGCAGAGACTCACCACAAACCCACTCACATCCGGTGAGGGAGTTAGCTACCGCACCGATCAGGTGTATGTACCATTGGGATTGGTGGAGCGGAAAAAGCAAACTCGACGACGGGAAGATGTACCACCAGAGCATGGTTCAGAACTTTACCGGGAAACCGAAATTACCCAAACCTTTGAGCATCAGCAATTTTTAGAGCAGGTACTCAAACAAAGACAAAGCCCCAAAAGCCAGGGAAAACGTATTGTGATTATTGGCGAACCGGGAGCAGGGAAAACGACGTTGTTGCAGCAAATCGCTCACTGGGTAGCCGTAGAAATGCCCGATGCGGTGGTGATTTGGGTATCTCTGTCCGATTTGCGGGGACGGGAACTGGAAGCATATTTGTTTGAAGTATGGTTGCAAGCAGTAGCCAGGAAAGTCGGACAAGCCGAACCTTCAACCCAAATTAAAGATGATTTTGTGGCTCAGTTTAACCTCTCACGGATGGGCTGTTGCTGGATGGGGTTGATGAAATGCAAGCAACCCTGGGTAATCCCCTAACAGAATGCGATCGCCAACTTCGCACGGGAACTTTGCTACAACAAGCGTGGATTGTGCTTTCCTGTCGGCTAAATCTTTGGGATGGTGGTAGCAATGCCCTGGATTCCTTTGATAATTATCGCACCCTGGAGTTTTCCTATCCCCAACAGGTGGAGCAGTTTATCGGCAATTGGTTTGGTTATCTGCCATCGGCAGAAAGCCAGACAGGACAAAGGTTGTGCGCGGCTTTGGGGGAACCGGGGAAGGAGCGAATTCGGGATTTGGCGAAAAACCCATTGCGGTTGACGCTGCTGTGTTTCAACTGGTACTTGGGTGAGGGAAAATTACCGGAGACAAAAGCGCGGTTGTACGAGCAGTTTGTCGCGGATTTTTACGAATGGAAGAAGGGGCAGTTTACGACGACGGGGGAACAGCGTAAGCGGTTGAATGCAGCGTTGGGAGAATTAGCAAGGGATGCGATCGATAAGGAAGCAACGCGGTTTCGATTGCGACAGGATTTTGTCTGCGAGTATTTAGGGGAACCGGATGATGCTGATTCGTTGTTTGGGTTAGCGTTACGGTTCGGATGGTTGAATAAGGTGGGTGTGGATGGAGAGAATCCCAGGAAGGGGGTGTATGCGTTTTTCCATCCAACTTTTCAGGAGTATTTTGCTGCGTTGGCGATCGATGATTGGCATTATTTTTTAAATCACATTCCTGAGAATCCCAGCCATCCAGATGCGAGTTATGTACCTGGACGCTAATAATTACACGGCAGGCTTCGGGTCAAGTCGAAGTATAGTAAGGTTTGAGCGCGTAATCTATATAAGCCTGCCGTGTAATTATTCCTGTCTTCCTACTTACCGGATTTTTGAAGCGCAGTGGAAAGAAGTATTTTTGCTTTGGTTGGGGCGAAAACATATTTTTAAGCAAGAAAAGGAAAATTTTATTGATGCTCTAGTGAAATTTGAAGATCGATGTAACGGTTTTTACTGGGAACAAGCTGTGTTGATTGCAGCAGAAGGGATAGCTGAGTTTAAAAGTTCTATTTACGAAATAAAGATTATAGAACAGCTGACTTTGTGGGCTTTTGGATATTTTGATTTCCAAAAGCAGCAATGGTTAGAAGCTTTAGTTCCTCAAGGATAGACCGAACGATTTCTCGAATTACTTCTGCATCTGCACCTTGGTAAATTTCGTCACCAATGTGAATTTCCTGTCCTTGTCCCAGGTTGACTGCATATTTACCTTGCTGAGAAATAATCTGACCACCACCACTGAGCCATTTTCGCAGAACTGTCATATCAGTCTCAGTCTGCTGGTGTTTGACTATGCGGTCGAGGATGGCATTTAATTCTTCAGGAGGGAGCATTTTGATCGTGGTTCAAGCAGTAAATTTGTATTTATGTTTAGATGGCGATGCCTTCAGCAAGTGCAGCGATCGCAGATAATTACCTTTCCTCTCTCACTGTTATCGTCTCCAAACTTTAATCGTCTGATCCCTTCCTCCACTAATTAATGTTTCTCCATCTGGACTGATTGCAATAGATGTAACTCCTCGGCTATGTTGTTGAGGCAAAATTTGTGATTCTTTTTTGGTAATTTTCCATTCTACAATTTTCCCATCATTACCTCCGCTCACTAAAGTTTTACCATCTGGACTAAAAACATTTCCTGTTTCTATATCCCATAATTTAATGTCTCGGTTATCATTAGCTGCTAATATTTTGCTATCTGGACTAAAAGCAACTGAGTCAAAACCGAAAACATCGAAAAAGTTACTAAAAACAGTTTTACCAAAGGTATGAATGAGGTTATCTGTGCCTAAAGTCCAAACATTTACTTGATAGGCTTTACAGGCAGCAATTAGTTGAGAATTGGGGCTAATTGCTACAGCAGTAAACCATAAATCAAAAGTATCTGTGATGGAAAATGGAACAGATATTTCTCGCAACATTTCCCATGTATTTGTCTGCCAACGTTTAATAACTTGGTTCCCACTACTAACAAAATATTCTTGTTGTGAATTAGGACTAAAAGCTAACTTCAACCCATAGCGCATTACAGACTGCTGGGAGAAATCAGTTAACTGCTTTGATAATTTATCTATTATGCCAATTCCGATAGATTGAGTATAGTCGTTCTCTGTTAAATTAGCGACACATCGCCAAGTTACTTTTTGAATAGCTTTAACTAAAGCTTGGATCGCTTGTTCATCCCACTGTTGATAAATGCGATCGCCTATGTGGATGTCTCTACCTTGACCAATATTGACGTTGTACTTACCTAATTGCGATACGATTTGGCGATCGCCAGCCAAAAGTTGCTGACGTAAAAATTTTATATCCTCATCAGTTTGCTTTCCAATCTCAACTCGGTGCAGAGTTTCTTGGATCTGCTCAGGATGTGTCATTGAATACCTGTAAACAATAGAATTGTAATTAAAGTAAAGCAGCTATATCATTTTACCGTTGTAGCACTTTTGCCTAGCCAGAATGATTAAATGATTAAATTTTGGATTTTACGCGCAGCTACTTCACAGTTTCCAGTCAAAATACAACATGACTAAAATTTATCTCGATGTTTGTTGTCTGAATCGAACTTTAGACAATTTAGAACAGTTTCGGATGCGGATGGAGGCTGAAGCAGTAACAGAAATTATTCAAAATTGCGAAGATGGCAAATGGATATTGATGAATAGCGATATTATTGAATTTGAGGTTAGTCTACATTCAGACTCATTTAAACAACAACAGGTCAAATCGATACTAAATGTAGCCAATATTTATATTCAATCAACTGAAAATATTGATTTGAGAGCAGAAGAGTTAATGAAGTTGAGTTTTAAATTTCACGATGCGTTACATTTGGCTTTTGCAGAAGCTGGAGATGCTGATGTGTTTTTAACGACTGACGACAGACTGCTTAGGAAAGCAAAAAAGTTTCAAAGTATTTTGAACATAGAAGTCGAAAACCCTACAATTTGGTTAATGAATGTTTTACAAACAGAGGAAGAAAACAATGAAACTGACGGAAATTAGGCAACAAGGATATCAAGCTCTCATCAATGCTTTAGGAGTAGCAGGAACGCTAAGGTTTTTACAGCAGTTAGAAGTAGGTTATGGTGATTATACTAAAGAACGTCATCAATGGCTCAATCAAGTCACAATAGATGACTTCCGTAATTATGTTAAACAGAAAAAAGTTGAATAACAAGCACTCATCCCGATGAAATCGAATTGGCAATTGAGCGTAATCAGGTAGCCTATAGCAGTCTTAAATCATTCGTGAGAAACAAGAAAGGCTGAAAGGCTTGTAAAAACGTGTTTTTAGACTCCGTAAATTCTCACAACTCACATAGGATTGCTATAGTAGATGGCTTAAGAAGCAACTTCAATGTTAGTGATTGATTCTATAGATATATCAGTTTCTTCTAAAAATTCTAATAGTTTATTTTCTGAGAAAAGCGATAATTCTAATGGTGTGGAATCTCCCTTAACCGAAATTCTACCTTCAACGTTAAGTTGATAAGTTTCTTCAGCACTGAAATAATGATCATTCCAGTCACCTATTGAAATTTGTTCAGATTTTTCTTCATCAAGTGTACAATATTTTTATTTGTTACCCACAAGCTAGAGGAAGCTTATCGTGTGAGTAGCAATATTTTAGTGCTGTCGCAAGGAGAAGTTATTGCCAACGATTCTAAAGAAAATATTTTTGAGCGACCACCAAATTTAGTTGTCGCCAAAGTCACAGAATGTAAAAATATTTCTCGCATCCAAGCAGTTGATTCTCAACAGGTTAAAGCTTTGGACTGGAACTGTAATTTGCAAGTGGTAGAACCTATCCCCAACTCCGCCAAATATGTCGGAATACGCGCTCATCACCTCACCTTCTGTAATGACCCAAATCAGGAGAATACTTTTGCTTGTTGGGTTGCTGACACAAGTGAAACCCAACACCGATTGACTGCCTATCTCAAGCTAAATCACCCTCCTAGCGACTCTGAAGATTATAATTTACAAGTGGAAGTGTATAAAGAAAAATGGGCTAATCTCAAAGACCGTCCCTTCCCTTGGCGTATTCATTTAGACCCACTACGGCTGATTTTGATGGAGAGTTGAGGTGTTTTTAGAGACTTGCTTTTGAGACTGGCTGATCACTTGAAACTCATCTGAATTGAGCGACACAACAATATTTTCAGACTCTACCTGAATTAGCCAGCGACCGCTCATCTTTGGCAATAATCCATATAGTCTTAGTTAACTCATCATCTGAAGTACATTCTTTTCAAAATTAGGATAGAAGCAATCTATCAAATATGGTATTAATAGCAACATCTCTCAAAAAACGTCTGATTATCACTCTTGGCATGGGGTTGACTGCTTTCTGCATTGCGACCCCCGCAAAAGCTTTTGAATTAACCTATCAAGGTGACACAACAAATCAGCCTACTTGGCTGCGTACTGCACCAGGAGATCCTCCCGATAGAGTCAGTGGTTCAGATGGTGGGCCTGGTATGAATCCAGCCTACGATGTTTTTGAATTTGTGGTTGAACAATCGGGTTTATATAGCTTTGCAAGTGCTGTACCTGGAGCTACGTCATCTAATGATGGAGCTTGGGATAATTTTTTGGTTCTATATCAAGACAGTTTCAATCCTAATGACCAATTGACCAATGCTCTGATATCAATTAACGCTCCCAATAACGGTAGCTCTGCTTTCAACCAACAACTGAACGCTGGAGAAAACTACTTTTTAGGTGATTGTGTGCAAGATTTTTCTTGATTTTCGGATATTGGCTCTATAGGTAGGTCATTGATTTCCCCTTGGCTGGTTTTCATAAAACCTCTCGATAACTTGGAAATCCTACTAAATGAATTGTCTGTTCCACAATTGGAGGAAAGGTGAGCAATAATTAGCCCACCTGTGGTCTACTGTTGGGCGGCTAAACTTTACTTCTTGTCGCTAGAAGCAACAATTTCGACATTGCCTTTTTTCAGTGCTTCTAGGGCTTCGCCTTCAGCATCTTCTTGTTTTTTCTCACTTTCTTTGACTGCTTTATCTGTATCAGTCAGTTGCTTAACTTGTTCATCGCTTTCGAGAATACCGAACTCAATCAACAAGCTAATTCAGTTGTTGAGAAATTTCACCTGATAGCGATCGCAACCGTTCTACCCAACTACTATCTTTTGCGCTGTGATCAGAGTATTTACCCAAATCACACCGTTGCAATCACTTGATTGCAGACATGCGAATATGTCTTGAGTACAACTTTATAGTTGCAGTTACTTCAGGAGCATCACAGTCAGATAATTGCTCGGATACTCAACAGAGTTTGAAAGGGTACCTGGAGTTGATCAGCGAAGATTCTCGAACTACCAATATTGTTGCCCAAATCTGAGAGTGACTATACTACTGGTAGGAATTACACAAAATTTCCCTGCTTACCACCAAACCAACCAATAGTAGTACCACCAATCAGTGAACAGTCCTAAAATCCTAATAGCTCTAACTGATAACTGTTAAACTCTACCCTAAATAGTCGCTACAACTTCCCCAATCTTACTGATGTCATAGCCACCGAGAACCTCTAACTGGGATTGGACTAGCCGATGTCCCAAAGTACTAAGCAACTGCTGTACTGGTGCTTCTTCCAGATATTCTTTGAGAATTACCAAGTCATATCGCGCCCGATGTAGGGGAACAAATCCTAACCCAAAAGCAGTAGCTATAGATGCCGTACTGACACCTGCATCAGCAATTCCTGAAACTATAGATAAAGCAACATCTTTATGGCTGTGGACGATATGCTCAAATCCTTTGAGAGTATGGAATGGAACTTGTTCTTCTTGGAGTTTTCTCTCTAAAAGCATCCGACTGCCAGAACCCGGTTCACGGTTGACAATGGTTGCTCCTAAGTCCACCAAATCAGAAACACTTTTAATTCCCATTGGGTTTCTCGGTGGAACTAATAATCCCTCTTCCCAAACCCCGATAGTGATCAAGACAGCACTTTTACCTGCTAAGGCTTCCCGCACAAAGGGAATGTTATATTCCCCAGTTTGGGGATCGTACAAGTGCATCCCGGCGATATGTACTTCACCTCGGTCTAGAGAACGCAATGCAGCCATGCTGTTAGCAAAATTGTAATGAACTCGCAACTGGGGATGCCAACGTTCGGTGGCTTTTGCCCAAAGAGAAATTACAGGTGTACAACCAGCAATCACAACTGTATTGTGCAGTTTGTCCATATCGTCCAGAAGCCGGACTTGGACTTTATTTGTTCCTATCTGCCCTTGTGCTTCACCGTCGGCTGGAATCATTTCGATACGAAAAGCATCGTTCCCAACTAGGGGATAAGCTATCCATTGGCCTCCAACCCGCGCGAGACTAACTCGTACTTGCCGTCCAGTGGGGACAGGTTTAGTAAGAACTGCCTCAATTTCAGGCAGATCTTCCTCAAACCAGAATAAGTTCTCGACTTGGCAGCCAAGCGCTTTAGCTAAACGTAGTGACACAGCAACTGAAGGAGCATATTGTCCTGATTCCACACCACTAATAGTCTGACGAGTCACCCCAGCTATGTTAGCCAAATCTTGCTGACTCATGCCCAAACGAGTTCTAATCGACTTCAGGTTGTTGCACAGACTCCCGTCTTGCTTCATGAGGCTGTATCTCTCCGTTACAAAAAGCCACAGTGGACAAACTTAATCTACCGAGGCAATAGCAAGGTCTTCTAGTATATGCTGTATGCTGTTTTTGTTGGAAGATCAGAAGACTGCTCTTATCAATTCTAATCAACCTACGGCAAGCATAACATACATTTTGCTAAGATACTTGCTAATTTTTGATTTCTTCGGAGCAAGTATAGTGTACAATTCACTAAGTTACTTGCGGATTTCTGCTATTACAGCAAGTAAATTTAACTTGTTGCTAGTTTACTTAGCTGCTTTCTTATTCCCCTATAGTAAGATTAACATACATTTTGCCAAAATAGTTGGTAAAGGAAAATTTTTTATTCTATATCTGTTTATCTTCTAAGAGAAATGGGTGTAGGGGAGGAAAAAGTGTTTCTTTAGTTTACCCTCGAAGGACATGAAGGACGAGTTTAAAACTCTTGATTTAGGGTTGGCAGATTATTCCCTACCTAGAGTCACCAAACAGGGATTAATTACCGCATAAGCTTCTGTTCCCTCGCATAACTCCAATTCATCTGCTGAGGTAGTAGTCATGATCGAAATTAACTCTACTTCATGAACAACCTTTAAAGTTACCTGACTACTTACTCCTGTGCGAATAACTTCTGTGACTACACCTTTAAGGATATTGCGAGAGCTAACTTTCAGAGGTTTGTTGCAATGAGTGATTTCTATATAGTGAGTCTGGATCTCTTTTGCTTCTTGCTTTTTGCTTGGTATTGATTGTGGCGATCGCGCTTGAAGTTGATCAAGTCCGCGTACTAGTTCCCGAAGAATTTCCGTTTTAGTACGTTGCAACCTTTGGGATAATTCGTCTAGAAGTTTGCGCTCTTGCTCTGAAACTTGAAATGTGATCCATCCTTGTTCTTTTCTTGGCATACATTTTTACTTCGGTAAAATTTTACCAACCGTTAATTTTAGGAAGAAGAATTCTTCAAGCACTAATAATCAATTAATATAAGAAGACTTTTGGCTTTGATTAGCATTATTGTTACTAGTAAACTTTACGGTAACAATGTTTACTCTTTAAGCTATTAATGGTTGTCCTGCTGAGTCGATTGAAACGATCCCGTCGTTATGCAATTGAAGTAGTTGATCAACTCTCAGCGTAGATGCGATCGCTATCAGGCGTTCCCACAAAATAACAACTTCAAGTTAGAGTAGCGTTCTCGTAAGGAAAGAAGCTCGCAGCCAAAGAGCTAAAGCATAACTATAAGTCATATGCAGATGAAGAATATGTGCTGATGCAATTATTTTAGCATAATGCATACTAAACTTGCTATAAAATCAAAATCTGTAAGTATTTTTACAAAATACATGAGATTGTTGCTGCAAAAAAAATTTAAAAATAGCAAATAATTTTGCAATGTGTGTGTTATGCTTGCAGTAAGGGGAATAAAAATAGTAAAAGCATTAACGAGTCTTCCCATAGAAACGAGATGTTTTAGAAGACTTTAGTTATTTCCATAGAAGGTGCTATTGAATCAGTTACGATTTTTTGTAACTTTATTCTTGAGGTGTTTGATAGATTGCAGTTCTTGATCAAGATAAGAGTTTTATCTTTTTACAGGTCATCTGCGGTATTAGATAATTAGTGAAATTTTAAGTTACTTCAGTTGCTGCAATTGAGTTCATGTCACATTGAAAATATTTGTTGAGCATCACGAAATAATTAGCTTTGTGATTTCTCACTCAATACAAAGGCTTGCTTGCTGGGTTAGGTGTATCTAACTTTGATCAGTTAGATGTATCTAACTTGGGGAAAGGGAAATTTCCCTTTCCCATTTCCTCTAATCTTCACACGTTTAATAGGTTTTCTGCCGATAGGGGATGTGGGGAAATACCTTATAAGACACCTTACCTTCTGGAATTATGATGGTTACTCCTTTTACTGCCAACTCCCCTATCTTTCTTCTTCAGATGATAAACACAATAAATAACTCATTCTAAACACTGTATCTGTTATGTTGATTTATTCATCAGTTACTGTATTCCTTGCCATTATTTTTGTTTTCGTTACTGCAAAAATTACAAATGAACTCTTGCAGTTATTAAGTGCATTATTTTCTTTATTGTGGTTTTGTATAAGTTCAAAATTGTCAATTGTGCCAATTGAGGTATTGATTGCAGTCAGTTTTATTTTCACTACACAAAAAATGCATTATTTGAATCGTAGTAAATAGTTACTACAGATGCCTTAGCTATTACTAGGAGTTAAATTTATGGTGACATCTTTAGAGTTCAATAATAAACAAAAAATCCTTTTTACTCAGGATTTTCAAACTTCTGTTACTCTGTATGCAGCTGGTAGCTTAAGAGGTGCTATTTCAGAAGTTGCACAGGATTTTGCTAGAGAATATGACATACCTGTAAGACTTGAATTTGACCATTCTGGTTTGCTACGAGAGCGTCTTTTAAATGGAGAACACAGCGATATATTTGCTAGTGCTGATATAGGAAATCCCGCCACTTTAATGAAAGCTAATAAAAGCAGCCCAGTAGTGAATTTTACCAGGAATAAAATGTGTGCCATTGTCAAACCTGGTTTAAAAGTGACACCAAATAATCTCTTAGATTGGATGTTAAATCCAGAAATAAAATTAGGAACATCAACACCAAATGAAGATGCTTCTGGGGACTACGCACAGGAAATATTCCGTAAAGCTGAAAAAGTACAACTAGGTAGTTTTAACGAGCTAAATCAAAAAGCATTACGTTTGGTAGGTGGACGTAATTCTCCTATTGTCCCCAAAGGAAAGAATGAACTTGCATACTTCATCACTGAAACACAACAGGTAGATATCTTTTTAAACTACTGTACTGCTGCTAGGTTAGCTATTTTAGCATCACCAAATTTACAAATAGTGGAATTACCAGAAAAACTTGCACTCAAGGTCAATTATGGTATGAATTTGATGAAGAATGCCAGCAATTCTGGAGTGATGTTAGCTATGTATATTCTTTCTCCAGATGGACAAAAAATCTTGAATAAATATGGGTTTGATTCACCTTTAATATCTTGCACACCACAGTAATCACTGCTTATAAGTGAGGAGAAAAATGAATTTAAAAAAATGGCACAAGATGTAAATCCAGATCGAAATCAAGAATAAGTAAAATACTTATTTTTTCTTCCTTCACCCTATCCTAACTCAGTACAAGTAAGAACATGAACAACATTCAAATAAAAATCAACAAACCACTTAACGAGACGGAATGCAAACATAATCAAATAAAGTTGCAGAATCAGAAAAAAGTATCTTGCAAAAAACCACCACAACCAGGCGCGGCTCAAGGGAATTGTCCTTTTGAGGGAGCAATGGTGGCTCTTGTACCAATTACTGATGCTGCTCATTTAGTACATGCTTCATTTGCCTGCACTCGCAACCCCTGGGTAAGTCGTGGTAGTCTCTCATCAGGTTCTAAAATACACCAAATTGGCTTCACTACTGATTTGAGTGAGAATGATGTCATTTTTGGTGGTGAACAGAAGCTTTATCAAGCCATACTCGACATCGCTCAACGCTATAATCCTGCGGCCGTCTTTGTCTATTCTACCTGTGTCACTGCTTTGATTGGTGATGACATGAATACTATTTGTCAAGCAGCTGCAAGAAAAATCGGTATTCCAGTTATCTATATAAATGCACCTGGATTTCTTGGTAGTAAAAATTTAGGTAATCGTATTGCTGGTGAAGCTTTATTGGAACATGTGGTTGGAACTGCGGAACCAGAAATGATTACACCATTCGATATTAATATTATCGGTGAATACAATGTTGCTGGTGAAATATGGAACGTTTTACCACTGTTGAAGAGATTAGGTATTCGTGTTCTTTCCAAAATTACGGGTGATGCTCGCTATCAAGAAATTTGCTATGCTCATCGCGCCAAGTTGAATGTAGTGATTTGCTCGAATGTATCACTAGGAATGGCACAAACAATGAAGGAATGTTATGGAATTCCTTACATTGAAGAATCTTTCTATGGTGTGGAAAACATGAACCGTTGCTTGCGGAATATTGCTGCAACATTAGGCGATTTTTATCTTCAAGAACGTACAGAATGGCTGATAGCAGAAGAAACCGCAGCACTAGATATTGCCCTAGCTCCCTATCGTTCCCGCTTAAAAGGAAAGCGTGTTGTTCTTTATAGTGGAGGTGTCAAAAGTTGGTCAATTATTTTAGCAGCGAGAGACTTAGGAATGGAGGTGATTGCTACTAGTGACAGAAAAAGTACAAAAGAAGAAAAAGCCAAAATTAAACAATTACTTGGTCAAGATGGCATTGTTTTGTCCAAGGGAAGTCCCAGTGCATTACTACAAGTACTGGAGAATACAAAAGCTGATATGTTAATAGCTGGAGGAAGCAATCAATACACAGCACTGAAAGCAAGGATTCCTTTCTTAGATATTAATCATGAACGTCATCATGCCTACGCTGGTTATGCAGGGATGCTGGAAATGGCTCAGGAATTGTATGAAGCCTTGTATAGTCCTGTATGGAAACAAGTCAGAAAACCTGCTCCTTGGGATGCTTCTGTAGGGGTGTAGGAGTGTAGGGGTATAGGGGTGTAGGTAGGGCAAGCGCATCTTAATTTTAAAAAATCAAAATTATTACTTACGTAATTTCCACATGCAAAAATTTTAGTCAGAGAACTATATGAATTTTTTAACATTGAAAATAAATTAATAATTAAAACAAA
>JAHHHW010000038.1 GCA_019359115.1 Pelatocladus maniniholoensis HA4357-MV3
ATCATCGCCGCAGAGTGATTGTAAATAGCCAGTCCAGTTGATCATGGTGTGTGGAACAATTGGTTGCTTGGGAGTTCAAATCCGCCTACGATCGCGATCGCAGTCTCATAGCTAAAGTTTACTTCAGAAAGCTGTTTGGCAGAAATTGCTGCAAGGAACCCGGAAGCTGCTACAGGCTGCGCGGAACACGGAAACGTCAACCCTGAAGCTGCTGCAAGGAACCCTGAAGCTGCTACAGGCTGCGCGGAACACGGAAACGTCAACCCTGAAGTTGCTGCAAGGAACCCGGAAGCTGCTACAGGCTGCGCGAAACACGGAAACGTCAACCCTGAAGCTGCTGCAAGGAACCCGGAAGCTGCTACAGGGCATGTAAACTATGATCGGCTGAAATGGTCAAAAAATTACCAAATACAAAATCCCTACCCTTTGTAAGGCTACGCTGTACACACAAGTCAAAAATTTTTCATGTTGAAACCGTATCCCGCCTAGAACTATAGCAGTTCTCGGTTGTGTCCAATACGTACCCCAGTACCCCACCCCTTAATCCCCTAAGCGCTTGCGGGGCTACGGTGTACACAGAAGTCTTATAAAGTTGCCTAGTAGCGTTTTGATCCCCCCTAACCCCCCTTCTACGGTGTACACAGAAGTCTTATAAAGTTGCCTAGCAGCGTTTTGATCCCCCCTAACCCCCCTTAAAAAAGGGGGAACTAGAATCAAAGTCCCCCTTAAAAAGGGGGATTTAGGGGGATCAGAGGATTTATGTGTACACCGCAGCCCCGTTTACGGGGAGGGGAGGTTTTGCGTCAGCAAAGCCGGGGTGGGGTTCCGACTGTATTGCAATCGAGTCAGAAGTGCTATAGTTTGCGAGAATCCACCTGTCGCAATCATTTTTCAAACTAGTCCCCGATCACCGTTTCCCGATCCCTTGAGCTTGAACTTGCAGGAGTTCTTGACTTAGAACCTCGTGAAGATGTGTATTTGTTGCCAAAATTCTACCTGACTCAATTTTGACGGGAGTGCGATCGTAAGCAGTGACTTTCCCTCCAGCCTCACGCACTATAATTATGCCTGCTGCTATATCCCAAGGAGAAAGACCTCTTTCCCAGTAACCATCCAGACGTCCACAAGCGACATGAGCTAAATCCAGGGATGCTGAACCACTGCGTCGTACTCCTTGGGTGATATGAGTAAGATGACAAAATTCTGCATAGTTGTTATCAGAAATTTCACGGCGATCGTAAGCAAATCCCGTCACCAGCAAACTCTTACTTAATTCATAAGTGTCCGAAACTTTGATCTGATGGCGGTTACGGGTTGCACCCATATCTTGAGCTGCACGAAATAATTCATCGTGAAAAGGATCATAAATCACGCCTACTTGGGGAACACCATTGATCATTAACCCAATAGAAACAGCAAAAAATGGGTATTGATGAGCAAAGTTTGTTGTACCATCTAAAGGATCAATTGCCCAAAGAAACTCATTGTCTTGATTTCCAAGTTTGCCAGATTCTTCTGTGAGAATGGCATGGTTAGGAAAGTGACGACCCAAAGCTTGTAAAATAACTTCTTCGGAAGCTTTATCAGCAACAGTAACTAAGTCCCCAGGGCGTCCTTTTTCGGTAATTGCGTCTTCTACTTTACCCAAGTAACCTTGCAAAACCGCACCAGCAGCCAGCGCCGTTTCTGTGGCAATATCTAGAAAAATTTGTAAATTAGTCATTGGTCATTGGTCATTTGTCATTTGTTATTAGTCCATAGTCAATGGTTAATAGTCAACTACTAACAATTAACAATCAACCACCAACAAAATTATGAATGCTTTTCGAGTCGGAGTTGCTGGGCCTGTGGGTTCTGGAAAAACTGCTTTAGTAGATGCTTTGTGTAAGATGATGCGTGACAAATATCACATCGCTGTGGTAACTAATGATATTTATACACAAGAAGATGCACAGTTTTTAGTACGTTCTCAAGCTTTAACGAGCGATCGCATTATCGGTGTAGAGACTGGCGGTTGTCCTCACACTGCTATCCGTGAAGATGCTTCGATGAATCTAGCAGCAGTTGAACAATTAGAAGCACGTTTTTCTAATTTAAACTTAGTCTTTATAGAAAGCGGTGGCGATAATTTAGCTGCAACTTTTAGCCCCGAATTAGTAGATTTAACAATTTATGTTATCGATGTTGCTGCTGGTGATAAAATTCCTCGCAAAGGTGGCCCTGGGATTACCAAATCTGATTTATTAGTGATTAATAAAACTGATTTAGCTCCCTACGTTGGTGCAGATTTAAGCGTAATGGAACAAGATGCCAAAAAAATGCGCGGCGACAAACCCTTTATCTTCACAAATTTAAAAACAAAGACAGGTTTAGCAGATGTAATTGAATTTGTGACTAAAAATATTTGTTAGTGTTTAGTAATTATGTCTCAATCTGTTCCAGATCAACTCCAAGTTGGGTTTCCATTATTCAGATCTTTTTTAGTTATGCTAAGAGGTTGTTTGAAAAGTGATTGGCTGTAATTTTAATTACATTATTACCCCCCTTAATCCCCCCTTATAAAGGGGGTAAACAAGAGAAATCCGGTTCCCTCCCCTTTACAAGGGGAGGGTTAGGGTGGGGTAAAAAATATTTGATACATCAATCATGACTTTTCAAACATCCTCTAAGAGTAAAATTATTAATGGTATAAGTTCCCAAATTTTATAAATATCATCAATCCAAAATCCATAGACGCTTCTGCGGCTTCCCGCAGGGTAATCCAAAATCTAAAATCGGATGACTCATCATATTTTGAAAGCAACTCCAAACACTGTACATCTAGGTGGTTTTTCCCATGAACTAGAACCAGCATTGATAATTGAATCTGGCGATACAGTAGATGTGGAAACTTACACTGGTTACTATATTTATAACAAAGCACCAGCAGAATTTATCACGCCAGAATTTGCTGACATTTGCCAAAACTTACCACTAGAAAAGAAAATAGCAGGTGGGCCACATTTATTAACAGGGCCTATTTATGTACAGGAAGCAGAACCGGGAGATATTTTAGAAGTAAAATTGGAAGCAATCAAACCAAGTTTACCTGTTGGTTTTAATGCTATTCGGACGGGATGGGGAGTTTTACCACACCAATTTAATGAACCAGCTTTGAGATTTATTCATCTAGATTTAGAAAATAATGTTGCGGAGTTTTCTGTAAATAGTGGGATTCAAATACCCCTGAAACCTTTTTTTGGTATTCTTGGTGTTGCTACTCCCGAAACACAACGTTCTTCTATTCCTCCTGGTTGTTATGGTGGTAATATAGACAACCGCGAACTGCAAGCAGGTTCAAAAATATTTTTGCCTGTTTTTGTTCCTGGTGCTTTATTTTCTATTGGTGATGGACATTCAGCTCAGGGAGATGGTGAAGTTAATGTCACGGCCATAGAAACATCTATGAACGGTACAATTCAACTCAAAATTCGCAAAGATTTGCAAGTAACTGCACCCATCGCTGAAACTGCTACTGATATTATCACAATGGGATTTGGTGAAACTTTGGATGCAGCTTTAGAACAAGCTTTAAACAACATGATTGATTTTTTGGTAGGTTTTACAAAAATATCACCAGAAGATGCTTATGTGTTATGTAGTTTAGCGGTGAATTTCCGTATTACTCAAGTTGTCAACACTCCCCAAAAAGGTGTGCATGGGATGTTATCAAAATATGTTTTTATAAATGGAATAAATTTATAATTTACTAGTTCAAATAATTTATAATTTTATGTCTAACATACTCATTCAATTGTTGATCATTGGGCTTGTGGCTGGTGTAGCTGGCGGTATGTTTGGTATTGGTGGTGGTGCAATTATGGTTCCTGCAATGGTACTAATCATGAGCATGGATCAAAAATTTGCTACTGGTACTTCTATCGCTGCTCAAATTTTGCCTATTGGTATTTTAGCCGCGATTGTTTACTACCGTAATGGTAATCTGAATATCAAATATGCTGTGATTATTGCTGTTGGTTTGATTATTGGTAATTTCTTTGGTGCTTTATTTGCCAATCAGCCATTTATTAGTAGTGAATTGATGAAAAAGCTATATGGCGTGTTTTTATTGCTGATTGGTTTGCGATATTTGCTATTTTAAATAATCAAATATAGCAATCCTATATGATTTGTGAGAATCGCAAAGCTCAGATCCCCGACTTCTGTTGAGGACACAGCTGGCGAATGGTGGGTTTGACCCCTCATTCGCCCACAAATTGGCTTGTAGAGACGTAGCATTGCTACGTCTCTACATCTGGTGGAATGACGAAAAATCGTTGATGAGAGATGTCACCCCTGATTCGCCAGCTGCATCCTCAACAGAAGTCGGGAATCTGAGTAATGTTAATATCTCGCCTTATATATGATTGCATCGAGTCACATTACGATTGTATCGGGTCGCATTGCGATTGTATCGGGTCGCATTACGATTGCATTGAGTCACATTGCGATTGTATCGGGTCGCATTGCGATTGCATTGAGTCGCATTGCGATTGTATCGGGTCACATTGCGATTGTCTCTAAAGCAGGCTATTTCATTCTAGACATAAACCGCCCTGAACTAAAGTTCAGAGCTAATAGCTTAAGTCCGTTTCAACGGACTTAATTACCACAAAACAGTCAATTTAAACCGACTTTTGCTATTACTCTCACAAATTAATTCTGAGGTGATCTCGATGAGAATGAAATAGCGCCGATCTCTAAAGCTACTGAGTTTTACGTATACCGCATATATTTATAAAATTGGAAAATAAAAATTCAACTTGCATCTACTACTCATTTACTACTACAAAGAGAAATATTTTTAACTCAATGCGGATCAGCGATAAATATGGATCGTCGTCAGTTTATCAAGTACACCTCTGTTGCGGGAGCTAGTTTGACCTTTGCTGCTTGTTCTGGAGACAAATATCATAATCCAGAGGGCGAAGTCTCTTCTGGATTATCACCTGTAGCAGCGAATGAACCTTTGAAGGTAGGATTTGTGTATGTAGGGCCTATGGGTGATTTGGGATGGACTTATGCCCATGACCTTGGTCGTAGAGAAATGGAAGTAAATCTGCAAGGTAAACTCAGCTCTACTTTTGTGGAAAATGTCAGTGAAGGTGCTGATGCTGAGAGGGTAATTCGTCAACTGGCGTTAGATGGTAACAAGTTGATTTTTACAACTTCTTTTGGTTACATGAATTCAACCATTAAAGTTGCCAAAGATTTTCCTCGTGTGTATTTTGAACACTGTACTGGCTATAAACGTGCTGCTAATGTCGGTACTTATTTGGGACGCTTTGAAGAACCGCGTTACTTGACTGGTATGATTGCAGGTAAAATGACCAAATCTAATATCATTGGTTTTATCGGAGCATACCCAATTCCTAAAGTAATTCGTGGTATCGGTGCTTTCACCCAAGGATTACGGGCGGTAAACCCCAAGGCGAAAGTGAAAGTGGTGTGGGTGCAAAGTTGGTACGATCCAGCTAAAGAAAGAGAAGCAGCACAAGCTTTGATCAGTTTAGGTGCAGATGTCTTGACACAGCATACTGATTCTGCTGCTGCTGTGCAACTAGCAGAAGAAAAAGGTATTTTTGCATTTGGTTATAACATCGATATGAGTCGGTTTGGTCCGAAAGCACATTTAACATCAGTTATTAATAAATGGGGTAAATTTTACACAGATCAAGCTTTGGCTGTGATGAATGGTAGTTGGAAATCTGAAGATGTTTGGTTTGGCATTGGTCAGGGTATGGTAGATATTTCACCCTTAAATTCAACAATTCCTCAAGATGTACAGCAATTGGTAATGGCGAAGCGAGATGAATTTATTAAAGGTACTACCCATCCTTTTGATGGCCCGGTAAAAGATCAAAAGGGTAAGCTACGGGTGCAGAAGGGTCAAGTTTTGCCAGATAAAGAACAATTAACGATGGATTGGTATGTAGAGGGAATTGATCCTTCAATTCCGAAAGCGGAATCCTAGTTTGTATCTTTGTAGATATTTTTAATGGGGTTCTAGGTGTAAAGTCATGCAAATCTGTCAAAATCCTAATTGTTCAAATCCTTTTAATCCTGATGGGAACAGATTTTGTACCAGTTGTGGTGCAAATAATTTCGGTACTTTATTTAAGAATCGTTATCGGATGAGTAGGTTATTGGGTGAGGGTGGTTTTGGCAGAACTTACGAAGCCCAAGATATTGATAGACTAGATTCACCTTGTGTGATTAAGCAATTTGTACCCCAGGTTCAGGGAACAGCAGCATTAAGTAAAGCTGCATCTATGTTTAAAGAAGAAGCTAGGCGATTATATGAATTAGGAGAAAATCATGCTCAAATTCCCCGCTTAGTTGCTTATTTTGGTCAAGGTGCAAATTTGTATTTGGTACAAGAATTGATTGCTGGAGACACTTTATTAACAGAACTACTAACGCAAGAATTCAATGAAGCAAAAATTCGGGAATTATTAGCTGATTTATTACCTATTTTGCAATTCGTTCACGATCGCAATGTTATCCACCGCGATATCAAGCCAGAAAATATCATTCGACGCCATAGCGATCGCAAACTCGTATTGATTGATTTTGGTGGTGCAAAACAAGTGACACAAACTACCTTTGCTCGCCAGGGAACAGGAATTTATACTATTGGTTATGCTCCTTTAGAACAAATGCAAGGTTATGCTTATCCTGCTAGTGATATTTATGCTTTAGGGGCTACTTGTGTCAGATTATTAACGGGATTTTTACCATTACAAGATGGTTTTGGTAATCTTACTGATGCTCTATATGATGTCAGAAATGCTCGTTGGTTATGGCGAGAATGTTTGCAAGATAAAGGCGTCAGTGTTAGCAAAGATTTAGAGCAAATTATCGAGAAGATGCTCAAGCATTTCGTACCAGAAAGATATCAATCTGCACAAGAAGTTTTACAGGATTTACAGGCGAAACCTGTAGCTGCGGTTCCACCTACTATACCAATCAACTTTGAAGCCTATAACTTTTGGGGATTAGATAAAGCACAAAGACTAGATTATCAAGGTGCGATCGCAGATTTTAATCAAGCTTTGCAGATGAATCCCAACTATGTAGAAGCATGGACAAATCGAGGCGATGTCTATTTACAAATGGGAGATTACCAAGCAGCACTAGCAGATTACAATCAAGCTTTAAGCATCAATCCAAATTTTACTGCTGCGATCGCTGGACGTAATAAAATCACTGCGATGCAACAGGTGCAAACACCTAGCCATCGTCCATTAAACCTCAGCAATGCTGTTTTTGCCTATGCTTTGAGTGGACATACCAATATTGTCCGTTCTGTAGCATTCACTCAAAATGGGCAAAGTTTGGTTAGTGGTAGTAATGATAAAACAATCAGAATCTGGAATCTGCAAAAGCGACAATTACAAGGAATGCTGTCGGAAAAAGGCGAGTGGGTAGTCATAGCGATTTCTCCAGATGGACAAACTCTCGCCAGTGGTAGCAGCAACAAAACAATCAAAATTTGGCATCTACAAACAGGTAAATTACTATCGGTACTCAAAGGACACTTTGACTTAATTAATGGATTGTGTTTTAGCCCAGATGGACAAAATCTTGTTAGTGCTTCTCGCGATCGCACTATCAAAATTTGGCATGTGAAAACTGGCAAACTACAGCGCACTCTTGGTGAAAATTCAGGTTTTATTTATGATATTGCTATTAGTTCTGATGGTAATTTCCTCGTCAGTGGTGGTAGTGATAAATTAATTAAAATCTGGCAGTTACAAACAGGAGAATTACTGCGAACAATTGCCGGATTTCCTGGCTTTGTGCGTACTGTGGCTATTAGTTCCATCTTACAAGTAATTGTTGGTGCTGGTTTTGGTAAAACTATTTATGTATGGGATTTACATAATGGACAACTCCAACAAGTTCTTGAGGGACATAATGGTTCAATTCAAACACTAGCTATCAGTTCAGATGGACAGAGTTTGATTAGTGGTAGTGATGATCGAACTCTCAAAATTTGGAACTTAAAAAAAGCGACACTGCTGCATACCCTTACTGGACATACTGGCAGTGTCTTGTCTGTAGATATTAGTTCTGATGGAAATATTTTAGCCTCTAGTAGCGAGGACAAAACCATCAGAATTTGGCAAGCAAATTAAGGTGCTAACCAAGAAAAAGGGGCAAAGGGCAGATTTCTTAATACCCAATATGCCAAAATAACTTTTAATGTCATCCAAATCCAATTTGGTTTGATGAAAAATTGAGGAACTTTTTGACCGATAATTACAGGCGCACTGTAAGCAATATAAGAATATATCAAATATGGTAATGATATTACCATCAACGGATTTAAATCAAAGGCTTTAAGGAGATTTCCATGCAATAGATAATGTAAGCCTCGGAGTGTACCACATCCAGGACAATATAAGCCAGTTAGTAACCTAAATGGGCTAGGAGGATATATTTGAGAATTGCTAGGATTAAAAAAGTATAAGATAATTGCAGCTAAAATAATTGTACTTGTTAGTGCTGCTACCTTGAAACTTTTTTTAGCAAGAAATGAAGATTTACGACGATAAATTGTATTCATTTTCATAAAATAAAAAACGATGGTTTATATACAGTTTGCCTCAATGTTCAGGTTCGTAAGCTTATTGTGAACCCAATCCTGCAATGACAATTAATAGGATATAAAGTACGATCACAGCAAGTCCTGAACCAAAAGATGCCCAACACCATATTTTTGCATTTTTAGATGCTTGCATAGCACCTTCATAATCCCCGGCTGCCAATTTTGAATTTACTTGTGCTGCATAAACTATTGCTACAATTCCAAATGGCAGACAGCAAAAAAGAGTAGTTAAGATCGCTTGCGGTAGATAAGTCGGGACATTCCGAGATTCCATTAAAAAATCCTTAAATTTGAATACAGTTTGGCAATGATTCTGTAAAAAATATTACCTTTCAAAGATATCAGAATGACCGAAAAATCTGTCAACCACCTTAATAAAAATCTATAATAAATTCGAGAAATGCAGCAGAAGAAAAACGTAGGGTTAAATGAGCTAATTCCCCGTTTACAAGTTAGGAATATTAGTAATTGTAGGTTTTTTTCTATTTAGTTTGTTGGGGAAATCTGCCATCACTGCATTTACTACTTTATTTATCTCGCCTTTCAGTAGTTTGCACGGAATAGTTTTTTGGGTACAATGCAAATGAAACTGCGATTGAAATAGCAGGCGGATTTTTTGAATATTTTTAAAAGGACGCATTTTTGTTCGTGCAGCGCGTCTCTGGTAAAACTATTTTTACTCTTTTTCATAAATTAATTTATGGGCTGACCTGTGGCAACGCTACGCGTATAAACTCAATATCTTTTTTATGAGTCCTTTTTACTTTTTATTGTTGCCTTGTTTGGTGAATCCAACACTACAGGATGATTGTATTTCCACTGCTGCTGATGTGCCACCAATGGTATTTTTATCTAAAAAACCCATCCTTGCGAATTTTTTGATGCACACAGGGTGGGACAAATTACTACCAATTGTATAGCAGCAGCGATCGCTATTGCTCAATGCTACCCGAACAAGTTTGGCGAGCGATCGCTTGTCATTAGCCAATCTGGACTAACTGAATCTCAAATATCAGTTCTTGTCCTGCTAAGGGATGGTTAGCATCGAGAGTGATTTGAGAGTCTGAAACTTCTGTGACAACGACTGGAATTGCTTGACCATTACTCTGAGAAATTTGTAGCATTTGACCCACCTCTACAGATACATCTGTGGGAATGCGTTCTTTCTCAACTACCATCACCAATTCTGGACGGTAAGGCCCATAGGCTTCATCTGCTGAAATATTTGTCCTCTTGGATTCTCCTGGAGTCATACCAACTACAGCCTGTTCAAAGCCGGGAATCACTAACCCTTCACCAATAGAAAACTGCAATGGATCTCGTTCAGCAGAAGAATCAAATACTGTGCCATCATCTAGCTTACCTGTATAGTGAACTTTCACAGTATCACCTAGTTTGGCTTGTCCCATTTTCTTCTCCTTCAAATTTGAGTTCACTACGCCTTCCCACCCTAGTACTTCTACGAGCAAATCTATCCCGATTTTGTTATTTATTAAGATTTTGATTGAGTTTGCAACACAACCTCACTACTGCTATTTCAAGGGGCTTTTTTTGTAGTTGGAGACGCAAGAAGATAAGGACAAAGGCACAGACACCTTGGCGCGGAGACTATTTTTAAAGATTTCCCCGTATCACCCCATCCCCGTATCTTCGTCTCCTCTTCTACCTTATCTAAAAAAAACATATTAGACTGTTTCTCTAGGTGGATATTGGTGCATGAAGAGATGCAAACCGTTCAAACCTGTTGCGATCGCAGTGGTGAATTTTCCTTGCTAGCAACAAGGAAAGTTTGCTACAATTGTGAATTAGTAATTTGGGTGACTAGCTCAACGGTAGAGCAGTGGACTCTTAATCCATTGGTTGCGGGTTCAAATCCCTCGTCACCCATTGATTTTAACTAGTTGCATACTCAATAATCGCACTCATCTTACCTAAAGCTTGCCTACGGCTTTCTTAAAATCCTAAGATATTTTGACTACAGTAGGTATAAAAGTTGAGTCAGTAGCTTTGTTGAGCGATCGCCTAAAATGTTTCTTGAGAGCGCGGCTTCAAGGTAGAGTACGCCATTAGCAGCATATGAAAGAAGCATATTTTTCTGGAGTTCTAAAACCCTTGCGGTATCAGGATTCACGCAATGTGCATTTTAGGAGTACAGTGAAATAGCCCTGCCCCAGATAGTCATCTAGGAGAAAGTTTTATTGAATGGAAACCACAGTTAAAAAGTCGGATTTTGTCCTGGCTCCTTACATGAAGAGTAATGACTTGCGGGCAACTTATCAAATCCTTAATACGGTTGTTCCTTATGTTCTGTTATGGTTTTTAGCAGTGAAAGCAGCTTCTATTTCTTTTTGGTTGCTTCCGCCCATTATAGTTTTGATAACGCTGTTTTCACTGCGTTGTTTTTCTTTAATGCATGATTGTGGACACTATTCACTCTTTCGTTCAAAAAGGGTTAATCGGATTATCGGTTTTCTTCTGGGTGTGATCAACGCGATCCCCCAATATCCGTGGTCAAGAGGACATGCCTATCACCACAAAACCAATGGTGATTGGGAACGCTATCGCGGTCCTTCTGCATTACTATCTACTGAGGAGTTTGCAAAACTCAGTCCATCTGCTCAAAGGCGTTATGAACTACTGAGGCACCCATTGATGATCTTTCCGGGAGGTTTTTTCTACCTTGCGATTAAGCCAAGACTCGCCCTGATTGCAGGAACCTATGATTTTATCACTCATCTACTGACTTGTTTGAAGCAAGATCCAGGTATGGATTTAGCGGGAATCATCTCCTGCCATAAGTCTAGGAATTGGTACACGGCGGCTGAGTTTTGGGATCTGCTGTTCAACAACATTTGTGTAGTCGGAGGCTGGATTTTCCTGGGATATTTACTTGGATTTGGTTTTTTCGTGAGTGTTTACTCAATCACGCTAACTTGTTCTGCGGCAATCTTCATCTGCGTCTTCTTTGTGCAACACAACTTTGATGGCTCTTACGCCCACAAAACCGAAGGCTGGAACTATCTGCTTGGAGCGATTAAGGGCAGCAGTTATCTGGAGTTACCCACGGTTCTCAAGTGGTTTTCCGCCGATATCGGCTACCATAACATCCATCATCTTTCTGAAAAAATCCCCAATTACCACCTCGAAGCTTGCCACAAAAAAAATATTCACCTGCTTACTCATGTAAAAACGCTGCGAATGGCAGATATTCCTGATTGCTTCAAATTTATTCTCTGGGATTCTGCCTCCAATCGCCTGGAGTCGATCGCATCATTTCGTCAAGCGGCCCAATCCATAGACCTTGACTCAAAAGGTGCAATCCAAACCGATGTTTTGCGCTCTTAAACTAACCAGCAAGGTTGCCAAATGTTTTTCTTTATCTTCACAAAATTTCTGACATCGAATTTGTAGTTAAATTTTGTTAAGATTGAACTCAATGTGAGTTAGCCTTCCCGGCTTGTTGCCTACCTTGGAGACACTCAATGCTGCGACTAGAACATATTAGTAAAATTTATCCAACTGGCGAAGTTCTCAAGGATATCAATTGGGAAGTTAAGATAGGCGATCGCGTTGGTTTAGTTGGTGTTAACGGCGCAGGTAAATCTACCCAACTCAAAATCATCACTGGTAAGATGGAGCCAACCTCTGGTGAAGTGATTCGTCCTGCGAGTTTACACATAGCTTACCTCAATCAAGAATTTGATGTAGATCCCAGCCGTACTATTAAAGAAGAATTGTGGACTGTCTTCAAGGAAGCAAATCAGGTACAGTTATCTTTGCTGGAAGTGCAACACCAGATGGAAAGTGCCTCCCCAGAAGAACTGGATAAACTAATTAATAAGTTGGATAAGCTACAGCGAAAATTTGAAGCCTTAGATGGTTATGGCTTAGAAGCACGCATCGGCAAGATATTACCAGAAATGGGCTTTGAACCAGAAGATGGCGATCGCCTTGTCAGCGCCTTTAGTGGCGGTTGGCAAATGCGGATCAGTTTGGGTAAAATCCTGCTGCAAGAGCCTGATTTATTGTTACTAGACGAGCCAACAAACCATTTAGATTTAGAAACAATTGAGTGGCTAGAAAATTACCTCAAAGGCTTAAATACACCCATGGTCATAGTTTCCCATGACCGGGAATTTCTAGACCGTCTCTGCACTCAAATTGTAGAAACAGAACGTGGGATTTCCACTACTTATCTTGGTAATTACTCAACGTTTTTACAACAGAAAGCTGAAAACCAAACAGCACAAATTAATGCTTACGAACGTCAGCAAAAAGAATTAGAAAAACAACAAGCTTTTGTTGATAAATTCCGTGCTAGCGCTACCCGTAGCACCCAAGCAAAAAGCCGGGAAAAACAACTAGAAAAAATAGAGCGTATCGAAGCCCCGACAGTTGGAGTTAAAACACTACAATTTCGTTTTCCTCCTGCACCACGCAGTGGTAGAGAAGTAGTCGAAATCAATAATTTAACTCATATCTACGATGATAAAGTCTTATTTTTAGGGGCAAATCTCCTGATTGAGAGAGGCGATCGCATAGCCTTTGTTGCTCCCAACGGTGCAGGTAAATCAACTTTACTGCGCCTAATTATGGGTATGGAAAAACCCACAGAAGGCGTTGTCAAATTGGGTGAGCATCATGTAATCCCAGGATATTTTGAACAAAACCAGGCGGAAGCTTTAGACTTAGAAAAATCCGTCATGGAAACTATTCATGACGAAGTACCCGACTGGAAAAACGAAGACGTTCGGACACTGCTAGGACGGTTTTTATTTAGTGGTGATACAGTCTTCAAAAAGGTTGCGGCTTTAAGTGGTGGAGAAAAAGCGCGTTTAGCGTTAGCAAAAATGCTATTGTGTCCAGCCAATTTACTAATTTTAGATGAGCCAACAAACCACTTAGATATTCCAGCTAAAGAAATGCTGGAAGAAGCACTACAAAACTATGATGGCACAGCGATTATTGTTTCTCACGACCGATATTTTATTTCTCAGGTAGCTAATAAAATCGTGGAAATTCGTGATGGTGAATTCCGAGTTTATTTGGGTGACTATCATTACTACCTAGAGAAAATTGCTGAAGAAAAAGAACAAGCCAGATTAGCTGCGATCGCTGCCGAAAAAGCAGCCAAAAAAGCAGCAAAAGCGGATAAGGCTGGTGGAAAGAAGAAGTAGAAAGGAAATCAGTGTCTTGTTTATTAACCAACTTGTGTAGTTTAAGAAGCGATCGCACAAACTCTTACTGAACCTGGAAAAAACTATGGTTATTGTTCAGTAGTGAAGCGATCGTCCACTCATAAGACCTCTTGCAAAAATATTTTTACCCCACCCTCAATACGGTTCGGTTAAGGATTTTTCGCATGATTTGGAAATGTAGAGACGTTGCAGTGCAACGTCTCTACAGGGTTTAAATGCCAATCGATTTGTCTTATCCGAACCGTATTGACCCCACCCTAACCCTAAGCGTAAACGCTTAGGGAACTAAAATTTCCCCCCGTGAACGGGGGGATTGAGGAGGGTTCATTCGACTTTTGCAAGAGGTCTATAATAGGTTATTAGTCAAGCGGACTACGAACAGCTTTACCACCACGATTGAGTACGTGAGTATAAATCATCGTAGTTTTTACATCCTTGTGTCCTAATAATTCCTGCACTGTGCGGATGTCATAGCCGTTTTGCAGTAAGTGAGTAGCAAAAAGGATGTTATACGGAAAAATTCTTCATAATCCAATACGGTTCAGTTAAGCCCACAATTCTTTGTAGAGACGCGAAATTTCGCGTCTCTAACACCAATTTTCTGTACCAAAAATCCTTAACTGAACCGTATAATCCTCCCGTAAAGAGGGTTATGGTAGAGTCGATGGAGGGACAATACCCTCCATCGACTCTACCATAATAAATAGTTGTACTGCTGGGCGGTAGTTTTTCACTCTCCCCCTATTTGCAACCGTTTGCAGTTACGGACAAAGTAAGTGTGACAATCGTATGGTAATATAAAAAAATAACTGTGCAATCAAAGCCAAGCACGAATGAATCGATTGAGC
>JAHHHW010000039.1 GCA_019359115.1 Pelatocladus maniniholoensis HA4357-MV3
ATCGTTGCAAACATTCCAACAGTGCTAATATATCTGGCATGGGCTTTCTGTAGCGATTGAGTTGTAGTTGTGGTAAACAATAACTCTACTACGGAAAGCCCTCTTTATTTTGGCGAAGGTATTGTACTAGAAGACAATTTTTGATGACAAGTGCAGGGTTGGGAGCAGCATTTCTTGTTCCTGCAATGCTTAAAGCGAAGAGAACCATTGCAGCTTCGCCGCAGATATCAAAATTTACAGAAGCTCTACCCATACCGTTTCCTAGTGGATCACTCACTACTTTAGCAGTAGCACCTAGTTCCCACTCGTTCCATAAGAACTTAGGAGCCGCTCCCACATGGGGCTACGGTGGTGCTGAGTACCTTGGACCGACAATTGAAGTCATAAGAGGCACACCGCTTAGACTCACCGTGAAAAATGAACTTGGGTCTCACCCTTTGCCACTTGACACAAGGTTGCACGGCGTGTTGGAATCTGACAAAACTAGCCCACGGATATCGTTGCATCTGCATGGGAGTAACACTGAACCACAAAGCGATGGTTATCCGACAGACACATTTACCCCAGGGGAGTCTTACGTATATAACTTCAACAACAACCAGGAAGCAGCGACATTGTGGTATCACGACCATGCGCTTGGGATCACTGGCCAAAATGTGATGGCTGGACTAGCTGGATTCTATTTGCTCAGAGACATTGATGATCCTGCTGGAGGCAATGGACCACTTGGTCTTCCTTCAGGACCTCCTTATGAGATACCACTAGTTTTGCAGGATCGGGTATTCAACCCTGATGGCTCAATATATCATCCCGAATTTTGGGAAGTGGAGTTTCTTGGCGATGTTGCTACCGTCAACGGCAAAGCGTGGCCAAACCTTAATGTTGATCGCACCTTGTACAGATTCCGAATCGTCAACGGCTCCAGCTCGCGAACCTATAATCTGAAGTTGTCATCGAACCAGCCAATTATTCAAATTGGTACTGATGGGGGTTTTTTGAATACTCCAGTGTCATTGTCTAGACTACTGCTATCTTCTGGCGAACGAGCTGACATAGTAATTGACTTTTCTAACAATTTACCAGGAGACAAAATCATTTTGGAAAATGAGGCGATCGCACCGTATCCAGAGGGTAGAGCCAACACAGTACTAGGTAGTTTTTTATTGCCAGAAATCATGCAATTTACTGTTAATACAGGCGCTCCTACTCCTAAAGTTATTCCCCAAACATTGCGATTGCATAAACCACTCATTACACCAATTGCTACTACACCTGTGCAACAGAGGTTTTTGACACTGGTAGAGATCCCTAGTCCAACTAGACCGCTTGTAGTGCTACTCAACTATGTCTACTGGGACGAGGCCGAGAATTATCCTGAAATGCTGATGGAGCGTCCAAAGGTGGACACGGTGGAGCAGTGGAATATTATTAACCTACAACCTGTTGCCCACCCGATGCACTTGCATCTGGTTTTATTCCAAATTCTGAATCGGCAAAAGATCAATACAACCCAGTACATGAAAGCATACCTTGCCACTGGTTCTCGCACAGTACTCACACATCATGCACCTGGTGGACCAACAGTGCCAGCTAACTACCCACCGCCTGATCCAACCCCCTTTGCAATTGGTCCGGCCAGACCTCCAGCACCAAATGAGACTGGATGGAAGGATACAGTGCTAGTCAATCCAGGCGAAGTTACCCGCCTGATCGTCCCATTTGGCGCTCAAGCTGCGGAGAATCTACCTTTTGGCAACTCATTCACTGGGCGCTACGTGTGGCATTGCCATATGCTTGAACACGAGGACAACGAGATGATGTTGCCCTTTGAGGTAATATCGTAGCTTTTACTAGAATCAGCTTGTTTCTACAAAAATCATTAAATTTTTAGTTTTTATCGTAATTGTCATGACAAAAGTAATTGAGAGTGAATTCAATAACTCTTTCGACACCAGACAATTTCTATCATCTGATGCTGGTACTGTATATGGACAACTTAGCTATAATGACATTGACTTTTTTACGATCTCAGGCCTTAATCCTGGAACTTTGTTTACCGCAGAAATAACCTCAGAGTCAGTTGATCCACTTTTGGGATTGGTTGATAATTCTGGTAATATTCTGGCAATAAATGATGACCAAGCTGATGATAGTGTTCTACCTGTAATAACCGGAATAGTACCAACAGATGGCAGTTTGAATTTTGCAATAACTGGCTTAAGAGATACTAAACTGATAGGCGATCACTTTGAATTCGGTTCTTATACACTGTCATTCGACACGTTTACTCTTCCCAAATCCTATCCTCACCTAACGGTTATTAACGGTGGCTTTGAAAACGGTGATTTTACTGGATGGACAACACTAGGCGCAACTAGTATTGAAACAGCAACATTTAACAGTGGTCCAAGTGAAGGATCTTCCCAGGCCTTATTGTCAACTGGGGGAGTCACATTTTCTGATGCAATTATAGAAACGTTCCTTGGTTTAGAAACTGGAAGCCTGGATAATTTTGGCAATGGGGATGTCACTCAAGGTTCAGCTATTCGGCAAATATTCACAGCAAATGCTGGAGACATTTTAACTTTCGATTGGAGTTTGCTGACAAATGAGAGCGCACAAGTGTTCCCTAATAACGATTTTTTCTTCGTTTCAATCAGTTCTGAGTCAGAATTAGCTGACACGAAGTTCTCATCATTGGTGACTTCCTCAACAACAGAGTTTTTTGCAGAGACTGGCTTGCAAACTTTTTCTTTTACAATACCAACTACTGGAACATACACTTTGGGACTCGGAGTCGCAGATGTGGGAGATAACACTGTTGATTCCGGATTATTGATTGATAATGTTACACTCACCTCTGTCTGTAACTATGGAGTCTCGACAGGCTCTAATTGTTGGTGTTAATTGCGATCGCTCTCACTAAATTTGTTCTTAATTTAACGATCTTAACTGGTAAAAAATTTTTTGAAGTGAAAACTTGAATACAGAGTGTTCCTGCCCAGCAAAACATGTTGAGAGCCTGTAATGCAAGTAAGGTTAATTAATATTTTTGGAAAAACAACTTATGAACTCTTTGCAAATTCTGCGGAATTACGGGCAGTCTGTCTGGTTAGACTACATTCGACGCAGCTTGATAACCAGTGGCGAACTGCAACGCTTGGTGGATGAAGATGGATTGTGTGGTGTCACGTCTAACCCGACTATTTTTGAGAAAGCCATTGCTGGCAGCACCGACTATAATGATCCACTTATTAGTCTTGAGCAGCAGCAAGACATGGACGCCATGTCGCTCTATGAGCAATTGGCGATTAGCGATATTCAAAATGCTGCTGATATTTTGCAGTCTGTCTATCAGCAAACAAAAAAGCGTGACGGCTACGTTAGCTTGGAAGTTTCACCTTACCTTGCTCACGATACACAAGGCACAATCGCTGAGGCGCAACGACTTTGGCAAGCTGTTGGGCGTGAGAACGTCATGATTAAGGTTCCGGCAACTCCTGCTGGTATCCCTGCAATCAAACAACTGATTAGTGAGGGGATCAACGTTAACGTCACACTGCTATTCTCTCAAGAAACCTACGATTTAGTCGCAAATGCTTACATCAATGGTCTAGAAGCCTTGGCCGCGCAAGGTGGAGATGTAAGTAAGGTAGCCAGCGTTGCCAGTTTCTTTATCAGCCGCATTGATACTGCGATTGATGCGATCGCCACTCATCGCATCCAGACAGCTACCAGTCCCAGAGAACAGGCGTCTTTGCAAAGCCTCATAGGTAAAGTTGCGATCGCCAATGCTAAATTAACTTATCAACGCTACCAAGAAATCTATCACAGCGCTCAGTGGCAATCATTAGCCAATCAGGGCGCACAAACACAACGACTTTTATGGGCTAGCACCAGTACTAAGAATCCCCTGTATCGCGATGTGCTTTACGTAGAGGAACTCATCGGTTCAGACACAGTAAACACCATTCCTCCAGCAACATTTGAGGCGTTTCGCGATCATGGACAACCACGTCGTGGCAGCTTGAAAGAGCATCTAGAAGAAGCGCATGACACAATGGAAACCCTCTCTCGGCTCAACATCTCAATGCAAGAGATTACAGAACAGCTCTTGACAGAGGGAGTACAGTTATTCACTGAAGCATTTGACAAATTGTTAAGTGTTGTCGAGAAAAAGCGTGAAGCGGTGCTAGGTACAGCCCTAGATCGGCAAAGTTACTATCTGCCTGATGACCTAGCCAAAAGTGTGGAAGCATCCGTGAAAGATTGGCTCACCAACAACAAAGTACGACGGTTGTGGGCGCGAGATGCGTCGCTCTGGACAAATGAGGACGAGAGCCGTTGGTTAGGCTGGCTTGGGATCACTGAAGATCAATTGGCCCACATTGACCACCTCAAAAAACTGGCCGAAGAAGTTAAAAGTAGAGGTTTTAAAGACGCAGTAGTACTAGGAATGGGCGGCTCTAGTCTGTGTCCGGAAGTGATGAAGCTCACCTTTGGCAGGGTGCTGGGCTACCCTGAACTACACGTGCTGGATTCAACAGACCCAGCTCAGATCAAAGCAGTTGAAAATAAATTGGATCTGACCAACACTCTGTTCGTTGTATCCAGTAAGTCGGGTGGTACTTTGGAGCCAAACATCTTTAAGCAGTATTTCTTCGAGCGGGTACAGCAGGCTTTGGGTACAGAAGAAGCAGGTAAACGCTTCATTGCGATCACCGACCCTGACTCGAAACTTCAGCAAATAGCACAAAGTGACGGCTTCCGTAACATTTTCTTTGGCTTACCCAGTATCGGTGGCAGGTACTCGGCCTTGTCAAATTTTGTCATGGTATCTGCGGCGATTATGGGTGTTGATGTCGCGAAATTCCTCGACTACGCTGAGGAAATGGTACATTCTTGTGCTGCGACTGTTCCAGCTACAGACAACCCTGGTGTAGTATTGGGAACAATTCTGGGTGTGCTTGCTAACCAAGGTCGAAACAAAATCACCCTGATCATCTCCCCGGCTATTTCAGATTTAGGTGCATGGTTAGAGCAGTTACTTGCTGAATCAACAGGTAAAGACGGCAAAGGATTGATTCCTATTGACCAGGAACCCTTGGGGACACCAGAGATGTACGGCAGCGATCGCTTGTTTGTCTACATTAAGCTGGAGACTAATTCCAATTTAGAGCAAGATACAATAGTCGATGCTTTAGAACAAGCAGGACAGCCTGTAGTACGCATTTTAATCCGAGATGCCTATCAACTAGGTCAAGAGTTTTTCCGTTGGGAATTTGCCACCGCCGTTGCAGGCTCGATTATTGGGATTAATGCCTTTAATCAACCGGATGTGGAAGTGAGCAAAATTGCCACGCGACAATTGACATCCAAGTATGAACAAACGGGTACACTTCCACCAGAGACACCAATACTTACAGAAAACCATATCCAGTTGTTCACTGACCAGAAAAATGCAGCAGCACTCTTGAAAGCAACGAGCGATCGCTCGTTGATTGGCTATCTGCGGGCGCACCTAAACCGCATCCAAGTCGGTGATTATTTTGCTCTGCTGGCTTATGTTGAGATGAACGAGTTGCACCAAGCACAACTACAAGCAATTCGGCAAGCTGTTCGCGATGCCAAGCAAGTAGCAACTTGTTTAGGCTTTGGTCCCCGCTTCTTACACTCCACCGGACAAGCATATAAGGGCGGGCCCAATACCGGTGTGTTTTTACAAATTACCTGCGATGCAAGTGTAGATTTACTTGTTCCTGGGCATAAATATAGTTTTGGTGTAGTCAAAGCAGCTCAAGCACGAGGTGACTTTCAGGTATTAGCAGAGCGATCGCGACGGGCTTTGCGAGTGCATTTAGGTTCAGATGTGCAAGCAGGTTTAACTACTTTACAAACGGCTATCAAGCAAGTCTTGTTCTGAATCAGCAAACTCAAGGAGAATCATATGCAACTGGGCATGATTGGTCTAGGACGCATGGGTGCAAATATCGTCCGACGTCTGCTCAAAGACGGACACGAGTGTATTGTCTACAATCGGACTCCCGACAAAGTCAAGCAGCTAGAAAGTGAAGGGGCAATAGGAACTACTTCTGTAGACAATTTCGTCAATCGACTCACTAAACCTCGTGTTGCTTGGGTAATGGTACCGGCTGGTGAAGCAACAGAGCAGATAGTTATGGAACTAGCACAGAAAATGGCACCAGGCGACATCATTATCGACGGTGGTAATTCCTATTACAAAGACGATGTGCGCCGTGCTAAGGTTTTACAAAATCTGGGCGTAAACTACGTAGATGTGGGAACCAGTGGTGGGGTGTGGGGGTTAGAGCGAGGCTACTGCTTAATGATTGGCGGCGAGCGAAGGATTGTTGAACATCTAGATCCAATTTTTCAAACGATTGCACCTGGACGAGGTGACATTTCCCGTACGCCAGGACGCGAAAAACTGAGCAGCACAGCAGAAGATGGCTACTTGCACTGTGGCCCCAATGGTGCTGGACATTTTGTCAAAATGGTTCACAACGGTATTGAGTATGCCCTGATGCAAGCTTATGCTGAAGGCTTTGATATCTTCCGTAATGCCAACTCCCCAGAACTGTCTGAAGCTTATCGCTATGATCTAAATGTAGCAGACATTGCCGAAGTCTGGCGTCGAGGCAGTGTTGTAGGTTCATGGCTACTAGACTTAGCCGCGATGGCTCTGGTTGAAAACCCAACACTGTCTGAATATACAGGTTTTGTACAGGACTCTGGTGAAGGTCGCTGGACAATTATGGCGGCCATAGAGTCAGCCGTACCTGCTGATGTGCTATCGGCATCACTTTACACACGTTTCCGCTCACGACAGGAACATACTTTTGCTGAGAAGTTACTGTCAGCGATGCGATACAAATTCGGTGGACACATAGAGCAAAATGCAAGGGCTTGAACATGACTGATAAATGGCTAGATCGACCTGGTGATCCCTGCGTCATGGTAATCTTCGGTGCTGCTGGAGATTTGACTAAGCGTAAGTTGATTCCAGCTCTGTATAACTTGGCACAAAGCAGCCTGTTACCCAAGGAGTTTGCCGTCCTGGGAGTGGCTCGTGCTCAGATGAGTACTGATGACTTCCGCCAGAAAATGAGTCGGGACATTTATGAGTTTGCGACTAGCTCAGTCGATGCACAGCTTTGGGATGCGTTTGAAAAGCATTTATACTATCTGTCTGGTGATTTTCAAGACCCTGATACTTACGAGCAGTTGCAAGAACTCCTAGCAACTGTAGATCAAGAATGCGGTACAGGTGGCAATTACCTATACTACTTAGCAACAGCACCTAATTTCTTTAACGATATTGTGTGGCAACTAGGGACTAGTGGGCTAGTTCGTGAAGAAGAAGGTATGTGGCGGCGGGTAATTATTGAGAAGCCCTTTGGACATGATTTTGATTCGGCTCGCGCTCTGAATAAAAATATCAGTGGTGTCCTGCAAGAAAGCCAAGTTTACCGCATCGATCACTACCTCGGCAAAGAAACGGTGCAGAACATTGGTATCAGTTTACAGTTTGGTGCAAAGGTTCCCGGACCTAGTGTACGCATGGGTACGGTAGAGATGAATTTTGCATATGCTGACTATTTTGGCACTCAGCCAAGTACTGGCTATGAAACACTGCTTTACGACTGTATGATTGGTGACGCCACCCTATTCCAGCGATCTGACAATGTTGAAATAAGTTCTCACCAACGGTAGTATCAACTTTTGATCATTTACTTGACAACGTAGCCAAGATTGTCGGTGTTAGCGATGACCTAGAAGCAGTAGCGCGATGCGAAGCTGAAACCCAACGAAAATTTAGAGAGCAGGTGTGTTGCGAAACTGGCGCAAGTTCAGGTGGTACAGAGCAAGTCTCTGCTGCTCGCTCACAACCTTATTATCTGGACGTAACCCATCCACATGCTAATAAAGGGTTTGTTATCGAGCGCCTGTCACAGATGCTGGCAATTCCCACTCAAGAGATTGCAACTATCGGGGATATGCCCAACGATGTGCCAATGTTCTCGAAAAGTGGTCTGAGCATTGCGATGGGCAATGCTAGTCTTGAGGTGCAGCGTGCTGCCAAATATGTGACAACCTCTAATGAAGATGAAGGCTTTGCCAATGCAGTAGAGCGTTACATCTTAAATAGCCAGAGTTCAACTTACACCCCCAAAGAAGTTTATCAGATGGGAGCAGAAACAAGATGAACAAATCTGTGCAAGAAATCCTCAACTGGTATGGTAGCGACAATCCAGGAACGCTAACCAATCTGTCCCGACTACTAAATCACGGCAAGCTTGGGGGAACTGGCAAGTTAGTTATCCTGCCAGTAGATCAGGGCTTTGAACATGGACCGGCGCGTAGTTTTGCTCCTAACCCAGTTGCATACGACCCTCGCTATCACTTTGAGCTAGCGATCGAGGCTGGCTGTAATGCCTATGCTGCTCCTTTGGGTTTTTTGGAAGCAGGAGCGCGGGAGTTTGCTGGCGAGATTCCCCTACTGCTCAAGGTCAACGATCATGATGTCTTGCTTGATGAGCAAGATCCTCATCAGGCTCTGACTGGCAGCGTGGCCGATGCATTACGCTTGGGGTGTGTGGGTATTGGCTTTACTATCTACCCCGGTTCGACACATCGGATGGAGATGTACCAACAAATCCGCGCCTACGCCGAAGAAGCCAAGCGCTGTGGTTTGATAGTGGTGATTTGGGCTTATGCCCGTGGCTCTGGTTTGAGCAAAAAGGGTGAAACTGCCATTGATGTGATCGGTTATTCTGCACAAATTGCTGCCCAACTGGGCGCACATATTATCAAGGTCAAATTGCCAACTGCACATATTGAGCAAGAGGCAGCACGCAAAGTTTACGAAAAAGAGCAAATTCCTATTGGGACACTGAGCGAACGAGTGCGTCACGTCGTGCAGTGTACTTTCAATGGCCGACGTATTGTCATTTTCTCTGGTGGTCCAACCGAAAGTGATGAAGTCATACTTGATGAAATTCGCTCTATTCACTATGGTGGCGGATTTGGATCGATTATCGGACGCAACTCATTCCAGCGCTCCAAGTCTGATGCGGTGCAGCTACTCAAC
This sequence comes from Pelatocladus maniniholoensis HA4357-MV3, assembly GCA_019359115.1. GTDB lineage: Bacteria > Cyanobacteriota > Cyanobacteriia > Cyanobacteriales > Nostocaceae > Pelatocladus > Pelatocladus maniniholoensis. The sequence continues at coordinate 9,113 of JAHHHW010000039.1, forward strand.
GCCATCATAGAAATTTATCAAGAGGTTGCTTAACCTTTCACTTCTAAACAAAACTAAGGAGATCAAAATGGCTAACGTATTAATAGTATACTCAACAGACTACGGCAATACACGGAAGATGGCTGAGGCGATCGCTTCCGGTGCGATGTCAGTTCTGGGAACTCAAGTCTCAACTAAGTTAGCAGAAGAAGTGACAACAGATGACTTAATCGCCTGTGACGCACTTATTATTGGAACACCTGTTCACATGGGAAGTCCAGATTGGCGGATCAAAAAGTTTATCGATACAGTATGCGGTCGAGTCTGGATGAAAGATAGCATGATTGGCAAAGTTGGAGCAATATTTACTACCGGCGGTGGCTATGGAAATGCTGGCGGTGGATGTGAACTTACTATGCTGGCTTTACTAAATAACCTTGCTCAGATGGGGATGGTTATAGTTCCTCTTCCCAAAAATACCCCAGGCTACCATTTAGCTGGACTACAGTGGGGACCTTACGGACGATCAGCAGGGGAGATGATGGAGCAAACGGGTGTCACCGAAGAGAGACTCGAAGTAGCAAGATATCACGGAGCAAATGTATCTAGAATCGCTTCTGCTCTTAAAGGTCAGGATTTGTTTGCCAAACCAATTCCAGTTTCAGTTTAATGCAATCAACAATGTAGAGCGTTAAAGACTAAAAGATAAAAGAAGGTTGTAGGTTAGGTTAAATTAATACTCTGTCACGCCAACTTTGCATAGTTTGTAGTCAGGACTTTAGTCCTTTTTAAGCGCTGAAGCACTTACTACAAACAACACCTACCAGAGTATTAGTGATTCTAATCTATGACCTTCTTTTCTTAATTAAAAATCTGAACAGAGATCACCTTACTTTCAGAGGACAATAGAGATGAAGCTAGAAGGTAAAGTAGCTTTGGTAACTGGTAGCAGCCAAGGAATTGGTCAAGCTATCGCAGTGCGTCTTGCTCAAGAAGGCGCAGATATCGTGATTGACTACCGCAGCCATCGCCAAGGTGCTGAAGAAACTCTAACTAAAGTACAGGACACAGGAAGCTCTGGTTTGATTATTAAGGCAGACTTAGGTATAGTCAGCGAAGTCCATCAGTTGATTAAGTTGGGTATTCAACACTTCGGCAAGCTCGATATTTTAGTTAATAACGCTGGCATTGAAAAGAGCGCTGATTTTTGGTCAGTATCAGAAGCAGATTATGATGCAGTCTTGAATGTTAACCTCAAAGGTGTATTTTTTGCAACTCAAGCTTTTGTCCAGCACCTAATTGAGACTAAACGAACTGGAAAGATTATTAACATTAGTTCAGTGCATGAAGAACTCCCATTTCCACATTTTACTTCTTACTGTGCTAGCAAAGGTGGTGTCAAAATGATGACACGTAACTTAGCGATTGAGTTGGGACCTTTGGGAATTACGATCAACTCTGTTGCACCAGGAGCTATTGAGACCCCAATTAATACTAAGCTTTTAAATGACCCACAGAAGTTAGACGCTGTACTTAAAAACATTCCCTTGGGTCGCTTAGGTAAGCCACAAGATGTAGCTTCAGTAGTTGCTTTTCTCGCCTCTAATGATGCTGATTATGTAACAGGTAGCACTTTCTTTGTAGATGGTGGACTACTCTGGAATTATCAGGAGCAATAGCCCGTTTTAGTCCTTCCTAGTGGAGAAATAAGTAAAATAAGAAATTAAAGTGTGGTCAATTCCAAAATCTAAAATTTAAAATCTAAAATCTAAAATCGAATGACTCAAGAAGAAGCAAGGTTGGCAGCCCAGCGCGATCGCACAGCATACTGGAAGCGTTGGGGGCCTTATTTAAGTGAACGGCAATGGGGAACAGTACGAGAAGATTATAGCACAACAGGGGAAGCCTGGGACTACTTCACCCATGACCAAGCTCGCTCTCGTACTTATCGATGGGGAGAAGATGGGATTGCTGGAATTTGCGATAATCATCAACGACTTTGTTTTGCGATCGCTCTGTGGAATGGTGAAGACACTATTCTTAAAGAGAGAATGTTTGGTTTAACCGGAACAGAAGGCAATCATGGGGAAGATGTCAAAGAATATTATTTCTATCTAGACAATACCCCTACTCACTCCTACATGAAATGTCTTTATAAATATCCTCAAGCCGCTTTCCCCTATACCCAATTAGTCGAAGAAAATCGCAACAGAAGTCGCAATGACCCAGAATTTGAACTGCTCGACACAGGTGTGTTTGCTGATGATCGCTACTTTGATGTCATTGTAGAGTATGCAAAGAATTCACCTGAAGATATTTTAATTAAAGTTAGTATCACCAACAGAGGCCCAGAAACAAAAACGCTGTATTTTTTGCCGACTCTGTGGTTTCGCAACACTTGGTCTTGGAACTCCAGTAAAGAAAAGCTCACAAAGCCTTTTCTCAAGGTGTTCAAATCTGACACTAACTTAAGCATTATAGAAGCTTCTCATCCAACATTAGGAGAAAGATGGCTGTACTGCGAGGGTACAACCCAATTGCTTTTTACAGAAAACGAAACCAATAATGAAAAATTATTTGGCGTGAGTAATGCTTCTGCCTACGTCAAAGATGGAATTAATGACTATGTAGTCCATAATCGAAAAGAAGCTGTTAATCCCAATTTGATCGGTACTAAAACCTCAGCGTATTACAAATTGTCAATTGATGCAGGTGAAACCAAAACAGTGCGATTGCGGTTGAGTGACATCTCTCCATCGCGTCCTTATCAAGAAGAAAGTGTGGAACCCTTCGATAACAAGTTTGAGGAAATTTTTCAAAATCGAATCTCACAAGCCGATGAATTTTATCACCGCATTTGTCCTTTTCAATTATCTGAGGATATGCGGAGTCTACAACGACAAGCATTTGCTGGGATGTTGTGGAGTAAGCAGTTCTATTACTACGTAGTAGAAGAATGGCTAAAGGGCGATCCTGGGAATCCATTACCACCACCCGAACGCAAGCATGGCAGAAATCATGAATGGATTCATCTGTTTAATGATGATATTCTCTCAATGCCGGACAAGTGGGAATATCCCTGGTTTGCAGCTTGGGATTTGGCATTTCATTTGCTTCCATTGGCAATGATTGACCCAGATTTTGCCAAGTACCAATTGGATATACTGACGCGGGAATGGTACATGCACCCTAATGGTCAAATTCCGGCCTATGAATGGGCTTTTGGCGATGTCAATCCACCTGTTCATGCTTGGGCTGCTATGCGTATTTATCAAATAGAAAGAAAAATATATGGTCGCACTGATCAACAATTTCTGGATTGCTTTAGGTGCTCCTTTTGTTGGGATTGCAATTGACCGACTCGGACGTAAACCTTTGCTCCTATTCTCATTAGTTCTTTACGCAATTGCAGGGAGTTCAGGATTTTTACTTAGCAACCTGGAGTCAATTTTGCTCGGTCGAGCTTTCTTGGGCATTAGTGTAGCAGGAGTAATGACAATAGCAACCACTTTAATTGCTGACTACTACAGTGGACCTGCACGAGCGCAATTCCTGGGTTTACAAGCAGGATTCATGGGTTTGGGAGGAGTTCTATTTTTGTCTGTGGGTGGCTTTCTAGCCGATGAGAATTGGCGATCGCCATTCTTAATTTACTTGATGGCGCTAGTTTTTATACCTTTTACAGCCGTTTTTATCCCAGAGCCACAACGGAACCAATCCAAAACAGCAACCAATGCTACCAACATACCGCAGCAATTTCCTACCAGTATTGTGGTGTTTACCTACAGTATTGCTTTAATCACACAGATAGTATTCTACCTGATTCCAACCCAGCTGCCGTTTTATTTAAAGCAAATTGCTAATGCAAGTCCTTCTCAAAGTGGTTTGGCGATCGCTCTATTAACCCTATTTTCAGCGATTAGCTCTATCCTTTATCGGCAATTCAAAGCTCGTTTAGGGTTTACTGCTATTTACGGTATTGCTTTTGTTAATATGGCGCTTGGTTATGGATTGATCAGTTGGGCAATTAACTATACTGTAGTTTTGATAGGGTTAGCGATCGCGGGCTTAGGATTAGGGCTACTCATGCCTAATATGAATCTTTGCTTAACTTCTGTGACTCCTGACGCTTTTCGAGGCAGGGTTGTGAGTGGTATCACTACATTTTTCTTTCTAGGACAATTTCTCTCACCTCTGCTGAGTCAACCTCTGAGTTATTCGGTAGGTCTTGGTGCAACCTACGGTCTAGCTGCCGGATTAATGCTAATCTTAACCGGAGCGATCTTAGTCGTATTTTGGCGCTGGCGGTAATATCGAGTATGGCGCAATTTAGATTTCTTCGACAAGCGTTTTTCTTTTTTCAGTTCATCAATTGCAATTGGATAAGCAGTATCGTTATTCTAGCCCTTTTGTCACCTGATCACGACAAGGGCTTTCATGTTCTTTTAATTTGTTTGATAAATACTTATGAGTTAGCATTACAAAGGCGTACAACAACGATTTAAAAGTATATCTTTTGCGTAAAAACTCTCCTGTTTTGTCAGACTTGCATTCTACGCTTTGCTTGCATGTATCTCAGTTTTTTTTAATAGAAAATCTGTGAAGTTGTGACTAATCAAGATAATAACGAACTTGCTGTTGTTAAAGGGGCTATTCCCAAAACTCTTAAGCTTCAGTTCAAAGTTCTTTGCGTAAAAAAAGAATTACAAATGAGTGCCGTGCTGGAAGATTTGATCAGACAATGGATACAAACAGGTGCACCTATTCCTGAAGTTTATGATGATTTGCTTAACGAAGAATCTGAGGATGTTAAGGGATATATCCCAAAATCATTAAAGCTGAGGTTCAAAATTATTTGTACACATAAACGACTCAAAATACGCTTTGTTCTGTATGCACTCATTCAGGAGTGGGTAGAGACAGCTTTACAACAATCAAGATGTAAAATGTAAGCATTAAAGTCCCCGCACATTGGAAATCTGAGGCTATACACATCAAGTCCACATATGTGGATGAATTGTAGTGTGCATAGATTCTCTAATTGGAGTCAACAGGCGATCGCAAATCATTTGTCTTTTGCCTGATTTTGTCGAACGGTAAGCCCCTCCACCTCTATATCCGCCTCTATACGATAACTATTAAAGTTCCAAACTAAAGGTATTGTTCAAAAAACCGGATGCAACATTCTATTTACCACAGGCGCAATAATTTCCCAAAAAGCAAGGAGGAGTAGACAAGCGGACACTTGAGCTCTTTTTTCAGGCTTTCAACATAGAATTTGATAAAACTTGCTATACAAATTCAGATCCATCCCAGCGCCAAGATTGGGGAGAAGCACTTTGTGTATCGGTTTTTTATGGACGTACAGAAGAAATTACTACCTTCAATACCTTCGCCAAATTTATGAACTGGTAGAACAAGGATCGGCAGGGTGGATGCGTCCTAAATTGGTAACTCTGTGGAAAATATTGGCAAGTAAAATTGGGTCTGGTTTTTCCGGAAGGAGTTTT
>JAHHHW010000040.1 GCA_019359115.1 Pelatocladus maniniholoensis HA4357-MV3
CTACTAACTTTTCACTCGATTGGTTTCGCGTCATGTGTCATATTCTACGACGCTATGTGTTCCTCGCTCGTTTTTTTTATTTTTCTTGGCTACCCCTGTTTATTGAGCCGATACATCAGGATCATCCACAACAACTTTCAGGTTATTAGGAATTTCTATCAAGCGGGAAAAAGCAAGAATTTGTTCAATATCAATGGCTGCATCCACCGGAGAGCGATTTTGCTTTGTTTGTAACTTTTCGCGTAATTCTAATAAAATCTCTCGACAAGTTACAGATTCTATCTGCCCATTTCTTGCAAGTTCTAAACAACGATAGGGACTACCTCGCCAACCTAAACCTGAAAAGAGCGTATTTGTATCGAAAACAACTACATAAGAGATCATTGCTTTTCGTGCAAGATATCGTCTATAAATTCTTCTCGCTCTTGTTCAGTCATAATATCCCAGTTGAGTCCGCATTTTGTACTTAAAGAGCGCATCTGTAATTCTCCTTGATCAAGCCTATTTTGCCACCAAGTATCTTGCTCTGCTTTGATAGCTTGCAATATCATACGCTGCTCTGGAATTGCTAGTTGCTTGACCAGTGTTATGACTTGCTCAGTATTGAGATGAAGGGTTGCCATCTTTAGTAGCACCTCTGTTGAGATTTCAGGTATTTTAACTCAGTTAATTTTATGCTGTAACGATGAAAATTGCGATGTCTTGCCGTATCACTCACTCCACCTGCTGCCCATTTTAATTGTAAATCCCTAATTCTATAAATGTTCCCGAAAATATTGTTGATATAACTGACAGCGTGGGACTAATTTATCGCCAACTCTCTTAACCAATCCCATACTGTATAACTGATATGCTTGCATTGTTTCTATACAGACTGGTTCTGTTGCTGTAACTACTTGAATAAATGCCTTGGCTAGGCTGGGGTTTACTTGAAAAATATGCAAAAATCGCCGTAAATGTTCTTCATAAATTCCAGCATTTGTTGGGGAAGTTTGTAATAATTCTTCCAAAGTTACATCCCCAACTGCGAGGTGATAAAGTGCCAGTCTAATTAAATATGGATGCCCTCCAAACATAGACATTAATTGCTGTATTTGGGTTGGATTGTAATCAAGTTTATGACGATGGGCTAAGTCTTCTATTTGTTCTGAGGCAAACTCCGTCAATTCAACTACTAAACCAACATTAAATGGTGATTGATTGATATCCAATGACCAATAATTTTCAGTGGAATGTACTACAGCTAATCGTAATTTTTCCCAAGTTTCTACAGTTTTAGCTTCTTCATGCCAACTACGTAACATGGCAAAAAAACCTTGATAAATTTCTGGATATTGAAAAACTATATCTACTTCATCTAATGCTAAAACTAAATTATTATTGATTTGATTCAGAATATTATCTTCAAAATATGTGGTGCAATTAATAATGCTACCCCTATACTCGTCCCAAGATTCGTTGAATGAAGCAGGTAGTTTTAATTTGCAACTAGCATAAGCACAAAACCAGCGTAAAAATTTATCCAAATTACTAAAAACGGTTGCTTCTGCTTGCGACAAATTTAAACGTACTGTATGATAACCTCTCTGATTTGAATGAGCAATAATTCTATCAAGCAGAGATGTTTTACCCATTTGTTTTGGAGCTTTAATCCGAATTAAAGAACCTGCCTGGAGAATTATTTCATAACAACGTTCTTCTATTGGCGTTCGCGTAGCGTCTCCTGTGGAAAATCGCTGGATGTAAAATGCAGAATTCAGTGGCACTAAACCTTCTGGGTATTCTGGCACAAATTCATTTTTAATGGTACTGTAACTATCATGATGCACTTCTGCTGGCAGAATATTCATCTTTCTAAAGTCAGAACGCTCGATAGCTGCGTGGAAATTCGTTTTACTAACTTCTTCCCCTAATGCTTCTGAAAGTAACTTCCACAATTTGAAACCTACATCCTGCCGCAGATATTTGGCTGCATAACCTTCATTACTCGCAATTTCATCATAACTTAGTCCTTGCCATGACCCTTTAAGGATCATTATTTCTACATCTTTTAAGTGTCTGTTGATTTTGTTAAAGACAACTGCATCTAAAATTTCTAACCCTTCTTCCCAGTTCATTCTTCATCCTGAATAGATATATAGGATTCCTATTTGAGTTTTAAAAAAATCCGTACATTTGAAGACCGGCAAAATCAAAAGTACTATGTTTAATAAACCACTAAAACATCCATTTCAAAGTAAATCTGCGATCGCGATTACTTATTTATGCTGGTTTACCATTGTTTTCTCTTGCTTTCTCTTACACTTGTACGCACAACCGTATTTTCTCATGTAGAGGAATAAATAAGTTCAACAATATAGGGGTCTGATTAACCGCAGTCTGTTCCTACACTATCATTCAGAGACTTCCAGGGTATCGGCCGAGATATTTGCAAGTGCGATACATTGTAAAGTTTAATTTATTTCTTGGCAGGATGAAAGTTGGTGCAAGATATGAATGCTCAAACTAAAACAACCAGAGGAAGCAATAAATCATCTTTTGTTTGTCCAATCCCCAAAAAGCGTCCATCTTCTGAATAAACTCGCAATATTTGTGAAGAATAATCAGCAAAAGCAATCTTCTGACCTTGACACCATTTTTGATCTGCTGGTGCGCTTAAACTGACACAAGGTAAATGCTGCAAAGCTGTATCGGGGGGAAGGGGTTGAAAAGTTCCAGCTTGTAGTTGTGTTTCTAATTCGGTAAATGTCAAGCTATTTTCTAGTATAAAACCACTGCTCGCGGTGCGTTGCAAAGCCGCGAGAGTACCACCAGTTTCTAGTACTGTACCCAAATCACGAGCGATCGCTCTAATATATGTTCCCGTACCACAGGCGATCGCCACATCTATTTCTGGAAATTCCCCTTCTCGCCAGTCTAAAATCTCTATTTTGAAAACTTCTACTGTTCGCACTGGTGCTTCAACTATTTCACCCTTGCGTGCTAATTCGTATAAACGCTTTCCCTCAACTTGTATGGCGCTATAACTCGGTGGAATTTGCTCGATTTTGCCTTGAAATTGTTGGATTGCAGTTTCTACTGTTTTTAAAGTTAAATTTGTAACTGGTTGTTCTGTAATTATTTCTCCTTGCAAATCATCAGTTGTGGTACGCACACCCAGCCTAATTGTTGCTCGATAAGCTTTTCCACCAGAAAGATATTGTAATAAACGTGTGGCTTTACCCAGTGCAATTGGTAACACACCTGTTGCTGCTGGGTCGAGAGTACCAGCATGTCCGACTCGCTTGAGACGCAAATATTTTCGCGTCTTCGCTACGCAGTCGTGAGAAGTCCAACCAAATGGTTTGTTGAGATTGAGGAAACCAAACACAATAATAGGGGATCGGGGATCACAAATGAATCAGTTAACAGTTAACAGTTACCAGTTTAATTTGATAACTGATAACTGATTATCTAGCCCATTGTTGCAAAATATAAGCGTAAAAAGCTTCTTTATCAACTTTATCCATAGCGTAAATTTTCCGACCTCCAGAAACTATTTTTGTACGTCCTTGGCTGAGACCGGAAGTAACAATTTCGGTTTCCCATTCCCGGAGTTGGTATAATTCGGGGTGAGCTAAATAAGCTGTTGCTAGTACGTCCCAAAAATAATAATCCTGGGGAATAACGAGTGCATAACATTGTCCCGCTAAATCTGAAATTGGATAGTGGCGTTGTTGTCCCATTTTTCGGACGATTTCAGATGTCACAGGTAGATTGTTAGTTAAATCTAAAGGACACATAATAATTTCAATTTGGGTTCGCCATACCCGTGCTGCGGAAACTGCGTCCCAATAGACATTCCATTCTGCGGAACCATCTTGTCCTGGTTCCCAATTTTTTTCCACATTACCAGGGACATTTAGCGCACCTCCCATCCAGACAATTTTCTGAATTTTTGCTTCAATATCTGGTGCTTTGTCTAATGCTGTTGCGATCGTTGTTAGGGGGCCAGTTACCATTAGCGTCACGGGTTCTGGTGCTGCTTGCAACACTTTCACCATAAAATCCTGACCAGGTTCTGGGACTAGAGGTGTAATAATGCGATCGCTTTGATTGAGAATTGGGAAATGGTCTACTACAAAAGAATCACGACGATAAAGATAGGGAAAAGGATTTATACCACGTACAGTACTTTCTGCAACTCTAATATGAGAATCCCCCATCAAATCCAGGATTTTACGTGTAGCACTAACAGCAGGTTGAATATAGCAATCAGCAGGAGTGACAACCACACCAAGAAGTTGGATATGATCCATAGTCATCAGTAGCATAGTTGCTAAGTAGTCATCTACACCACCATCGTGATCCATTAATACAAGTTGTTTAGACATAACAGGAGAAATAAAAAAATGGATGAGTTTATGAAAGCTGCTATTGACGAAGCAAAACAAGGTAGACAAGAAGGTGGGATTCCCATTGGTTCTGTGCTTGTCAAAGATGGGAAAATTGTCGGTAGAGGACATAACAAGCGCGTCCAAGACAATGATCCTGTCACCCACGCCGAAATTGATTGTCTTCGCAACGCTGGTAGAATTGGCAGCTACAGAGGTACAACACTCTATTCAACCTTAATGCCGTGCTATTTGTGTGCTGGTGCAGTCGTACAATTTGGTATAAAAAAAGTTATAGCCGCAGAATCTAAAACTTTTCCTGGCGCTAAAGAATTTATGGTATCCCGTGGCGTCGAAGTCGTTGATTTAGACTTAGAAGAATGCGGAAAAATGATGAGTGAATTTATTCAAACAAATCCAGAACTATGGAACGAAGATATTGGTAAATAATTCAATTATCAATTACTTAAGTTCATTTAATTCATCATCACAAAAATCTCTCCGCGTCTGCCATTCTCCGTGTCCCCGCGTCAAGCTTCGCGAAAATATTACATTTAAAATCCTATGGCTTCACCACCCCAGTTGCTAACTGATCCATTTCTGCAACTCCCAACTCCAAATTCAGTAAGAGTTGTGTGGTTTACCGAATTTGCTGGTAAGAAACATCTAGTTTTCTACGGTGAAAATTTAGCGACAAAAGTTTTAGCCAAAACAACTAAACTTAGTCGCACTCGTGAAGACCAACAATCAAAAGTAGGAAATCAAACCCAAGATGGACAAGTTTATCAACATCCCGTTCTACGCCATATTTGGAGACACGAAGCTGAGGTAACAGGTTTAATTCCCAACACCAAAATTGCTTATCAAGTTACGAGTGTGCGGGAAGATAACCAAAGTGTGAGTAGTGATGTGTTTAGCCTTGCGCCTACTCCTGTACCCAACACACCACTCAAAATTCTCCTCACCTCAGATCACCAAATCAAGCCCATGGTAGCTGCAAATTTACAAAAAGTTGTAGAAACAATTGGACAACCAGATGCAGTTTGGTTTGCTGGTGATTTAGCAAATATTCCCGATCGCGCCAGTGAATGGTTTGATGATCATCGCGGTGGTGCATTTTTCCCCTGTTTACAAGGTCGTGCTAATTATCAACTAGAACATGATGGTATAAAAACAAGGTACACTGGCGGAGAAATTATTCAACATGCACCCATGTTTACTTGCATTGGTAATCACGAAATCATGGGAAGGTATGGGAAAACAGGTAGCTTAAACGAAGAATTTGACAACACTATTCCCCATACAGTAGCCCTCAAATTATATGGGGAAAAATCCCTCAAAGAAAATTCTTTTAATACCGATACTTACGAAGAAATTTTTACTTTACCTGATAGAAAAACTTACTACGCAACCAGTTTTGGTGATGTGCGTTTAGTAGTGCTTTATGCTACTAACATGTGGCGCTACATTACTAATGAAGGTAAGTATAAAGGAAAATACGGCGAACCAGAACTAGAATTAAATAATCCTGAAAATTGGGGTTATGGACAGCACATCTACGAACCAATAGCTAAAGGAAGCGAACAATACAACTGGTTAGTGCAAGAACTCAACAAACCTGAGTTTAAACAAGCCAAATATAAAGTTGTGATGCTGCATCATCCACCTCATACTTTAGGCGATAATATTGTCCCTGCCTATACTAATCCTGTAGAGATCATTGAACGGGATGAAACTGGTAACATTCAGGCAGTGCGTTATGAGTATCCCAAACAAGCAGATTATATTATTCGCGATGTGCTGCCATTATTAGAAGCAGCCGAAGTGCAGTTAGTATTTTTTGGTCATTCCCATTTATGGAATCGGTTTTGCAGTCCATCGGGGATGCACTTTTTAGAAACTTCTAATGTTGGCAATTCTTACGGCGCTGCGTACAGTGATATTACACGCAAAAATTTACCACCTTGGGAAAGTCAAGATTATGTGCCAAGTGGCGATCCCTGGGGATTAGAACCAGTCACACCTAAAATTGCACCGATATTAGCTGAAAATGGTCAACCGATGCCCTATATTAGCAGTAACGAAATTACTGTTTTTAGTATCTTTGATACAGCTACGGGTACGGTTAGCAGCTATCGTTTTGATACCCGCAAGCCAGATTCAGAGGTAATTAAGTTTGATGAGTTTAGATTAGAAAAATTTGGATACAAATTAGACCTCTTGCAAAATTATTTTGTGGTATGATTAAGAGTTTTCTTCAAAATGCACATCAAAATCTATACAGAGAACTTTTATTACTTTATTGGTATTTCTGATTGAAATGGAACGCAAATTTTAAAAACTTTCTATCATACCATGAATTATTTTTGCAAGAGGTCTATTATAGGTGTGCAGAGACGTAGCAATGCTACGTCTCTATTTAGCCCTCTTGTGTCACTCTCCGAAAACTTTTGCAATTTCTGAATTCTAGAGCTTTTATATACGAAGCGTTCACGTAGTGTGCCGTATGGCGTATCGCAAGACTTTTTTCTATTTCTAATATTATCAGGTTTATATTACAATACGCTTGGTGTTAAGCCCACAATCCTTTGTAGCAGACGCGAAATTCCCTGCGGGATCTTGCTACGCGTCTCTACAGACCAATAATTTGAAAAGATTCAAACCAAGCAAAATTTAGATGCCCAACGGTTATAAAATCAATAAACATATGCATAATAATAATAGCCATTACTGCTCTATATCTCCATACTAACCACATCCAAACAAGGGACATTATAGAAAGAAATACAGGCATTATGATAATGGCAGGTTCATGAGATGGAAGGACTTTTATCCAAAATAAAGCATGGATAATTCCTGAAAACATAGCATAACTAATGTATCCAAGTGTAAAAATTAATTTATTGTTTGATGACGAGATTATTTTTCCTATATAGCAACCTAAGAAAAACCAAAAAATAAACATAAATTGTTCTAAAATTCCGTTAAAAACAGAAAATACTATGAGGTCTATAATCTCGTAGTTTCCTGTTTCGTATTTGCGTGTAAATGAAATATAAGCTCCTGATGCCGCGAGAGTTACTATCCATCCCAATAATAAAGAGACTTTATAGCCTTTTTCTTTGTCAGGCGATTCAAAACTAGGATTGAGCAATGAATAGATATATTTCCTATTCGTAATTATTAACATCATTGCTATAAAACAGAATAGCCAATAAATACAAATACTTGTTTTAATTACCATATCTTTAGAAATAATCCCTTCATCATCTCTCAACAATCTTATGATGAGGACAATGCTGACGACGACTAATGATCATTTTTACACCCTCTTTGGGAAACATAGAAATAAATAGTCCAAATTTCCCTAGTTCTAAGTCAACATCAAATAATGGTGCTACTTCAAAAGTAAATCTGCGAAGTAACACAGCTAAAGCAACTTTCATTTCATACATAGCGAAATGTTCTCCCAGGCATTTTCTGGCACCATCACCAAATGTCAGTGGCTCAAAGATATCAACTTTTTTAGTTTTAATATCTTTGTCAGTAGAAAACAAATTTTTCATGGGACAAAACTTTTGTGATGCTTCTTTGACAGTAGGATTTGCATCATGTGCTTTTTGGACTTTATTAAAATAACGTTCGGGACAGAAGTTTTCTGGAGACTGCCCAAAATACTCGGAATTCAAATGCAACGGTATAAGAGAAATTCCTACAACTTGCCTCTGAGGAATTGACCAACCTTCTAAAATATCTTCATTCACACTAACGCGCTGTAATCCTGCCATTGGGGGACACAGACGCAGGGATTCTTTGATTACGCAATCGAGATATTCAAGTTCGTGTAATCCATTTTCCGTTAATTTTCCTTGGGAGCGCTCCATAACTGTGTCTACTTCTGCTTGAGCGCGAAAAAATGAAGGGGAATCTTTAGCTAGTAGATATAAAGAGAGAGACACACTTGTGGCAACAGTTTCATGTCCATTAATGATAATAGCAAGCAAATTATCTCGCACTTCTTTATCTGTTAAAGGTGATATATTATCTTCTACGAGATCAGTCGCTTTGACCAACAAATCCAGTAAATTATATTCACAATCATTTGATTTTTGGTTGATATTTTTTCTATGATTAATTAACTCCTCCATAAAAATATCCACAGTATTAAATGCTATTTGAAGTTTACGGTTCGATGAGAAAGGAAGATATTTCCACCACTTAGTAAATTGATGTACAGGTTTAGTGCTTTGATTAACAATATACTGGAGATTTTTCAGTAACTCATCGGCCTTTCCTTCCAGTGCTGCAAAATCATAATCTATAGCAGCTTTACCCACAATATCCAGAAACAAAGACAGTAGTTCTGGATAGATGTTAAGTTCTACTTTTTCCGAACCTAAATCAATGTAGTTATCCCATTTTGTAGCAAGTTTTTCTGAATAGTAAAGAAATATGTCGTGAAATCCGGTAATACGCTTTTTAGAAAATACTTCATTCATCAACAGACGGTGATGTTTCCAATCATCCCCACTGTTGGTTAGTACACTGCTGCCAAAAAGACGCTGAATCACAGAATTAGGTGGAAACTTTTTGTAATTTTTCTGATGAGTAACCAAAATCTGGTGAGCCATACGATAGTTACTAATAGATATCTGTTGACGCCATAACCAGAAAATTTGCACAATTTCACCAAAATCTTGATGAAAAAAATTATAGGCTTTTAAACGATTTTTTGAACTGTAAATGTCAACAAGATTACCTACTAATATTCTGGGAAACTTTCCTGGAACAGCTTTTCCATCTAAATGATGAACTTGGCTGCGTGAAAGAAACACTAATCGAAAATACCACAGATGTATCAAGAAAAATGCTGTAACAATTATGCTTAGTATAAGCGTAAATGGTAGTAACATTATATGACGCTCTCTGGTCTAAGGTTAAAAACTTATGATTGCTAGGAAATACCGTCGTCTAATTATCTTATTGATTTCAGCCCTATTTGGATTATTTTCTACTTTAAACCTTCCAGTTTGGTCGAATTCCAAATCAAATCAGGCGCTACAACTAGCGCAGCAAGGACAACAAAGCTATAACATCGGCAATTTTGATCAAGCAATTGAGCTTTGGCAAGCAGCAGCTCAAGCTTACCAGCAAATGGGCGACAAAGAAGGCATGACAAAGAGCCTGATTAATCAATCTCAAGCCTTGCAAGAATTAGGATTGTATCCCAAAGCTTGTAAAACTCTACTCCAAGTCTTTGCTGTTGCTAACCCCACATGTAACCCAGCCCAGATAGATAAGTTTCTCACGAATATTGCCCAACAGCAAAATTCTCTTTCACTCATCCAAGCTACTGGTTTACGTAGTCTTGGTGAAGTTCTCCGCAGACAAGGGTTGTTAGAACAGTCCCAGAAAGTTTTGCAATTGAGTTTGACAGCGCTAGATAAATCACCTCAATCAAGTGCTGTGTTGTTAAGTTTGGCTAACACCGAACGGACTTTAGGAAACCAAATACGCGATCGCTGGGATTATGAACAAATCACAGCGATCATTGATCAAAAATCTCAAGACGCAGCCTTAGCACCTTATCAAAATGCTTTTCAATACTATACACAAGCAGCAGCCGTAACATCAGCTCCAGCAATTGTCAAAACTCAAGCACAATTGAATCACTACAAACTGTTGCTAGAAAATCAAGCTTGGTGGCGAGAACAAACAAATCGCCGCATTGTTTCTTGGTCGAAATTTGATGAGTCTAAGTTAATCACACGCGCCAAAGATTTTTTGTCTAAATTGGAATTAAAACTAAGTCAGGATATGCAAAGTTTGCAAAGTCAAATTGAGTCTTCCTTGGCTACTATTCCTCCATCTCGTGCAACTATTTATGCTCAAATTTACTTTGCTGACACTTTGATCAATACAGAACAAGCAAATAAAGCCAAACCTATTTTAGATACAGCACTCAAACAAGCACAGACTTTAAAAGATCAACGTGCAGAAGCTTATGTTGTAGGCTATTTGGGGAAATTTTATCAGCAACAAAAAAACTTAAGTGAAGCGATCGCCCTGACTCAACAAGCTTTAATCTTATCTCAATCACAAAATCATACAGGTGATGCAAGAGAAATCACGTATCTTTGGCAATCACAGTTAGGGAATTTGCTGCAACAAAAAGGAGAAAACAAAAGAGCGATCGCAGCTTATACAGCAGCATATAATACTCTCCAATCCCTACGTACTGATTTAAATGCTAATAATCGCGATGTGCAGTTTAATTTTGTTCAAGAGGTCAAACCAGTTTATACAGAACTAGCAAATTTACTCTTAAAATCAAAACTGAGTGAAAGTGAATTGAGTTCTTTAGTAATTTCAAATCCCAATATTAACCAATCAAAGTATGAGCAAACCCAACCAAAAAACCGCTTAGAATTTGCTCGTCGGGTGATCGAATCTTGGCAATTAGCAGAACTTGATAATTTCTTTCAAGATCCCTGTTCTCAAGAAACAGATGTTGCAGTTCAGATAGATGATATCGATTCTCAAGCAGCTCTTATCTATCCAATTAGTTTTCCAGATCGCTTAGAAATTATCCTTTCCTTACCAGGGAAAAATCTACAACAAGTAACAATTC
Organism: Pelatocladus maniniholoensis HA4357-MV3; assembly: GCA_019359115.1. GTDB lineage: Bacteria > Cyanobacteriota > Cyanobacteriia > Cyanobacteriales > Nostocaceae > Pelatocladus > Pelatocladus maniniholoensis. The sequence goes on from JAHHHW010000040.1 coordinate 11,005, forward strand.
CTGTTAGTGAAGATCAACTTAATAACACACTAGATCAGCTTTATGATTACTTAGATAACGTTACTATCAATAATTCTGCTCGGAATATTCTATCCACTTCTAACCCAGATCCAGAAGAATTAAAAACAAATATTCAAGCAATTTTACCAATATTCGGACAGCTTTATAATTGGTTAATTCAACCTTTAGAACCACAGTTAAATGCCAAGCAAATTAATAACTTAGTATTTGTACTAAATGGAAGATTGCAAAGAGTGCCAATGGCAGCTTTATATAATGGTCAAGAATATTTGATTGAGAAATACGGCATTGCTCTAGTGCCAAGTTTACAACTAATTGATACCAAATTCCTCAAGCGAAAAAACATCAAAGTCTTAGCTGCTGGTGTCAGTAAACAAATTCAAATCCAAGGAGAAATTTTCCCAGCATTAGTAAATGTGCCAAGAGAATTAGATGAAATCAAGCAAGCTTTCCCCACTTCTCAAAAACTTCTCAACCAAGAATTTACTACTACAACAATTAAAAAAGAACTAAAATCTAATTTTCCTGTTGTTCACCTTGCAACTCACGGATTATTTAGTTCTAATCCTCAAAAGAATTTTATTATTACAGGGGATGGTAAAAGTATCAGTATTAATGAGTTGAGTACTTTGTTAAAAGAGCAAGAAAATAATTTAGAATTATTGGTGTTAAGTGCTTGTGAAACTGCTACTGGTGATGAAAGAGCGATGTTAGGTTTAGCAGGAACAGCTGTTCGTTCTGGCGCGCGCAGTACTCTTGCGACTCTGTGGCCTGTCAGTGATGCTTCCACAGCTCAACTCATGGGTGAATTTTATCAAGAATTGAAAAAACCAGGAGTGCAAAAATTAACTGCTTTGAGAACAGCGCAATTATCACAGTTGGAATCTATTCGCAGTCAGCCTTTATTTAAGCAATTGAAGTCTTTACCACCTCATCCTTATTTTTGGGCTTCTTACGTTTTAGTCGGAAATTGGCAATAAATTCTTGTCAACTAATTATTTTGTCAAGTTTGAATTTACGGTTTGTAGTAAGCAATGCACGTACTTAAAAAATAAGGACTTAAGTCCTTACTACGAACCATAAATCATGAATTTAAAAATTTAGTGTTGCATAATAGAGAAATTAAATGGATATGCTGAAGTGTTCAACTCGTATTTATGCAAAGCCAGATAACCCAGTTTTTCAATCAATACCTTTCAGAAATTCTCCTTCGTAGTGGGGAACACTTGATACTAGTTGCGATCGCAATGACAATTGCAATCTCTATTGGTATTCCTTTAGGTATTCTCATCACTCGCCAACCTAAACTCAGTCAACCGATTCTCAATATTGCTAATGCTATTCAAACTATTCCCAGTTTAGCTATTTTTGGCTTCCTGATTTCTGTGCCATTTATAGGAGGAATCGGCCCAACTCCTGCGATTGTTGCTTTGATTCTTTACGCTTTACTTCCCCTGATTCGCAATACCTACATTGGTATTACCAACGTTGATCCAGCAATTCGAGAAGCGGGAAAGGGAATGGGAATGACGGATAGACAATTGTTGTTTCAGGTAGAAATTCCCCTTGCTTTAGGTGTAATTTTAGCCGGAGTCAGAGTCGCCACGGTAATTTCTGTGGGAATTGCTACTATTGCTGCGGCGATTGGTGGTGGTGGTTTAGGAGTATTTATTTTTCGAGGGATTTCCACAGTTAATAATGAGCTAATTTTAGCAGGAGCCATACCCGCCGCTTTCATTGCATTAGCAGCAGATTTCATCTTAGGATGGTTAGAAAAGCAACTGGTACAGCAAAGAGAAAAAACGGTAAAGATTAACCGCAAATTTGCTATTGCTTTGAGTATATTAACATTACTGATTGCAGGATCAATTGCCTTCGCTTATCAACAAATACCGCCAACAATTGTGATTGGCTCAAAAAATTTCACTGAACAGGTTATTTTAGGAGAATTACTGGCTCAACAAATTGAATCCCAGACTAAATTAAAGATTGATAGACGCTTTAACTTAGGTGGGACTTTTATTTGTCATGAAGCTGTGAAAGCAGGGCAAATTGCTGGTTATGTGGAATATACAGGAACGAGTTTTACATCTATTTTGAAACAGAAACCTATCAGTAATCCCCAGGTTGTGTATGAGAAAGTTAAACAAGATTACGATCAGAAATTTCAATTAGAACTCATGCAGCCTTTGGGATTTAACAATACTTATGCCATGATTATCCGGGGTGAAGAGGCTAAACGTTTGCAGATAAAAACTATTTCAGAAGCAGCTAAATATACTCCTCAATGGCAAGCAGCATTTGGGTATGAATTTATCGTCCGAGAAGATGGCTATCCTGGTTTAGCCAAGACTTATGGTTTAAATTTTCCTAATCCTCCTCAACAAATGGAGTTAGGATTAATGTATAAATCTTTAGCAGAAAATAAAGTAGATATAATAGCAGCAAATTCTACAGATGGCTTGATTCCTATCTTAAATTTAGTTATTTTAGAAGACGATAAGAAATATTTTCCACCTTATGAAGCTGTCCCTGTTTTCAATCAAGAAATTCTGAAAAAATATCCAGAATTAGGTCAAGCTATTAATCAATTAGCTGGATTAATTTCCACTGAAGAAATACAAAGAATGAATTATCAAGTAGATAATCAATCTCGTCCTGTTGCAGAAGTTGTGCGTGAGTTTATCAAGTCTAAACCTGAATTAATATCCCAATCTAAAAGACAATGATAATTCCCCTAACCCCCGTTTCCAAGGATGAAATTTCACTCTGAGAAACAGGGATTAAGCGAGATATATGAGATGAGGAATTAACATAACTTCGATGATATCGAACTGTTAGCGCGGAGATGTTCTTCCCAAGGGCATTGCAGACGTTTTCCAGTTATCTCCGAGGCTCCTGAACAAGTACAATTGCCAATCAGAAACCTCTTCGTAACTAAGGTAGTGTGTATCGACAGAACTCGTCCAAAAATTCCCGCGAATAGTGGGATCTTCAAAGCGGAGCAACCCCAACTTCTGGAGGTTTTGCTCTTGTGGGGTTCCCGGAATAGGAATGATGGAGTAGGGCGTAACGAAAAAGTTGAGGGAGGGATTGATGACTTTAAGTTCTTGCTTCAGTTCGCTGATCGCTTCTTCTAGATAAAGGAAACTATCACGATTATCATCAGGTAGTCCAATGATAAAACCATAAGAAATAGTTGGTACACCAGCACGCACAATAGCTCGCAGCATATCACAATGCTGTTGCCACGGCAGCAACTTTCTATAAGACTGACGACCGACAAACGGGCGTTCCGCAGGAATATATGCCATGAAGCAACCTGTTTTGCCGTCCCAACCCCACATAGCTTCTACTAACTCCTCATCTGGAAGCAAATCTTCTGGATTGCGTTCTCGTCCACGTCCTTTGGTAGCTTTTTTCCTGTCCGTTCGCTTATTTTGCCATTGCGATAGGTAATTATGTCTTACATAGCTTAGGTTTTGGCAAATAAAGAGATTCAGGCATTTTCATCAATGAAAGTATCAGTTTTTGAACGTCGTTAATAGGG
>JAHHHW010000041.1 GCA_019359115.1 Pelatocladus maniniholoensis HA4357-MV3
AAATAGCGTCGAACGGTCTTCAAGAGCCGTACTACATCATGCTCATCCGCTTGCTGCCTAAGTTTCACAGGCAATCACCTCGGTCAAATAGCGGCGGATCGCGGTCAAATATCGTAGTACACGACACCATTCGTGCGATTTGCTCAAAGTCTGCAAGAAGATTATAATGCGGTCAAAGCAGGAGTAACCTTGTTTACCAGCAACGGTCCTGTTGAGGGACATATTAACCGACTCAAGATGTTGAAAAGGCAAATGTATGGACGTGCTGGCATCGATTTGCTCTCTCGACGATTCTTATTAGCTATCTAAACAAGCATTTCAATACTTGTTTCGGCTGTGTTTTTAGGCACTTCGATGAAGTCCAGTCCAGACAACCATATACTAACTTTACTGTTATGATGGCTTAAGTTTATTTAAAGTTGAAACCATAATACTTTGCATTTCTTCAACTTCATTCATCAACGGGACAAATAAATTTTTATCTGCTAGACCAACTTCCTTAGCAATGATTAATTCAGTATCTAATTCCCGTAGCGACCCTAATGCAATATGCAGAAATTGGATATATTCATTCTTGTACTGCCTTCCATAACCTTCTGCTATATTTGCTGCGGCAGATACTGCTGAACGGCGAATCTGAGATGTCAATCCATAAAGTTCAGATTTTGGAAAATGTTGAGTCAAATGATAGCAATTTATCGCTAGTTGTACAGCTCGCTTCCAAATAAATTGATTTTTGTAACTCATAAGTTTGAAGTCAGAAGTTTGAAGTATTGACATGATATCATTCCTTCCTTCTTCCTTCTTCCTCCTTCCTTCTGCCTTCTGCCTTCTGCCTTCTGCCTTACCCCCACCAAGATCACCAAAAGTTGCGAAGAACCCATCTAATCTGTTAATCGACAGCAAAACACCAAAAGCTTGTTCAAGATCATTATTAGGGATCTCCAAATAATAAAATGCCCAGCCGTCGCTTTCGCCCTTCAGGCGAAAGCGCCTAAATCTTTGGGCTTGGCCAAAATATATTTAATACGGCTGGGCATTTTATTACTTGGAAGTGCCTTAGTTCGAGGTAAACCTTCAATCTCATAACAATGAAAAAGTCCAGACCAATAACTACGAGTAATTTTTAAGAAATGAGAAATACCTGGCTCTAAAGAAAGAGCTTCATGTTTCGCCTCTGAGATGAAATCAATTAAAGTTTGGAAACTTCGTTGAACTTCAATTGCATCAAGACCCGTTTCGTTGTCAAGAATCTCGGCGGCTTGATGAACCCAGTGATAAGCAACAGTAATTGGAGTGAATATCGCTCGCTGACTTCTACACCCTGATTACCAAGATGTTGATGAATTTGAGGTATGCTTCGGTATTCTTGGTAGCGCAACGCTCCCACTAGTGCAATCACATCTAACCCGAATTCTTGTTGTGGTAATGCCCAAGAACCTTCCTGTTCTGGTCGATACTTAATTTTGTAACGCTCACAAGTTCTATTTTGACAACGGCGAATTTTCAACAGTAGTTGTATCACTCCTTTAAGAGTTCTCACACGTCGCAGATTGTTATACTCATTCCACATAGGTTTCCCGCAACTCGGACAATTCTGTTGCACGCATTCTAGTACTTCAGATGATGTCGCTTTTGGTTGAGGACTTTTTCTTGCCATTGATACACCACATATTCTCTGCGTTCCCTAGTTTACTTGAATATCTGACCCTCTCTAGTAAACTTTGCGGTTCTAGTTTTTTTTAGTTAGCGATCGCCTGATAATACTTGAGCGAAAAAATTTATAAACTCTTACTATTTGAATTGCCAAAAACTGAAATTAAAATAACCCTTGATTATACCACAAAATATTTATGCAAGAGTTCTTATGTATGTTTCTTTTTGGCAAAATATATGTTCTCGAAAAAATACCCAAAACAATGTTGCCCAAGGTAATGGCTGTGCAAAAAATCTCTGTATCGTTCTATAGCTTCCACCTTTGCCACACCACCTTGATATACCCAGCATCGTTATCCTTCCACTCATTGCCAGCATCGCTGATATGATTAAGCTCCAACGCCTCAAAGTTGTTCTTGTCGTGTATCGTTGCAAGCATGACAATAGTGCTAATATATCTGGCATGGGCTTTCTGTGGTTCCTGAGTTATGGTTCTGGTAAACAATAACTCTACTACCCAAAGCCCTCTTTATTTTGGCGAAGGTATTGATTTGTTTGGTATCTATCTGCCTCAACAATTGTTTGATAGCACTACAAGTACTATGCCACCATTGAGCTGCATCTTGCTCATACCAATTTACTTGCGGTTGTAATAAAGGATAACTTGCCCGTCCAGAGGCTACAGCTTTTCCTTGTTGGTTCCACGCGATCGCTTTACACGCAGTTGTACTACAATCGATTCCTATCACTAATCGCTTGTGATTAATCATTAGACATCGATGTTCTCACACGCTAACACCATTAAAGATGACTCTCTTAATATATAGTTTCAAACATAAACAAGCCAAAGTCAAACCTCTTGCAAAAGGTACTTTTGCAAAATTGATTTTTATTGTTTGTGAGAAATCCGGGTCCCACCCCAATATTACCCAAGCAGTTTGTTGATGCACTAGCTATTATCCTTTAAATTTGTTAACTAAAATGAATATGAATCAAAAGGTTTGCATATGGCAGTAAACTTTAGTAGACGTAAATTTATCTTAGCCTTATATGGTTCGGCAGCCTTTAGCACAAGTTTACTGCTGAAAGCTTGCAGTAATAGCCAAACTACGACATCCACAACAGCAGCTAAGAATGAAAATTTCAAAGTCGCGATCGCACTTCCTGGAATCATAAGCGATCAAGCTTGGAACCAATCTGGTTATGAAGGTGTACAGTTGACGAAACAAAAGCTAGGTGCAGAAACAGCTTATGTGGAACAAGTTGCACAAGCAGATCAAACAGAAGCGCTATCTGATTTTGCCCGTAAAGGCTACAATTTAGTTTTTGCCCACGGCGGACAATTTGATGCTGCAATTGAACAAGTTGCACCCCAGTTTCCCAACACGTTTTTTGTCGGAGTCAATGGCGCTGTCAAAGGTGAGAACATCGCTGCTTTACGAATAGATCATCTGCAAGCAAGTTATTTGTGTGGAATTATCGCTGCATCAATGACAAAATCCAACAAAATAGCTTATATTGCCGGTCAAGAATTTGAAGCTACCCAACAAGAATTACGTGGTTTGGAATTAGGAGCAAAATCAGTTAAGCCCAATCTTCAAATTACACCTACTTTCACTGGTGATTGGAATGATGTTGCTAAAGGCAAAGAAGCAACACTTGCTTTAATTTCCTCTGGTGCTGATGTTATATATCAATGGTTAGATAGTGCTTCAGCTGCTGTTTTGCAAACAGCAAGCGATAAAGGAGTATATGCTTTTGGGAATACGAAAGACCAATTGGAAATTGCACCGAAAGCAGTTTTAACAAGTGCTGTTAAACGCATGGATTTAGCAATAGCCTATTTGGCAGAACTAGCCAAACAAAAGCAATTAAAAGGTCAAATTTATACTATTGGTTTAGAAAGATCAGATATTTTATCTTTAGGAAAATTTGGGACAATGGTTCCTGAAGCTGTTAAACAAAAAACACTCTCTACTGAGCAAGAGATAGTTGCTAAAAAAATTACTTTTGAGAACTGTAAAGAAAGTGGAAGAGATACACTATGCGTGAAAAAGGCTACAGCTTAAATTACAAAGTTCTTTAAATGGCATACTTACGCTTAGAAAACATTACTAAACGTTTTGGCTCATTTATTGCTAATGAGAACATTAGTTTAACCATTGCCAGTGGTCAGATTCACGCTATTTTGGGCGAAAATGGTGCAGGAAAGACCACTTTAATGAATATTATTAGTGGTCTTTATCAACCCGACGAGGGTCAAATCTACTTGCAAGAAAAACCAGTCATAATTCCCTCACCAAAAGAAGCAATTAAATTGGGTATAGGCATGATATACCAGCATTTCATGCTTGTACCACAGTTGTCTATTACAGAAAATATTATCTTGGGATTAGAAAATAATTGGCATCTGAATCTGCGTAAAAAACAACAGGAAATTGCTGCTTTATCCCAAACTTACAAATTAGATATTAATGCCTCTACTAAAGTAGGAAATTTACCAGTAGGTATGCAACAGCGAGTAGAAATTCTCAAAGTTCTCTACCGCAAAGCTAAGTTATTAATTCTCGATGAGCCCACAGCAGTTCTAACACCAAAGGAAGTAAAATCCTTATTTGATATTTTGCGCCAACTCGCAGCCAGTGGCAGCACAATTATTTTTATCAGTCATAAATTAGAAGAGGTAATGAACCTGTGTGACACACTTACGGTGTTGCGACGAGGGCATGTAGTTACAACAACGACAACACAACAAACTACACCTCAACAGTTAGCAGAATTGATGGTGGGACGCGAGGTTTCTTTACAACTAAATAAATTTCCAGCTTTGCCAGGAAAGTTAGTATTATCTGTGCAGAGATTACAAGTTGCAGATGATAGGGGTATTATTACTGTCAAAAATGTATCATTTGATTTACGAGCAGGGGAAATTTTGGGCATTGCTGGTGTGGATGGCAATGGACAGCGAGAATTGGCAGATGCAATCGCAGGAATCAGAAATATCAAGCGAGGGAAAATTGAGTTTGCAGATCCCTTATTAAACAAGATTGAGGGGATAATTGGCTATATCCCAGAAGATAGGCAGAAAATGGGTTTGGTGTTGCAGTTTAGCATTGCCCAAAATTTGATATTAAAGGCTTTTAAAAAAGTGCCGTTCTGCCATCGCTTTCTGTTGCAACCTGAAATAATCAACAATAATGCCAAGTCTGCAATGCAAGAGTTTGATATCCGGGCTGCGGGAATTGATGTCAAGGTAAGTCATCTATCGGGAGGAAATCAGCAAAAGGTAGTGTTAGCGCGGGAATTAGCAGGACAACCGCAGTTAATTGTAGCGATGCAACCGACACGGGGACTGGATGTGGGGGCGACACAAGCTGTACAGAGGCGGTTAATAGCCCAAACACAAAGGGGTGCAGCGATTTTGTATATTTCTACTGAATTGGAAGAAGTGATGGCAATCAGCGATCACATTGCTGTAATGTACAGGGGTGAGTTCGTGGATATTTTGGATGCACAGAGGACGACGATAGAGGAAATTGGTTTGTTGATGGGGGGAGGAAGAGGAAGAGTCAAGGATGGAGAATGATGGAAATTTATCGTAGCAAACTCCTACAATCTATATTCTCACCCCTGATCGCGATCGCATCCGCCTTGATTGTTGGTGCAGTTCTCATCTTACTGGCTGGGGCAAATCCTATCACTGCATATACCGCCTTATTTCAAGAATCTCTCTCTACATACTTTGGATTTGGCAATACGCTTACCAAAATGGCACCGCTATTGTTAACCAGTTTAGGCGTATTAGTTGCATTGGGTGCTGGTCAATTTAATATCGGTGGGGAAGGACAAATTTGTTTGGGTGCTTTAGGAAGTGCTTTGGTAGGTTTGTACGTGCAGGGTTTACCTGCATTTATTCACATCCCGTTAGCATTGTTAGTAGGTTTTGTTTTTGGTACAGTTTGGGGTTGGATTCCAGGTTATTTGAAAGCTATACGTGGAGTCAACGAGGTGATCACAACGTTACTGCTGAACTATATTGCAGTCAACTTGGTTAGCTACTTAGTTCAGAATCCACTCAAAGCACCAAACGCACCAAGTCCTTATTCACCACTGATTGCTAAGTCTGCTTATTTGCCAATTATTCTACCAGGAAGTCTTGCTCATGGGGGAATTGTGCTGGGGTTCATGGCGGCGGCGATTTTGTGGGTGTTGTTGATGCGATCGCCTCTGGGTTATCAAATCAACGCTGTGGGATTTAACCCTATCGCTTCGGGTTATGCTGGTATTTCTGTGGAACGTACAGTAATGTTGGTGATGGCGTTGGCGGGTGGTTTAGCTGGATTAGCTGGTGCTTGTGAGGTGATGGGGTTGAAATATCGCTTGTTTGAACAAGTTTCTCCTGGTTACGGTTTTGATGCGATCGCCATTGCCTTCCTCAGTCGCGGTAGTGTTTTAGGTGTAATACTCAATTGTTTATTCTTCGCTGCGTTGCGTAGTGGTGCAAATGTTATGCAGCGTAGTGCAGGAGTGCCAGTGACTGTAGTTTATGCTATTCAAGGTTTAACTATGTTATTTATTGCGATTAGTCTTGCTGTGGAAAGACGTGAAATAGGGAGATAACAGAGGACAAGGAGGACAAGGGAGAAATTACCTATTTCCTGTTCCCTGTTCCCTGTTCCCTGTTCCCCGTTCCCCGTTCCCCGTTCCCTGTTCCCTCCTCTTACAAATGACTAATGACTTTTTTTCAGATTACCTCGTTGCCAGTCTCCGCCTCGCCACACCTTTAGCATTTGCTGCCTTGGGGGGAATGTATTCGGAACGTTCTGGAGTGTTGAATATTGCCTTAGAAGGTATGTTATTGACTGGTGCTTTTACTAGTGCGAGCGCTACTTTTTACACTCATAATCCTTGGATTGGTATCTTTGCTGCATTGATTTCTGGGGCAATGGTGGGGCTACTCCATGCTTTTTTATGTGTGAGTTTATACGTTAATCAGTTAGTTTCTGGACTGGCGATTAATCTTGTAGCGGCTGGATTAACATCTTTTTTGGCGCGGTTGGCGTTTGATAGTAGTAGTACCCAGCGTCTTGTGGGAATTGAGCCAATTATTATTCCTGGGCTTGCCAATCTTCCTTTATTAGGCACTTTACTATTTCAGCAAAATATTTTTGTGTATTTGCTTTTTATTTTAGTCATATTGAGTACATATATTTTGTTTCATACCAGCTTTGGTTTAACTTTGCGTGCAGTCGGAGAATATCCCAAGGCTGCTGAAACGTCTGGGATTTCTGTGCAACGTGTGCGCTATTTAGCTGTAGTGTTCGGTGGGTGTCTTGTGAGTTTGGGAGGTGCTTATTTAAGCCTAGTACAGGTAAGATATTTTGCTGAGGGTATGAGTGCTGGCAAAGGATTTATTGCGATCGCAGCATTGATATTTGGTAGGTGGCATCCTTACGGTAGTGCTTTTGCCTGCTTCTTATTTGGTGCAACCGAAGCATTGCAGTTACGAATTCAGGCATTAGGTGTAAATGTACCTTACCAATTTTTGGTGATGTTACCCTATGCGATCGCACTTTTCGCTCTAGTTAGTAACAAAACTAAATCAACACCTCCAGCAGCTTTAGGTGCACCGTATTTTCAACATCACCGAGAACTTAAATAACCTGAGTTCGGGTGAAGCCAGAAATTTTTAATACGGCGCTTGCTTTTATTTCGAGGATTGGCCTGTGAACACGACGTACTTCCTGATTGGGGTGAGGCTGCACAGACTGCCCTTGAATTTATTTTTCCTCAAATGCTTGTGTCTCTTCTTTTACTTGATATTGAGCGGCTACTTCCTCTCATACGTAGGGCTTGCTGTTTTACTCAATAGCCTGTGAACACAAGATTGTAAATTTTTGTAAACTTTGCCAGACGATTTGGATAAAAGCCACAATTACCATCCGATAGTTTTTAGAGGAATATGATTCTCACAAATGAATAATTTATGAACGAGCAACAGCTTCAAGAGCTAGCTCTACAAGCCCAACAACATCCTCTAGGGACAACAGTTAGACGGATAATTTTATCAAAACTAATCGATGGTATATACCGCTCAGGCAAACTTTGCCACCCATATAAAGGTCAATTTCCAGGAGTTTACGAACAAATTTATCAGGAGGCAGTACAAGACCTATTTTTGTATATCTGTAAAAATCTTCATAAGTACGACCCGGAACGGGCTTCATTTATGACTTGGGTTAATATGTTATTAAGTCAACGTTTTTTTAAAGAGGCTATTCCCAAAATAATTGGCTCTGCCAATGAAATTAATGTCGAAAGTTCTGTTTTAGAAAACTTGGAGGATTTAGCATTTGATGATAGCGAGGACGAGGATCATTATATCTTTGCTTTTAAAAAAATCAGACGACATATAGAAATAGACCCAAAAGGAATTTTTAAACAAGCACATATCAAAAAATATCCCCAAGTAAATTTCCAAGAAATTGCTGTAAAAAGATGGTCAGGTATATCTTGGAAAGACATTTCCGCAGAATTGAATATTCCAGTGGCAACATTAAGTAACTTTTATCAGCGAACTTTAGAAAAATTTCGTGACGAATTTAGAGATTTATGTGGTGGTAAAGACTTAACTTAAAGGAAAAAATGATGAGTGACATGGCAACTATTTCTACATTTACTGGTCCGATATCAACCGTCGCTCGCAGGCTAGCAGAAAAATGGTCAAGACAGCAAGCTACCCCAGAAAAAAGCCAGCAGGTTTTGCTTAATACCTTGTCTGTATCTTTCGTGAATTTCTATCTAGAATGTATGGGGTTTGAAACTGACACTTATGCAAGTGACAGTTGGAATCCTGTACAACAAACTCTGATGGACGTAGCTGATTTATTGATTAAAAATTTGGGGAAGCTGGAATGCCGTCCTGTGTTAGAAAATGCACAGTTTGTTTATGTGCCACTAGAAGTCCAATCAAACAGGCTTGGCTATGTTGCTGTAGAAATAAGTGAATCTTTACAATCAGCCAAGTTGTTAGGATTTGTCAAGGAGGTATCAATTGATAACTTACCTATTAAGCAACTACAACCTCTAGAAAATTTACTGGATTATTTAGAATCTCTAGAATTACAAACAACTAAATGTAAGAGTCAAAGTTTGGATTCATCTAGTCAAAGTTTGGATTTATCTAATCAAAGTTTGGGTTCATCTAGTCAAAGTTTGGGTTCATCTAGTCAAAGTTTGGGTTCATCTAATCAAAGTTTGGATTCATCTAGTCAAAATTTGGATTTATCTAATCAAAGTTTGGATTTATCTAATCAAAGTTTGGATTTATCCAGTCAAAGTGTTGTGAACTTAAAAAGATGGTTTGAGAATATTTTTGATTCAGGTTGGTCAACAATTGAATCTATATTTTTAACTGAACTAGCTTGGCAATCTAGAAGTGCTGAAGAGGGGTTTAAAAACTCTGTTGAGCGGGCTAAATTGATTGATTTTGGGATACAAGCTAACAAGGAATCAGTAGGGATAGTTGTTAAAGTCAGTCATGACAAAAACAACTTTGACGATATGAAAATTATGGTAGAGCTACATCCAACAAATGGTCAAGAATACTTGCCATCCTCTCTTCATGCCATGATTTTAGATCAAGAGGAAACTGCTGTTATGGAAGCTAAAGCCAAAAATGATAACAAAAGAATTGTATTGGAATTTAACGCTGCTGTAGGAGATAATTTCAGCGTCAAGATCGCTTTAGGAGATGTTAGTGTGATAGATAATTTTATCATCTGAAATTAAGGGACTTACAGAGAAAATAAGATATGTTTAGTTTTGTAAAAACTGTAGAATGACCAATTTCTAAGCTATTCGCTGATTTTACATTTAGTCACATAGCTTGATTTTTTTTACGCCGACTTACTTATACACTCCTGAAAAGATAATTGCAGCCTTTATTCCTTTGCATAAAGTAGCAAACAACAACTATATATACTCATGATGATTTGTGCATCACACAATTGTGGTATTGCCAATGACAAAGTTGGTTGTTCTAAAACTAGATGGCGATTTACAGCAGGGTGTACGGGTAACGCTTTCAATTGCTCATGAAGGTGTTAGCCCACATAAAGAAGTCACTGGTAATCTACCACCAATTGCTCCCTTACAGACAACAATTGACCAGTGGCGATGGCACTATCGTAGTTTGGGGAGTTCTCCTCGCGGTATCAAAGCTATAAAAGTTACTTACGAAGGTTCTATTACTCAGAAATACGAAGATTGCAAAAATTCAGGTAAGGAGTTACAAAAACGACTGAATAACTGGCTGCTTTCAGAGTCTTTTCGTCCCATCCGGGAAAGTTGGTTAAAGGAATTACAAGAAAAAGAATTGGTGCGGGTGCTAATTCGCACATCAAGTCAGCAGTTGCGACAAATACCTTGGCATCTTTGGGATTTAGTGGAAGAATATCCCAATGCCGAACTAGCTTTGAGTGCAACCGATTATCAAAAAACTATCACAGCGAAAACTCCTACCAAAAGAGATCAAGTCAAAATTCTAGCGATTTTGGGCAACAGTACTGGTATTAATATCGAAACAGACCGAAAGTTGCTCAACAGTTTACCTAATGCCGATGTTACCTTTTTAGTACAGCCCCAACGTCACGAAATCAACGATTCCTTGTGGGAGAAACCTTGGGATATCCTGTTTTTTGCAGGTCATAGCCAGACTGTGGGAGATAGTGGTCGAATATACATTAATGAGAATCAGGAAAGCTTAACTACTGATGACCTCAAATATGGCTTGAAAAAAGCGAAGAGCAACGGGTTAGCTGTGGCGATTTTCAATTCCTGTGATGGTTTGGGATTAGGGTCTGAGTTAGAAGCGCTACACATTTCTCAAATTATTGTGATGCGAGAACAAGTGCCAGATGAAGTGGCACAGGTATTTTTAAAGCATTTTTTGGTGGCTTATGCGAATGATGGCAAGCCCTTATATCAAGCAGTAAAAGAAGCAAGGTTAAAACTGCATGGCCTTGAGGATAAATATCCCTGTGCCTCTTGGTTGCCAGTAATTTGTCAAAATGCGGGTACAGCTCCACCACATTGGTTAGACTTAGGTCGCCGTCCCACCGAAATTAGTCCCTATCGTGGTTTGTTTGCCTTTCGGGAAGAGGATGCACAATTCTTTTTTGGACGGGAATCTTTCACCCAGATGTTGATAGATGCGGTGCAAAATCAGCCCTTGGTTGCGGTGATTGGTTCTAGTGGTAGCGGTAAATCTAGCGTGGTGTTCGCTGGTTTGGTGAAGCGTCTGCGAGATACTGGTAACTGGCATATTGTTGACTTTCGACCTGGTTCCAGACCTTTGTTTAACCTGGCAACTGCCCTTGTTGACCAGCAAGAATCCCATTTTATGCCGTTTCTCAATGAAGTGGCACTTTCTGATCCCCCCTTAATAAGGGGGGATGGGGAGATTGGAGTTGGGGGGATGGAGGATGTTGCATCTTCACACAAAATTGGTATTAGTACAACCCACCATCAAAAAGGGTCTCAAATATTGCCACCTGTACTTAGCCGCACAGAACGCTTGCGGGAGATTAGAAATCTTGCCAGCGACCTGGGACAGTGTGAAAATGGGTTGCGGGATGTGGTGGATGATATCCTCTCTGTTGACCCCAACCAGCGTTTATTACTAGTTGCCGACCAATTTGAAGAACTTTACACTATGAGCAGAGATGCACAAGAGCGTAAAGCTTTCTTAGATAGATTGTTAGAAGCAATCTCTCACTGTCGTAATTTTACTTTTGTCATCACTCTCAGGGCAGACTTTTTAGGACAAGCATTGTCTTATCGTCCCTTTGCTGATGCCTTGCAGTATGCAGACTTAAAACTTAGTCCCATGACGGATGAAGAACTGCAAGCGGTGGTAGAAAAGCCTGCGGCGTTACTGGGGGTGACAATTGAGGAGGGGCTTGTTGAACGCATTCTTTCCACTATTAGTGTAGAACCGGGGAATTTACCTTTATTGGAGTTTGCCCTTACTCAACTGTGGGCAAAACAGCTTCATGCCCAGTTGACCCGTGCTGCTTACAAGGAAATTGGTGGAGTAGAAGCAGCATTGGCTGGTTATGCGGATGAAGCATATAACCAGCTAAACTTCGAGGAAAAAGAACGGGCGCAGCGAATTTTTATTCAACTGGTGCATCCAGGAGAAGGAGCGGAGGATACCCGCCGCGTAGCTACCCGCGCTGAGGTGGGTGAGGAAAATTGGGATTTGGTAACTCGCTTGGCTAATGCTCGTTTGGTGGTGACGGGACGGGATGAGAAAACAGGTTTAGATACAGTAGAGGTTGTCCATGAAGCCTTGATCCGTAATTGGGGACAATTACATCAGTGGATGCAGCAAGATAGGGACTTTCGCCACTGGCAAGAAAGTTTGCGGGTAGCAATGCGTACTTGGGAGAGTAGCGGTAATGATGAAGGGGCGCTGTTACGAGGAAAGTCCCTGGTGGATGCCGAATATTGGGAAAGACAACGTTTTTTAGAATTGAGTACGGTGGAGAGGAGTTTTATTGGGCTGAGTGTGGAATTTCGGGAGCGTGAGAGTAGAAAGAAAAAGCGTAGGCGACAATATACTGTCTTGGGACTCTCTGTTGGCTTGGTTGTAGCCTTGAGTTTGGCAGGGGTGGCTGGGTGGCAATGGCAGAAGGCAAGTATCAGTGAAATCACAACTACCAGTGCATCCTCAGAAGCTTTATTTACGTCGAATCAAGAGTTGGAAGGACTCACAGCAGCAATTAGGGCGGGGCAACAATTGAAAAAGTTACCTTGGGTAGATACAGATACCCAGACGACGGTTGCCAATGCCCTACAACATTTACTTTACAGAACATAAAGGTGACATTGGCGCGATCGCTTTTAGTCCCGATAGTAAGATAATAGCGATCGCAACGACAAAAGTGGAGGGGCAGCAAAAAATTAACACGCTACAACTTTGGAATCCAGACAACGGGACTTTGCTCAAAAACTTAGAAGGGGTGGATGTACAAATGGCGATCGCCTTCAGTCCAGATGATAAGATAATTGCCTCTGGAGGTTGGGGTGGTCTCAAACTTTGGAAAGCTGATGGTGGTTGGCAACCGCTCCAAAGTTATCAGCAAGGAGCTATTACCGCAGTATCTTTCAGCCCCGATGGTCAAATGCTCGCCGCAGCTAGCGTTGACAAGAATGTTTATCTCTGGAAAAGGGATAGCACAGGTGAATATGAAACTAAGCCCGACAAAATCCTCCAAGGGCATAATGATGCAGTTTGGGGTGTCAATTTTAGCCCCAATGGTGAGCTAATTGCTACAGCGAGTGGGGACAAAACAGTAAAAATATGGAAAACTAACGGCAGTTTGGTGACCACCCTCAAAGGACACAGGGATGTGGTTCGTGCAGTTGCTTATAGCCCCGATGCTCAGACTCTTGCCTCGGCAAGTTATGATGGCAGCGTCAAACTTTGGAAACCTGAAGGCACATCTTTAAAAGCCTTAAAGCATGACAGTCAGGTTTACGCAGTCGCTTATAGCCCCGATGGCAAAAAAATTGTTACAACAAATGGACACGGGTATGTTAGTTTCTGGCAGCACAACGGCAAGCTACTAAAAACTGAGAAATGGCGCGGCGGTCCTGTGCCTACAGCAGTTTTCAGCCCCAATGGAGAACTGATTGTTACAGCAAGTAGTGATAGAAGTGTGCAAATTAGGAAGTCGGATGGCACTGCTCTCAAGTTTTTAGCAGGACATACAGGAGAACTCAATCAAAAAGTGGTTTTAGGAGCAAGTTTTAGCCCTGATAGTCAGATGATTGCCACGGGGGGTCAAGACGGGACTGTGCAACTATGGACAACCGATGGCAAGTTGGACAAAACCCTACAAGCAGGTGGGGATAGGGTTTGGGGAGTCAGTTTTAGTCCTAATGGCGAGTTGATTGCTTCAGCACATAACAATGGGACGGTTAAACTTTGGAAACGAGAAGGAAGAGGTGAGTTTTCAACTCGTCCCTACAAAACCCTCTCTGCACATAGAGATGCAGTTCGTGCAGTAGCTTTTAGTCCCGATGGTCAAATAATTGCCACAGCAAGTAATGATAACACAGTGAAACTTTGGAAACAAGAAGGAAAAGGTGAGTTTTCAACTCGTCCCTACAAAACCCTCTCTGCACATAGAGATGCAGTTCGTGCAGTAACTTTTAGTCCCGATGGTCAAATAATTGCCACAGCAAGTAATGACAACACAGTGAAACTTTGGAAAACTGATGACAGTACCTTCATAAAAACTCTCATAGGACATAGGGATGTAGTTCGCACAATAGCTTTCAGCCCAGATGGGAAAACTCTGGCTTCAGGAAGTAAGGACGAAACTGTGATTCTATGGGATTGGCAGAAGAATTTAGATATAAAACAGCTACTAGTGTTAGGTTGCGATTGGGTGAGCGATTATCTTAAAACCAATCCCAATGTGAGTAATAACGATAAGCACCTTTGTGACGGAGTTATAGGACTCCTATTTGATTTCTGAACAAGACTAAGAGAAAATACGGTGAGGCGTACAAGTCTAAGAGTGAACAATGATAAGTCAGCATTCACAAACAGCCACACTGACGGTAGGAGTATCGCAGGAACAGTCAACAGAGGGAATGGTAGTGGAGGCGATCGCCGAACTACAAAATTTTATAGATTTACGTCCAGATGCGCGTGAGGTAAGGAAAGCGTTGGCAGTTAAGCTGGTTTATCACCCACGTTCCGCACCCTTAACTGTCACAATCGGTTATTACGGAAGTTGATTCTTGAAAAAGGAGTAAAAAATTACATTTATCTCAAAAAAAGAGATTTGGGATAGGAAAATTTATTAGATATATTC
>JAHHHW010000042.1 GCA_019359115.1 Pelatocladus maniniholoensis HA4357-MV3
TGTCGTGTACTACGATATTTGACCGCGATCCGCCGCTATTTGACCGAGGTGATTGCCTGTGAAACTTAGGCAGCAAGCGGATGAGCATGATGTAGTACGGCTCTTGAAGACCGTTCGACGCTATTTGACCGCAGATTTTCAGATTGAAATACCACGCTATTTGACTGCAACCTCAAGATGCTGCCCCTTGAGTTAGCCTGAAGTTCCTGCTTGTGACAGGGGTTGAGAATCTGAACAAAATTGGAACGTTCCACGCTATTTGTCCTCACCCACCCTATAATCAACGGTAGTCAAATGATCGAGGTTGGGCGATGAACCATGCAACCGAACCTGCTTTAGGCTGGGACGCCTCTAACAAAACAACGCAACTTGCCTTGCGACAGCCTGCATTAGACACAGACGAGCAGTGGGAATTGGTCGATGGAGGAAGCGAACTGCCGGACTATGTGCAGCAGCGAATGCGTGTGATTCAGCAACTCCTGGCAGCGCGGGGGACAAAAACCTATGCTCAAGTGCAGCGACAAGCCGCCCACAGCTTAGGTATCAGTGTGCGAAGCTTGAGACGACTTCTAAAAGCGTGGCAAGAGTCAGGGGTTGCAGGTTTGTCACGCCAACCGCGTTCAGACCAGGGCAGCCTCAAAACCAGTCAGGAGTGGCAAGACTATATCGTCAAAACATATAAGGATGGCAATCGGGGGAGTCGGCAAATCAGTCCGGCTCAGGTTGCCGTTCAAGTGCGAGCGCGTGCCCAAGCCCTTGGGATCGAAGACTACCCTGGGCGCACCACGGTTTATCGGATTCTGCGCCTGCACATCTGCAAACAGCAACAAAAGCGATCGCTAGGCTGGCGGCAGGATCGTTTGACGCTCCACACTCGGGAAGGATTAGCGATTGCCATCGAATGGTCAAATCAAGTCTGGCAGGTGGATCACACCCGCGCTGATGTGCTGGTCGTCGATCAGTCTGGGGAAGTCTTAGGGCGACCGTGGCTGACGATCGTGGTGGACACCTATTCACGGTGCATTATGGGTTTTCATCTTGGATTTGATGCGCCTAGTGCAGCAGTCGTGTGTTTGGCATTGCGCCACGCCATTCTGCCCAAACAGTACAGTTCCGCCTATGAGTTGCACGCCTGTTGGGGAACGTATGGGTTGCCGCAGTATTTGTACACCGATGGAGGAAAGGACTTTCGATCGCGACACCTAGAGCAGGTCGCAACGGAATTAGGGATTGTGCTGTGTTTGCGTCGAAAGCCTTCAGATGGTGGAATTGTGGAGCGACCGTTTGGCACATTCAACAGCCAGTTTTTCTCGACTTTACCTGGCTATGTGAACAGTAACGTGACTGAGCGATCGCCCGTCGCGGAATCAGAAGCTTGCCTGACTTTGCTTCAGCTAGAGCGATTGTTGGTGCGCTACATCGTCGATCACTATAACCAGGCGATCGATGCGCGAATGGGCGATCAAAGCCGCATTGGACGGTGGGAAGCCGGACGGATTGCCCAACTGCCTCTGTTGGGGAACCGTGAGCTAGACCTGTGTTTAATGCGACGCGATCGCCGGACAGTGTACCGCAGTGGCTATCTCCAGTTTGCCAATCTGACTTATCAGGGCGAGCATTTAGCCGCTTATGCGGGGGAGTCGGTTATTGTGCGGTACGACCCCCGCGACATTACCACGGTTTTCATCTATGAAGTGAAAGAGTCACTAGAAGTGTTTCTGACTCGTGCCCATGCAGTCGGCTGGGAAACGGAAACATTATCGTATGCGGAAGCAGTGGCACTCAGCCAGCATAAACGACAAGCGGGCAAAGCCATTAGTAATCGATCTATGCTGGACGAAGTACGTGATCGCGATCAGCGCATCAAGAAACTCCAAAAGCACCCAAAACAGAACGGGAATGCGCTCAAACCCTTCAGTGCTGCTCAACCCGATATTGCACTCAATGATGCACTCGTTGTATCACCCCCCTTGTCTGATGTGCCTGCGAACGACCCCACTGCCCAACCGGAGCCAGAGTCTCACAAGCCGAAGAAGCCTGTGCCCTACGTGCGGGTTTATGATTACGAAGACCTAAAACGGGAGGCAGGCTTACTGTGACACAGCGTGAGATCGAAATCATCGTTCCCCCACAACGTCAACTCGATGCAGCAACTCAGCAACAAATCGAACGCCTGCAACGCCACTGTGTTGTC
This sequence comes from Pelatocladus maniniholoensis HA4357-MV3, assembly GCA_019359115.1. Taxonomy (GTDB): domain Bacteria; phylum Cyanobacteriota; class Cyanobacteriia; order Cyanobacteriales; family Nostocaceae; genus Pelatocladus; species Pelatocladus maniniholoensis. Next base: position 2,195 of record JAHHHW010000042.1, read on the forward strand.
GAACTCGAATCAGTGCGTCAGTTTCATACCTGGTTAGACGATAAACGGCAGTGTCGGCAAGCCTGCCGGGTGATTGGGGACTCTCGCACGGGCAAGACCTTTGCTTGTAATGCCTATCGGTTGAAGTCTACACTCAATCAAACGAATGGGGATGCCCCGATCGTCCCTGTGATTTATTGGCACGCGACCACCGAAACCGGGCAACGGGAATTGTTTGTGGGACTGCTGAAGCATTTGAAATACCGCATTACGAACGGTACAATTTCTGATCTGCGAGAGCGTGTCTACCGTCTGCTACGAGCCTGTCAGGTGGAGATGATTATTGTGGATGAAGCGCATCGGTTTCGCCCCAAAACCTTCTCAGAGATTCGGGACATCTTCGACCTGTTGGGGATTGCCGTGGTGCTGGTTGGAACTGATCGCCTCGATGCAGTCGTGCGGCGCGATGAACAGGTGCATAACCGCTTCATGGCTTGTCACCGCTTCCATCGGTTTGATGGTCAAGCCTTAGAGGACACTACTGCGATTTGGGAGGAATATGTGCTGAGATTGCCGCAACCTTCTAACCTCACCAGTGCTGCCATGCAGAAAATTTTGGGAGCGACCACTCATGGCTACCTGGGCGCACTCGATGAAATTCTGCGAAACGCTGCCCGACGCGCCCTGCAAAATGGGCAATCGCGGATCGAAGCGTCATTGCTGAGTCAAGTTGCCTTGGAGTACAAGTGATGTGATGCCGACTGATAGCTGGGTGTTTCAAGTGGTTCCCTATCCTGGTGAAAGTTTCGCTGACACTGTTAGCGAAACATTACTTAATATTTTCAACGTAGAGAAATCACTGTTTTAGAAACTTTGGCTTTCACTGCGTTCTATCCAACCTACGGAATAATAAGGCTTTTGAGTATTAAGATATATTTCGCCAACAGTATCTTCGCTCACTTCATGGGTCGCTTTCGCCGTGCTAACGGATTGAGCCATCGGGCGATCGCTGAGCATCTAGGAGAAATACAAACTTCACATATAGTGATAGAAACATCGATTTTACCTTGCTCAATCAGGTAATAGGGGAGTATCGCGAGATGGAAATTCAACCTTGGGTTTTTTATGTACAAGCATACCCACAAGAAAGTTTTGGGCATTTTCTGGGTCGATTTCGCCGCGCCAATTATTTGAGCAGCAAAACATTAGCCGAACATTTAGGGATTCGATTAGAGTGGGTGGCAGCGTGGGAAGTACCCTCACGTCGTCGAAACCCAACCTCGTTACAATTGATAGCCTTATCAAAATTAGTAAACATTTCACCACAGCAATTGCAACAGATGTTACCACCTACTCTATTGCATCTTGCCACCCGATTATGCCCTGCTTGTTATATGGAAATTCCTGTACACCAAGCTAAATGGCAGCAAGCTGGAATTGATGTTTGCGATCGTCATCAACAGCCTCTTTTATCTGCTTGTCCAATGTGTGGAACACCTTTTCGCACACCAGCGTTATGGGATAATATGATGTGTGAATGGTGATTTTTAATTCAGATCGATCATGCAGTGATCATTTACTGCCAAAGTCCAACTGGCGATCGCAAATTCTCAAGCGAATTGAAAAAATGGTTGACCGTGATAACGATAGCTATCCCGACAACCTCTTAAGTCAAACATTCAAATTATTTTACGATTCAGTCCAAGCCAGTTTTGCTGATGTCCAGCGTCAAAAAGCAGAAAGTTCTAACAAGAGTCTTAACCAAAGACAAAATAACGCTATTGACATTAAAGTAGTCAATTTAATTCAATGGGCCAAAGGTCGCTTAGTTACATTGCCAGAAGTACCATCGCTTTGGCATCAAGTAGCAGTTGCCCTAATGATTCTCACTGGTCGCAGGCAGTCAGAAATCATGTCTAGCGCTAAATTCTCACCCGTTGGTTCTGACAGCTATGTGGAGTTTAGCGGTCAACTTAAACGTCACGATGGGGAGACAGTAGGCGCTTATGAAATTCCCGCTCTAGCTAACAGTGCTGAAGCTGTGATTGCTGGACTGCAATGGTTGGAGGATAACAATAAACGTGTTGCCCCTGTCGATCAAAGTTACCAGTCACAGCAAGCCGCCGTTATGCAGCAGAAGCTTACGACGCCGATTGCTTTGTTAGTGATATTGATGAAATTAAAGTTATTTGCGGCAAAGGTTAGCGATCGCCCCCAACTACATCCACCACGCAGGTCGGCATTACTTAAATCTCGATCCACAGATTTGCTGGATTAGGGCGTCGGAAGTTGCAAATCGACCATGGAGTCTGCGTGACGGTGGACTATCTTCCAAACACCTTTATCGAAGCGGAAGATCATGGTTACTCGCAACACTTGCGGTTTCGTCTGGCTCTGTCCCGCGTACAGGACATTCGCGCGTTCTATCGCCACGGTGTAAGCCAAAAATGTGAGTGCGATCGCTTTAATGATCTCTGTGAAAGAAAAAGGGATTAGGAATTTTTAACAGGTGTGAGTAAATAAAATAAACAGTGATAAGCTACCAGCGATATTGGATTGAAAGAGGAGAAATGTGATGAGCTGGGCAGCAGAAGAATTAAAGGGAGTAGATTTGGGAGATAAACGCCGAAATCAACGATTAATAACGATTGTGGAAGACTTGTCAGCACAACCAAATGAGAGTGTAACCCAAGCATCAAGAGACGCAGCAGCAGTACAAGGGGTGTATGAATTCTGGGCAAATCCGCGCATCAAGGCGGAAGCGATAATTTCTTCACATGCCAAAAGTACTGTAGAGCGAATAAAAGAGCATCGAACAATTTTGGCGATCCAAGACACAACAGAATTGGATTTTAGTGATCATAAAAGTAAGAGAGGCATGGGGCCACTCAGTAACCCCGAAGCCAAAGGCTTGAAAGTTCATACGGTTTTAGCAGCAAGTACAGAAGGTGTGCCATTAGGAGTTTTACATCAAAAAGTCTGGTCACGGGAGAAAACAAGGTCTAATGCTAGTAAGCAAAAGCGACAGGCGATCGAGAACAAGGAAAGCATACGTTGGTTAGAAGGACTGGACTTGACTCAAGGATTAATGCCTGCGTTAACTACTGTGATCACAGTAGCAGACAGAGAAGCAGATATATGGGATCTCCAGAAAATAAAATGTCCCGCCCTATCAAATATATTTCGGCTCAACCCAAGGACTGGTGGGCGTTGCGCCCCCAGGCGCAACGCGAGGGCGGGACATTTTATTATTTGGAAGTGCCTATATCAATTGTTTGCGCTTGCGAGACAAAGAAACTCTGAGTTTTTAATCCGTGCAGCACAAAATCGCAACACCAAATCAAACGCCTTTTGTGATGAGGTAGTTCCGTTATTTGAGGCGATTCGTACTACACCAGTATTGGGCAAATTGACTTTAGAGTTACAGCGTACACCCAGACGTGCTGCTCGGAGTGCGACATTAAGTGTGCGAGTTACAAAGTTATGGTTGCAACCACCAGCATCGCTTCAATCTCAGTCAACGCAAGCAATAGAAGTGCATGTGATTGAAGCTTGTGAAGAAAATCCTCCCGAAGGTGAAAAGGCAATATCGTGGCTATTGTTGACAACAATAGAAGTGAAAAATTTTGAGTTAGCTTGTCAATGCTTGGAATGGTACAGTTATCGTTGGCTTATAGAACGTTATCACTACTGTTTAAAAAGTGGATGTCGGATAGAACAATTGCAATTAGAAGACGGTGAGCGAATTAAACGGGCCTTGGCGACATATGCGATCGTAGCTTGGAGATTGTTGTGGCTAACATATGAAGCACGTAGAAATCCAGAGCGCACAGTCGAAGGAATCTTAGAAACTCACGAGTGGCAAGCATTGTACTGTAAGATTCACAAAACGAACAAGCCTCCAAGTGAGGCTCCAAGTTTAGGTGAATGTGTACGGTGGATAGCTCGTTTGGGTGGTTTTCTTGGACGAAAAAGTGACGGAGATCCGGGTATCCAGACGTTATGGCGAGGATTTCAACGATTGAATGATATAGCAGGAATTTGGCAGTTATTGTACCAGGGTGATTTTTAATTCAGATCGATCATCCAGTGATCATTTACTAGCAAAGCTCTAATTAATATTAATCGCAAATGTAAAGAAATATGTGACTAAAGGACAATAGACGAAGACAAATGCTGAAAAAGAGAAAAAGTTTATAAAAATACATGTATAAAAAAAGACTAACAGACTAGATAATGATTAGGCGGTAGCTCGCTTTTCATATCTCTCATGCACACCTTTTCTGTAGTTTGTGCATAATAAATCCATGGTGAGGGCGCAGACTGGGAATTACCTGATGAGTCTGTTAAAAAGAAAGACCGTCGTAAGTGTCACTTGTTTCGCAAACAAGCCTTCCCAATTTTTCGCGTGTTGGTCTGACTTATTTGCGGCAAAGGTTAGCGATCGCCCCATTACCCCAACCGCATCTTCAGCCCCTCCCCTCCAGCATCGAACGACGGGCGATAGTGTACGTCGTGAAAATAAGCCGTGTCGCCCGATGACCGATAGTGTGCAAATCGTTAGTTGATAGGGTGCGGACGGTCGGGAAGTTGGGGCGATCAAGTTGGCTACGCCAACGCACTCATGTACACTCTTAGTTTGCAGTGAGAGTTGGAGGTGATGAGGTTGGCGCGCGATATGCCATCCAGCACGCTACCTGCGGAAGCCGCTTCGCATCTACGCCAACGCAAAGCGGCAAGAAGTACCCCACTTGTGTGCATATGCAGAGATGGGGTGTAACACAACTGGGGTATGCAGAGATGGGGTGTAACACAACTGGGGTATGCAGAGATGGGGTGTAACACAACTGGGGTATGCAGAGATGGGGTGTAACACAACTGGGGTATGCAGAGATGGGGTACTACAGAACCGGGGTATGCAGAGATGGGGTAGCCCCACTTATAGCACCCCGGTCATCGATGACCGGGGTGCTATAAGTGGGGCTACCCCATCTCTGCATACCCCGGTTCTGTAGTACCCCATCTCTGCATACCCCAGTTGTGTTACACCCCATCTCTGCATACCCCAGTTGTGTTACACCCCATCTCTGCATACCCCAGTTGTGTTACACCCCATCTCTGCATACCCCAGTTGTGTTACACCCCATCTCTGCATATGCACACAAGTGGGGTACTTCTTGCCGCTTTGCGTTGGCGTAGATGCGAAGCGGCTTCCGCAGGTAGCGTGCTGGATGGCATATCGCGCGCCAACCTCATCACCTCCAACTCTCACTGCAAACTAAGAGTGTACATGAGTGCGTTGGCGTAGCCAACTTGATCGCCCCAACTTCCCGACCGTCCGCACCCTATCAACTAACGATTTGCACACTATCGGTCATCGGGCGACACGGCTTATTTTCACGACGTACACTATCGCCCGTCGTTCGATGCTGGAGGGGAGGGGCTGAAGATGCGGTTGGGGTAATGGGGCGATCGCTAACCTTTGCCGCAAATAAGTCAGACCAACACGCGAAAAATTGGGAAGGCTTGTTTGCGAAACAAGTGACACTTACGACGGTCTTTCTTTTTAACAGACTCATCAGGTAATTCCCAGTCTGCGCCCTCACCATGGATTTATTATGCACAAACTACAGAAAAGGTGTGCATGAGAGATATGAAAAGCGAGCTACCGCCTAATCATTATCTAGTCTGTTAGTCTTTTTTTATACATGTATTTTTATAAACTTTTTCTCTTTTTCAGCATTTGTCTTCGTCTATTGTCCTTTAGTCACATATTTCTTTACATTTGCGATTAATATTAATTAGAGCTTTGCTAGTAAATGATCACTGGATGATCGATCTGAATTAAAAATCACCCTGGTACAATAACTGCCAAATTCCTGCTATATCATTCAATCGTTGAAATCCTCGCCATAACGTCTGGATACCCGGATCTCCGTCACTTTTTCGTCCAAGAAAACCACCCAAACGAGCTATCCACCGTACACATTCACCTAAACTTGGAGCCTCACTTGGAGGCTTGTTCGTTTTGTGAATCTTACAGTACAATGCTTGCCACTCGTGAGTTTCTAAGATTCCTTCGACTGTGCGCTCTGGATTTCTACGTGCTTCATATGTTAGCCACAACAATCTCCAAGCTACGATCGCATATGTCGCCAAGGCCCGTTTAATTCGCTCACCGTCTTCTAATTGCAATTGTTCTATCCGACATCCACTTTTTAAACAGTAGTGATAACGTTCTATAAGCCAACGATAACTGTACCATTCCAAGCATTGACAAGCTAACTCAAAATTTTTCACTTCTATTGTTGTCAACAATAGCCACGATATTGCCTTTTCACCTTCGGGAGGATTTTCTTCACAAGCTTCAATCACATGCACTTCTATTGCTTGCGTTGACTGAGATTGAAGCGATGCTGGTGGTTGCAACCATAACTTTGTAACTCGCACACTTAATGTCGCACTCCGAGCAGCACGTCTGGGTGTACGCTGTAACTCTAAAGTCAATTTGCCCAATACTGGTGTAGTACGAATCGCCTCAAATAACGGAACTACCTCATCACAAAAGGCGTTTGATTTGGTGTTGCGATTTTGTGCTGCACGGATTAAAAACTCAGAGTTTCTTTGTCTCGCAAGCGCAAACAATTGATATAGGCACTTCCAAATAATAAAATGTCCCGCCCTCGCGTTGCGCCTGGGGGCGCAACGCCCACCAGTCCTTGGGTTGAGCCGAAATATATTTGATAGGGCGGGACATTTTATTTTCTGGAGATCCCATATATCTGCTTCTCTGTCTGCTACTGTGATCACAGTAGTTAACGCAGGCATTAATCCTTGAGTCAAGTCCAGTCCTTCTAACCAACGTATGCTTTCCTTGTTCTCGATCGCCTGTCGCTTTTGCTTACTAGCATTAGACCTTGTTTTCTCCCGTGACCAGACTTTTTGATGTAAAACTCCTAATGGCACACCTTCTGTACTTGCTGCTAAAACCGTATGAACTTTCAAGCCTTTGGCTTCGGGGTTACTGAGTGGCCCCATGCCTCTCTTACTTTTATGATCACTAAAATCCAATTCTGTTGTGTCTTGGATCGCCAAAATTGTTCGATGCTCTTTTATTCGCTCTACAGTACTTTTGGCATGTGAAGAAATTATCGCTTCCGCCTTGATGCGCGGATTTGCCCAGAATTCATACACCCCTTGTACTGCTGCTGCGTCTCTTGATGCTTGGGTTACACTCTCATTTGGTTGTGCTGACAAGTCTTCCACAATCGTTATTAATCGTTGATTTCGGCGTTTATCTCCCAAATCTACTCCCTTTAATTCTTCTGCTGCCCAGCTCATCACATTTCTCCTCTTTCAATCCAATATCGCTGGTAGCTTATCACTGTTTATTTTATTTACTCACACCTGTTAAAAATTCCTAATCCCTTTTTCTTTCACAGAGATCATTAAAGCGATCGCACTCACATTTTTGGCTTACACCGTGGCGATAGAACGCGCGAATGTCCTGTACGCGGGACAGAGCCAGACGAAACCGCAAGTGTTGCGAGTAACCATGATCTTCCGCTTCGATAAAGGTGTTTGGAAGATAGTCCACCGTCACGCAGACTCCATGGTCGATTTGCAACTTCCGACGCCCTAATCCAGCAAATCTGTGGATCGAGATTTAAGTAATGCCGACCTGCGTGGTGGATGTAGTTGGGGGCGATCGCTAACCTTTGCCGCAAATAACTTTAATTTCATCAATATCACTAACAAAGCAATCGGCGTCGTAAGCTTCTGCTGCATAACGGCGGCTTGCTGTGACTGGTAACTTTGATCGACAGGGGCAACACGTTTATTGTTATCCTCCAACCATTGCAGTCCAGCAATCACAGCTTCAGCACTGTTAGCTAGAGCGGGAATTTCATAAGCGCCTACTGTCTCCCCATCGTGACGTTTAAGTTGACCGCTAAACTCCACATAGCTGTCAGAACCAACGGGTGAGAATTTAGCGCTAGACATGATTTCTGACTGCCTGCGACCAGTGAGAATCATTAGGGCAACTGCTACTTGATGCCAAAGCGATGGTACTTCTGGCAATGTAACTAAGCGACCTTTGGCCCATTGAATTAAATTGACTACTTTAATGTCAATAGCGTTATTTTGTCTTTGGTTAAGACTCTTGTTAGAACTTTCTGCTTTTTGACGCTGGACATCAGCAAAACTGGCTTGGACTGAATCGTAAAATAATTTGAATGTTTGACTTAAGAGGTTGTCGGGATAGCTATCGTTATCACGGTCAACCATTTTTTCAATTCGCTTGAGAATTTGCGATCGCCAGTTGGACTTTGGCAGTAAATGATCACTGCATGATCGATCTGAATTAAAAATCACCATTCACACATCATATTATCCCATAACGCTGGTGTGCGAAAAGGTGTTCCACACATTGGACAAGCAGATAAAAGAGGCTGTTGATGACGATCGCAAACATCAATTCCAGCTTGCTGCCATTTAGCTTGGTGTACAGGAATTTCCATATAACAAGCAGGGCATAATCGGGTGGCAAGATGCAATAGAGTAGGTGGTAACATCTGTTGCAATTGCTGTGGTGAAATGTTTACTAATTTTGATAAGGCTATCAATTGTAACGAGGTTGGGTTTCGACGACGTGAGGGTACTTCCCACGCTGCCACCCACTCTAATCGAATCCCTAAATGTTCGGCTAATGTTTTGCTGCTCAAATAATTGGCGCGGCGAAATCGACCCAGAAAATGCCCAAAACTTTCTTGTGGGTATGCTTGTACATAAAAAACCCAAGGTTGAATTTCCATCTCGCGATACTCCCCTATTACCTGATTGAGCAAGGTAAAATCGATGTTTCTATCACTATATGTGAAGTTTGTATTTCTCCTAGATGCTCAGCGATCGCCCGATGGCTCAATCCGTTAGCACGGCGAAAGCGACCCATGAAGTGAGCGAAGATACTGTTGGCGAAATATATCTTAATACTCAAAAGCCTTATTATTCCGTAGGTTGGATAGAACGCAGTGAAAGCCAAAGTTTCTAAAACAGTGATTTCTCTACGTTGAAAATATTAAGTAATGTTTCGCTAACAGTGTCAGCGAAACTTTCACCAGGATAGGGAACCACTTGAAACACCCAGCTATCAGTCGGCATCACATCACTTGTACTCCAAGGCAACTTGACTCAGCAATGACGCTTCGATCCGCGATTGCCCATTTTGCAGGGCGCGTCGGGCAGCGTTTCGCAGAATTTCATCGAGTGCGCCCAGGTAGCCATGAGTGGTCGCTCCCAAAATTTTCTGCATGGCAGCACTGGTGAGGTTAGAAGGTTGCGGCAATCTCAGCACATATTCCTCCCAAATCGCAGTAGTGTCCTCTAAGGCTTGACCATCAAACCGATGGAAGCGGTGACAAGCCATGAAGCGGTTATGCACCTGTTCATCGCGCCGCACGACTGCATCGAGGCGATCAGTTCCAACCAGCACCACGGCAATCCCCAACAGGTCGAAGATGTCCCGAATCTCTGAGAAGGTTTTGGGGCGAAACCGATGCGCTTCATCCACAATAATCATCTCCACCTGACAGGCTCGTAGCAGACGGTAGACACGCTCTCGCAGATCAGAAATTGTACCGTTCGTAATGCGGTATTTCAAATGCTTCAGCAGTCCCACAAACAATTCCCGTTGCCCGGTTTCGGTGGTCGCGTGCCAATAAATCACAGGGACGATCGGGGCATCCCCATTCGTTTGATTGAGTGTAGACTTCAACCGATAGGCATTACAAGCAAAGGTCTTGCCCGTGCGAGAGTCCCCAATCACCCGGCAGGCTTGCCGACACTGCCGTTTATCGTCTAACCAGGTATGAAACTGACGCACTGATTCGAGTTCGACAACACAGTGGCGTTGCAGGCGTTCGATTTGTTGCTGAGTTGCTGCATCGAGTTGACGTTGTGGGGGAACGATGATTTCGATCTCACGCTGTGTCACAGTAAGCCTGCCTCCCGTTTTAGGTCTTCGTAATCATAAACCCGCACGTAGGGCACAGGCTTCTTCGGCTTGTGAGACTCTGGCTCCGGTTGGGCAGTGGGGTCGTTCGCAGGCACATCAGACAAGGGGGGTGATACAACGAGTGCATCATTGAGTGCAATATCGGGTTGAGCAGCACTGAAGGGTTTGAGCGCATTCCCGTTCTGTTTTGGGTGCTTTTGGAGTTTCTTGATGCGCTGATCGCGATCACGTACTTCGTCCAGCATAGATCGATTACTAATGGCTTTGCCCGCTTGTCGTTTATGCTGGCTGAGTGCCACTGCTTCCGCATACGATAATGTTTCCGTTTCCCAGCCGACTGCATGGGCACGAGTCAGAAACACTTCTAGTGACTCTTTCACTTCATAGATGAAAACCGTGGTAATGTCGCGGGGGTCGTACCGCACAATAACCGACTCCCCCGCATAAGCGGCTAAATGCTCGCCCTGATAAGTCAGATTGGCAAACTGGAGATAGCCACTGCGGTACACTGTCCGGCGATCGCGTCGCATTAAACACAGGTCTAGCTCACGGTTCCCCAACAGAGGCAGTTGGGCAATCCGTCCGGCTTCCCACCGTCCAATGCGGCTTTGATCGCCCATTCGCGCATCGATCGCCTGGTTATAGTGATCGACGATGTAGCGCACCAACAATCGCTCTAGCTGAAGCAAAGTCAGGCAAGCTTCTGATTCCGCGACGGGCGATCGCTCAGTCACGTTACTGTTCACATAGCCAGGTAAAGTCGAGAAAAACTGGCTGTTGAATGTGCCAAACGGTCGCTCCACAATTCCACCATCTGAAGGCTTTCGACGCAAACACAGCACAATCCCTAATTCCGTTGCGACCTGCTCTAGGTGTCGCGATCGAAAGTCCTTTCCTCCATCGGTGTACAAATACTGCGGCAACCCATACGTTCCCCAACAGGCGTGCAACTCATAGGCGGAACTGTACTGTTTGGGCAGAATGGCGTGGCGCAATGCCAAACACACGACTGCTGCACTAGGCGCATCAAATCCAAGATGAAAACCCATAATGCACCGTGAATAGGTGTCCACCACGATCGTCAGCCACGGTCGCCCTAAGACTTCCCCAGACTGATCGACGACCAGCACATCAGCGCGGGTGTGATCCACCTGCCAGACTTGATTTGACCATTCGATGGCAATCGCTAATCCTTCCCGAGTGTGGAGCGTCAAACGATCCTGCCGCCAGCCTAGCGATCGCTTTTGTTGCTGTTTGCAGATGTGCAGGCGCAGAATCCGATAAACCGTGGTGCGCCCAGGGTAGTCTTCGATCCCAAGGGCTTGGGCACGCGCTCGCACTTGAACGGCAACCTGAGCCGGACTGATTTGCCGACTCCCCCGATTGCCATCCTTATATGTTTTGACGATATAGTCTTGCCACTCCTGACTGGTTTTGAGGCTGCCCTGGTCTGAACGCGGTTGGCGTGACAAACCTGCAACCCCTGACTCTTGCCACGCTTTTAGAAGTCGTCTCAAGCTTCGCACACTGATACCTAAGCTGTGGGCGGCTTGTCGCTGCACTTGAGCATAGGTTTTTGTCCCCCGCGCTGCCAGGAGTTGCTGAATCACACGCATTCGCTGCTGCACATAGTCCGGCAGTTCGCTTCCTCCATCGACCAATTCCCACTGCTCGTCTGTGTCTAATGCAGGCTGTCGCAAGGCAAGTTGCGTTGTTTTGTTAGAGGCGTCCCAGCCTAAAGCAGGTTCGGTTGCATGGTTCATCGCCCAACCTCGATCATTTGACTACCGTTGATTATAGGGTGGGTGAGGACAAATAGCGTGGAACGTTCCAATTTTGTTCAGATTCTCAACCCCTGTCACAAGCAGGAACTTCAGGCTAACTCAAGGGGCAGCATCTTGAGGTTGCAGTCAAATAGCGTGGTATTTCAATCTGAAAATCTGCGGTCAAATAGCGTCGAACGGTCTTCAAGAGCCGTACTACATCATGCTCATCCGCTTGCTGCCTAAGTTTCACAGGCAATCACCTCGGTCAAATAGCGGCGGATCGCGGTCAAATATCGTAGTACACGACA
>JAHHHW010000043.1 GCA_019359115.1 Pelatocladus maniniholoensis HA4357-MV3
TAATTATAATAATTCCTATTTACCTTTAATGAATTCTAGTCAATTCTCTCAATCATTAGTTCTTATGTACTAAATAGATCCGTTTCTTTGGGGTGTGACAGTTGTGGGTGCGGAATGTGGGATCAAAGCTCCTAACTTTAATAACTTGGTACGAATAGTCCCAACTTGAGGATTTTGAGATGGCGATCGCCATCTCAAATTTATCGAGTTTTGTATAAAATACAGCTTTTCTCGTTAGTAAAAATCCGAAAAAACCGATTGTGACAGTAGGGTGTGCGGAATGTGGGCTGGAAGCATAACCGAGAATTTAGGTGACTGAAACCCTTATTATTACGTGAGGCAATTGTTAAAGATTCCTGATATGGAAACTATAACTTGTCCGTACACCCAAAATGGAAGCATCAAGCTGTCCGCAAGTCCTTAAATTTTGTACTCTCTAAACCTAATAAAAACGTCAGCCAAAAAAGTACTGTTTTTGAAATCCGCTCCCAGTCCAGGTTTAGGACTTTGAAGCATAACTTGTCTGTTTGCGATTGGAACCATATCATGTCCTTTCCTGCCAAGTTATCGTTCCAGTGACACTCTCGGCTATGAATAAGTATGATCTATACCGGAATAGCACGCTTGTTTCTTTAAAAGCATAACTTTGCCGAAATGAATTGGAAGCATAAGCACGTTTTAACGGCAATCTTATGGTTCCACCGACAAAAAGGTTTTCAAGCTTTGCGTGGCGGCAAAATGTGTCTTCGCTACTTTTAGGCCTAGTTGTGTCACAAACCATATAGTTGTAAAAATTAAAGGCATAAATTGCTAAAAAGGGGAGGACTTTGACTCGATGAAGCGAATATTTACACTCCTGCCTGCCAGACAAAAATCGTCAAATCTAGGGGTTTTCTGCCAATCAACTTTGATTCGCACTGTCGCTACCCGTACTGGTAGTTGACGGCGGGTAATTTCTGGCGGTGGTTCTACAACATATTGCCCAACTTCAAAACGACCTGTACCTGCTCTGATTGTCTCTACTCGTCCTTTCCATTGAACATTACTTGAGTTATTAAGGTTGATTTGGGCTTCTTGTCCAACGACAAGTTTCGACGCGTCAGTCTCATTTATGAACGCCTCTACCCAAAGATTTTGACAGTTGAGTAACTGAATAATCGATTTATTAGCTTCGACTATTTCCTGGGGCTTGGAATCAATTGACCAGATCACGCCTGTTGTTGGTGCTATAACTAAGACATTTTGTTGAAGGAGCAATTCTTTACTGGTAATGGATAGCTGTGACTGAATACTCTGGATTTCTTTAGAGAGGTTTCTTTCTTGTTGCTTTAGGTCTGTTAACTCTACATCAAGTTCTAGAACGCGAGTTTCAGGATAGCTTAAGGTGCGAGTTCCTTCTAGCTGAAGTCCGGCTTTCGTTGCTTCTAAGTTGAGTTTGGCTAGCTCAATTTTTGATTGAGCTTCCTTGACTACAGCTTCGGCTTGCTGCGCTTTTGCAATTTCGTTTTCGGTTTTGGAGATAGTCTCTGCTCCGTCCTTAGCTAAACGACTAAAGCGTTGAGCGTCAGCAATCGCTACTCTTTCTGTAGCTCTTGCTCGAGCTATTTCCCCTTCATATTGTTTTATTTGTTGTTGGGCGTATTTGAGTTGAAGCATTCTCTGAGTGACAGTTTGTTGTTTAAACAAGTTCATCAATTTAGTTCGATTTTGAATTTGCTGTTTTACCCCAGAGATTTGCTGTTGAAAATCCTGTAGGCGAGTTTCCAATTGCTGCTTTTCAATTTTAAGGACTGACACTCGTGGATTTTCGACAGTAGATTTAATTGTGCCGATTTGTGTACCTTTCTCAAGTCGGTTGCTCAACTGAATTTTCTCGCTTTTCAACTCTAGCTCACCTGGGATGGATGCCCGCACAAAAATGATTTCACCGTTAACAAAAGCTTGTACACTACGAATTTGAGAAAAGTTACGTCTCAGCCTAACTCCAATAACAGCTAGACAGCTAAGGACTAGAATCGAAAGGATAATTTTTCCTGAACCTGTTTTAATTAATTTCATCAAACAAATGGCAGAAAAGATGTTCTTGCTTATTAGTCCGCGATCGCTTTAAATTTTATATAGCTTCTCACGCATACTATGCCCGACTATGCAAGGGTATGCGCGAAAACCAACCTTCAAACAAGTACAGGACGTAATTTCATTCCTTAAGCAACAAACAAAGCATACGGTAGCCTCAAGAATCCCAGGTAGCTCCATAAGCTGGAATACCTTTCCCCAAACAAGTCTTGACCACCTTTTCAGTAACCGCTTTGTTGGATACACAAAATACAGCTTGCGCCCTAAAATCTCGAACGGCATCAAGAGCTAGCTGCTCTACATTTGGTCTACCATGCATTCCTGTATCAAAAATATTGCAACGAGGATGAGAGTCAAGCAAAGACCAAAGCTTTTCGCCGTAAGTTTGTTCGTGTTCGTTAGCGACCCACACAATAGAAAGTTTATGGCTATTTTCTATCACATGAGGTATGACTGGTGCAATTCCTGCTCCAGTTGCGATTACAACTACTCGTGAATAAGCGTTAATTGAGAACATAAAACCAGGAGGCTTGACTCGACGAACCCATAGTCGTCTGGGTAAATTTCCTTTTTGAACTTGCCGAATCAAATTTTTAGTCCAGTCGCCTACCGCGCCGATTATTAAATGAATTTCTGAAGAGTCCATTTGTTTGTTGAAACTCGTTAGAGCAACAGAAAAGGAATGCCATTCAATACCATCTAGACTAATTCGAGCAAATGTCCCTACATCAGCCCTTCCTGGAAGAGTTACAACTAAAACCCCTTCAGATGGACAATGCATTGTAAAATTATCAAAACACTGCACGCTTATCCAAGGCAAAAATATACTGAAAATCATCAGCGCGATCATGAGTAAAACTGGATTAGTTAATAAAGTTTCTAGAGGATAAGCTTGGTTGAGAGCGATGATAAATTGAAATCTAATTTGATGCAAGATGAGAATACTCAAACAAGACCATCCTAGATAGCGATGGCTTATTTCAAACGTGTCATGGAACTTATGGCGGAATGGGGGAGTAGCGGTGAGGATAATAATAAATAAAAGTGTTAACAGTATACTGGATGTAGCGATTGATATAGGGTCGCTCGA
Source organism: Pelatocladus maniniholoensis HA4357-MV3 (assembly GCA_019359115.1). Taxonomy (GTDB): domain Bacteria; phylum Cyanobacteriota; class Cyanobacteriia; order Cyanobacteriales; family Nostocaceae; genus Pelatocladus; species Pelatocladus maniniholoensis. The sequence goes on from JAHHHW010000043.1 coordinate 3,167, forward strand.
TGTAGCCATTGATAGAGGATCGCTTGGGTTTCCTAACTGCTGCAATACATCAACAATTAGCCACAGAAAACCCCAAGTAGCACATGAGGCGTGAACGCCACCGATGTAATGAACGCCACTATTAAGATAGTATTTGCCATAAACAATCTTTACCGAAGTCCATACTGCCAAACGATACAAGAAATGCAAAATCAGTTCATTACGGACTAAAATAGCTACTACTATATTGCTGACACTAAAAATTGCCGTTGAAATGTCATTCAAGTATATTGTTTCGTAAAAAATAACTAAAAGTAAAATATTGACGCTAGAAACCAAAATCCACCAAAAAATATGCATGTTAAAGTTTTGCTTGAACATAAATCTGTCTCCTGACTCAAGCTCAAAAGTTCAAATTTTCTGATTCTTCATTTCACCAATTGTCTATTAAGTTAGTATGTCAGTATATAACTCCAGTAACTAATAGAGACGGCAAGAAAACTTTCATACAAATAAAAATTTTGGAAAAGATTTAATTTTAAAATAACAAACTTAATTTACTCATAAAATATATTTTGTTTCGCAATTTGAAAATTAGATTTTTTGGGATTTTCCTATTTTTGTAAGCATAATAAATAGATTTTCTTTTTACTAAGTTTTTATGCATGTAAATACAAAAACATTTTTGCATGAAAAATGATTAAAGTTTCTCAAAGGAGAGGATTTTTTTTTGAAATCTATCTTTTGATAGAGGATTTTTAGATTATTTCTTACTGAATAAACTATCTAACTACAAAAAAATCAAAACAAATTCCGCACTTTTAAAATAAATTCATTGACAGCATTCTGATACCTTACTCCCCCTCGGCTCAATACCTATTGTGTTTTCGTCTGTGATCGCAGCTTGCTGATGCTGGTTTATCATTGGAGAGCGATTTTTTTCGGGGGAGATGGGACTGGGAATACGGTAAGATGACCCAATGTCCCATTCTGAGCAACTTGTAGGGGTAGATATAGCATGGCTGACACCAGGGGCAACAGCCGCGATCGCACACTGCCAGTTATGCAACAGCTATTTCTCTAATCCTTGCTGGGTAAGGATTACACAAGTATGTGAAAAATAAGCCAGCAAAATTTTTCGCTCATTGCTACCGCTATTTAGTCGTACATCAATCAACTTTTGATGCACCAAAAAGCTTACTAGATAAGCATTTGAAGCTATCTTGCCCCCGGTGTCAGCTACGCTATATCTGCCCCTACTTGCTTGGCGATGTAATCCACAACTGTTGAAGGTATATCGGAGTGAGAACTGGGAAATTTGGTTTCATACTGAAAAAACTTTAGCAAGACAGCAAATCCCAAACGATTCGCCCCAGTTTTGTTAGCAAGCATTGTGATTTCATTTGGGAGCAGTGTCCAATGCTCAATCAGTTCGTCTACTTCCCAGTGTCTTTTCAAAACAGTCTTTGTGTGTACTCTAACTACACTTACTAAACTACCTCAAAAAGTTCCGCATTTAACTAGTGTCGGAACTTTTATGTACTTAAAGGCACACTAAAAGTCATCTTACTGTAAAATGGGAACCAGAAAATTGGTAAAGTTCCAACTCTCAAATAAAAGTCGGAACTTTTATAAAATTTTCTCTATCATTGCTCCAATTTAAGTTTCCAACTGTCCTTTATTGCTTTTGTCAGTAGTCCACTAGGGTTAGACACTTTACCCTTCTGGCTTTTAAGGACTACGAGAGCATCCTCAACATTTTGATTAGGTGTATTCAATACTAAGGTAATTAAGTTTGAGTGTGGCTTCTGCGGCGATATTGCATTCTCTACTTCTATTAAAAGGTCTTGTTTTGCGGCATCAAGCGCTGTAACTTGGCTAAGTGCCTCATCAGATAAACTCTTGTCTGTGTTCTTTTTCCTGCCTTTGGCCTTTTCGGCTCTCTTGACACCTGTAACTCTTTCCCGAATCGCAGTTAGGTCTTCCTTGTTTGCCCAAGCCTTAGCGGGACTAAGTTTGTATACGTCTGTACGACCTTGCCGTTTGTCTTGAATCAAGAAGCCTGCCTCGCACAGAAACTTCAATGCGTACTGAATTTTACGCACACTGATCTGGCAAATCTCTGCTGTTTTATTCAAGCTAGCAAAGAATTCCCCTTGAGTCTTTCCTCCTGTTCTTCGTACTACATGAGCGTAAACCCGAAATTCAAATGGATCTAGTCCATATTCATCCAGTACATTGTGAACAAACATTACGGACTCTGGCCGGTTTCCATCCTCCGAAAGCGCTGCTTTTTCCTTTTCCTCCATTGGTTTAACATTTCCTTACTCATTTTTCTTGCCTTACTGACTAGTATACTTGACCCCAAGCACAAGATGCAGGAGTCTTGTTATTACTTAAGGGTATTTTTTGAGGTTTATTTCTTAAGGTTATATTCTTACGAGGCACAAAAATTATGAAAAATACCTGCAAGGTTTAGTGGGAAATAATTTAATTTAGGGTATTTACTGATAGATAACTCTTTAAATGCACGTGACCGTCACTCCATTACTGAATTTTAATGGCATAATGAACTTAAGGCAAAATCAATGAGGCTGCCCCATCAGTGGAACAGCCTCAAAATTTTGACGAGCTAATCACCGCGCCTGGCAGCAAAGTTGATTAGCAACAAAAATCTTTAATAGACATAAGGAGTTTACTCATGTCTTACTCCCATTCTAAACTATTAGTCCTGATTGGGGCTACTTTCCTTGCTTTTTGGTTTGCTCACAGTCAGTACGGGACAACGGAACCCTTGACACAAGCAAACGAGGCTCTGCTCTTGATTATTGGTGTTTCGCAGTTAATAGATGCGCCGCCAAAAGATGGAAAACCAAAATAGACCCCTCATGTTGGGTCTATGCCGCTAACGGCAAAATATAGCAAAGGTCTGAAGGCAGCGGTTGTGAAATGCTGAGGGCTGGCTACATGGATACCTAAGCCAGGGAGTCACCCGAACAGCATTTTAAATTTGGTTTTTTCGCTGCTCAGCCATTCCACCGCTTCCGTCTGGACAAGCCGCGCAAGCACCGATCGCAGAAGCTCGATCTCCCAGTGCTTCCCGTAAATGCTAGCGCGGCTGAGTTCCGACACCGAAGAAAACCGGAACTGCGTAAACTTCTGTATATTTTGAGAAGCAAAAGCTACAAGCAAGTTGTAACAATGCTTTCAAGCACTTGGCATAAGGTGTCAGCTTCTCTAGCTTTAGGCGAAGTTACTATATCTCCACTTTGCTTGCGTATCTCAAACCCCTGTGGCAGAAGTCACTTTTGCTACTAATCCTCTTGCTAGTTGGTATAGGCTTGCGATTGCTCAATCCTCAGCTGTTAGCAACGTTTATCGACACAGCGATTGCCGGGGCAACATTTTCTCGAATGCTTCAATTAGCCTTGCTTTTTTTGGGAATCGCCTTAGCGACGCAGTTAATTTCTTTATTAGAAACCTATCTAGCAGCAGATATTGGCTTACGGGCGACAAACTGACTGCGGGCAAATCTTGCACTGCACTGCTTGCAGCTCGATATGTCCTTTCACAACAGCCAAACACCGGGCGTTTTAATCGAACGTATAGATGGCGATGGGGCGATTACCGTTGTTACTAACAATCCCTACCAGCTTGCTGCTGATATTTACGGTATTGGTTTTCTCACTGCTGATAAAATTGCCCGTAACTTAGGAGTACCACCTGATTCTGAATTTAGATACCGTGCTGGTATCACCCATGTTTTAAGTGAAGCTGCCGAGGATGGACATTGCTATTTACCACAGCCGGAACTGATACAGCAGGCGATTAAACTACTGACCTTTGAATCTCATCAACCAACAGAGAATGCTTTAGCACCAATTATCCAAAAAATGACTTTAGCTTCGGAACTAGTCAGAGAAAGTACAGCAGATAAAACGTTACTTTGCTACAAACCTACATTCTTCTACACTGAGCAAAATTTAGCCCAATTAATAAGCGATCGCATACTTGCTCCAATTAACCCTGACATCCCTCGTGTTCGTTCCTGGATTGCACGCTTTACCCAGTCTCGTAAAATCGAACTTTCACCGCAGCAGCAAGAAGCGGTGGAGGTGGCAGACTTAAATGAAATTGCTCTGGCGTGGTCTGTTACCATCCATAAAAGCCAAGGTTCAGAATACCCAGTGGTGATTCTGCCTTTGTACACCCAACATTACATTATGCTTAGTCGTAATCTGTTATACACTGGTCTTACCCGTGCCAAGAAGTTAGCAATTATTATTGGCTCCAAAAAAGCCATTGGTATGGCTGTGCGCTCAGTGAACAAACAACAACGCTACACCCAGCTTGCTAAAAAGTTAATTGAAGTCTCACCATTCGCGTAACCAGAAATAAATTAAATGAAATAGGTATTGTTCAGAAAAGAGGATTTATTGTTTGAGAGCTTGCTGGATCTCAGCTAGTTTGTCTGTGAGAATTTGTTGCAAAGACATTAACCCCTCCCGGTCAGCAGTCTGTACTTTAAAGTCTTGGATTGTTTTGGAGAGCTTAATAATTTTTGACGCTTGAGTTGCTTTCTTGGGGCAGTACTGAGCCAGAGTATCGTTAACTAATCGTTTAACATCACCTAAAGAGAGTTTTGATTGAATAACTTTTTGGGTGATTGACTCGCGGATCGCAAGTGCTTTAACCTCGTCAACATTGAGTTGTTCAGCAGATAGCTTATTGAGTTCTCTGGCTTTACTGCTTTCTAGTCCTTCAGTACGGATAACTTGTTTGAGGTCTGATGCTAAACTCATCAGAGGAAAAATATTGTTATTAATTGAGATGGGATTGAGCTGTAGACCCAAAAGAACCGTAATCACCTCTAATTCCTCAATTTTTCGTAAACCTGCTGTCTCCAGCCATTCCTGTTGCTCTTGCTCTGATGCCAATCGAATCTGATTCAGTTCTAGGTGCTTTTGCTCACGTCGCAGTTGAGTAATTGCAGTGTTGAGGGTTTTTGGAATGTCGGCTTGGAACTGCTTCAAGTCCGGATATTTGTAAACTATGAGTTTGACCAAAGCTGTTGCCAGATCCAGATCATGTAGTTTTTGGCTATGGATACTGGTGACTAGTTGCCCTAAAAAGACTTGCTCTGCTGCTAAAATCTGTTGTTTTGGTAACAAAACTGCCTTGAGCGTGTTCCAACCAATTAATTGCGCTGCTCTCCACCTCAGTTCTCCATCAAACAGGATATATTCTGACTGGGGTTGGGGAATCAGCACAATCGGGGTTTTCTGCCCATGACGCCGGAGACTCTCAGCACGTTCTTGGAGTTGGTAGAGAGGAAATGTTTGTCTTGGTTGCTCAGGATCAGGTTTGATTCGTTGGATCTCAATTTCATGGACTCCTCCACTATAGGCAAGTTGGTCTGTTAAGCCTTTAATTTGTTCCTCTAATGCAGCTTTTTCTTCAACATTGAGCATTCCCGATCTGAGTTGGGTAAGTTCTGTCTCCAGTTCTTCAATTTGGACTTTAAGTTGATGGATTTGTTGGGACTGTCCTGCTTCTGAAAACAACTGCTTCATCCCGATTGGTTTGGGTGCTGCCATTTTATTTCTCCACCATAAGTTTGATAAGTTGGTTGACGATCGGATCAAAGTCTTTGTACACTTCACATCCGGGGCGATACAAATGCAGAGGCAGACCGACACCACAAGCTTTTAAGTAGTAGTTTGATTCCCGGATATATGGGAAACAATGAATCCCCATTTGTTGGATGACCGAGGGTAAAGTTTCGGTTAAAGCGATGTCCTTTCTAGGCTTACCTTTCTTGTCCAATCCTAAAATGTCTCGATGTGTACCAACTTCGTATAGATCAACACGAGTGGGAACAAATCCTATTAGTGATGGTTTTGGTCGTAGTCTCAGTTCATCCACCTTGTTATAATACCAATCCAACAGATCGGCAAAACTGCCAGTGTCTTTGTATTCAGGTTTGATTGCAGCTAGGACATGAGTACTAGCTGCTAGTGCCATCAGTCCCATTGGTTCTAAGGAGGCTGGAGTATCGAAGATGATTAGGTCGGCATCTAGGGGATAGTCTTCTAAACGGTCGCGGAGAGTGTAATGTCGGCGATCATACAAATACACTTCTCGGATACTGTCTTCTAAGGGCTTGCCACCTTGAATTGCCGTGATAGTTGTGGTGTGGCTTGTCCAAAGTGGACTTAAAGGATAGTTCCCCTTGAAATCTTTTCTGAGGACGTATGCGATGGAGTGTTCCAATGTCGCCCCTTCGAGTCCAGCAAAGATCCGCAAAGACCCATTTTGATCTAGTTCTATAAGGCAAACTCTATAACCCTTAATTCCCACAGCATATGCCAGGTGGATTGCCATTGTAGTCTTTCCTGATCCTCCAGCGTTACTTGTTATTGCCAATCGGATCTGTTGAGAAGCAGATTTTTTCTTCATTTTTGTCAGGTTAGCTAATTACACTAACGTTAGTGTGAAATTCTTTTTGGATTTTGTGTTCCATAGACTTCGATCAGATCGTATTGGGGATCTCCAGAAAATAAAATGTCGGTGCCGTTGCGCTCTCCCCTATACACTAACGTTAGTGTAATTTAGACCTTTTACTTTCTAGGAAAATTGAATCTTAAACTAACAAACGCGAAGGTGTTCGCGAAGCGTACTTGGCACGGGCAAAAATTCTCTTTTTGATTTTCAGCTAGCAACTTTTTTGCGATTGTGGATAAAAATCTTTTTTAGGGATCTCCAAGTAATAAAAGCAAGCGCCGTATTAAATATATTTTGGCGCCTTCCCAAGTATTTAGGCGCTTTCGCCCTTCTGCTCGTAGCGACGGCGCTTGCTTTTATTATTTGGAAAGGCCTTAAATACACACCTTTTCGATTCATGTAAACAGATCAAGATCAACATCTATTGTCGTTTCATCCTCTGGTGTTGATATCTCCTCAACTATTGGTACAGACATTTGAGGAGTAAACTGGCTATGTGGTAGTAAACCTCTTTTGTAATCCCAATAAAAATTAATCATATGGTAGAGCGCATCAATAAATTTTTCGCCTCTGTGTGCTGCTACTGCCCGAACTATTTCAGCTTCTCTGGTTCTAATCCGCGCTTTTTCCCACTTTGGTTCGTTACTCATTACCTATACTCCTTTTTTCGCCGCTTGCTGCATCGCCAGCTTGAACATCCCCCGCACTGAAGCCATCTCTGGGCGATCGCTCACCACTTCTAATCCCTTAGATGTCAGCACTTTTGCAAAACCTGGTAAGCTTACACCACCTCCAATACAAATTACCCTGTAACCAGACTTTGTTAGTCTCACTGCTTCGTAACTGTGTTCTTTGAGATTTTCATTCCACCACTGCACTAGGCATTGCTGATATATTTCTTTGATATTGCACCCCTCTACAACAAAAGAGCCTAGTTCTATTTGTTCACGTATTTTTCGCACATCACCTGTGTAACCGTAATTCTTACCTTTCATCGCTGAAGTGATCATTAGGTACAGTTGATTCACTCCGATGTTGGATACTAATGTCTCTTGCGGACGCTTGCGAATATAAGGAGTCAGTAGAGTTGTTCCTGCTCCGAAATCGAGGGTCGCTATTCTTTCTTCGCTGTAGTCTACGATTGCACCAAATCCTTCTGGCACTACTAAAAGTACTTCTGTTGATAATTCCACATCTTTACCTGCCAGACACAAATTTAGGCAAACCTCTAACTTCCCCTTAATTTCTTCCTTATGAGACTGCCAAGCATGAGAGGAAACTACTATATAATTTTTCATCACACTCGGAAGTTGGGGAAAGTGCGCCAAAGCACCTAAATACAGTTTCTGAATCTCTTTGATCTTGGCGCTTTTATCCATGACTGTCGCTCGTCCTGTTGGAGATTTTGCTGCACCATACCCTACACAGAATACTTCTGTATTGTTAAGAGTCCTATCTTTAATCACGACATTGCCTAAGCTATCTGATGGACTGCACTGAGTATCGATGTAACTCTCTATGCGGTCTTCATAATCTTCAGTTGCTACTTTTATGCTGGAGTTGGCTAAATCTAAAGCTATCTTGAAATTTTGTTTTGGACGTGCCATATCTGACCTATCCTGAAGTGTGAGAGTTGAATAAGAGGCAAGGGGGCAGGGAGAAGAAGCAGGGGGCGGGGTGCAGGGAGCGGGGGGAAATGATCCCTAGAAGGTGTTGTGGATCAGAGGGGAACACGGGTCTGAGTCTCCCACTTCACAAGCGTGATGTCACGGTAGAGTGGGTCGAATCCCCTTGCACTATCCCCTTGCCCCCTGCTAAGAGCACCCCGCCCCCTTGCTTCTTCTCCCCCTGCCTTAAATAAGTGTATACCATTAGTATGTCATATGTATACCATATGTATGCCATTGAAAATTTTGAAAAATCAATCAAACTATTAATTGGATTGCAAATCTCTAGCAGCTTACCCCTAATGTTTGAGAACTTAATAAAGCTTAAAAACCTTGTCAGAGATGGCTTTCAGGAATTGCTCTTTATTGTTGTTCATCAATAAACAAATGAGGTTCCTGGATTATTCTTTCGGATATAAGTGTCTAATAACCTGACCAATTTTGTTTACTCCCACTTTTTTGACGATGAAAACGACTGCCATCTGTAGTACATATGGTATACATATAATAAATATGTTGAAAATTCTTGGGAAATATCTTTAGCTTTTTTCTAATATCAAGACAAGATAGTTTGTTGATACTTATTTAGCTAATTTATACTATATTTTATACTCTCTTTCTTTCATCTTAATAATATTCTTAGGAAGACAAGTTCAGATTAATTAAACCATATCCTAAATAAAATGTATAATTATTTGGCACTAATTTGACTTTTAATCAATATAATTTTTACTCTTTGATTAGACATCAACTCCTAATTATTCAAAAGCTAATATCTAAATTCATACGTCTTATTCCTATGTATATCAGGCTTTTTTGCTTATATATCACCGAAATTATCAGACTGCTTTTACATCTCATACCATTATTTACTTTATCAACCAATATTAAAAATATCGATTAATTAGCACCTGGGTAAATTATAGTACTTTGACTGAGTAATTTTATTGACCGTATTTATTATTTAGTTGAAAATATTTTATTTTAGATTTTGTGTTTATATATTAAATGTCAATTTAATTTTTTATCAAAATTACTTCTACATATAGTTATTATCAGGCGAGTTACTATTAATAATTAGATTTTTAGAGTATTTATACTTAATTGATGCTCTTTAGGGATCTCCAAGAAATAAAATGTCCAGCCCTATCAAATATATTGTGGCGAGCGTCCAAGGACTGGTAAGCGTTCCGCCCTTCAGGCGGAACGCAGGGCTGGACATTTTATTTTTTGGAAAGGCTTTATAACTTTCATTGCTGCCACTACCTCTAGTGTTTTGCTGACGGGGCGACAAAGCAGCCTGAAAAGCTTGTGAGGTCAAGAGTGTAACAATTTATGGTAAAAAAAGTAGGTCTACCTTTGTCAAGAAGACCCACTTATTGAAAATGTTGCCGACATTTTACCAAACATATCTGCAAAATAAGGCACTTCCAAGTAATAAAATGCCCAGCCGTATTAAATATATTTTGGCCAAGCCCAAAGTAGAGCGCGCTTTCGCCCTTCAGGCGAAAGCGACGGCTGGGCATTTTATTATTTGGAGATCCCTAATCTGAGCCTTGCAGAATATTTGTTGCTCCAAATTCTCATTAATCTCCTACAATCGATTAAAAAAGTTAGCTTAGAAACCTTGGCTACTTCTTTGCCAATTCCCATTTTATTTGAAAGTAGAAGAAAGAAAATACAAAGATTTTTATCATTACCAAATCTTTCAATTGAAAAAGTTTGGTTTCCGATTGTCATAACTTGTTTATCCACATATTTTGAAAGAGAAAAAATAATTTATGTAGTAATAGATAGAACAAATTGGAGTCGGATAAATCTCTTTATGGTTAGTGTAGTTTGGGACAAGAGAGCATTTCCAGTATATTTTTCCTTGCTACCCAAGTTAGGTAGTAGCAATCTTGATGAACAGACAAAGATTCTCTCAAAGATATTGCCGCTTTTTGAAAATTATAAAATCTGTGTATTGGGAGATAGAGAGTTTTGTTCCGTGAAGCTGGCAAATTGGCTCAAACAGAGAAATGTATACTTCTGTTTACGACTCAAAAAGAATCATTTCGTAGAGATAAAAGAAGATATTTGGCTAGAATTAAAACAGGTAGGATTATCACCCGGAGTCTCCTTATTTTTTCCAGGGGTAAAAGTTACAAAAACTCAGGGTTTTTTCAGCTTTAATGTTGCTTGTAAGTGGAAACGTAAAATATTAGGTGTTGCTCCCAAAGAAGGATGGTTCATTTTATGTACCTGGACGCTAATAATTACACGGCAGGCTTCGGGTCAAGTCGAAGTATAGTAAGGTTTGAGCGCGTAATCTATATAAGCCTGCCGTGTAATTATTCCTGTCTTCCTACTTAACAAACTTAGAGACTCTTGAATTAGCGATCGCATCTTATAAAAGAAGATTCGATATTGAAGAAATGTTTCGTGATTTTAAGAAGGGTGGCTATAATTTAGAAGATACTAATATCTCTGGTGAACGGTTAATTACTTTAATTTTACTAATAGCGATCGCATATACATCTGCTGACGGGGCGACAACAAAGGCTAGGATGTAGCTAAAATAAGCTCCATAGCCCTTAGACCTCGTTGATAAAAGGAACACTTATTGCGATTTAATTTCATTAAATCGGTGACTAAATCTTTACATGGTTCCATAAAATTAACCCAAGTTTGACCATATAATCCTATATAAAAACTACTGTGTCGTCTCTGTGTACGCCCATATTCCTTAACTCGTCCAACATATTTTTGTACTCCTTGACGTTTAATTTTTTGTCCTTGAATCGTGGCAGATGTATCTGACGGGGCGACAAAATAACTGGAAAAGCTTATTTTATAAAGAGTGTAGCGATTCATGGTAAGAAAAGATAGGTCTAGTTATGTCAAGAAGACCTATCTAATAATAATGATGCCAGAATTTTATC
>JAHHHW010000044.1 GCA_019359115.1 Pelatocladus maniniholoensis HA4357-MV3
TTTGATTATTTGTTTTTCAAAATATATTCGTTCAGTACTCTATTTCTTAATCATCCTGATTTTTTCGCTTTTCTCATGATGTAATCTCTTTGTACTTCAATTTGAAGTGCGGAATGTGGGTTTTAAATAAAGACACTGAAATAATAGCTGTCTTGACCAGACTTTGAGCTTCATTAAAATCAGAATCGCCTGTAATTAAAAAATCTGCTTCTGCTGCTAAAGCACAAGCCAAAAACTTTGCATCCTTTTTATCTTTTGGAAAATCAATTTCTACATTAACGTCAATTAGGGTTGTCACTGCATCCAGAATTTCAAACAACCTCTGAGCGAATTTCCGAAGATAGTCTGAACTTGCTGCGAGTTAAAACCTCCTTATATTCCTTCAAAATCTCTTTAGACACAATCCATTCACAATCTAGATTGTCAACGACGAATTGAATAACTATCCTTGGCTCTCTACCCTTGAGTACAGCAGAAACTAAGAGGTTGTTTGAAAAGTGATTGGCTGTAATTTTAATTACATTATTACCCCCCTTAATCCCCCCTTATAAAGGGGGGAAACAAGAGAAATCCGGTTCCCTCCCCTTTACAAGGGGAGGGTTAGGGTGGGGTAAAAAATATTTGATACATCAATCATGACTTTTCAAACATCCTCTAAAACATTCGTATCAATAATAATCTTCATTCGCCTCGACGGTAAGCTTCAATTTCTCCTGCTATGTCTTCTCCTGTAATCTCTTGTACTTGCGGGAATGACTGCGTTCTGTCAAATAAATCTCTAATTTTTTGACTTATTGCAGACCTTTTATTATCTTCTGCCAAGATAATAACTTCTACTCGCTGTCCTCGCTCAAATGGTAAATTAGATAAAACCACATTATTCGGGTCTTCAATCGTAACGTATATTTTGTAAGCGTTCATTGTTATTTAATCTTTGTAATTTGAAATAATTGCTCACCAATTCACTGCGAAAGAGTCTATGGGAGAAACCCAATTAGATAAGTTGATTAGTTGTAGGCGAAGACTTCTCGAAGAGTACCAAAAATCCCACGGCTTAAAGCCGTGGGAGTGTCAACTCCTTTCGTAAAGTTGGTTTAGTGGAGCTTTCTATACAGAAATTTTAGTCTCTGTTTCCAGTTTAGCCAGTCTTTCTGCGAGAAGTTTTTCTAAGGTTTCTAATGCTTTTGTGAAACCTTTGATACCCTCATCTAACTTTTCTGATGCCATACGATCAGCTGTGTGCATTTTATCAAAGGCAGCTTTGTCCATGGAAATCTTGTCAATTGCCATTCCTGCTGCTTTGCTAGCATCAAGTTTACGGGGTAATTCTCCGATTGTGGCTTGCAACTCACCCAGTAGTGCTGGAGAAATGGTCAGCAAATCACAACCTGCTAATTCAGTAATTTCGCCGACATTACGGAAGCTAGCTCCCATAACTTCGGTTTTGTAACCAAATTTCTTGTAGTAGTTGTAGATTGTTGTGACAGACACAACCCCTGGATCTTCGGGTGAGGGGTAACTATCTCGTCCGCTTTCTTTTTTGTACCAGTCGAGAATCCGTCCGACGAAAGGAGAAATCAGAGTCACACCTGCTTCTGCACAGGCGATCGCCTGATGAACACCAAACAGTAAGGTGAGATTGCAATGAATTCCTTCTTTTTCCAAAATTTCCGCAGCACAAATACCTTCCCAAGTGGAAGCAATTTTAATCAAAATCCTTTGGCGAGAAACTCCCACTCCTTCGTATTGAGCAATCAATTCTCGTGCTTTGGTGACAGTCGCTTCTGTATCGTATGATAGGCGTGCATCCACTTCTGTGGAAACTCGACCAGGGATAATTTGCAGAATCTTTAATCCAAAGGATACTGCTAAACGGTCAAATGCCAAAGAAACTACTTGAGCTTGAGATGCACCTGAACCAAGGTCTTTTTTTGCTTTGAGTAAAGTTTGATCAACTATTTCTTGATATTCTGGCATTTGGGCCGCAGCTGTAATCAAGGAAGGGTTGGTAGTCGCATCTTGGGGCTTGAATTTTTCAATTGCTTGAATGTCTCCAGTATCTGCGACCACAACGGTCATTTCTCGCAATTGTTCTAGTAAATTCTTTGACATGGTTTACCTCTTGAATTTTATTTTCCAGGACTTACTATTATTGGGTTGTAGTGGTCTTGATAGCTGAGTTGACGGTAATGGTTAATTGGTAATGAGAAATTAATATATCCTTTGATTACTGATTACCAATTACACCAAAAGAATTTCGCAAAAGTCCTGAATCAATACCCTCCAGCCCTATTCTAGGCAAGTTATGCCAAGATTGATTGTCTGATTGTATGCAGTTTTTTTAAACCATTTTGCATTTTTCGTCATGAAGGGATATTTTCAACCCTAGTAATCATCAATATTTGAACAATTTTTGACTATTGTCATGCTTGTATAACTGAATATTTGCATCACAAATTCTTTAGCTTTTTTTCAGTATTGGTACTAAAAAAAAGATGGGAAGTTTAGCTTAATCACAAGAGATTTTATATAATTTAATGATTATTAATATACTTAAAAATATGATTTATGTTTGTCCGATTAAACATAATTCAGATCTGCGATCGCCAAAACATTTACATTTTGTCCTAACGTTTGTCAAAAATAGGGAATTGAAAATAATCAATTCCCTGCTGAAATCAGTCAACCCCAGCGAAAATACTACAGTTAACTGTTAAACTGCTACTGCAACACTCTGCAAAAGACCTTCTGTTTGTGCCATAGATAACATGAGGTCAATGACTCGGTTGGAATAACCCCACTCGTTGTCATACCATGCCACAATCTTGAAAAAGTTTGAATTTAGTTCAATTCCAGCGCCAGCATCAAAGATACTAGAGTGTGTATCTCCTTGAAAATCTGTGGAAACTACTTCTTCGTCAGTGTAGCCTAATACACCTTTCAATTCACCTGTGGCTGCTGCTTTCATCGCTGCACAGATTTCCTGATAACTAGTGGCTTTCGCAGTTTTGAAGGTTAAATCAACCACAGAAACATCAGGAGTCGGAACCCGGAACGCCATACCAGTTAATTTACCTTTTAATTCCGGTAAAACCAATGCTACAGCTTTTGCTGCACCTGTAGAAGAGGGAATAATATTTTGTGCAGCACCACGACCACCACGCCAATCTTTTTTGGAAGGGCCATCTACTGTGGGTTGAGTAGCAGTCATGGCGTGGACTGTGGTCATTAATCCTTCAGTTAAGCCAAAGTTATCGTTGATGACTTTAGCAATGGGAGCCAAACAGTTAGTAGTGCAACTAGCATTGGATACTACAGTATCTTTAGCTGGGTCAAACAAGTGATGATTGACACCCATTAACAAGGTTTTGACTCGCTCTGGATCTTTAGTAGGCGCGGAAATTATCACTCGCTTGGCTCCAGCTTGCAGGTGGTTCGCGGCTCCTTCATAATTGGTGAACAGTCCTGTAGATTCAACTACATAATCTGCACCCAATTTACCCCAAGGCAATTCTGCTGGATTCCGAATCGATACGCAAGGAACAAAATGTCCATCAACAACGATGCCATTATCCTTTGCTTCAACGTTACCCCGATACATCCCGTGGGTAGAGTCATACTTCAACAGGTAAGCGAGGTTATCTGGTGGTACGAGGTCGTTAATACCCACAAACTCAATGTTGGGGTTCGTAATCCCAGCACGAAATACCAGACGTCCAATTCGACCAAACCCATTGATGCCAACTTTTAACTTAGCCAAGATTTTACCTCCTATTCTGGGAAGTTGAACAAAGGAGAAATGAAAGCAAATGACATATTACTGCTTTTTCGATCCTGACAGTCTGATTTGGCGATCGCCCATTTACTTGGCTTCTTTTAAGGTTTAGTCTGGGGATTGGGATTGGGTAATGGGGATTGGGGAAGGTAGGGGTCCCCTTTGGGGATAAGGGGATGGATGGGGAAGAGACTTGTTAAATAATTCCCCCCACACTCCCCATACTCTCTTCACCCTTCACAATACACATTGAGTTTGGAATTTGGGATTAGTTCTGGGTTCTGGGTGAAGCATTGCCAAAAACTCAATATTTGCTTTCCTACCTGTTGAGGATAGAAGTAGTGAAAGAAATGATATCCTTTAGCACATTCCCAGAGAGTATCTTCTGGCTTTAAGAAATTTTGCCAGTCTTGTAAATCTGGTGGGGTGACAACTGGATCATTTTTGCTACCACATACAAACATTGGCATGGAAACCCCACCTTTGGGTAAGTGAAAAAATCGAAACAGAGAATGGGGTGTGGGGGATTCGTCTAAATCTCTGGTGAGCGCAGTCAGTAGCTTTTTGGTATTTGCGGGAGATTGATTACCAAACAGAGTCCGAACGCTGTTAACTAAAATTTGCTCACGGTTCAGAGGAAAGAAAAGGCGTTGTTGATAATAGTGCGCTTGCCAAGTATTTGTCGGTTGAGATGCTACAGCCAATAATGCTAGCGATCGCACTTTTTGTGGATATTGACGAGCAAATAATAAAGCGATCGCACCACTCATACCATGACCTGCTAAATGCACCGGGCGATCTTGCGATTTTAAAAAATCATACAGTAGCTCCACTGCTGTATCTAGGGAACAAGCTTCATCTTTGGTTTGCAAATATTCCCATCGTGCCACTGAAATATACTTAGATAAGTATTGAAGTAATGGTTTGTCTAAACCCTTCAAACTTGGGCTAACGTTTAACCAAAGAACATCAAATAAATCAGACATACATACCTATTAGGCGTAAAATTAGGAGTTATCAATTTTGATTTATTAGTCAAATAAATGCGTATTTAAAAATTTTTACTGCCAAAGTAGTTAAGAATTAGGTATTTATTATCAAGATATTTTCGCTTTTTTCTCAAATTTATAGTGTGAGAATCACAAAAATATATCTTTTACCAGCACAGACAGGTAATTATGTCTTGGGAGTCATTGATTCTGAATTTCACTAACATACCTAATGAACTCAGAATTCAGTATTTAAGAATATTCTAAAGTCTTAAATACTGAATTCTGATTTTCTTACTTAAAATTTAAACTTTGGTACAGATATACATTTTGTATTTTTAGAGGAAAGAGTCACCAAAAAAAGCGTTTACAGGTTTAATTCTTTTTTTAGCTGATTAATCCACGTTTTTACTCGTTCTGCCGTTAATTCAGATTGATTATCTTCATCAATTGCTAGTCCAACAAACTTACCATTTCTTAATGCTTTAGAATCGTTGAAGTCATAGCCAGATTTTGGCCAGTAACCGACTGTTTTACCACCACGTTCTGAAATCTTTTCTTCTAAAATACCAATTGCATCTTGAAAATTATCAGCATAGCCAATCTGATCCCCTGTGCCAAAATAAGCAACTAACTTGTTAGAAAAATCAATTTCGTCAAGTTCAGGAAAAAAGCCATCCCAATCACTTTGAAGTTCACCTATATTCCAAGTCGGACAACCAATAATTAAATAGTCATACTCGTCAAAATCACTGACATCTGCTTGGGAAATATCGTGTAAATTTACTAAATCCTTACCGAATCCATCTTGAATCATTTCAGCAACAGATTCAGTATTACCAGTTTGAGTACCGTAAAAAAGACCAATTGTTTTTGACATCTGACACCTGAATAGAAAAACTTAGAGATTGATGTAATGTCGATTAGTCAAGGCTTCGACTTATGAGAGAAGCTACTGTGGAGTTACTACAACCATAGTGGTCATAGTGTCATCTCCTAAGAATTCGGAAGAATCTATCCAAAATTAATGATTAAGTATTTCAATAAGCAACCAGTATATCCTACCAGATTAATTGATATTAGTTTGCAATAAGCAAAATTAAATTTTATAAACTTCAACCGTAGTTAAGGAACCTAGTTCTCGAATTACTTGCAAACTAAGAAAATCTGATCGTCTAAACTTAGACTTGCTACGCCAGTAGGATTGAATATGCTGATATATTTACTAGTTAAAATGCTAATCTATAGCAATAAAGTTGCTACAGATTGAGCCTAATGACAAAATTGCAATAAACCTTACTGCAAAAACAAGACTGAATCCTTCGTTTTCAACTTTGGTGTTGTATGACAAAGGATTCAGGTTTCTTCTGTAAAAATGCTGGTTAGTTTATTTCCAGTAAACCAAGTGGTGGCGTAATTTCAATCCTGCCAGTTTCCAAATCTACCACTGGCGCGATCGCCTTCACAAAAGGAATCAAAACATTCTTTTGTTGGTTATTGCTGGTTGGTGGTTGGTGTAACTTGACTTCTAATAAATCATTACCAGCAGCAATCACCTCTACCACCGTACCAACGAGTTCACCAGATTCCTGCATAAAAACTTGCAAGCCAATTAAATCAAGGACATGATATTCATCCTCTTCCAACTGGGGGCGATCGCTTTTGGGAACCATTAATTTACAACCGCGCAATTCCTCAGCTTGATTGCGATCATCCACACCAGCCAATCTAATTACATAGATATTTTTACCCTCAATATAACGCCCTGTTAGTAATTCTACTGGCTGCGGTTTCATTTCTCCTGTACGCAACAACCAACGCTTTCCCGGAATCTCAAACCTCTGGGGAAAATCCGAGTCAGGATACACCCGCATTTCTCCGTGTAAACCTTGGGGTGCGACAATCGTACCAATTTCCATCCAATCTTCCAATTGAGAAGTGACAGAAGGTGAAGAGTCGGATTTTTTTCGATCTTCTTTTCTCTTTTTCTCTTTGTTTTCTTGTCTCCCTGTCTCCTTTTGTTTCATATTCATATTCTTCTTCATCTTCCCTTGTCTCCCCAATTCCTATTAAACAATCTGCGTAATTAATTCTGTCTAAGTACTTAGTTTTTGCGTTCGCCGAAATAGTTTTTGCAGTCGCCGAAATAGTTTTTGCGGTCGCCGAAATGGTTTTTGCGTTCGCCGAAATAGTTTTTGCGTTCGCCGAAATAGTTTTTGCGGTCGCCGAAATGATTTTTGCGGTCGCCGAAATGGTTTTTGCGGTCGCCGAAATGGTTTTTGCGGTCGCCGAAATGATTTTTGCGGTCGCCGAAATGATTTTTGCGGTCGCCGAAATGGTTTTTGCGGTCGCCGAAATGATTTTTGAGGTTTATCTTAGCTCAAAGAAAGTGCGATCGCTTTTACGCCATTCCCGCCCTAGTCGTTCGGCTTCATCAAAGGTCGGATCATCAGCCGCACTACCCACAATTTTTTCCCACCATTTTTTTTGTACCTGGACGGGTGAAGACGCAGACAACTGCAACATAACTTTAATTTGCGCCATTTCCTGCTCTAGAGTGATGAGGCGTTGTTCCATATCTTGGGATGTCATAGTCTTATATCAAAAAATATATGCTTAGTATCATTGTAAAATTCTGGACTAATCGCTCCTCCCTTATCGGGCGATGGCGGCGCAATGATACTAACGGGACTTAAACAAAAATTAACCCCAAATGTAACCCAAACTGGCTTTATAGCAAGCAAAAAAGTCATGATTGAAGGTCAACCAATCAAAAAAGATTGATTTTTTACTTAAAAAATCAATCTTTTTTTTGAAAATGCTATCATCTATAAAAATAAATGCCATCTACCACATAACTGAATCCATAAATATACTTAAGCATTGGCTTAAGCTGATTCACGCTAAATAAATTACCTGCAATAAATTATACTGAAAACATGAACAAAAAATGGTTGGTTCGCAGTCTAGTAACAATTGGCAGTGTAGGCACTTTATCTATACCTATTACCCTAGCTATAAATTACAACCCAAACGCAAAGGCACCTATTCCATCAGAAGGTAAAAGCACCACAACAGATATTGCACAAGAACCTTCTCCAACAAATACTCAAGAAAAAGTCTCTACAAGTAATCCCAATCTAACCAATCGTGGTTACTCTAATAATGCTAGACCAGTTAATAAAGTTGATATACAGCCCAACGGAGTTTCAGGGGAAAACCCCATAGTCGGTAATCAAGCGGAAAACATCACAATTGATAATAGAAATCGACATAACACAGTTGATAATAGAAATCAAACAGAAGATGTTATTTGCGGAAATGGAAAATACATCAGTGGCTCAAGCTGTGTACATAATGGAGACAATCATATTAATGGCACGACTAACGTGAAATAAAAGAAAATTTAAGAAATTAAATTCCCTGACTTAATGGTTAGGGAGTTACTTATTTAATAGACCTCTTGCAAAAATCGCTTTTGCGGCCGACATCATGTATTTGTGAGGTACATCAAAAGGCCAAAAAGCGTATTTGCAACGCCGCGAAACGATTCTTGCAAAATGTCTAATATATAATCAGCATAAGATATATATGACAAACATTAGTAGATTAATATTTTCTTTAAGCTTACCAATATTATTACTTTCATGTAAATCGACTAATGCGGCAGAGAAAGTAAATTGTGATGGATATTTCAAAGACGGTTCAAGTTGCATTCATAATGGAGCAAATAACATAACTATTCAAAAATATGAAGACCATAGAACATATATTCAGCAACCTAGTAATGTCATTAACGACTCGCCAAACAACCAGGCTGTTACAAATGTAAGAAAAAGCAGTGCTGAATCAACAAATATCTTCAAACTAGATGATTATAAACCTACACAACCACAAATGGCTCAAGATGATGGACTTGGTCATTGAAAACAAATAACTATTGATAATTTCACTAAAAAAACAAGGAGAAAAACATGTTTTATGTAGCATTGTTTTCAAGTGTATTGATTGCATCTAATTTTACTGACACTCCATTATTAAAAAATCCTATTAATAAATACAACTATAAACCATACGTTGTTTCACAAAATGAAAATGAGTCGAAAAATGAAGATGTGTTTTCAGCAGAAAGCGAAGGTTTTTTATTTCAAATCACAAAATGCAAGAGGATTTCTCCTGAAAAAACAGAATGTAATTTGTTAATTAAAAACAAAAGAGAAGATAGAGGTATTACTATATATGGTAATCCTGGTAAGTACAGTGGATCAAGGACGAGGATAATTGATTCTTCAGGAAATGAAGCTTTTGCTTCAAAAGTCACTATTGGTGATAAGTCTAACCGTGCTTATGTGTCAACAAGTATTTTGCGTGACATTCCTATTAAAGCTATTATTACATTTGATGGAGTCATAACAAACAATATAAGTGCATATGTTATAGTAGTCAATTCTAGTGATAATTATCAAAGAACCGAGGTAAAATTTCTTCCAGAATCTTCTGATGCAAAAAAATGAAATTCATTTTAGAGTTTTAAGGCAGGCTCTAAGTTTGACTTAATCTTAAAATAAATGGAAGAATTTCTTTTATAACGGCAAGAAAGGCTGCGAATGGCAGCCTTATGAAACCTTTGCGCTCCTCTGCGTTTAAAAATAAAATCAAACATTTGGGATGCTCCCAACAACGTTGAGGTTTCTACGAACAACTAGTCAACGCTGCACCACATTGATCTTCACTTGCTAACCAACCTTTGATACCTTGATATTCAACCTGCGCCCATTCTCCTTGACAGCCTAATAATTTCACACTTGTGCTGGGGGGAACTTTCCCTACTTTTTGACTTTTTGGATTTGCACTAGTGTAAAGATTGACGCCATCAGTACCATAACCGCGCGATGATATACCTAACATTGGTAGATACACCCAACCAGTTCCTTTAAAATCACCAGTGACATCGCTAATTTTGACCCATTTTCCCGAAGCAGCAACTATCTTGACTGTCTCATTAGTAGCTATTTTTCCCAAAATTCTATGAGTAGGACTTGCACCACTGCGTACGTTTAAACCTTGTGGATTTTTGGTGATGACGTAGGCAGAAATATCACACTTTTGTTGCTTGGGTGGTTGTGCTAACACACTTTGATTGGCAATACCAGTATTAACAAGCACATTAATACTACAAAACACTAAGGCGATCGCTTGCTGAAAAACTTGATTGTTCAATTGCTTTCTCCGATGTTTAGACACCAGCAAGATCGCTGGTGTCATATTGTTACCTTAAATCGTAGCCAAACAAATTCGGATCTACTTGTGTTAGTTGCAAATCTGCCAAACCATACTCCGCCCAACGCCTTTCCACCATCGCTGCTATTTCTGAATCGGATTCTAAGGGTGCGCCCCATTCATGTTCGGTTTCTGGTGGTATCTTTGTAGTTGCATCAATACCCATGCGTCCACCTAAACCAATCTTTTCACTGGCAAAATCTAAGCTATCAAAGGGCGTATTCGGCAGAATAAATACATCCCGTGTGGGATCTACTTTAGAACTAATTGCCCACACAACTTGACGCGGATCTCTAATATTGATGTCTTTATCCACCACAATCACGAATTTGGTGTAGGTAAACTGTGGTAGCGCACTCCAAAACGCCAATGCAGCCCGTCGTGCTTGTCCAGGATAGGCTTTATCTATAGATATAATGGCTGCTTTGTAGCTCAAAGCTTCCATCGGTAAGAAAAAATCAATAATTTCTGAAACTTGTTGGCGTAGTATTGGAGTATAAATCCGATTGAGGGCGATCGCCATCATCGCTTCTTCTTTGGGTGGACGACCGCTAAATGTGGTTAAATAAATTGGGTCTTTGCGTTGTGTCATGCAGTGGAAGCGAATTAGGGGTGAATCTTCCACACCACCGTAATAACCCATGTGATCACCAAAAGGCCCATCTGGTAAAATTTCCCCTGGTGTGATTGTGCCTTCGAGGACAATTTCAGAATCAGCTGGAACTTCCAAATCTACAGTTTTACACTTTGCCAACTGTACACCGGAACCACCGTAAAGTCCCGCGAACAACCATTCAGATAAATCTACGGGAATTGGTGTGGCTGCTGCCATGATAATTAAAGGATCAACACCCAAGGCGATCGCAACTTCTAATTTTTTGCCATGTTCGGTTGCTTTGCGTAAATGTCTCGCCCCACCCCGCACCGATAACCAATGCACGGTCATTGTATTATGAGATTGTAGTTGTAAGCGATACACGCCAACATTGGGTGTACCTGTCTCACAATCCTTTGTAATTACTAGCCCCAAAGTGATAATCTTGCCACCGTCACCAGGATAAGGACGTATCAAAGGTAACTTATTTAAATCCAAATCTTCCCCTTGAATTACCACTTGTTGACAAGCGGGGAAAAAATCTCGTCCAGGTTTCGCCTTGAGTACATCAAACAGCACTTTACCAAAATCGATTGCTTGGGAAATCTTTTTGGGCGGTTTGGGTTGTTGTAGCATCGCCAGCTTTTTCCCCAGTTCTTCCAATTCCTGTGGATGCTGCATATTCATCGCCCAGCATATTCTCTCCACTGTCCCCATCAGGTTGATCGCCACTGGTACAGATGAACCTTTAACGTTTTCAAACAATAACGCTGGACCGCCCTTTTGCAGCATTCGGTTGGAAATTTCCGCAATTTCTAAATCTGGATCTACTGGCGCTGTAATTCGCTGTAGTTGTCCCTTTTGTTCCAGAAGTTTGATAAATTCCCGTAAATCTCTTGCCATTGTGTTAGAAAAATTTTAAGAACTATGAAGCGCTTTTTATATTATCTGTTATTTCTCTTCTCTAGTTCTTTGTCTGTTGTAGTCTGTCAAACCAATCTTGAGGAATAGGACTTTATACCAATTTTGGATTTTAGATTTTGGATTAAAAGCCTAGATCAATGGCCTATTCCAGAGCTTTGAAACAAGACTACCTATCCCAATTTGGTTGGGAGCATCCCAATTTTTTCAATATATAGCTAAGGGTTTAATACCAATTCTCTGTAAAGCTGCACATTATTTTAACCCTTCCCAACCTCCCCTTACCAAGGGGAGGTGCCGAAGGCGGTGGGGTTCTTTCTATGCATCTTCATATAGAAATGGTTTAAACCCTTAGCTAATAGCACAAGTCGTCTGAAGACGACTTGTTAAAATCAACTAGTCTGCTTAAGCAGACTTTCGCTATGAGACTGCGATTTTAATCGCAGGCTGACAAATCATATGTTTGGCCATTAGTCTAGAATAAGGTAAAAAGTCAATGGATTGGAGGTAAAAACAATGTCTAAAATTACTCCAACTATTTTAGTGACGACTTTAGCAATAGCAACAATTATTTCTTACCCTTCCAGAACTCTGGCGCAAACTCCCAGCAACGAAGAACGTAATACTACCCAAACAGGTTGTTTCTCTGGATACCCAGATGGCAGATATCGTGGTTCTCAAACAGTCACTCGCTACGAATTTGCTGCGGGAATGAATAGTTGTTTAAATCAGGTGGAAGAACTTATTCCCAATCGAGCAAATTTAGCAACGAAATCAGATTTTGATGTTTTAATTAAACGGCAAATAGAATTAAATCGACAAGTTCGAGATTTAAATCAGCGAGTTGAGAATATTCAAAAATGATTTTTGGCTCGAACATCAATACATACGGATAAACACAGATAATGACTCAACAACGGGAATTCCCTAATTGGAATAATTTATATCAAGAACGTCAAGTTGAAACGATGCCTTGGTACAATCCAGATTTGGATGTTGATCTAGAGCAAGCTTTAACTAAGTTAAAAATTAACTCTGGGACAGTTTTAGATTTAGGAACTGGACCAGGAACACAAGCGATCGCATTAGCAAAAAAAGGTTTTCGAGCTACCGGAACTGATATTTCTGAAGCTGCGATAACTCAGGCTGAGAGTAAAGCTAAAGAAGAAGGTTTAGATATAACATTTAGACAAGATGATATTTTTCATAGTCATTTAAATCAAGAGTTTGATTTTGTGTTTGATCGAGGCTGTTTTCATGTATTTCATCCTGATTTGAGACAGGATTATGTTCGTATTGTCCATAATTTGATTAAGCCCAAAGGTTACTTATTCCTGAAATGCTTTAGTCATTTGGAAACCAGAGAAGAAGGCCCTTATCGATTTACACCTGAAGAAATCAAGAAAAATTTTGGCGATCGCTTCAATGTCCTCTCTATTCATGAAACAGTTTATCAAGGTACTCTCGATCCTTTGCCCAAAGCATTATTTAGTATTTTGGAAATAATTTAAATCTCTCAGTGCTTGCTTTTTGTTTTTTAGGTAATATAATTAAGAGTCCGTAATGGCTCCTCAA
This sequence comes from Pelatocladus maniniholoensis HA4357-MV3, assembly GCA_019359115.1. Taxonomy (GTDB): domain Bacteria; phylum Cyanobacteriota; class Cyanobacteriia; order Cyanobacteriales; family Nostocaceae; genus Pelatocladus; species Pelatocladus maniniholoensis. The sequence goes on from JAHHHW010000044.1 coordinate 13,136, forward strand.
CAGGTGAAAAGCCATGTCTGAAACAGCCCTCGTACCCAATGTAACCCTGCCACCAACTCAGGCAGAACTTCCTTATGATGATGGTGAGCCGATGGAGAGTCAGCGCCACAAATTGCAAATGGATTTATTAATTGACGCCTTGACACCTTGGCTGGAACAACGAGAGGATGGCTATGTAGGTGGCAATATGTTTGTCTACTACAGCATGGCTCAAGTACGAAACAAAGATTTTAAAGGGCCAGACTTTTTTGCTGTATTGGGAGTGCCAAAAGGAGAACGTCGCAGTTGGGTAATTTGGGAAGAAGAAAAAGCACCGGATGTGATCATTGAATTATTGTCTGATAGTACCGCCGCAGTTGATAAAAATCAGAAAAAGTTGATCTATCAAAATCAGATCCGTGTGCCAGAATATTTTTGGTTTGACCCATTTAATCCTGATGATTGGGCTGGTTTCTTTTTAAGTAGTGGGCTTTACCATCCCTTAGTTGCAAATGAACACAATCAATTAGTCAGTAAGTCATTAGGGCTAGGACTGCAAGTTTGGCATGGAATTTACAAAGGTGTTGAAACATCTTGGCTACGCTGGGCAACATTAGAAGGAGAATTGCTACCTACATCACAGGAAATAGCAGAACAGGAACGACAAAAAGCAGAACAGGAACGACAAAAAGCAGAACAGGAACGACAAAAAGCAGAACAAGAACGACAAAAAGCAGAACAAGAACGACAAAAAGCAGAACAAGAACGACAAAAAGCAGAACAAGAACGACAAAAAGCAGAACAAGAACGACAAAGAGCAGAACAAGCAGAATCTAAGTTATTACAAACAGCACGCAATCTTCTGCAAACAGGAATGCCAGCAGAACAGGTAGCAAATTTAACAGGTCTTTCTATATCTCAAATAGAACAGATCACTAACTAGGTTGCATTGTAATTTCTGATTAGTAAGAGTTTGAAATTACCTACAAATATCGCTGTAGTAACCCAATTAATACTTCTGGCTGTTCTAGATGTAGTAGCACTCCTGCATCAGGAATCACATGAAAATCTTGAATAGCTCTTGAATTCAACTTTGCTAATCGTTGTCCTAATTTCACAGTTGTAAATTGTGCCTCTTTCCCCCAAAAAATTACTGTAGGAATATTTAGCTGTTCAAGATATAAACTTAAATCAAAATAAAGATCACCCCGTAAAAATGCCAAAGCTGCAAATTTAGCATTTGGCTGTTGGGCAGAAAATAAATATGCTTCTACCATCTCTGGCGAGACTCGTTCGGGTTTGGCAAACAAAAAACTTTGCAAAAAGTTTTTTACTGCCACTTCATTTTCAGCACCCAAAGCATAAATTAAATTATCTAACAGTGGAGTATTGATCAGCTCAAGCGGAAGTCTGCGCCCAGAACCTTGCCCAAAGTCATCAAAACCAGAAGGACAGACTAAATATAGTGCTTGGAATAAAAAAGGTTGAGCAATAGCCAGTCGAATTATCAAAGCAGCAGTTAGGGAAGATGCTACTACTTTCACAGGTGGAGAACAAGTATGTCTAATAAACTCTGTAATGATTGTGAGATAATCGTTGATTTGATAATCTCGTACTGGATGAGCAGAATCTCCCCAACCAATTAAATCTGGTGCGAGTATGCGGTGAGAAGCCGCAAAAGCAGGATAAACTTTCGACCATTCATAAGCAGAAGATCCACCACCAAAACAGTGAAAAAAGATTAGTGGTGTTAAATCTTCAGTATCGGCATTACACCAAGGTGCTGCAATTTGAGTATAGTAAACCATTGACCCAAAAGAGGTGTGGATGATTTTATGCCCGAAGCCTGGAGGTTGAAACTGAAGCATGGTCATTTATTATTGGTCATTGGTCATTGGTCATTGGTTATTAGCTTTTATCTTTTTCATTCTCGCTTTTTCCTTCTTGTTTTTGCTAGTAAACATTTTGTCATCGTGTGGCAAGATGAATAAAAACACTCGCACCAGCTCACCATGTTAGGAAAGCTACTAGACGGTCGTTACAAAGTTATCCAAGTCCTGAGTGCCGGAGGATTTGGTGAAACCTATATTACTGAAGATACCCGCCGACCAGGAAACCCTAAATGTGTTCTCAAATTGCTGAAGCCTGCGAGTTCGGAACCTTATTATTTGCAGACTGCGAGACGCTTATTTAATAGTGAAGCAGAAATACTCGAACAACTAGGAAATCACGACCAAATTCCTCGTTTATTAGCTTATTTTGAAGCAAGCGAAGAATTTTGTTTAGTGCAAGAGTTGATTGTGGGACACCCACTCAGTGCAGAAATGCGAGGTGGTCAACCTTGGACTGAAAGCCAAATTATCCAAATGTTGCAGGATGTTTTGGGAGTGTTGGAGTTTGTTCACGGTTACAGTGTGATTCATCGTGATATTAAGCCAGATAATTTAATTAGACGTGACTCGGATGGCAAATTAGTTTTAATTGATTTTGGTGCTGTCAAACAAATGCGATCGCAACTCGCAACTTCTCCTAGTCAAATGACTGCAACTGTTGCGATCGGTACTCCTGGTTATATGTCGGCAGAACAAGCCCAAGGTAGACCACGCCCAAATAGTGATATTTATGCTGTGGGGATAATTGCCATCCAAGCGCTAACGGGGATATTACCAACTCAGTTACAAGATAATCCTGAAACTGGGGAAATTATTTGGCCAAATCAAGTGCAAGCATCCCCCAGACTAGTAGCAATTTTACAAAAAATGGTGCGCTACCACTATCGCGATCGCTATCAATCTGCAACAGAAGCATTGCAAGATCTTCAACAATTACAATATCCAATACCACCGACGCAAGCACAAATCTCATCTGCTAACGCCCAATCAATTATGCCGCAGATGATGAATATGTACCCGCAAACATCAGTACCCCCTTCTGGTGTCACAGACTACTCCACTCCCGCTTCTCAAGTCGCACCACCACCAGCTTGGATAAACAAAACTCTCTCTGTGGCTAGATTCTTACCTTTTGTCGGTGCGGCAGGATTATTTTTATTTAAAGCACCCACCTGGATTATCCTGCTAGGTATTGGTTTAGCTACTTTTGGAGTTGGGTTATTTTTCCTTCGTTCTTCCTATCCAAGGCTAGCAAAAGATTATGATGCGGTTTTTGCTGTTGTATTCTGTTTATGTGGCATACTGTTGCTATTTCAAGAATATCAATCCTATGGCAAGCAAGAAATACCAATCAGCCAGTTTTTGCTAGCAGGAGCAGGTATATTTTCGGCTGTGGAATGTATTCGTTTACGTGGAATAAAGAAATAATTAGTGGTTAGCAGTTAGTGGTTAGTTATTGGTTTGAATTGTTCGCTTGCTAATTTATCAATGACGAACAAAAAACTTGCTTAGTTTATTGTAACACATATAATAACAATGAATAAATATCTATTAAAACCTGTACTAACCACCAACCTATACCAACTAACAACTAACAACTAAAATGTTTAAAAACCCACTTAACCTTATCGGTACAATTCTAATTATTGCAGCCCTTGCTTTATCTGCTTTACCTTTTGTGCGTCCAAGCTTATTCCGTCGGCAAGATATAGTATTAATAATAGTGTTTTTAATTGCTGGCTTTATTCTATTTTTTAATGACAGATGGTATGGAAAAGAATTAATACAATTTAATTTAATTCTTCTGACTATATCTGCTATTTTTTACACTGTTGAAAGTATCCGATTGCGAAGTAAAAATCCACAACAATAAGGATACGGTTATGACTGATAAAAATCGATCACAATGGGACTTAAGGCGATTTGTCGAAACCCTTACGTATTTTGAAGTTGTACCTTTGATTAACTGGATACAAGATTTATTTCAAGGTCGTACCAAAGATAATCAAAATCAACCAAGTGGAGCAAAACAGGTGGGTGTAATACTAGTAGCTGGGGCGACGGGTGGTGTTGGAAAACGAGTGGTACGGCGATTAATTGAACGAGGTTATCGAGTGCGATCGCTTGTACGTGACATAGAAAAAGCGAGAACAATTCTTGGTGAACATGCTGAGTTGGTAGTTGCAGATATTACTCAGCCAGAAACTTTGACACCTTTGGTCATGGCTAATATCCAAGCCCTAATTTGTTGTACCGCAGTGCGTGTACAGCCAAAAGAAGGAGATACTCCAGAACGAGAAAAATACTATCAAGGTGTGAAATTTTATCAGCCAGAAATAGTCGGCGACACTCCCGAAAATGTCGAGTATCGAGGCGTCAAAAACTTGGTAGAAGCTGCTGCAAAATATTTACCTACTTCTGAAGACAAACTATTATTTGATTTCACCAACCCATCCACAGAAATTAAAAACATCTGGGGTGCAGTAGATGATGTAGTCATGGGTGGAGTTAGTGAAAGTAATATGCAATTAGTAGAAGGTACAGCTTTATTTGCTGGTAATGTTTCCACTGCTAACTCCGGTGGTTTTGCTTCTATTAGAACTAAAAATTTCTCTCCTGCTTTTAATTTATCTAGCTATGAAGGCGTAGAATTGCGGGTGAAGGGAGATGGACAGCGTTATAAATTCTTTCTCCGTACAGACACAAAATGGGATGGAGTTGGTTTTAGTTATTCTTTCGACACAATCGCCAATACTTGGATGAATGTTCGGATTCCCTTTGCGGATTTGACTCCTGTATTTAGGGCTAAAATTTTGCAAGATTCTCCGCCAATTGATACTAATCAAATTTCCTCATTTCAATTAATGTTGAGCAAGTTTGAATATGATGGAGAATTAAATCCACAATTTTCTCCTGGTGCTTTTGCCTTGCAATTAGAATCAATTAAAGCTTACGGAGGAGAAAATTTACCACAATTTATTCTTATTAGTTCCGCGGGGGTGACTCGTCCGGGACGTCCAGGAATTAATTTAGATGAAGAACCACCAGCAGTGAGATTAAACGACCAATTGGGAGGGATTCTAACTTGGAAATTAAAGGGCGAAGACAGTGTCAGAGCTAGTGGAATTCCCTATACAATTATTAGACCATGTGCATTGACAGAAGAAGCAGGTGGCAAATCTTTAATATTTGAGCAAGGGGATAATATTAGAGGAAAAATCAGTCGCGAAGATGTGGCAGAAATTTGTGTACAGGCGCTAAAACAGCCGCAAGCGTGTAACCTGACTTTTGAAGTTAAAGAGGGAGAAAATCACGCTAGTTATATTGAGTGGCAAAAATTATTTTCACAATTGCAACCAGATTAAGCAGTGAATTAGCACCCAGAAATTTCTTGGTTAGAGATTTTTCGTCATAATTTTGGGGTTGTAGAGACGTTGCATTGCAACGTCTCTACATATTAGTTTCGTAGGGTGTGTTACCGCGCCAGCGTAACGCACTACTCCTCGATTTGCGGTGCGTTATGGACCAATACGGTTCAGTTAAGCAGAAAAGTAGGTTGGGTTGAGCGACAGCGAAACCCAACAAAGTCCTAACGCTGTTGGGTTACCCTGCGGGAAGCCGCTAGCGCGTCTACGTTCCTCAACCCAACCTACATCGTTTTTAGCCTTAACTGAACCGTATTGGATTTTAACCAGGTAATGATGGCTTTACGAGTGCGATCGCTACGGACTTGTGTTTTCAACGAACGGACTTGCGTTTTCAACGAACGGACTTGCGTTTTCAACGAACGGACTTGCGTTTTCAACGAACGGACTCCCGTTTTCAATAAACGGACTCCCGTTTTCAATGAACGGACTCCCGTTTTCAACGAACGGACTCCCGTTTTCAATGAACGGACTCCCGTTTTCAACGAACGGACTCCCGTTTTCAATGAATGGACTTGTGTTCTGAACCAATCATTGTCCACATAATAGCCAATTTGTATAGTGCGTAAGTCCTATTTACAATAACTTAGGACTTACGCAAAAATTGCCGAAAAGCTTAATTTATGAACCGCCAAGACGCCTTAGACGCGCAAGCGGCTACCTGCGGAAGCCACTTACGTGTCTACCGTAAGGTAGAACGCCAAGAATTCGTAGAGTGTGCGTAAGTCCTATAACTGTAATACCCAACGGCGAAATAATTCCACAACAATTCGCCAGCGTCCCTCAGTCTCCTCAACAACATCATGACGCTTCAGAGTCTTCAGTGCTTCCTGCAAACTTTCCTCATCCATATTTATCATCGTCGTAGAGACGCGATTTATCGCGTCTCCAAGATTTATCGCGTCTAAACTCAACCCTTCTGGATGAAGTGCAAGCACCTTCAGAATTTCCTGTTGACCAGCAGCACCCTGCGCCGCCTGACCCCAAACTCCATCAAAATAATAGTTTCCCTGCCGAAAGAACTTAGGATCATCAACGACTGCTTTTACATCTTCGACGGTAAAAGTTGGGTTGCGGGTGTGTCCTTGCTCAAAAACATAGTCATTGTAGTGGCGGACTAGCAAAAACCCCATTAACTGGACTAAATAAGGTTGACCATGTGTGAGAGCATAGATTTGATCTAACGCTTCTGGCGTGTAGTCGAGAGGGAAATCTTCACCTGGGTTGGCGAGAAGTTGGCGAGTCGCCGCACGTTCGATAAACCCAACCCGAATATTAATAAAGCTACCGTAAAAAGGTTGGAAATAATCTCTTGTCATCTCGTCCAAAGTATGCAAACCAGCAAAAGCGAAGGCAACTTTAGAATTCATTTGCACTAATTTCCGCAGAAAGCCCATAAAATCTACAGGGATTTTTCCCGCCTTAATCAGTTCCTCGATTGTCTCGAATTCATCCAAGGCAATAATTAACCCCTGTAGAGACGCGAAATTTCGCGTCTCTACAATCTGTTTCAAATAGCGTTCAAAAGTAGGCTTGGGAAATTTGAGCCAATCATCATCACTTGGAGGTTCTAAATTTACCACTTTAGAAATTGCATCACTAATCGCCATCAGCACCTCACTCAGATCCCCCAAACCTAGCAAGTTGACATAAGCTACCTTCACCCCTGACCCTAGAGAATTAGCAGCGTTACGCAGAATGGAAGTTTTACCCATACGTCTGTGACCGTGGATCAACACAGATTGCAACTGCTGACCCATCACCCAGAGTTCCTCTAGGTGACGCATCACATCTTCCCGTCCGACAAAGAGATTTCCCGCAACTGGATCACCAATTATGTATGGATTACGCACAGGTTTAGTGATGGAAATTTCGCCCACTTCACCCGCAATATTTAGTAAGGCTCCTTGCCAAGTTTGAGCAATGTTGACTATTAAATCTCGCTCGGCCTTCGGCAAAGAGCCTTTATTATTTAAAATATTTTTCAGTTCTCCTAATGCACGGTTGAGAGCAAAAGACCGGGTAGCTTTAGAGACACCACGCTTAACCAACCGCACATCCTCAATAACTCGACTCAGACTAGTAATGGTTTGCCAAGTTGTCGGACGTAAAAGCGGTTCTGCTGGGGAAGCAGGTAATTGCAAAGTAGCAGTACTAGCTCGTCCTTTGGCATTTTCACAGGCAGCTAGAGTTTGAGCGAGGGTAAACATTTCCTCACCGTAGAGAAGGTCACGCACTACAGCAAAGGCTTCCTCTGCTTTCGCTGGTTCCATGTTATATAGGTACCAGAAACCAGCCGCAGCAGCATGGGCAGGCGTATCTAGGCAAATGTCTGTTTGAAATAGAGCTTGAAGTTGTTCCCGCCAACTAGACTGTTTTACAACTTCTAAGTAGAGTGTGTCTTCTAAAGAAACTGAGGCAAAATACACTAGCTGCCAATCAAAAGGATTTTCAGCCAATTTAGAAACACGCCAAATAATTTGCTCTGAGGGAGTTGTAACAAGTACTCTATTAACTGTTTTCACCACAGGAATGAATTGTTGGGTATACGCCAGCAGTTGATTAACATTATGTATACCTGTTTCCCAATCCTGTTGTAACCAGTTGTGTAAGCGCCGAGCAAGATTGGGCAAGGGAAGCGGAGTTACATGGGGTAGTAACCAGCTACCATTTTGCAAAGAGCGTAGATTTAGAGGTAAAGCAATCAACCAGTTTTCAGGACGGAGTATTGCCACGCCTACCGCCGCCACGCCTACCGCCACGCCTACCGCCACGCCTACCTTCATGCCAAACACCACGCCTACCGCCACGCCAAACGCTACGCCTACCGCCACCTCTACCTTCACGCCTACCTTCACGCCAAACATCACGACTCCCGCCACGACTCCCGCCACGACTCTCGCCACGCCAAACGCCACGCCTCCTATCACGCCAAACGCCACGCCTCCCATTACGCCTATCGCCACGCCTGCCACCACGTCTCCCGCCACGCCTCCTATCACGCCAAACGCCACGCTTACCGCCACGCTTGACCAATTAATAGAAATACCCAGTTGCTGAAGAGTAGCACAGAGGAGCAATGGAGTAACAACTGTCAAAATTACTCCTTGGAGAAGTAGCCGACGCTGAATGCGATTTCGCCAATTCATTTCCTTTTCAAGAATATCTTCCCCACTATTTTCAGGAATATCTTCCTTACTAAAAGTATCCACATACCACGGCAACGCCTGAGGAAAATAAAACACCCAATACAACAGGCGTAGATAATCCAACGGATTCCACAGCGACAAGCGACGGTTGAGTTTGGGGGCTAAATCTAGGCGGGGAACTGGGCGTTGTTGGGTCATTGCATCCCCTCCACATACCGCGCGTAAGTCCGATAACACAGTTGCATCAACTCTTTAGGATGACCACAACTTGCCTTGACAATCTGCATAATCTCCGCATCTGTAAACCGAATCGGAGTAGGTGCAAGGCGATGACTAATAAATTCACGGGCTGTAGTTTCATCCCACAAATTCATCCGTTCCTCAATACAAATGCCCTGAAAAGGGGAAGTCATGCCTATTTCATGACTATCAGGAAAAAGTTGATTTAAAGAAACAGACGCAGCCACTACTAAACGCAAAGGTGCATCATTCCCCTCTGCCAACCCCCGCAATTGTTCCCTTACCTGTCTGCTAAATCCTTGCCAAGTCATTTTCTCTATTTCATCAAGTAGCAGTAGTAGTCGGGGACGTTGCTGTTTCAACACACGAGTCAGGGCGTAACCCCTACACTCCTGAATCCCCACCTCAAAACATAAAGCTTCATAAAAATCTTTTTCGTCAGAAACTTCGTTGAGATTGAGATAAATCGGCTTACGAGGTGGAGTGAGTCGAGTTTCTGCTTGTTGGCGAATTGCCCAAAGTAGAGAAGATTTGCCTATGGAACGTTCTCCAATTAGTGCTACACTGCTGCCACTGTTGAGCGTTTCAAATACTCGCTCGATTTCCCGCTTACGTCCAAAAAATTGTTGTGGATCTTCTACTCTGCCAACTTGAGGAATAAAAGGGTTGAGAATTGCCCCAACAATTCTTGGTTTTGCAGTGATAATTAGAGATTTGTTTACATGAATAACAGGTTTGAGATGCTCTGGAATACCATTTAATCTAATTTCTATACAACCAAATTGATGTGCATCTTCGATAGTGCGATCGCCTGCTAATGCTTTGTAAAAACCAACTGCAAAAGCTATAGCTGCTTTGTCACCAATCTGATCATTCATCCCAATCACAAAGGGGATATATTCAGCAATTGCTTTGGCTTGAGTTTCAGAATAACAAGCATTTAGCACTACACACTTAACCTGCTCGGCAAACAACTCAAACATTGCAGCCAAAGCTTCAGGTTCTACAAGCTGATAATTACTCACTTCATTTTCAAAAGCAAGCTCACCCTTGCTTGTGCCATGCCCAGAAAAGTGTATAATTTGCGGCTTAACATCAAATATTGCTTGGGTAATATCTCTTATACGAACTGATTCTCTTTGTTCAAGTAGATACTTGTCCCGTTCTTTAGCTATTTGCAGCCTTTCTTTGATATCTCGTAACTCTTGCCCTAAGCGCAGCCGAGAAGCATTACTTGGGTCAGCCGCTAGAAACAGAATTTTGATAGGGGTATCACTGTTCATTCAGGCAACTATAGCAATCCGATTTGATTAATGAATTTACTCGTGGAGGCAGGCAATAGGCAATAGGCAATAGGCAATAGGGAAAGAAAGAAAAAAAGGAAGCTAGATGTGTACTGAGTTTTGTAAGCGCAGAGCGCAGGCTACGCCAACAAAAATCAAATAGGAATCCTATATAAGAGTTAAATTATTGAAAAATATAACACTTAGTTGCTGAATCCAAACCTAAAGCGGGGGTTTTATTAACAGTTGAGTAAAGATTAATTACACAAAAAACCGACTCACAACACAACTAAAACCAGGCAACAATGGTGAACTCAATTCATCATTATCCAGCAACGTTGCAATTAATGTTAACCTCGCATTTTCCCGCCGATAAACTTCAACTTGTTGCAATCGCCAATCTGCAATCCAATATTCCTTGACTCCCCGTGATGCATAAAGCTTGAGTTTCGCTTCTCTATCCCGACGTTCATTTTCCACACCAGGGGATAACACCTCTACCACCAAATCCGGTGCGCCTGTCAAATGTCCGGCTTCGTCTAACAGAACCGCTAAACGTTCATGACTTGCCCAAACCACATCCGGGATGACATTATCAGTTTCCGAAAACAGCACACCAGGAGTGATACTTGCTTGTCCCAAACCACTAGACCGCGACCAAACCTCAAGTTCTAAAGTGATATTTAAGCAAGTACGCTGATGTTTCCAGTGGGGCGCTCTGGTGATGAATAATTCTCCGTCTATAATCTCATAGCGCGTACCCTCGTTTTCGCTTAGGAGGTCTATGTCTGTAGTAGTCCAGCGCACGCGATCGCTTGCTGTCTGATTCATAGTGGGTCTCGTTGTCAATAGAGTTATATCTTAAAGCTAACTGATAAATTTGCCATGATTTATGGATAAATCTATTCTGTCTAATACCAATTCAATTAATGATTGCAACACATCCTTGGTTCAAGACGCGATGAATCGCGTCTGGTCAGACCATTTCACAAAAATCTTGATACAAATACAGGTGTGTAGAGACGCGAAATTTCGCGTCTCTACAAGATTCATATGTATCGCTATTAACGTGAAATGGTATCAGACCATTTTTTGTACCAAAAATCCTTAACTGAACCGTATTTTGGTATAGGCACTCAACTAGTCTGCAAATAAATCAGTGAACAGTTATCAGTGAACAGTGAACAATAACTGATAACTGACAACTGACAACTGTGAAAGTGGGTTTTGGCTATGAGCTAGCTATTTATTTGAGGGCGGGATTGTGGCTCATGAAATCTCTCGAAATCACGTTAAACTAATCTGCAATCAATTCAACCGCATCTGTTCCATCTATATCTTGTAAATAAACCTTGACAATCTCTTCTTTAGCTGTGGGTAGCTGCTTACCAACAAAATCTGGATGTATTGGTACTTCACGATGACCTCTATCTACTAGTACAGCTAAACGAATTACCTCTGGTCTACCATACTCGTTGACAGCATTTAAAGCAGCACGAACTGTTCGTCCTTTAAATATCACATCATCTACAAGTACAACAATTTTATCTGTCAAATCAAAAGATATCTCTGTCTTGGCTGGAGTCCGCAGCCCTATTTGGTCGAGATCATCGCGGTAAAATGTAATATCTAAGGCTCCTACTGGCACAGATATACCTTCTAACACTTCAATTTGGCGCGCTAATAATTGTGCCAAAGGTACTCCCCTAGTATGAATACCAAGCAGCACTAACTGGGATAAATCACGGGTTTTTTCGATAATTTGGGAAGCAAGACGAGTGACGGTACGACGGAGTTCTTCAGATGAGAGAATCTCAACCACTTTAGCTTTGGTAGAAATGGTAGAAATAGTCATATACCAGCATCCCCCTGAGCAAAATTTATACTAAAAAACCAAGTTATGAGGAATCAGTAATAATATAAATAACCGATTACCGATTCCCTATTTTCATGATTACCTGTTTATGGCAACTAGCAACAGAGTTGTCACACCTAACCATAACAAAAAGCAATATCGAGTTAATTGGAATGCTTGATCAATGCTAGCTAAAGTGATTGGATGAGTAACATCTCCCAACAGGGGTTTATGTTTAGCCACGCCACGATACCAATTAGTACCTCCCAGTTGTACGCCTAAAGCAGCAGCATATGCACACTCACTCCAACCAGAGTTTGGACTAGGATCATTGGGTGCATCGCGCTGACAAATGTGGATGACATGCAAAGGTTTACCCGACAGTAGCGCGATTGTCATCACCGTTAACCGACAAGGAACCCAAGTCAAGCCATCTTCTAATCGCGCACTAAACCAACCCAAATAAGTATAAGGTGCTTGTCGATAACCCACCATTGAATCCAGTGTACTGCTGGCTTTGTATGCCAAAGCCAAAGGAACTGGGCCGATAAATGGCACAAATGTACCAACTATTGCACAAAAAAGAGGAGCCATAACTCCATCAACTGCATTTTCTGTAACTGTTTCCAGAACTGCTCGCAAAATTTCTGATTCTGTAAGATTTTCTGTATCTCGACCAACATAATTACTCAAAATAGAACGAGCGTCCTGGATTTTTCCTGATGTTAAAGGTTGTAAAACTTTTTGAGCAGCAACTCGCAAACTTTTAGCTGCGAAGCAACTAGCTAAGAGAATGATTTCTACAGCATTTCCCAACAACGGATGTAGGAATTTAGTAGCTTGTATGATTAAATAACCAACAACTCCACTACCAATTACCAGAAAAAGACCTAAGAATATTCCTGCTAGTCTTTGTGTGAGGGAATTTTGACAATATGTGAAAGCAAATTTGCTAAAGCGAGAAATTATCCACCCCATTACTCGCACAGGATGAGGCCATCTCCAAGGATCGCCGATGATATAGTCTAAATAAGCTGCAAGGATTAAAACAATCATAGAAGTCATTTGTCTTTGTCCTGCACCAGCTTTTTGTCCTGCCAAAAAATAAATTTTAAGGGCTTTTAGCTAAAGTCAGATAAATCTGACTAGGAAAGTGTTTGAGTCATAATTTTGGGGGTTGTACCAGACGCGAAATTTCGCGTCTGGTACAAAGAATTGTGGGCTTAACAGCAAGCGTATTGGGATATAGGGTAGGTGCAAAATATCAGATAACCAATGAATGACCAATGACTAAACAATAAAACTGGCTTCTTCACCAAGAGAAGCTTGCCAACTGCGAGCATCGTAATAGAGATCTGCAAGAGTAATACTGTACAATGCTTCTTTCAATTTTTGGTGCAGCCTTTGCCAAAGTGTAAATGTTACCCAATCTTCTGTTTGTCCTGGGGAAGCTTGATGGTGAGGTAAAGGTTCTATTGTTTCACCAACTGCTTCTAAAATTTCTCCTAAAGATATTTGTGCTGGTTTTTTTGCCAGTTGGTATCCACCGATGCTACCCCGACTAGATTTTACTAACCCAGCACGACGCATTTCTATTAGCAGTTTTTCTAGGTAAGGAGCTGGGATATCTTGACGAGAGGCGATCGCTTTAGTAGAAACAGGCTCATAACCAGCTTGCAAACTCAAATCTAGCAAAGCTTTGACACTGTAATGTCCTTTGGTAGTTAGTTTCATTTATTTGTCCTTTGTCCTTTGTCCTTTGTCATTAAGATTAGTCTTCACCAATGACTAATGATTAATGACTATGATTAAGGATCAGTTTTACTTATCGTTCTATGTGTTAATTATCAACCAAGTGTAAGTAAACCACTTTTTTAGCAATGCTTTAGGAAACTTAAACAAATATAGATTACAGTGTAGCAGTCTTTCATAAACTAGAGATAGTTATCAGCTTCAGCCTTATTTTTTAAATTAATTTTCAAAGTAAATATTAATAGACATGCAAAATTTTGCTGATTTGTGTAATATACTTTGCGGTAGCTGATATAAAAATAAAGGGATTGTGTTATCACTTCCTCAATCTCAGCTAAAATAAAATCGATTCAACTCACTCAATTGTTCGTTCATTTTCGCTCTAAGTTGATGGCTAAACAGAAAAAAATTGAACCCCTAACCGGCGAAGAGTTGCTCAAGAAAGTCAAAGAACTAGAAAATTTGAGCAAAGAAGAAAAAGCTAAACAGTGCGGCTACTATACTGTGACTAAAAATGGTATAGAGCGCGTCAACATGATGAAATTCTTGAATGCCTTAATTGATGCTGAAGGTATTCAGTTAGATAGCGCTCCGAGCGCAAATGGTCGTGGGGGACGCAGCGCCAGTTATAGAATTAGTGTGCAGTCTAACGGTAACTTACTAATAGGTTCTGCTTACACAAAACAGATGAATCTAAAGCCAGGAGATGAGTTCATCATCACTTTAGGTAAAAAACACATTCGTCTGAGACAAATAGACTCAGATGAAAGAGAAGAACTCGAAGTTCTAGAAGCAACAGCATAATATAGTCATTTGTCATCTGTCATTTGTCCTTCGTCCTTCGTGCAAAGCTAATGACTAATGACTAGTGACTACATCTATTTTTGTTACCGATGGTAGATAGTGGCAGAGAGCTTTGCGTGTGAGTGCTACATTACAACTTAAAGCAATTTGTTCCCGTTCTAATAATCCCAAAATTTGTTCGGGGTTATCTGACGCTACCACTGGTAACTGATGCAAACCACGAACAGACATGCGATCTAAGGCTTCAGATAAGGGTTCATCTTGCCAAGCATAGAGAATATCAGTGGTACAAATATCAATTAGGGTTTGATTGAACAGATCATCCTGATTTGTAGTTGAGGAATCTGGGTAATTTTGCCAAGCAGAAAGAGTACGGTTGATATCTTTTAAAGAGAGAATACCAACTAATTGTCCTAATTCATTAACTACTAAAGCAGTGCGAGTGCGATCGCGTGTCATTTCTAAAGCTGCTTCGATAACTGACATGGTTGTTAGCAGTTTTTTTGGGCAAGGATGCATAGCTTCTTCGACAAGAATTTGCTGTAAAATTTCTGCTTGTTCGTCTTTTAATTCTGAAAGACCTATTTGTTGAAGATTGGAGTTGGAGTTTGAATTGGGCTTTATCCGCTCCACCAACCAAACACTTAAACCGACTGCTGCCATTAACGGTAAAACAATGCGGTAGTCTCGTGTTAATTCAAACAATAATAAAATTGCCGTTAATGGCGCTCTTACACTAGCAGCAAGTACAGCAGCCATTCCTACCATGGCATAAGCTGGCGGAGCTGCCATAAAATCACTAATTGCAGGCGCTACATTTGCCAAGATTTTTGCATAAGCAGAACCTAGAGAAGCACCTAAAAACATAGCTGGTGCAAAGACACCACCAACAAATCCACTCCCAGCACTGATTGCTGTCATAGCCAGTTTCACTACCAACAGCAAAATTAACAGTTGTAGCGAAAACTCTACATCTTGCAGCATCGCTTCTACTGTTTCATAACCAATACCTAAGATTTGCGGTAAGTATAAAGCCGTAATACCAATAATGAGTCCACCAATAATAGGATGAATAGGTAATGGAATTTTTCCTAAAATAGAAAAACCAGGGACTTTACCTGCAAAGCAAGCTTTTGCTAGGCGAATTAATTGTGTATATGTCAAAGAAACTACACTTGCCCATAAACCCAAGCCAAGATAGAGTGGTAATTCTAATGGACTGCGGACTTGGTAAACAGGTAAGGCAAAGGCTGGTTGTCCTCCCAAACCAATATGAGCAATGAACGCTGCAACTACTGCTGCGAGTAGCACTACACTTACCGCAGAAGTAGCAAATGATGTTGCTCCCAATACTACTTCTAAAGCAAAAAAAACACCTGCGATCGGAGCATTAAACCCAGCAGCTAAACCAGCAGCAGCACCAGCACCCAGTAGTAAACGTTGGCGTTCTTGTGATACTTGCAACACCACCGATACTAGCATCCCAAAATTCGCACCAATTTCTACACTAGGACCTTCCGGACCTAAAGAAGCACCACTTCCCAAAGAAAATGCTGCTGCTAACATTTTGGTTACTGGTCGTAATTGTCTTTTGATCTCTCCCTTTTGGGAAGCAGCAATCAATGATGAAAGTCCAGGCCCAAAATCTTGTGTTCGCCAGCGCATCAAACCAACAATTAATCCACCCAGGATGGGAACACAAGCTAAAGTCCAAGCACCCCAAACACCAATCACACTCATTAAATTTTCCAGCATCAAATGATGGATCAGCTGAATTAAATAATGAAATGTAACCACACCCATACCACTACCACTGCCAATTAGCAAGGCTAAAAATAACACAACTGTTTCTGGGGATGGTTGAAAACGGTTAAGTAAATAGGTTAAACGAAAGGAAGGAGAATGCAAGGTAGGTTGTTCAGTCACCTTCCTGAGTTCTGTCGAAGGTAGAAGAGTCATGGAGTGAGGAGTAAATCTAAGAAAAAATTTAAATTTTTATATCTTACTTTTCATTGTGAGTGATCATTTAACAACCAGACAAGATAGCAAAGACAAAAGAGAAAATAATCCTTTAACCTTTAGCCTATGACTGTAGAAAGTCAATTTGAGCAAACTATCTATATAGTCTTTGTGTAATTTACAAAGCTTTGGTTAAAAAATTTCTATTGTGGAACATTTCTGTGGCGATAATGCTTAAATGAGAGAGAATTATGGTCGGGGAAATCTACACGCGTTTTCAGCAGGAATTCAATATAGCTATTGTTATGAACCAAGTAAGTGGACTAAACGGACGAGGTAGATGAATACACACACTTTTGATAATCATTATTTGACTTGCCCCATTTGCCAAAATTCTACGCCCACAGCAGTTAGCAGTTATGTTGGATTGTTTACCTGTCCGTATTGTCATCAGAAGCTAGTGGTTTGTAAAAGCGGCCACTATGTCCGTGATCCTTTTACGTTAAGACAGATTATGATTTCATCGGCACTACGTCGCCAAAGCCGACCTTTAGCCAGAATTATTCGGGATTTTTTTGTCTTCAAAAATCCTTTGCTTGCTGTGGTTGTAGGAAGCGCTATTGTTTTTGGTATGATTGCAATATATCAGCAAAATCGTAACAGCGATACCTCGTCACCACAAATAGAAAAAACTATCGAGGACGGAAGAAAATCTCAGTAAGTTCAAATCCGCCTGCGATTGATTTATTTAAGTAGACTAATTGTAGCCTGCGTAGGCAGGCTACAATTAGTTCGCCTGCGCGGACTAATTTTGTCTAGCCCCAGACTTCCAGTCTGCGGGGATTTTAAACATTTGGGATGCTCCCTATCCCCTATCCCCTTCTTTTGTAACCAATTTCCAGCCTTCTGCTTGATCAATAACCTTGAGTGAATCAAGCTGGAGTGCATGAACAGCAGAATTATCAAGCAATAAATAAGGTTGTTTGTGATTGTGCCAATGATCTTGCAATTGTTTAAAAGAAGCAGGAATAATATTACGATCGCTATAAAAATTCAATGAAGGACGATGTTCGGGACTGGATGTGTAAATCTTTGTACCTGATGGTGTTCCCTCCCGGATTATAGTCGCAACTGGTTGAACTGGATAACGTTCTGCCAATTCCCAAACCCAGTAATTTGATTTCATAAATAAGAGTAACGAAACATAAGATCCCCAAAACAAAACTTTGAGAAATTGGCGATCGCCTCGTTCTGCCAAAATTGCTGCTAAGGCCATTGTCATCGCTACTGCTGCAAAAATTAGTTGTAACTGTAAATCAGATTTGGCTGTGGGGACGAAAGTGAAATAAATACTACCAGCTGTGGCGACCAAAGCCAGAAATGTTAAAGTTACTACCCAAAATCGTGGATAAGATGATAGCACAGGTGAGTCTTCGACTTCCCCTAGTTTGGCTCCAATTACCAACGCTAGGCTGGGATAAACAGGAAACACATACCAAGGAAGTTTTGTTCCCATCAAAGAAATAGCAACTAAATAAACTCCCATCCACACAAGTACAAGTTTTGCCCAACTGAGGTTATGGTTTTCTTTAGCTAATTGCAAGCTAGATGGTAAAAAAATTAACCACGGCCAAGTATATTTAAGAATTTCCAATACATAGTACCAAGGCGGACCGGAATGGTTTTCAACAGATGACCAAATGCGATTGAGAGATTGATTAAACATACCGACATTGGTAAAAGTGCGGCCATACTCCCACCATTGAGCTAGATACCAAAAAGCCACAGGTACAAGACCTATGAATATTCCCATCCACATATAACCACTAGTCAGTAGTCGTGGTGTATCCCAAAATAGAAATCCGACTGCGACAGCACCTAATAATACGCCTAGCATACCTTTGGTTAAACATATTAAACCAAAAGTGATGCCGACACCCAGGCAATAGCGTAAATCACGGCGCGATCGCAACACACATAAAATCATCAATATAAAAAAACATATGACTGCTCCATCTAACATGGCTAAACGTCCATGTCGCACGACTGGCAGCATTGTCAAGTAAATTAAAGCACTATAAATAGCACAAAAACGTTGACGAAATATTTCTCTACCAACACAATACAGCAATGGTACTGAGATTGCTGTTAAAATTGACCCTGGTAAGCGAGATGTCCACTCATTTATACCACCCAAGGAGTAAGCCAAAGCAATCAGCAAATGCATCAAAGGTGGTTTGTTATGGTATGGTTCGCCTCCCAGAGTTGGGTAAAGCCATCTCATTGAACCAGCAGGGGCCTGCAAAATCTCTTTGGCAACCTGTGCTACAGTTCCTTCATCCCAATCTCGTAGAGATTGTTGCCCCAAATCTATGGTAAAAAGTAACACAGCCGCTACCAGCAGCACTATTATCCATATCCAATCAATCCATTTGTCGAGCGATCGATGCTGTTTTTCTAGACGACCCCAAGTAAAGCTTCCTTCTTGCATATTTTAGGATAATAATTTTGCTTGCTGGTTCGAGTACAAACAGACGTTCGCGAATCTTCATCTGTTGCCGTTTAGCAACAACCAATTGTTTGAAGTTCGTCCTAGTTTTTAAATTAACTCAATTTTTGCTAATTAATCATAATATTTTTTGACAATGTTTCTGACATTACTCTTAAATTTATTTAATGAGGATTTATGAGAAATTTTGATCCGAAAAATACTAACTCTCAATTTTCCTTGAGCTTCTGTGGAGAAAATCAATGAATCTACCTTTTATTTTAGATGTGGCAATAGGTTTAATCTTTATTTATTTAATCTTGAGTTTATTAGCCTCAGAAATACAGGAACTAATTGCTACTGTGTTTCAATGGCGTGCTGAACACTTAAAAAAATCAATTGAAATTTTATTAGCTGGTAATGCGGAAAATGCAGAAGAAGCTCACGTCATCCAACTTGCAAATAGGATTTATGATAATCCCTTAGTTAAAAATATTAATCAAGAGGCAAAAGGATTGTTTGTTACTATACCTCGCAAGATTACTTGGGCAATTGGTTCACTGTATCGCAGGTTGACAAAACCTAGACCAGGAACAGATAAAAGTACAAGTATTTTTGGAGATAAAAAACATACTGGTCCTTCTTATATTCCTGCTGATGTTTTTGCTACAACTCTGGTTGAAACACTACAAATTCCCGCATTAGTACAACGATTAACAGAATCAAGATTGAATAAATTTAAAGAACAAAGATTAGCTGAAATAGAAGAAATAATTATTAGATTACAAGAACAAACAAGCGATGATTATAGATATACAGACTTTTTCAGTAATGTTTACAATGAATTTTCAGGATTGCGCTCAGAATTTGAAAAAACTTGTTGGAACTTTCATCAAAAGAAGGCTAGCTTGAAAACTTGCCTGAATCGCATGGCAGAAAGTTTAGATAGATATATAGACTCTTTCCAAGCAGAAATGCCTGAAGACGAATTATCTAACAAATCTTTACGGAGACTCAAGTTTTTTAAACAAGATAATTTTGAGAATATCGAGCAAGCAATATTGCTGGGAGGATTGCAACCTACTATCAATGAAGTTGTGCAAACAATTGACAAAAATAGCGAAATTTATAAAGAAATTAAAGCAGCTATCCAAGATCAAGATAGCGAAGCATACCAAGGAATTCAACAAGCATATCAAACAATTGAAACTACAGCAATTGAAAAATTGCCACCTACTGTGGTAGAAAATCTTAGTGTTTTAGCAAAACGCGCCCAAGCAAGAGTTAAGACAACAGAAGAAGGAATGAATGCATTGCGTTTAGAAATAGAAAATACCTTTAATAGTTCGATGGAAAGAGCTTCTGGAGTCTACAAACGCAACGCTAAGGGTGCAGCTATTATCATAGGTTTAGCGATCGCCATTACCGCCAATGCAGATGCAATTTATATGGTTAGCAGACTATCAAAAGATTCTGCTCTGCGAGATACGATTACCAATAGTGCGGGAGAATTAGCACTACGAAAAGGTACAGTTGATTTAGAGCAACTTAGACAAGAAGCAGATCAGACCCTAACAAATATTTCTTTACCTATTGGTTGGGATGATGCTAATTTACAACAGCAAATAAAATGGAGGCGTCAATCAAAAAAAACTTTCCCCTATCTCAAAATGTTAGCTTTGATTCCTGGTTGGATACTAAGTGGTATTGCTATTGCAATGGGTGCGCCATTTTGGTTTGATTTGCTAAGTAAAATTGTGAATGTGCGTAATGCAGGTAGCCGTCCTAGTAGTGATACCAGAAAAGTGGCTGATAACGAGGAATAAGGGATAAGTAATATTAAACTTTTTCAGGTTTAAATGTATTACCTCGGTTGAAAGCCGAGGTTTTTTATTCGACAGATGTCAATCACTTGTAAAAGGTTATTTTGTCCGTCATAATACAAATTAAATTTCAGATTTTCAGGATTAGGAAAGTGAAAAAAATCATAGATATTCTTCCTGTGACATATTTAATATTTGTAAGTTTGTGGTTGAGGTTAATTAATATAGGTTACTCCAATTATCAAGGTGATGAAATAAAAGCACTATATAGACCTCAAGCAGATGAAACTATGATTGATTTTTTGCTCAATCAAAGAAAGGGACCAATTCAATTTTTGATTACATATTTGATGAGCTTTTTTAATCCTGAGTATGATAATGAGTTGCTACTCAGGCTTCCTTTTGCTATAGCGGGTATATTGGCTATTTATTTTTTTTATAAATTCATAAAACTAGAATTTGGTTATAAAATAGCTATCTATTCATCTTTATTTATTGCAATTAATGGATTATTTGTTGCTTTGACAAGGATTGTTCAGTATCAATCATTTGTAATCTTGTTTTCTGTCTTGGCTTTATATTTATTCAGTTTATCTACAAAATTTGAAAAATGGAGAGTTTATGGTTTATATTTAGGCGTATTTTGCTGGTCAATTTCCATTCTTGCACATTACGATGGCATATTCATTACACCATTTGTAATTTACTTGGTTTACAGATGGTATATTAATGGCGAGTCTTCCCATAAAAATAAGCAAGTCCAGCATTTATTTGTAGCAGGGACAATTTTATTAATATTAATATCTATCTTTTATTTACCCTTCTTTTTATCAGTATCAGAATCAACTAAGGCTTATTGGACAGAAAGAATAAGTAAGCAGTCGGTAAGTTCTGCAAGAACATTTATAACTTATAATCCCTTATTTATTATATATTTATATGCTGCTTTGGGTTTACTAGGTCTATCGAGAATTAGAGAAAATTTTTCAGTTTTACTGTGGTTTTTATTTCCTCTCTTAGCTTTGGAAACTTTAGTTGGTAATCCCGGTACGCATATTTATACTTATATTTTACCTTTTTCTGTTTTAATGGCGTTTGGTCTAGAAGTTTTTCAAAAATTCATCTTTAAGAGATTTCCAGCAAAGTCCCAATATATTAATTATTTGTGCTTGAGTTTGATCTATATATCGTCGTTTTTATTGTCTCATTTATTATTTATCGATAATCAAAAAGAATATCCTTGGGAAAATAAAAGATTCTTGTCTTTGGAACTGAAAAGACAAAGTAGACAAAGTTTATTTGGGTTTCCCTATTACAGACATTGGGAAAATGTGGGAGCATATTTGAAAAACACAGGTAGAAATGGTTACTTTCTTACTAATGAAAAGCAAAGTATTACAAGATTTTATATTCCAGCAAGCTATAAAAATTTAGAATTACATCCGTATGATGCTCAAGCCCCTGGTGACATCTATATAATATATATACAAAATCCGCAAAATGGAAACAAAAAAATATTAGATAAAGACCAAATTTTTTGGGAAAAACGACATAAACCTGTAAAAACTTTTGCTAATTATGGAAGAGTTGTCACGACAATTTATCGCTTATCATTTACGGATTGGGAAAAAATAGTTAATAATGAAAATTCCCCCTGATGCGATTATTGCCGACGCAAAAATCACACGCTACTTGTTAGTACCAAGAGAACAAGACGATAAATCCAAGTTTCTCGCCCAAGCTGGATTTACACAAGAAAACCCTGAACTCTTAGAAGCAGCAATTCGTCAACTTGCAGATTCAACACCAGCAATACAAGATAGAGATAATGAATATGGGGTGTTCTATCGTGTCACTGGTGAATTAATCGGCTTAAATCAGCGCAACTTAGCAGTGATCACAGTTTGGTTGCAAAGGGCTGTTGACGGTGAATTTCAGTTTATCACCCTAATACCTAACAAGGAGTCTGCAAATGAAGTTTGAACTATACCAGCGTGTCGCTTTAAATCGTGACTTAAACGAATATCAATTAAAAAAAGGTGATGTGGCAACTTTAATTGATTTTGTTCCTCATCCTAGCAATGGCGAACAAGGATGTGTTTTAGAAGTATTCAATGCAACTGGTGAATCAATAGCTGTTGTCATCGTTCCCATATCTGATATTAAACCACTGAGAAATAATGAAATTTTAAACGTTCGCTCTTTGGTGGAAAATTATTAACAGTGTTAATAGTCAATAGTTATTCCCCCCATATCTTTTGTCCCCGATCCCCAATCTTTACCACTTCCACTTCGCCAATAACTTGTCCTTGATTTGAGAATCCCTCTACCTCTAGCTGATAACGCTGCGGTGGTGTAGTTGGGGAAATTTTTAGCTTGTGGACATCTCGTATTACTGTACCTGCGGTGATCTGTTCTGGAAATATGTAGCCATCTACTAAGGGTGTAATAGAAAAACTGGCGATCTTATTTTGATTATTTTGGAAATTATTTTGGCGATCGCGCAAATTTATTTGAATTGAAACATCTGCTGGCAGTGGTGCAAGAACTTCCCAGTATAATGTGATTATCAAATCTTCGTTGCTAGATATCTTAGTTTTATTTAAGTCGTAACCTAGTAGGCGGACTTTTTCGCCAAAAGCTAAAGACAAGGGAAACTGGATACGCTTTAAATCTTCAGGTAAAGCTAATGGTCCAGGATAAACCCACGCGTAGTCAATATTTTGTAGCTGTACTGTGTACAAAGGTTGCTGGTTGTTAAAGTAAGCTAACATCTTGGGTTCTGGCAATTGACGCTGCAATTGATTCTTGTAGAATACTAAGCGATGAGCCTGTGTCCAAGGTTGAATACCAGATGGAATACGCTTGTCTATTGGTAAAACTTGACCGTGAAAGTAACTAGAAAAATAGCGACTATACCAACTTGCTACTTTAGTTTCCTTTGCATTGGGCGACTGGTTCAACCATTGAGCAACTTTTTCCAAACCTTCCCCTTGACCAATCATAAATATATTTTGAGCTGCCACAGCACCACCAAATACAGGGTTATAGTAAGTCAGGTAGTAGGGATGGTAGGGGAGAAGGAAAACTAGTTGTAATGCAAAGATAATTAGACAACCCCACTCGTTACTAATTTTCAGTTGCACAGAAAGTTTGTTAATCCAAAGTCTCACCCCAGCAATAATTTCCAACCAACCAATCGCCGCAAGTATTGCTAACATTGGCAAACACAGATTAATATAACGGTCGATTTTGTTATCACTTGCTGATAAGATCAGGATCACGCAGACAGCAATTAAAGCGATCGCTGCGATCGCATTCATATTTTTTAGCCGATGTCGTAGCTTAGGTATCAACAACACTATAGTTATAGCCACCAAACCGACTTGCAATATTGGTGAGAGACGATATATCAGTACTAAAGGATAAAATAAAATTCTTGGGGAATGGGTCAGTTGTCCTAAGAAAAACAAAAATCCCCGATCTGACTCTTGCAAAACACCATTACGTATTCTGTTCAGAACATATCCCGGTGAAACCCAAGTTGCTGGAAAAATCACAATAAATGTAACTAGAATTGTCCCGACCCAAAGTCGAAAACTTCGCAACTGCTGCTTCCAACCTCTTTGAGGAAAAGTTTCTTGCCAAACTCCTAACTCAATCAATCCGATAATAATTACAATCGCAGGTAATAAAAACAAAGCTGTAATTTTCGCCGCCGTTGCTAATCCCAGAAATATTCCTGAAGCTAAAATAAACTTACGTTCCCCATCTTTTCGCAAATAAATTAAAAATGACAGCACAGCCAAAATAGCAAAATCAGCTTGTAGCGCATCAGTAGTGATAAAACGCTGATATGCCAAAAAAAATGGTTCTAATAATAAAAGAATAATTGTACACAGAGCGATCGCGTGTCCTAATAACCTCTTTGTGAGTAAAAATATACACACCATACAAGCAGAAGTCACCACAGCTTGCACTAAACGGGGAAGAATATACAAATTAATCGCAAATCCTTCTAGATTCAGACAAGCAGTAATCTCTGGAGGTAAATCTACACCCAAAAAACCACCGAAAAACTTGTTTAGCCAACAATTCACCAGCATCCCACTACCACTTAGCCACATATTGGGAACCCCTGGATGATGTTTGAGAATTGTATGAGTTAAATCTCCTTCAAACAAACGTTTGATAAACTGGCTACCACGATAGATCCACAACCCCTCATCAGTATTGAGAGAAGCGGTAATTGCTAAAGTACGTGACACCAGAGAGATTAGGAAGATCGCAAACAACAACAGGGAAGATTTCATTCTTGTTGATTAGTGACTGTTGGTAATCAATCTGTAGGGGCGCAAAACCTTGCACCCCTAAAAACCGTTATCATGAGTTTAGACCTAATCTCTAATTTTTAGTTGCTAAAAAATGGTGCGATCGCATCGAGTCAAATTATGTTCCCAATGCAATCAACTCGCATCAGTTCTTTATCGCATCAAACACGAAGAAGATGGGGAATGGATTTTTGTTTGTCCTCAATGTTGGTCTTCAGTGAGTAAAAATAACCCGTTTTATGTTTATGGTGGAACGTGGAAGGCTGATAAAAAGCGGTAGTAATTACCTACAGTTCATATATCTCTAACGGTAAAGCATCTGGGTCTTTGAAAAACGTAAATTTATTTCCTGTAATTTCATCAATTCTAATATCCTCAACCTCAACACCCTTAGCTTTTAACTCACTCACAACTTCCTCAACATTCTCCACCTGAAAAGCTAAATGTCTTAAGCCACAAGCTTCAGGACTACTAACTCTTTGTGGAGGATTTGGAAAAGAAAATAACTCAATTTGGTGATTTTCTGCTACTCGTAAATCTAACTTATAAGAATTTCTCTCTTTTCTAAAAGTCTCATTAATAATCGAAAAACCTAAAACTTCCGTATAAAACTTCTTAGAATATTCATAATCAGAACAAATAATCGCTGCATGATGAAACCCCGTAGTTTTCATGATCTTCTCTTGTCGTCCTCTGCGGTTAAATACTCTTTAAAAAATTGGGTAGGCAAAAAGCCCACCCCAAATAATAAATAATTAATCTTGCAAAACTGTCTTTGAGACAATTCTGGTTTTTTTGCGATCGCTTTGGGATAACTCTTCCCCAGATTGCAATCTTGTAGCAGAAGTTTGTAACACCGTTGCTGCACCCACATCTCCCATTTGCAAAGCAGTTTTGGCAGCAGTTTGCAACATCGTTGCTGCACCAGCGCGATCGCCTTGTTGTAATTTTGCCTCAGCCAGTTGGGTTTGCCGATACTTCGCTAATGCCAGAATATGTTGTTGTACCTCTGGATTAGCCTCACCTTGGTAAGCAGGAAGCACATTCACCTCCACAGATATATTTTCTGAAAGTAACCCAATTTGGTTTTGTGCGGGATCATCATAGCGCACTTGTACATTAGCAATCACATGTTTACCAGCAGCAAATTGTCCCAAATAAATGTTTGCTAAAACTACTCTTTCTGTATCCTTCATCAAGTCTCCCAGACGCACAGCAAAACGTCCATCAGCTTCTTGCTGTACTGGTAATTCAATCGTATCTGGAGAAACTTGGGCTACAGGTTTGAGTTCTGCCAACCGTACTTTTGGCATGAAATAAAATAGCAAATAAGCATTAGTTAATGCTACAGCTTGTACCCGACTAAAAAGACGGGCAAACTCATCTACAGCCTGTTCTGGTTGTTGAATATAAGATAAAGTTCCACCACCATCATCAGCAATTTTTTCCAGAATATCTTGGTTCCAATTATCACCAAATCCCAAAGTATTCAAAGTTAAATTGTAACCAGCAGCTAACTGGGCAAATTTCAAACAACGTTTGTTGTCGCCATGTTCATTTTCACCATCAGTTAATAAAAAGGCTTGAGAAACAGTTTCTTTCTTACCCTTTGCTAGTTCCTCAATACCCAAACGTAATCCTTCATCAATCGCAGTTCCACCATCAGCAGCCAAGCGATTTATTTTCTGTTTAATAGCCTCTTTATCGTTAACGATTTGATTAGGTACTAATACTTTAGCGCGGTGATCAAAAACAACTACACTCAGGCGATCGCCTTCCTTGAGTCTATCAACAATTTGGTTAGCCGCTTTCTTGACAGTTTCAAGTGGTCGCCCACTCATCGAACCACTATGATCAAGAATTAAGCATAAATTTAGTGGTACATTACGATCACTCACTTGTGCGATCGCAGACAAAGAAATTGCCAACTGACGTTGACTGTTCATTTGATTGGCATCCAAATTGCCATCATTTAGCGTAGGCAGCAAACTAACCTTCATAATCTCAGGTTTCCATGCAGGATATACATATTTATAAATAACTTCAGGCGCTAAGATCTCCTCTACGGAAAAGATATTTAGCAAATTGGTCATTGGTCATTGGTTTTGCATGAAAGACAAATGACGAAGCACAAATGACAAATGACAAACTTAGCGAGTAATCCACACCTCTAACAACGCTAGCATCGCGTTAGGATGTATTACAGTTAACGGCATTATTTCAAGCAACAGTTCCTATGGACGTTTCTCCCATCAAGGCTGTGCAAGCCCCCTACTACGGCGATAACTTCTACCGTACACCACCACCAGATTTGCCTTCTTTACTATTAAAAGAGCGAATTGTCTATCTGGGAACTCCCCTATTTGCAGAGGTGACAAAACTCATCATTGCTGAACTGCTGTATTTACAGTCTGATGATCCAGATAAACCAATCAAAATTTACATTAACTCTACAGGTACTTCCGACGGTAGTTCTGGTCAGATGGGACGGCTGTTTGGTTTTGAAACCGAAGCTTTCGCCATTTATGACACAATGAGGTATATTAAACCTCCTATCCACACCATCTGTATCGGTAAAGCGGTAGGTATGGCTGCAATACTTCTAAGTGCTGGGAGTGAGGGTTGTCGTGCTAGTTTGTCTCATTCCAGCATTGTCTTACACCAACCCAGAAGTTTTGCCCAAGGACAAGCAACGGATATTCAGATCCAAGCCAAAGAGGTACTCAACAATAAAACGGCGATGGTAGATATCCTCTCACATACCACAGGACAATCCAAAGAAAAAATCGTGAAGGATATGGATCGTCACTTCTACATGACTCCCCAGCAAGCTGTGGAATACGGTTTGATAGACCGAGTTTTTGAAAAAACCGAAGTCGCTACCACCCCAGCAGCAGCAGGAATTCTCTAGATAGTTGTTTGTCATTTGTCATTTGTTATTTATTTGTCCTTCGTGCAAAGCTAATAAATCATCACCAGTGATCAAATAACCAAATGACCAATGACTAATGACCAATGACCAATTATTCTTGACAAACGGAGTAAAGTATGCCTATTGGCTATCCAAGCGTCCCCTACAGATTACCGGGGGAACAATTCACCCAGTGGATTCACATTTACAGTCGTCTTGCGCGCGATCGCATCATCTTTTTAGGGGAAGAAATTGATGATAAACTCGCCAACGAGATTATCGCCATCATGTTATATCTGGATTCTGAAGATCCAGGCAAAGATATTTATTTGTATATAAATTCTCCTGGTGGTGCGATCGACTCTGGTTTGGCAGTTTATGACACCATGCAACACATCAAATCTGATGTAGTGACAATTTGCGTGGGTTTAGCCGCTTCTATGGGTTCTTTTCTCCTGGCGGGTGGTACAAAAGGCAAACGCCTAGCTTTACCCCACTCCCGGATTATGATTCACCAACCCCTACTTCCTGGTGGTATGCGCGGACAAGCTAGCGACATTGAAATTGAAGCTAGAGAAATTCTGCGTATCCGCCGCCAGATGAACGAAATCTACGCTCAAAATACTAATCAATCGCTAGAGAGAATTGAAAAAGACTCCGAAAGAGACTTTTTCATGTCTGCTGCGGAAGCAAAAGAATATGGCTTGATTGACAAAGTAATTGAGGAACGGCCGAATTAGGGATAGGGGGACAACTAATCAGTTAACAGTTAACTGTTAACTGATTCATGCCCTTTCCCCAAAAATGGCAATTTGGTCTTTATGATTGGGTACTTCAAGCATTAAGCTATATGCTGATAGCTGATATTAATGCTTCTTGTTGATCACGATGGATCTTGGAGATTGCTACCGTTTATTGGGTTTAAGGTCGGGTGCTTCCTTTGCTGACGTTAAAGCGTCTTATCGACGCCTAGCACAGCAATATCATCCCGATATCAATCCAGATGACAACAAAGCCAAAGATAAGTTTATTGCCTTAACTGAGGCATACAGGTTGCTATTACAGGTGGTAGCCCCACAAGAAATAGCCCCACAAACTCAGACAGTAACTGTAACTCATCCAGAACCTACTGTTACACAAACGCCAACAACACTCAAAACTAAACCGACGCCACAACCGCCTCAAATGTCGGAAGTAGAACAGCAATTGAAGTGGCAGACTTATGAACAATTGCAAATATTTTTGAAACAAAGAAGGTTTCCCCAGGCGATCGCACTAGCGGAAGCTTTAGCAGCACGCTTACCACAAGACGCAGAAGTACGTCAATGGCAAGCGATCGCCTATCAAATTTGGGGACGGGTACTGATTAAACAAAACCAGTTACCCAAAGCCAAAATATATCTGAAAAAAGCCTTAAAAACAGATCCCCACAATAAGGCTTTGTGGGATGAGGTGCAGCGTGACTTTCAAAAATTAGAACAGATTTTTTGAAATTAATTCACTACTCCTACAACAAAATTTACTGTGTAGGGTTCCTCTAATGATTGTTGAGTACTAGCTTTGATGGCATTAAGATGGCGACGTAGAGATTTTAATTGAGAAGGATTAGGACGATATGTGAGACTACCTTGTTTTTCAAACAAAGGTGCATTGGCGATCGCCTTATAATCAAAATTTTCTCTCGAAGCAAGAGTCAGCCAGGAAAAGTCAACATTATTGGGGAGTAAACCAGGAGGTAGTTCACCTTCTAAGAAAGCTAATAGGCGTTGCTGACAACTACGGGTGTTAATACCACAGGCCTCGAATAATTGAATCACTTCATTAAAAGATAAAGCTCGATCTGGGATAAGTCGCAGCAATTCTGTAAACAGGAAATAATCAGTGTACTGTTGTCTGGGTACTTCTAATACTTGAGGATGCAACGGTAGCATAGCTAAACCGTATGCTACACGACTACAACTAGGACTACCATTTTCATTTAAATACGAATCCTGAATGATCTTTGCACTGGGGAGTTTTTGTCGTAGCCAACGAGAAACAGCACCTAAATTAGATGTACCACCAGTCAGGATCGCTTGATTGATTGCTTCTGTCGGTATACCTTTTGCTACCAATAACTTGTTGAGTTCACGGTTAAGACGTCGCACAAATGGAACAAATACTTGGCTTTCTAAATCCCGTCTTTGCAAGACCCAACACTGATCCGCTAATTCCAAAGTAAAAGATTCTTGGTGTTGCAAAATTAACTTTAAGGCTACTGCTGCATCCAAAATTGCTTTACCCAACACAGAACTTTCTAAGCGTTGCTGTAAGTTAATGCGATCGCTCGTGTCTGGTTCTCCGGGTCGTGGTAATTTTAATCCTTCTAACCCCAAACTTGCAAAACTCATCTGCTCGATACCAGCAATTGTTGGTTGCCATTGTAAAGGACTGCTGGTAATAGTAGTATTATTGCCTTCTTGGGAAGAATTCCGCAGTTTGCGCCATTTAGTTGGTAGTAGTAACTGGCAAATAATATCTTGCTCAATTCCCTTACCAGCATAAGCAAAATTGTGGAGCATAAAATCGCTGTGATTTAATTCTTCCAGACTTTCTGGTAAATCAACCAGCGCCATTTCCGTTGCGGCTGCACCGATATTAATCACAAGGGTGTTACCCTCAAAGGGATACTCACTGGTTTTGGCAGAATGAGAATGTTGGCTATTGCCAAAATGAATAATTTCACCACTAGCACCATCAAGTTCCGAAAGTAAACTAGCGATCGCTTCTTCGACAAAATATACTTGTTGAGGATGCTGAATAATTTTGCTCAACAGCAAAGCTTCGCGAATATTAAAGCGATATTGTTCTGACCAGTGAGATGGACAGGTGCAGATGACACCAACAAGATTGTTGATGGCGCTGTGGAAAATTTGTTGCTCTAAACCAACTCCCGCCGCAGTTAAACCTAAAGTGGTACTACTACGGTCTGCTCTTAATGTCAATAGTAATTTGGAGAGCGATCGTACAACCCAAACTAGAGGAACTGTCGCAACTTCATTAAATTGCAATATTGGCTCCCATTTTTGCTGTTCATTTTTGTAAGGAAGTGCTATTTGCAAATAAGGTTTGAGTTGTGCTGAAAAAAGATTTGAAGTTGTAGTATTTTGTTCTTGTGCAGATGGTAAATAAACTTCTGCTGGTAAACGGAATGTTCGTGTTTTTAATGCTGCTTCTTGCTGATTTTCTGCTGACCAATAGATAGGATAAACTTCATTTGTAGAGCGATTGAATAAAGTTGCAGAAATTCCTGTTGTACCTAAATCAATTCCCAAATACCAAATGTAGTCTCCGATATTGGCTCTAATTTCTGTATTGTCTCCAATTCCGGAATCTGAAGGCAAAAACAGTTCTAAAGAATCGGCTGTGGCTTCCTTAGTTTCAGTTTCAGCTAATTGCTCATTCTGAGAATTATTCGATACTATAACCTGGGCAGAATCTGGATTTTCTGGCTCAGTCATAGGCGACTTAAATTGAATATTTTTCTGTTCACCAAAATTAGCCAAATCTTCATCTAATTGCAGCAATTGCTTTGCATTCAATGCAATTTCTGGTATAACTAAATTTTGTTTTTCTACTTCTAATAACAAATTTTCTTTGACGGAAGCAGGGATATATTGTTCTGAAGAGTCATTGATGTTATCAACACTTATTTCTTCTGTTTGATTTGGTGTTGATATTGTCTCAATTGTAGATTCTTCAACAGATTCTTCTTGCAAAACTTGCTGCTCAATATCTGTGGAAAATAATAAGTTATTTAAGCTTGTAATTGTCTCAGCAGCAATGGGTTTTTCAACAGGTAAAGAGGAAGTTTCATTACTTTCTTCCGTATATGTGATTTTTTCCCACAATTCTAATAGTTGTCTCCTGATCTTTTTGGTAGTAGCTTTTGTATCTTCTAGCTGAAAATTGCCACTTTCTAAAAGACCTGCATCTGGCTCGTCAAACCAAGGATCAGACGCAGTAACAAGAGATTCTGCTGATTGTAATTCATCTGTTACAGATGTAGAGCCAGAATCTATAATACTCACATTTGATAAGGAAGCAGTATCATCTACAGGTAATTCTTCCGTAGAATCTGCAAATTCAAACATTACTTCTTGTAGAATTAACTCTAATTCTTCTTGATTTGAGATTACTTCTTCATGTACAGATAATTCGTCATGCAGGTCTGTAGCTTCAAAAATGATGTCTTGGGTCAGAACATCTTCTTCTTGTTGATTTGTGAACACTTCTTCGTAGAAAGATAATTCGTCATTCGGTTCTGTAGCTTCAAAAATGATGTCTTGGATCAGAACATCTTCTTCTTGAATAACAGTGACGACTTCATCTTCATTAATAATTAATTCTGTGGAATCTGCAACTTCAAAAAAGACATCTTGAAAAATTAAATCTGTTTCTTCTTGCTCAGTATTTGTATCTGCATCAACAATTAGTTCTGTAGAATCTGTCACCTCAAAAAAGATATCTTGAAGAATTAAATCTGCTTCTTCTTGATTAATAGTTTCTATTTCATCCACATATATTAATGCTGTTAAGTCTGTAGCTATTAATTCTGACTGTTCTTGACTAGTTACTGTCTCTGCTACAGGTAAATTATCTGTTGAATCTATAATTTCCAAATTGGTAGTCTGAGAAGAAAACTCAGGATTAGTTGTGATGAAATTATCATTCCCAAATAAACTAGCGTAAAGTTGATCTACCTCATCACGAATTGAGACAGAGCTATCTTGGTGTAATTCATCAATTATGGAAGTAGTAGCAGTATCTGGAGAGTTTGGCGTATCTTGAGTTTGGGTAATAACTGTATCAGTTTCTAGTGTTTGAGCATCATTTTCTGATTCGTCTATTTTATTGCTGGATTGTAGAGTTTTGGAGTGAGTGGGTCGTATTTCGTTATTAATATCAATAGTAAATGGTTCTTTAGAAGCCGGTTGCAGTTGTGTCTGCTGTGCCAAGTTATTGATTAAATTGCCAAATAATTGTTCTCCTTGCAAACCTTGGCTATACATTCTTGCCAGAGCTTGAGAAAGAGACTCATGGTATGTATGAATATTACGTTGTAAAGCTTCAAAAACTACATTAACAGTTCCATCAAGTGCGAGTAACTTTTGATCTAATTCGCTAGCAAGACGTGTTAATCGTTGCAACTGATCCTGTGGTTCTAACAAAGATGAATTAGCAAAAGCAAGTTGTTCTTTGTTGTCATTACTAGTAGTGGTAGAAGAACCAGCAGCACCAAGCGCTAGTGGAGTCTCTTGTGTTGGTTTGATGACATTTGTGGGAATTTTTGGTTGTAGATCCCCTCCCAGGCGATTAGTCAGCACTTGCAAAAAATCTGCTATTAGCTGTTCTTGGTTTGCTAACTGCTGTGCTAGAGAAAAGTTTTGTAGTCGCCTTTGCTCTAACTCTTTGATTTCCTGGACGAGATTTGCTCGTTCTTGCAAAAGTGTTTGTAACTCTGCTTGCAATGGTGCTAATAGTGAAGATAGTGGATTAGACTCAGAACCTTCCTCTTGGCTGAATTGATTAGGCTGTGGCTCAACGGAATAATTATTTTGATTAATAAATTTTGTTAATAAAGTTGATGACTGCGGTTTTAACTGTTGCTGATATGGAGTGCTGTTTACCTCCGCTTCTGCACAGCTAACCAGAAAGTTACGCATCCTTTCTAATAACTGTCTTGGTTGCTCCTTCTCACTGGCAAGAAACCGGGAAAAGCGCTTGTTGGAAAGTAAACTGTCAATGTCTGCTATTAGTGTTTGAATCTCAGTTGTGCGGGAAGTCACGTTTATTCACCTTAAATAGAACTGTACCTCACCTCTGGTGGTGCGCTAATTATTTTGTTATAACTACTGCCACTATGTTACGCATCCGGTGAGTATTTAGAGATATTAGGTAAGCCGCACTAACTTAATGCTGCACTTAAAATATAATCTTGCACTAACCAACTCTTGCCTTCCATCGCCTGAGCCTGACTTTTGGTTGCTAAAGTTTGGTTAATTTTAAATTAAAGGAGAAAGGGAAAAGAGAAAAGCACTTTCCTAAATTACCTTTCTCTTTCCCCTTTTTTATTTTCAAATTTATAGACACCATAACTGATCAAGTTGGTACTAACTCGCCAGGACGCAACTTCGACCACTTACCTTGTTCTCGTTTAAAACTGAGACATCCTACCACATCCCATTCCATTTCAATCACCTCGCCTCTGGGACGGATGTTAACGTTGATAGATGGTTCATTTGGCTCAAAATCTGGTGTTTCAGTCAAATGGGGTTGTTGATGTTGGGTTTCTACCGCGTGGTAGGTGACACAACGGTCTACATAATGACAATTGACGCAAACGCACATAATACAACCTACTCTAGAGCCTTTATAGTTAATCTAGCTTAAGCTAAAGCGTTATTCATTAGCTTCTGGGTTTATTTTTATTACATGACGAGAAATAGTTCTGAACTTTCAACCTTAGCTCCCGAAAATTGGCCTTTTAGCATAGAATTTTTACCGCCACCAGCTTATATGGTGGGTGGTGCTGTCAGAGATGCTATTTTGGGAAAAACTCGCGAATATTTAGATTTAGATTTTGTTTTACCAACAAATGCTGTGACAGTAGCTCACAAAATCGCCAAGTATTACAAAGCTGGTTTTGTACTACTTGATCCACAAAGACAAATTGCTCGTGTGGTGTTTCCTCATGCTACTGCTGACTTTGCCCAACAAGAAGGAATGAGCCTGGAAGTTGATTTGCATAGGCGAGATTTTACAATTAATGCGATCGCCTATAATCCCCACACCCAAGAAATTATTGATCCTTTACAAGGTTGTGCAGATATTAAAAAGCATTTGTTAAAAATGGTATCACCAAGCAACCTACAAGACGATCCCTTACGGTTACTACGGGCTTATCGTCAAGCTTCCCAACTTAGCTTCACTATAGAATCAGAAACACAAGCAACTATTCGCGCTTTTGCATCCCAAATCACGAGAGTCGCCGCCGAACGAGTCCGGGTAGAATTGAGCTATATGTTGCCAAGTTCTCAGGGTAGTGCTTGGTTAATTAGCGCTGGGGAAGATGGTTTACTTACGCCTTTTTTCAAAAATGCTCAACAGGAAAACTTTCAGAAACTATCGACGGTTGACACAGCAGCAGATCAGCTTACCCATTTCTGGCCACGACTAGGTGAAGAACTACAAAATTTTGTGCGTGATACCGTTAAAACTACCTGGCTAGGTATTGCGAAACTTGCTTGTTTAGTTAACCCAAACTCAGAAATAGCAGAAGTAGAACTGCAAGAATTAACTTACAGTCGCGCCGAAATTAAAGCTGTTACCACGACCCTGAAACTGTTCCCACAGTTACGAAATCCCCTGATGTCTTTGCGAGAACAGTATTTTTTCTTTCAGGAAGTGGGGTCTGTATTTATATCTACAGCAGTCTTATCTGTAGTACACGGTCAGTCAGTAGAAGCGATCGCACCTTTAATGAATCGCTATCTTAACCCTAATGATCTGGTAGCTCATCCCACACCGTTAGTGAGTGGAAAGGACATAATGCTAGCATTAAACATTTCTCCTTCGCCACTGATAGGTAAATTACTCACAGAAATAGCGATCGCCCAAATTGAAAATAAACTTACTACACCTCAACAAGCAATAGAACTAGCAGCAAAGTTAGTTGCAAGTGATGAAAGTTTTTAGTTGTTTGGATTCACGACTAACTATTAATAAACCAAATCAAACTAAGTTTCTACAACTTGAATTTCATCAAGTTGATTAATTACTATATGCGCACCTGCGACATTTTCGGGTTTATTAATCCAAGTTATACCAATGCAAGCAGCAGCTTTAGCATTACGTGCCATTTGCATATCACCCGCCGAATCTCCCACCATCAAAGTAGCACTAGGTTCTACTCCCAATTTTTCACAAGCTTGTAAAAATAACACTGGATCTGGTTTACTTGGCCCTTCATCCACTCCCATTTCTAACTGGATATAATTACTTAATTGATGAGTTTCTACAAATTCTTGGACTTCAGCAGTTGTTGCAGCTGAGAGAATCCCTAGCTTTAATCCTGCTTCTGATAATTTCTTAAGAATTTCTAAACTACCAACAAATAAAGGTGAGGGAGTTTTTCCAAGGTATTTTTCGGCGTCTGTTAATGCTTGGCGTGCGATTTTTAATGACTCAAACCAACCGCGCCCAGTTTCAGCTATATATGCGGCGGCGGCTACTTCTGTTTCTCGACGACTTGCTACTGATACCAGCCCTGCGGGATCGAGAATATCACCATTGACACCAAAGGCCATTAATAATGGTTCCCCAATTCCGGGAATTTGCGCGTCTATAATTCTCGCTCCTTTTTGAGCAAGCGATCGCAAAAATACTTCTGAGTCTTCAAGAGTGCCATTTTTATCAAATAAAATAGCTTGGATATTAGAAAATGTCACATCTCTACACCTAATAGTTATCAAGAGATTCTCCTTATTGTTGTTCTGAATAAGTAACCACTAACCAATACAAAAAAAGAGGGAAAATTTATCCCTCCTTGCCCGTAAAATTTTATCTTTATAAATAGTTGCCAATAACTGCAACGAGAAACAAATTACTCTTCAATAGCTACTGGTATTTCTTCTTCAACTGCTTCAACTGCTTCAACTGCTTCAACTGCTTCAACTGCTTCAACTGCTTCAACTGCTTCAACTGCTTCAACTGCTTCAACTGCTTCAACTGCTTCAACTGCTTCAACTGCTGGTGGTATTTCTTCTTCAGCTACAGGAGTTTCGCTGACTTCAACAGGCGCAGCAGCAGCACCTTGCTGTTTAGCTAATAATTGTTCACGATATTTAGCAGCCATTTCTTCTGCTTTATCGTAAACTAAATCGCGGTTCTTAATCATATCACCTGGTTCGGGTTCCAGTTGCTTTGTAGATAAAGATATCCGGCCTCGTTCTGCATCCAAGTCAATGATCATCACTTTCACTTCATCATTGACATTGAAGACACTGTGAGGTGTATCAATATGTTCGTGGGAAATTTCAGAAATGTGCAACAGGCCGCTGACGCCACCAATATCAATAAAGGCACCATAAGGCTTAATACCGCGCACAGTACCGATTACTACCTCACCGACTTCGAGGCGGTTCATCTTACGCTCAACCAAAGCGCGACGATGAGATAGAACCAAGCGGTTGCGTTCTTCGTCTACCTCTAAAAACTTCAGTGGTAGTTCTTCGCCGACTAAATCTTCTTTCGGTTTGCGAGTGCTGATGTGAGAACCAGGAATAAATCCCCTTAATCCTTCGATTCTAACTAAAGCTCCACCCCGGTTAGTAGCAAATACACCAGAACGAACAGTAGCATCTTCTGCTTGCAACTGCCGTACTCGCTCCCAGGCTCGCATATACTCTATACGACGAATAGAAAGAGTTAATTGTCCCTCTTCATTTTCATCGCTAAGTATATAAAATTCCCGTGTTTCGTTTGATTGTAAAACTTCCTCCGGGCTATCTACCCGGTTAATAGACATTTCTTGTATAGGTATGTATGCTGCGGTTTTAGCACCTATGTCAATCAGAGCGCCGCGTGGCTCTATACTGAAAACCGTACCGGGTACAATATCACCAGGGCTAAAATGATAATCGTATTTGTCCAGTAAAGCAGCGAATTCTTCGTGAGTAAACCCAATCTCGGTAATAGCGGTTGTTTTCTGATTGACCATGCTGATTGTTTCCTGGTTGTTCGTCTCCGTAAATGGTTTTGCCACAAGCGCGATGTATGTGCAAGCGTGACACAGGATGTCTACACCTACATCCCTAAATCATGCTAGCGCAGAAAAGCTGACTTAGCGCACATTATTTCACAGATAGTAAATTATATCAAAAATCAAATCTTTTTTATCTAAAAAGTTAATTGTCAATAGCACGCTAGTACAGCTAGCTGACCATGCGCTCTACCATTACGAGAATAAATAGCCGCAGTTACTGAATAAGCAAACTGCGGCTATTTATTTCTAAGGAACAATATCAAAAATTTGGCAACACAAAATTAATCTTCTTTCTTTTCAATGCGAGGAGGTTCGCGGAATGCGATCGCAAAGAAAAGAGTTCCAATTGCCAAAGTCAAAATCAAGATATATGCCACGCTTTCCATATCACAAGCCCCTGCATATCTGGAATTTTGACATTCTCAATGGGCATAATGCCAAATGAGATTCTTGCTTCACTGGGAGTCAATTGACTTTACCCTCTGCAAGCAGCCACCGTGTGTCTCACGGCAGTAACTGTATTATACCAATTTCAGGAATTAGGGATTAGGAAATAACATAGTCCCTAATCCCTAATCTATTAAGCTTTAGACAGCTTCCTTCTTACGAGTGGACAAGTCACCCACTTTCGCAAATACACCAAACTCAACTTGTTCTTCCAAATCTGGGTCAACACCAGCAAACACATCTCGGTAAATTGTCCGAGAACCATGCCAAATGTGACCGAAAAAGAACAACAACGCAAAGCAGGCGTGTCCAAAGGTAAACCAACCTCTAGGACTGGTGCGGAATACACCATCAGAGTTTAAAGTTTCCCTATCGAAGTCAAATACTTCGCCACCTTGAGCTTTACGCGCCCACTTCTTCACTTCTCCAGGGTCTGTAAAGCTTTGACCATTTAAGTCACCACCATAGAAGGCAACTTTGATCCCACTTTGTTCAAAGCTGTTCTGAGATTCTGCTCGACGGAAGGGAATGTCAGCACGGACAATACCATCTTTATCGGTCAGAATTACAGGGAAGGTTTCAAAGAAGTTGGGTAAACGACGTACTTGTAATTCCCTTCCTTCGGCATCCGTGAATACAGGATGACCAACCCAAGATTGGGCTATGCCATCACCTTTGACCATAGGGCCTGTACGGAATAGACCGCCCTTAGCGGGGCTATTGCCGACATAATCGTAGAATGCCAATTTTTCAGGAATTTGTGACCAAGCTTCTGAAGCAGTTTCGCCAGAAGCAATACTTGTCTGTACGCGACGCTGAATTTCTTGCTTAAAGTAGTTTTGATCCCACTGGTAGCGGGTAGGCCCAAACAGTTCAATTGGAGTGGTGGCGCTACCGTACCACATAGTACCAGCAACTACAAAAGCAGCAAAGAATACAGCAGCAATACTGCTAGAAAGTACGGTTTCAATATTACCCATCCGTAGGGCTTTGTAGAGCCTTTCGGGTGGTCTTACAGTTAGGTGGAATAAACCAGCAATAATGCCGACAACGCCTGCGGCGATGTGGTGAGCTACGACACCACCAGGGTTAAATGGGTTAAAGCCATCTGGTCCCCATTCTGGGGCTACTGGTGCTATGTGACCAGTTAAGCCGTAGGCGTCGGAAACCCACATTCCTGGTCCCCAAAGTCCGGTAAGGTGAAAAGCACCAAAGCCGAAGCACAGAAGACCAGATAAGAACAAGTGAATGCCAAACATTTTTGGCAAGTCAAGAGCAGGTTCACCAGTGCGGGGATCTTGAAATAGTTCCAAGTCCCAAAAAACCCAGTGCCAAACAGCAGCTAGGAATAATAGACCAGATAGAACAATATGAGCGGCGGCTACACCTTCAAATGACCAAAAACCGGGGTCGTAGTTGGTTTCGCCAGTAACGTTCCAACCGCCCCAAGAGCCTACAACACCCAAGCGTGCCATAAAGGGCAGCACAAACAGACCTTGACGCCACATGGGGTTGAGAACTGGATCACTGGGATCATAGATAGCCAGTTCGTATAAAGCCATTGAACCAGCCCAGCCGGCCACCAACGCTGTGTGCATCAAGTGTACAGAAATAAGTCGTCCTGGATCATTCAGAACGACTGTGTGTACTCGGTACCAAGGTAGTCCCATCGACTACGCTCCTCCTCGATGAGTTTGTTTACAAAACAATTTTTCTGTGTTTTTTTATTGCCAGAGCTTGAATTTTCCACAGCTTGGTCTTAAAAGTCAGACAGCGTGGCTACTTAAGCGACACACAGAACCTTCTGGGTGTTTTACCCCAAGGTCGCGATCGCTAAGTAAAAATGAGAATGTTTAAAAAAGTGTAACTATTGATGGAGCTGTTTGCAAGAGTATTAAGGCACTTAAGCTTAGTTACTAATCGTTAGATACTGGTTATTTGTTGGTTGTTGATTGTTAATTGTGATTTGTAACAAAAAATTAACAACCAACAGACTATAGAGATCAAAATATAAAGGGCAAAAGAGAAAATTCAATCTCTTTACCCTTTGAGCTTTTTTCCTGAAATGATTACTGCACGATAGATGCTATATTTTGTAGCTGACACCTAGCTGAGGCAGTCTCCAAGCGCTCTATAACTTGTTCCGCACTCATTAACCGTCTCAGTATGACTTGACCGATAACTTGAGTAGATCTATCTATTTGTGGTAATATAGCTGGCTTCACTTCTACGGTGATAATGGCATCTTCTACTCGGTAAAGCCACATTACTTCGCCTTGTTCTAATAAACAAATATTCATACGTTGAATATCTGGTTGGCGTCGCCATGCGGTTATTTGCCAAAGTCCTTCAGATGCCCAAACTCTGCCAACTGTCCATCCTTCAGATAAAAAGAAGTACTTCACACTTTTAGTCTCGCTGTTAGATTCTCTAGAATTAATTGCTAGCAATACCGTGAAAACCTCATTTATCTATGTATCAAATGAGATTTGTACATTATAGCTATGGGATCATAAACAGAGTGGGAACTACAAACAGAGACGGAGATTATGAATAGAGGTGAATTGAGTATAGAGCATCGAAAAAAGTTAACTCCCCGTCCCCATTTCCTCTCTACTTCTTAGTATCTTGCTTCCTCCTCAATGTTTTATATCTGGAAAATGCACGCTCAAGCTGTTTACTAAGACCTAACAAACCTCTTCTTCTATCAAATCCGAATTTACGACTAGTTTCTGTTATTTTGTAATCTTAATTAAACTAAACATTTTCGCATGTTAAAAAAATATTAAATTATGTATATTTTTGATAGTTTTAAAAACAAATGAACTGAATTCAAAAGTAGGTTAGCCGGAGTACTTCACGTAATACCAATTTGAAAAAAGAATGCGACAGATGAATTCTGTACCAGACGCGATAAATCGCGTCTCATATTCTGAATGTGTCGCAAACATTTTTTGAATCGGTATAACAAGCGAACCTGATATCAGTCCACTTGAGTGGACTTGAACTGTTAGCCCGGAAATTTATTTCTGGGCGGGATAACAGTCAATAAACTTTCCCAAAAAAAAGCTTGACAATTTCAAAGGTGTTAGGGATAATTAGAAAGTTGCAAATCAAGGGACTGTAGTTCAATTGGTTAGAGCACCGCCCTGTCACGGCGGAAGTTGCGGGTTCGAGCCCCGTCAGTCCCGTAGGAATTAAAGTTTACATACAAGAATAGATGAAGTGTTATCGACTTTATATATAAATGATATGAAGTCTTGAGAAACATAACACTATCTCCAGAATAACCTACAATGATCATGCTTTGCCATAATCAATAATTTGCAAATTTGCTGTGACTGTTAGAGTACGTATTGCCCCTAGTCCAACTGGAAATTTACATATTGGTACAGCAAGAACGGCTGTATTCAACTGGTTGTTTGCCCGTCACCACGACGGCAAGTTTATTTTACGAATTGAAGACACTGATTTAGAGCGATCGCGTCCCGAATATACAGAAAGTATTCTCCAAGGAATGCGCTGGCTGGGATTAAATTGGGATGAAGGGCCTTTCTTCCAAACCCAACGCCTAAATATTTATAAGCAAGCAGTACAAAGTCTCCTAGATCAAGGATTAGCTTATCGCTGCTACACCACCTCTGAGGAACTAGAAGCACTACGAGAAGCCCAAAAAGCTAGAAATGAGGCTCCTCGTTATGATAATCGTCATCGAAATTTGACACCAGAACAAGAAGCCGCATACAAAGCCGAAGGGCGTAGCTTTGTGATTCGTTTCCAAATAGATGATGACCGAGAAATTGTTTGGAATGACTTAGTAAGAGATCAGATGGTTTGGCGCGGTAGTGATTTGGGTGGTGATATGGTCATTGCTCGCGCCGCAGCTGATGGTATTGGTCAACCTCTGTATAACTTTGCAGTTGTAGTAGATGACATAGATATGCAAATTACCCATGTCATCCGGGGAGAAGACCACATTGCCAACACAGCCAAGCAAATTCTACTTTATGAAGCCTTCGCAGCAAAAGTACCAGAGTTTGCCCATACACCCTTGATCCTCAATCAAGAAGGACGCAAGCTTTCTAAACGAGATGGCGTCACCTCTATTTCTGACTTTCAACAAATGGGCTTTACTGCTGAAGCTTTAGTCAACTACATGACATTGTTGGGTTGGTCAGCTCCCGACTCGACAAAAGAAATTTTTACTCTACCAGAAGCAGCCCAACAGTTTAGCTTTGAGCGTGTGAATAAAGCAGGTGCAAAGTTTGACTGGGCAAAGTTAGATTGGATCAACAGTCAGTATATCCACGCCATGCCAGTAGATAAACTGACAGATTTACTCATTCCTT
This sequence comes from Pelatocladus maniniholoensis HA4357-MV3, assembly GCA_019359115.1. Lineage (GTDB taxonomy): Bacteria > Cyanobacteriota > Cyanobacteriia > Cyanobacteriales > Nostocaceae > Pelatocladus > Pelatocladus maniniholoensis. The sequence goes on from JAHHHW010000044.1 coordinate 55,628, forward strand.
TCTGGAAAGAAGCTGGTTATAAATTGACTGGAGGACGAGAAGAACGTGCTTGGTTAGAACAACTAGTAGTTTTAATTCAACCTAGTTTGACTCGGCTTGTGGATGCTGTCGCCATGAGCAAACTGTTTTTTACCGATGCAGTGGAATTTAGTGAGGAAGCTGCTGTACAACTCAAACAAGAAGGTGTTGCTGCTGCGATTGAGGCGGTGAACACTGCATTACAGAACCAGCAAGAATTCAACGAAGCTAGCGCCCAAGACATTATCAAGCAAGTAGTCAAACAGCAAAATGTTAAGAAAGGTTTGATTATGCGTAGTCTGCGAGCAGCATTAACTGGAGACATGCATGGCCCGGATTTGATTCAATCATGGTTGCTACTACATCAGATTGGTTTAGATCAGCCTCGGTTAATTAAAGCAATAGCAGAATCTCAGTAAACCGACACAATTTGTCATTTGTGACAGCAGATTTCAACAAGCGTGAGGTACGGAAGAACCCCACCCGCGCTACGCGCACCCTAAGCGCAGGCCTACGGTGTACACACAAATCTAGGTTGAGCGCATCTGTACCGCCTCGGAATAAATTCCGAGTACAGATGCGCAAGTCCTCTGAAGAGGACTCAAAAAAAAGTTTGTTCCAGTCCACTTGAGTGGACTTTCGCTATGAGCCTGGAACTTTAGTTCTGGGCGGGATACAGTTTCAACATGAAAAATTTTGACTTGTGTGTACACCGTAGCCCTGCAAGCGGGGAGGGTGGGAAGGGTAGGGGTTTTTTATTTGGTCATTTTTTGACTCCAAGCGTATTGATCTAAAATTCGACAATTACTGGTGCATGGTCGCTGGGTTGGGTTAACTTTCTAGGAGTAATATCAATGGTGCAACTTTTTGCACGCTCGTACAAATTGGGTGTTAAATAATGATGGTCAATTCGCCAACCCAAATTGCGGCGAAATGATGCGGCGCGATAATCCCACCAACTGTAGTGTCCGCCTTCGGATGTGAATTTACGAAAAGCATCGGCAAACCCCAGTGTTAAGATATCCCGCAGTGCTTGGCGTTCGCCTTCAGATGCCATAATGTGATTTTCTGGATTCTCTTTTTCGTGGATATCTTTATTTTCCAAGGCGATATTAAAGTCACCACACATACAAATGTCTGGGTTTGATATTAGCAGAGTTTGCAAATACTCTTGTAGCATTGCCAACCAACGCAGTTTATATTCGTACTTTTCGCTACCAACTGCCGAGCCATTGGGTACGTAAAGATTAATAATTCTAATGTTGTTTAGTACACCTGTAAGTACCCGTTTTTGTTCGTCAAATTCTGGTGATATTTCTGGCAATATTGCTGCAAAACTGGCGCTGACATTTTGTAGAGGTTGCCGGCTGATAATAGCAACACCATTGTAAGATTTTTGACCAGAAAAATAGAGATGATAGCCTAATTCTTCAAATGGCGATCGCGGAAAATTATCATCAATAACTTTAGTTTCTTGGACACACAACACATCAATTGGATTTTGAATTAACCAATCAACAACATGCTGTAAACGAGTGCGAATAGAGTTAACATTCCAAGTAGCAATTTTCATCATTTCAAAGTTAATACTCAATAGTTAGACTTAAGGACGATTGATTAATAATTAGTTGTTGATGCTTGGTTGATTCCCTTCTATTGTTCTTTATTTCTCATTTTTTCTTCTGTTGTCTTAACTTTTCAAAATTGATCTTCTAACAGAATTCAGTATTTTTCCTTACAAAACTTTTTATTATCTATGATCCCCAAGATAGATGCAACCAAAATATTGCTGGTTTTAAATTGATTCAGTATAGTTACCTGATTGCTTGTGCTGATGATCTGCAATACCTACTAGATTGTGGCAAACATCATCAGAATATTAAGAATATATAAAAAGTTTCTTGTTTGAGCTTTTGATTTTCTTTCTTCTGTCTTGCTGCACTAGAGGCAATTGCAAAGTTAGGTTAACCAATATTGCACTATTGGGAGTCATTTAGGTTAATGTTAAAGTCAAATAGTTAGGTAAAAATGCTTTATCTACTTGTATGTAAGTCCTGTGAAATCAATAAGTACTAGCCAGTTATTAACTTAATAAATACCAGCTACTCCTAACACCAAATCTGGAGGATAATTATCCAAGCTGTAAAATCAATAACTGATAACTGATAACTAATAATTATTGATAGAGGACTATATCATCACCTGCTGAACCAAAACAATATATGAAGATCGCTCAAGTAGCCCCTTTATGGGAACGAGTTCCACCTCCAACCTACGGAGGAATTGAACTGGTAGTGAGTCGCTTGACCGATGAACTAGTTCGTCGTGGTCATGAGGTAACACTATTTGCTTCTGGAGATTCGCAAACTTTGGCTAAGTTAAAAGCAGTCTATCCGCGTGCATTGCGTTTAGACCCCAATGTCAAAGAGTATACAGCACACGAGATGTTGGAACTCAGCCAAGTTTATCAACAGGCGGCGGAATTCGATTTGATCCATTCTCATCTGGGGGTTTCGGCTTTACCTTTGGCCAGTTTGGTGTCAACACCTACAGTGCATACTTTGCATGGCAATTTTACACAAGATAATTGCAACGTCTACAGCCATCATCAAAAGCAACCATATATTAGTATTAGCGACGCGCAGAGACAGATAAACTTGAATTACGTTGGTACAGTTTACAACGGAATTAACCCAAGCGATTATCCTTTTGTAGAAAAACCCCAAGAACCACCATATTTGGCATTTGTAGGACGCTTTTCACCAGAAAAAGGGCCACATTATGCGATCGCTATTGCCAAAAAAACAGGTTGGTGCTTGAAAATGGCTGGAAAAGTAGATGTAGTAGATTCAGAATTTTTTGAAAAAGAAATTGCTCCCCAAATTGATGGTAAGCAAATTCAGTTTCTTGGAGAAATAAATCACGCCGAAAAAGCAGCACTTTTTGGTAATGCTGCAATTACTTTATTTCCCATAACTTGGCCAGAACCTTTTGGTTTGGTAATGATTGAATCCATGGCAACTGGTACGCCACTTATTGCGATGAATTTGGGTTCTGTACCTGAAGTTATTAATCACGGTGTCACAGGTTTTGTCTGTCAAAATGTTGACGAAATGGCGGCGATGATTCCTCAAACCTTAGAACTCAATCGTCGTAAGTGCAGAGAATACGTAGAAAACAAATTTAGCGTTATCCAAATGGTGAATGGATACGAGGCGGTTTATGAACAAGTTGTCAAAAACTGTGCAAGCTTAAATGGGCGCATTCATTCTGCAAAAATCATTTTTTAAATAACTTTTTCTGAGCGGATTCTAATCAATAATTTTTTTCAAAGAGGACATTAATATGAGTATGAGAAGCAACATATGTCCGTGTTGTGGAGATTCCCTTTTACGTCATGTCCGTCATGGTGAATTCTACTGGTTTTGTCAGACATGTCGGCAAGAAGTACCACTGTTAAGTACAAGTATCCATCTTCTTTCAAGTACTGAGAAATCAGTGTTGGAAACGCGTATCTAGGTTAAGTAATGGCTTTAGTCCTTATTCTGAGGACTAAAGTTCTCACTACTAATATTGACAAGCTTTTTATTTAAATTTTAATTATCAAGCTGCGATTTATAGAGCGATCGCTCACTTCATCAAATTATCATGTTGAGAAAGTAATCTTTCTACCTTTGCTTCATCTATCCTAGCTGTCAGCCTTCTAGATTCATGTAAATCCCTCATAGTTTTTGCTAAAGAGAAAGTAGAACCAATTGAAAAAGCCATACCCATACCCATAAAACCTTTCACCCAGTTATCCACGGGTAAGTTGGCAATACCAACAGTAGTCATAGAAAGAGAAAGTAGAAAAGCAGCCCATGTTTGAAAAATCCAAGCTGCACTCTCTTTTTGCTGTGGTGTTTGTGTTTGCATATTCCCAATCTCAGACAATACGAATTGATAGTTATTGTATTGATAGATATTGTGATGAGAATATATTCAAAAGACAGTTTGATAACTGGACTCAAATGATGTTAATAGTATAAGGTGAAAGGGCAAAGAGAAAGGACATTATCTTCATCCTTTAACCTTTTTTCTTTACCCTTTAGCCTTCATTTTGTTTGTCACACTTTGGCAACTGTCACAAAAAGCAACAAGATCAATTAATCCTTCTCTGCAAAAGTTTGTACTTTGCCATCAGGACTGTAAACGGCTCTAATGATCACAGACTGTCCATTGCGATTGGGAGAAATAAAACGTTCACCAATTAAAGGCATACCTGTGCGATCAATATATATTCTTGAAGCTTTCCCTAAAGGAAGGATACGTTCAATAGTGCCATCAACACCCACCATCAAACTATACTCTAGTGTTTGGTTCAAGCCAGAAGGTGGCTGCCAGCGCTTTGTTAAAAATTGTTTAGCTTCTGATAATTGAGTCGTTGCGTCCAATACAGCGTTGCTGTTTCCAGTAGCAACTTTGTTAGAATTACGGTCTTGGCGCAATCTCTCGATTAATTTGGAAGTATCTTCTGCCTCAATCGAGGAGGTAGTTGTTGATGATTGACTTTGTTGAGTACTACCACGGCTATTAGGTGCGGTAGCAATAGGTGGTGGAACAGTAGGAAGAGTAGAAGGAAGAGTAGAAGGTAGATTAGAAGGTAGACTAGTTGGTGTAGTGGGTGAATTTAATGAAATTTCCCCATTTTGGGCAACAACTCCATTTTTCTGAGTCACGGCGGTGCTGTTGTTTTGTGAGGGTTTGGGTTGAATCAGAACTTGCCGTTGCGAATTGGTTGATGTTAGGGGTGCGGTGAATACGTTTTTTCCTGGAGAAGGCGGGACGAAGGTGGCTGTAGGAGATGTTGTAGAAGCTGAAGGAGAACCACCTTGAGAAGGTGCATTAGCTATTAAGGGCGCATTTGGAAACCCCTGAGTTTGAGGAGAAGTTTGGTTAGGTGGTAGCGTTCCTGAACCAGGTACAGACAAATTATTAGAACCAAAAGGTAGTGCTGGTAGTTGATCGGTAGGGGTGAGTGCAGGTAGAGGTGTTGCCAAATCCGATGGAGGTGATGGTTCTAAGGCAAGTTTCTCTTTGGTGGTACTAGGTTTTTGCTTAGTCTGAATTGCATATTGGTAAGTAAAGGGTACTAAACCAATGGCTAACACCAGTACTGCTACCGCAGGAACCCAACCAGGAATAGCAAAACGCGATCTGTTTTGATAGAGACTGGGTAGGGCGAGCAAATCATCAGAGTATTGATCTAAGGCAGTTGCCAAATCAAATAACTGTAGCAAATTAAGTTGAACAACAGGCTGAGATGCTTGGTATCCTAAAGAACCGAGAAACAAATTATGAGTTAAACGGCTATTTGGTTTGATGTGTATTTCGGTTTCTGGTAGCTGATTATTAAAAGAATTTAATGTTTGAGTAGAAACAGAAGGTTGTAATTGTTCTTGTGATTCTAATTGATCTGGATCTGATGTTTTAGTTGAGTTCTCTAAATCTGAAAAGTTTGCCCAAAAAGTTTCAGGAGAGATTTGCAGGAATTCCTGCACATAGTTTGTTACTGCTGCACACAAAGCTTCTAGTTGGTCGCGATCGCCCCGAATAACGATCTTCTGTTCTTCGCTTAGTCGTGGATCGTCAATGCTTAACTCAAAGCGTAGATCCTTCAGAACAGATTTTCCCACCCAACGAGATAGAGATGAGCTTTGTGCCAAAACTTCTAGTGTGCAAGTGGGTGGTGTGTACCGACGGATGACAGAATTTGTTAGAGGCATGGCAGGAACTGCAAGCAGGATATTTTCAAAATTTAGTTGAACGGTCTATTAGTGCTAGCCAGAGGCGGCGATGTCCACCGGGTCCGCTATAAAAAAGTAAATCTATCAGCAGTTTTAAAGCCAGGTGGGTAAGTTCATCCGTGGAGATTGTCGAGTCTTCCTCCATCCGTTCTTGATAAGTGTTGCAGAAAGCATCAATATAATCTCCTAACAAAGCAGCTTGATGAGGTTCGCGGTTGTTTTCCGCCATCTGTTCTAACAAGCCAACAGCACGCCGAATTAGTTCTTGATGCTGCTTGGCAAGATAACAAATAATGAGAACAAGCGCTCGCGCTTCTTCAACATCGAGCTTTTTTCGCCCTCCTTGACCTTTGCGTAGCGGGTTTGACTGGCGTAGTCGCCATAGCGCTACACGGTCTGGCACTCTTGACTCTAAATTCAGATTAATAGCCGCTGAAAGCATGGCCTCGGAGCCAATGCCAGTCAATGTTTCTAATGCCAACAGCACCAAATCTAATTGGGTTTTAATGTTTTCCCATTGAGTTGTATTCGGGGCTGGAAGCTTAATTAAATCCTCCCACTGGGGGGTAGGAGTGGGTAAATTGGCGGCAGAGTGCATAACTTTTAGCATAGATGATCGGGCTGGTAGGGGCTGTTGCTGTTACCCATTTTGAAACCAGACTTTTACGAAAGAAGATTAGTTTCCTAAAGCTATGAACAGAAATTAGCCTACAGCAAGCTGCTGGGCGTTTTTCATCACTGAGATGGTTGGGTAAACAGCTGCGGTCTTTGTCTTACTCTATGACGAAAACCGATTTTATAAAAACTACAAGCACTATTTATTACGTCTTGTCTGCTAATTGCACCAACCTTGGATTTAACTATACTTTTTGCTTAAAATGATGCTTTCTACAAAATAAAGAAATCTTCCTTTAGATAGATATTTAGTCTTGGTTAATGGTTAATTGTTTATCCGGCTACTTCACTTACAACCAAAGAATACATAATCACCCATATTTCAACAAGCTGTTTCTCAGAAAAATTATTGTTTTGTTTACAAAACAATAAGAATTTTTGATGGTTATTGGAAATTGTTTGGTTAAAAAATTAGCATACTTTTGTTTTTGCTGTTACCTGTTTAATTTTTCATCAAACTTTACAGCAATATGTCATGGGGTATAGATAACAGACGTTGCTATTTTCGTTTCCCATCAGAAAATCTCGCTTCTGTCTAGGTAAAATTCCTGTCAAAGTAGTGATCCTAATTATATGTGTAATCGTAAATAGCGTGTAAAATAACCAAATTTACAATAATTTTGCCAATTGAATAAGAATCTCATGTCTAAAAGAAGACTTCTGGGCTTTAAGTATAACAGAAGCCAATTTTTGAGGTTTTTCTACCTCAACATACCTTTAGCGATAATCATAGTGTTGGTTTGGATGAAAGTTGCAATGGCGCAAGCTCCCAGCACACAACAAGAATTAAGCTCTCTGTGGTTATTAATTGCAGGTGCTTTAGTCTTTTTTATGAATGCTGGGTTTGCTCTTTTAGAAACTGGCTTCTGTAGACACAACAACGCCACTAATGTCTTAGCAAAAAACCTTGTTGTTTTTTGTTCAGCTACATTAGCTTATTGGCTCTTTGGTTTTGGATTGATGTATGGGGATGGATATTATGAATGTCCTGGAGAAGCTAATCCAAACTTATTTAGTTTTTTTGGTCGCATAGATTTTCCCTTTGAACTACAATTTCCCCAAACTTCTAATGATTTGGCTTTTCCTGAAGGATTTAGCTGTTTACAAACTGATTGGCCAAATCACTCCTTTGCAGCTTTATTTTTCTTTCAGTTAGTTTTTGCTGGAACTGCTGCCACAATTGTCTCTGGAGCAGTTGCTGAACGTGTTAAATTTTGGGCATTTTTTCTGTTCAGCTTTTTCTTGGTTGGACTTTTGTATCCTTTCACTGGTCATTGGATTTGGGGACATTATGGCTGGTTGAAAGAAGTTTTCAAGTTTAGAGATTTTGCTGGTTCAACGGTTGTTCACAGCGTGGGTGGAACAGCTGCTTTGGTGGGAGCTTGGTTACTTAAACCACGCTGGGGTCGTTTCAACTACGATCCGCGCCAAGATATTGAACTCAATCAAAATTCTCAAGAAAAAGCTCCACCAAATATTTCCCAAGAAGCTTTTACTCGCCCTAGTAACCTTGGTTATGCAACTCTGGCTTGTCTAATTTTGTGGATGGGATGGCTAGGTTTTAATGGTGGTTCAACAACCAATTTAGAATATGTACCTCACATTGTCGCCACAACTACAATTGCAGGTGCAACAGGTGGAACTATGGCGATTATCTGTAGTCCAGCTATTATTGGAAAACCAAGTCTGTCTTCCATCATCAATGGTATTCTAGGAGGTTTAGTAGGAGTTACAGCCTCTTCTGCTTATGTAGATATGACAAGAGGAGCTTTCATCGGTTTTATTAGTGGATTTGTTGTTGTTATAGGAGGAAAATTTTTAGAAAAACTGAAAATTGATGATCCAGCAGGTGCAATTCCTGTTCATCTTTTTTGTGGCGCTTGGGGAACTATTGCTGTTGGTCTTTTTAGTCAACCAGAATCTCTTGTATATAATACCCACCCTTTCTTTCACAATAATCCTTTTGTCCAGACAGGCTATCAATTACTCGGTTGGTTAATTGTTTGCAGCGTAACATTGATTTTAAGTTTAGCGATTTGGATAGCTATTGGTTTATTTTTATATGGTTGGGAAAATGCAGCTACACGCAACCAACCAGTCATAATTCGAGGAAATTGGTGGATAAAAATAATTACGTTAGCAAGAAAAGGAATTAGAGTATCAGCAAGGGAAGAAAAAGTAGGTAGCGATGGTTTTTTCTACAAACTGTAGAAGAGATTATATTGGGAAACAAGGGGGCAAGAAAGGGAGTATGCCCATTTTTTCAATATACCGCTAATACCAATTCTCTGTAAAGCTGCACATTATTTTAACCCCTCCCAACCTCCCACACCCCTTGGCAAGGGGGGATGAAAGGGGGGTTCTTTCTATGCATCTTCATATGGAATTTGATAATTTTAGGACTTAGGCAAGTGTCACAAAAAATGAAATTTTTTGCTTGTAGTAAGGGCTGAAGCCCTTATTTTGAGGACTAAAGTCCTCACTACGAACTTAAAATAATATGCCAGTTGCGTAAGTCCTAAATTTATTTTTTTGATTTCTCTTAATATTGAGCAGCAGGACAAGAAGATTTTACTTGATTGATTTTGTTTTGAATTCTACCTCCTCTTGTTGATTCCCAACGTTGAAATATACTTTTTAAATCATCCATATATTCATACTCATCGGTAATCTTACATAAAATATCTACTGCTTCTTCTAATTGATTAGCATCGATTTTGGTTTGTGCTTCTTGGCGTAAGACTTGATTCAATTTATTCTCTAGATCAGATGGAGTAATTCCTGCTTTTTCTAAGTTTTTCCTAAAGTCTTCACATTGTTCATTTAAACTAATACCTTGTTCTTGTCTCCACAATAAACCTTTTTTGATGATATTTAGTCTGTTTTGAGGTTTTTTCAAAGCTTCATCAAGTTCATAGGAAAATTTTTGACATGCATTTATAGTTCTAGCCGAGTTGGATAATGGTGAAGATTGGGAAGATTTCAAAATCAAAAACAATAATAAACTAATAAAGCTAATACCAAGTATGATAATAAACAAATATGCAAACACTCGTGCTACTTCTGAAGGTCTTCGATCATTATCTTGTATTGCATTATTTTGTGACGGTAATTCATCACCTCTATGAGGATTTGACAATTCCTGTTGATTTGTATGCAAATTTTTGTCAATCCAATTTTGATTAAATATTTGCTTATAAATGCGGTTAGCTACTCTCAGTTTTCCTGCTTCTATTGTTACCATCCCAGAGGCTAATAATTTCTGTTGTAGTGAATTATCATTAATAGAAACGTATTCTTCATGTAGAATTTTCTGATATAATTCCAATAAAATTCTAGGTTGTTTACTATTGAAAATTTCATTTTGAATCTGTCTGAAATGCGCTGATGCTTCTTGAAATTCCCAATCTTTAATTAATCGGTTATAAATGAGGTTGCTAATTATTTCGCTTTCTTTTCCATTAGAAATAAAAAATTCCGATGATTCGATAAGAAATTCAAAAATAATTTTAGTTAGATATTTCTGAAAATAAGTCCAAGCTAAAACTTCTTCAATCACAACATTTGGTCTATCCGCTTTTTCATCGAGTTCTGAAATAATACTTTTAATATAGTTATAAACATCTTCTTTATCTTGCTCATTTACCATAATTAATCCTTAAAAATTTGCTATAATACTCCAAGTAATAAAATCTCGTTCTTGTTCTGTTAATAATTGTTTATTTAAATCTGCCCAAATTTTAGTTTTTTCCAGTTCTTCTCCCACAAGCAATTGTGATTTTTCTTTGTGCCGAGAATCTAGCCAATCAATAAATTTTTGTGTATGATAGGGCCGTGAGATATTTGTTATGGATTGATCAACCCAGATAAGATTAAAAATCGCCTCATATGTCAAATTTGCAACTCTTAAACTACCATTAATTTTGCTTACTAGCTTGATTTTTAGCAGTTCTTCATCTTCTAGATGAATATCTTCTAGTACTACTTCGTTCTTTAGAATTTGCCGATACCGGATTAGTAGCCGAAATGGTTCGCAATTGGGGTTTTTAAGTAGGCGATCGCGTGTTTCTCTAATCGGTTGCGTATCTACTTGAGTTTCCCATTGACTAATCCACTGGTTTTGCACGAGTTGCTGGATGTATTCTGCTTCATGATTGAGGGGGATAGGACTTTGATCTTCACATATGAGCTGACAAAGTGTTTCCACAAGAACAGGATGAGGTTTTGTCCATAAAAGTATGACTTCGATGAGATGACTATAAAGACAGCTAGTTTTTTTCTCTAATTCTGGTATCCATTCTCTGAAAACTTCAGCAATATCTGAGTGATCGTTGACTGCAAGCATCTTTAATTTGCCTATGTAAACTAATAACAGCTGATTGTGGAATTCTGCAATAGAGTGATTTTTTACGTGGATTGGCCATTTATCTAAAATCTGCGATCGCACTAAGTTATCAACCCAGACTACTTCACTCCCCACAGATGGAAGCTGATTAAACTTAGCTAGATCAAAAATTAAGTCATTTAGCTTTTTTTGTCCTCTAGTCCATACAAAAACTGCTTTCACGACAGATTCATAATTATCAATACTGCATAGTCGTACTTTTGTGGTAGCGTCAAATAATTGACTTTTTAACAAAAAATCATGCTCTTGTTTATTTAAGTTTTTATATTTTGCCCATTTCCAAACTTTTTCTAATTCCTGTCCATATAAAAGTTGAGATTGATCTTGTTCTTGAGAAACTAACCAATTTGAAAATTTTTCTCTATAAAGTAGAGATACGTCTGCTAAATTCTTGATAACGAAATCTTCGTCAAAAATATATTGATAAATTCGATTTCCTATTCTCAAATTTTCTTGAGTTTTCACTATTAATCCCGCCATTGTTAATTCTATTAGTTCAGAAATCTGGTCTAAGTTATTGGTTTCTAAATCTTCCTGTTGTAAAACTTTTTGATACAAAGATAGCCGTCGAAATTTAGTTGAATTATTTTGAAGTAAATAAATTAGAATATTGTCTAAATGTCTACATGTATCTTTTGTTTTCCAATCTTCTATTACACGTGTTTTCACTAAATACTTAACTTTATCTACTTCTTCGCCTCTTTGAATATAGGATTTAGATTTAACAACCAGATCGCAAATTCTTTGGGTAAGATAGGGTTGACCATTAGTCCAATTTAAAATTTCTTTCAGAACATTTTTTGTGCGTTTAGCTTTTTTAGCTAACCATAAACCATAGGCTAAAGGTTTCGTCTCCGAAAGCTGAAAAGCAGTTAAATCAATTGTCCTAGCAATTATATTTAAGTTAGTCTTGAGTAGAGATAATTGTGCTACTCCAAATAAAGCAAAATTAAGATAGTTGTAAGCTGAATTTTCTGCACGACCTTGATAACAATATTGAATAAAAGCAAAAAAATCATCAACTATAAAATTTAATCTAAAAATAGCATCGATTTCATCAAACAAAATCACTATTCTAGTGTGATTTACATCAACTAATAAAAATTTTTCCACAAAAGCCAGTAGCTTAGTCAAAGGTGAAGTGTGTTGTTGTTTCCACCACTTTACACTGTTAAGCTTTTCCGAAAAATAGAAATTTTTTACTAAATCGTCAAATAATGCTTGATACCAATCATCAGGATGACTACAATCTTGACTCAGACTTTTTAGACTAATAGCAGCGCAAGCAAATCCCTCTTGTTCTAGCTTCTTTTTTGTGCGAATCATTAAGCTAGATTTACCCATCTCAATAGCATTCAACACATAACAATATTCTCCTAGTTTCAATCTATCTAAGAGTTCTTTATCTGCTGTTCGCTCAACATAGCTAGGTGCATCAACCTTCAGACAACCTCCCCATTGATAATAGTTGTTTAGATCTATTTTCATTCTGCTACCTACAGGCGATCGCGCAAATAATTTGATACCAAATTCAACATTAGTGCCAAAAATATATTATCAGTATTCATTATTGCTGCAAATCTATTAATTTTAAGTTTGAAGAAAAAAGAGTATATTTATGACACTCAAATATCAAGCCGCTAATAAATAATGTAAAGATACGCTTAATAATTAACTTAATATCCTTAGTATTCTTCCTTGCAAACAAAACAAAATTAAGCCTTGTTATATAGAAAAATCGTATATTTTATAACTTTTTTGATAGTTTTTCTCTTAGGTTATTCAGTAGTATTATTAATATCTAGATACTTAGACTTTACATATAAGAAATAAATTGTGTTGAAGCGATCGCATTTTCGGAGATTTAAATATATAAAACTACACAAAATTTTGTGTTTTGCTTCAATAAGTTAGATTTTTTGAAGTTCATTAGACATCTGGTGAAAAAGAATGTAGAGACGCGTAGCAAGATCCCCCAGGGTAATTTCGCGTCTCTACAAGGATTTCAGGTAACGCATAATTAATTTCTGGAGATGTCTATTTAACATCAACCTTATTTTTCAACTTAGAACCCCATCGATTCTCTCGCACACAACGAGAGAATCAAAAATCAACAACTCATACATAACACATGGATCACGCCTTTGCTGCTAAATTAATCCCCAATCCCCTACTACTTCAGATTCCAAGCAGCAAAAGCCAAAGCACACCAACCAGCGATAAAAGCTGCTCCTCCTAGCGGTGTGATTGCTCCTAAATACTTAACACCTGTTAAACTCAGGGCATATAAACTGCCGGAAAAAATTGCAATGCCAATAACAAACAACCACCCACTTGCTATTAAACTAGGTGGAGGAGATTTGATATTAAGTAATAATATTGCTACAGCTAATAATGCCAAAGCATGATACATTTGGTAGCGAGCGCCTGTTTCAAAAATTAAAAGCGATCGCTCACTAAGTCTTTCTCGTAGAGCATGAGAAGCAAAAGCCCCCGCAGCTACAGATAAACCACCTAAAATAGCTGCCAAACTTAAAAATATTTGCGTCATGTAGTTTCCCAATCAATTCTCTAAAGGTCAAAATGATAGGAAATTCCCCCCTCTTCACTAATTTTATAATTAGCATTAAAAACTTTGGCTTGTTCATCAAGATATTGTCTTGCGACTGGTGCAGGTAGCTGAGATTGCATCGCAAATTTTAAAAGAGTTATCTGTCCATTATTTTGTTGTAACATCTGATAAAAAGTTGATTGCAAATGTTCACTAACCTGTTGTTCCAAAGCTTTTTTATCTCGCCGACTTTGACGAAATAATCCTATTGCTAACCATCCACCTAAAGCAAGCGTAGGAACACCAAATATTAAACCTTGTTTCGCAGTCACATCAAGTGCAGCCAAAGCTTCTCTATTCCTAATATCTATTGCTTGATCATCAGAAGCTGGAGATATAGGTTTGAGCATATTATATTTATCTATTGCTGCTGATACTGATAAAGTTAAAAACATAAATCCCAGAGTTAGCAACCAGCCCGCAGCCAATTTTTCACCAGTTTTCATAATTACTCCTAAGCAAAATAACAGCAATTTTTAAGTAGTCGTACAAAATAAATTATCTAGTTAGAAATATTTCACCACTAAGACACTAAAACACCAAGAAAAATACATTACACTTTGAAAGAGCTAGTCCTAAAGATAATAGGAAAATTGTACTGCCATTTTCTTCGAGCAGATGATAAAAGGTAGATTGGAGGCGATCGCTTAATAACTTTTGGTGTTGTTTACGCAAACTCCATACCAGTCATTTCCCATATGCTACAGCTGGTAAGCTAAAAACTAAACTGCCAATAATCACGCGACAAGATATGACTACATCTTGTCGCGATCTTAGCGTTACTTACGATTAGCTTCCAGTAGGCGGGAGAAATAAAAACGAGTACGTGTCATTGACTCTCGTTGCACAACAAAGCCGTTTTTCTCAAGGATCTTTAGAACGTCAGCTTCGCGGTGTAAATAAGCACGAGTCGCTTTACTTGGCCCCGGAAAGAAACTCCCAATTTTCTTGAGGATAGTCAAAGCACAGGTTTTGGGAGCAAAACTGAGAATTACTCGCGACTGTGCTAAAGAACAAAGATGAGAAATCATTGCATCTGCTTTTTCTTGGGGATAGTGGATCAGAACATCCAAGCAAATCACCGTATGGTAGTTACCACTGAGAGTTTCTAGATCTTGAACTGCAAAAGTCAGATTTTCTGGATTTGCTAAGGTTTGAGAAGCTCTTTGTTTGCCTTCTTCTACCATTTTCTCAGAAATGTCACTGGCATATATTTTTGCGCCTGCTTCTGCTAAAGGAATGCTGAGACTACCCACACCGCACCCAGCATCACAGATAGATAATCCTGCTAAATTATCATCTGCTTTTAGCCAGCCGATTACCTTATCTACGGTTTGCTGATGTCCATTGCGGATATCTAGCTGGACTTTGTTGACTTCGCCATCGCCATATATACGTCTCCAGCGATCAAAGCCTGTGGAATTGAAATATTCTTTAACAATGGTTTTATCGTCGGCTGCGTTCATGAAATTCAGTTATCGAAGAGTACCCAATCGTTAAAAGTAACATCTATCAGTTATCAGTTATTCAGTTATCTGTTATCATTTGACGAACTAATTGCTGAGTAATCTTTTCCAAGTTAGTTTTTTAGTTGCTTGATCAAATTGCCAGCGCAATAATTGGGTAGCAGAAGCACCAATTATACTTGCTGATAGACCGATCGCTTTTCTGGGTGCATCCGTAGCAAGGGCGATCGCCACTTCCATATCACATATTCCCCACTTCACCAAGTTTTGCACTCCGAGCAGCAAAGGTAAAGTTGTCCCTGATAAAGTCCCATCTGGTAGTCGTGCTGTACCGTCTTTCACTTCTATTTGTCGAGTATCCCAAGGATAAATCCCATCGGGTAAGCCCAAAGGTGACAAAGCATCGCTGACTAGAAAAAGTCCTTGATCATAATGACTAGCACGCAGTAATATATCGAGCATTGTAGGTGTAACATGTTGTCCATCAGCAATAAAACCACACATCACTTCAGGATGAGTAATTGCTGCACCTAATAATCCTGGTTCACGATGGTGTAATGGTGGCATA
The DNA here is from genome assembly GCA_019359115.1 of Pelatocladus maniniholoensis HA4357-MV3. Lineage (GTDB taxonomy): Bacteria > Cyanobacteriota > Cyanobacteriia > Cyanobacteriales > Nostocaceae > Pelatocladus > Pelatocladus maniniholoensis. The sequence continues at coordinate 71,157 of JAHHHW010000044.1, forward strand.
GCATTAAAAGCATGAGTCACCATCGTTGCACCCAATTTAAAAGCTTGTTGTGCTTTTGTTGCTGTCGCTTGTGAATGTCCTAAACTGACAGTGATGCCATTTGAACATAAATAAGGAATTACTTCACCCGTTGTATCTAACTCTGGCGCCAGAGTAATAACTTTGACAATATCAGCATAATCTCCTAACACCCGTTTGACTTCATCGATTGTCAAAGACAACAAGTACTCAGCTGGGTGTGCGCCGCGCTTGTTAAAATTTAAAAATGGCCCCTCTAGATGGACTCCGAAAATTGGAGATACGGGGAAAGTTGCCATAAACTCAGCAATAACCGCTAGCGATCGCTGAATATTTTCTACTGAAGTAGTCACCAAAGTTGGCAAAAAAGCATCTACTCCTGCATTCCACAAAAATTCGCATATTTTTGGCAATAAATCAGAATTTTCTGTTTTTAACTCCGGAAATGCTAAACCTAACGCCCCGTTAATTTGTAAATCAACACCACCGAGCGAAACCCAATCACCTGCAATATCCAACACTTGCAAATCGGGTGGTGGAAGTCTTTTAAAGACTATACCCATTGGCAAGATTTGTACAATTACGCCTTGGTAATTTACAACAATCATCTGCAAATCTTTGTAACCAGGCACTCGTGCGTTAATAATATCTATAGGACGGGGATCGGGAATCGGAGATTGAGGATTGGGCATCGGAATTTACAATTATTTCTGAGTTAGATTTTAGGGTGAATCACAAATTACGTAGATCAATGAGATGATAATCTCTACCAAAGAAAGCAGAGACTAAAGGCTAAAGGTTAGAGAAGATAAAAGTCAAAACAAAAATCCCCAATCCCCAATCCCATGACTCAATCTCTTGTCGGTATTATTATGGGCAGTGATTCCGATTTGCCTACCATGCAAGGTGCGATCGCTGTTTGTGAAGATTTTGGTGTTGCGGTTGAAGTTGCGATCGTCAGCGCTCATCGTACCCCAGAACGAATGGTGGAATATGCCCAGTCTGCTCATGAACGGGGTATTAAGGTAATTATTGCTGGTGCAGGTGGTGCGGCTCATCTCCCTGGTATGGTTGCATCTTTAACTGTGCTACCTGTGATTGGTGTTCCTGTACCTAGCCGTCATTTACAAGGAGTCGATTCTTTGTATTCTATTGTACAAATGCCTGCGGGAATTCCTGTCGCGACAGTAGCAATTGGTAATGCTACAAATGCTGGACTTTTAGCAGTACAAATTCTTGCTACTCAACAGCCGAAATTGCAAGAAAAAATCCAAAAATATCGTCAAAATTTGTCCGATTCGGTAATGACAAAGCAAGCTAAACTTGAGCAAATTGGATATCAGCAGTATTTAAAACAGATGTAATTATTTTTTATACTAAGTTTGAATTGATACGTTGCGTCAAAAAATAAAATCGGAAGCTCTTATCTTGCATCAGCTTTTCATCCCGCCAATCAATAAATTTATTGGCTAATAGCTAAAGTCAGATAAATCTGACTAAGAAAGTCTTTGAGCCTCAGAATTGATTCTGAGGCGGGATACGGGGTTGGTGCAAGATATCAGTTAAGAAAAATATTCATTTTCATAAACAGGTTAAAATTTTTTTATATTTCTTCAAGCTTTTGGTCTAGCTTAAGATCAAGATTGATACAGCTAAATAATCCAAGCTCTAAGACGGAAATTGACATATGTAGCGGTGGAGCAATCAAAATAAATTGTATTTAATGTTACAGATTTTTAGAAACTTAAGTTTAAAAATACACTATCTAACGAAATAATTGATTTCGTAATATCCACACAAATGTTTTATAGCTTTGATTTTATGCCATCTGTAAATATACTGTGTAGCTATAGTTCATAGCATTTTTTTTACAAGTTATAAGTGTAAGTTCTGTTAAAAAAATGACAAAAATGACAGGTATCAGAATCAGTCTCTTGATTTTATTTGGGTTAATTGTTGAGGCAAATATTTAAACTTCTTTAAAGTTTGGTGAGCTAAAGTTTACGGTAGATTGAGTAAATTTAACAAAAATATTGTTCATTGTTACTGTCATTTTAAATGAAATTTTTTGACAAAATTATGCTTATATAAACAAATTCTATTTTCTTTGAACACAAAAAATAAAGAGTCAGTGAAGGATACTTGACTATTGATGAAACTACATAATAATACTTTCTTAAGAATGTTCGTAGTATGACCAAAGTTTAGTTGCTACCTCTTGAATATAAATTCGGTTATTTGATTCTCATATTTATCAAAGACAGCTGGTAAAGCATTGAGAATCTGCAAGTTTTAAGAGAAACTTGTGTAATAACCAAAATATAAAAAAGCACTTGTTTAGCTTTGGGAGAGCGCTCTTTCTGCTTAACGTATTTTTCTCAGTTAACGACGGTTTAGAGCATGATGTTGAAGAACAAAAAAAAATCGACAGCAAAACATAGGCGACAGTCAACAAACTGGAACGTCAACAAAGCACAATCAAACTCAATTTTCAGTCAATTTTTATGGGTAATCAAGCGCTTGTCTCCCAGTTGGCAAGCTTGTATTCCCTTAGCTTGTTTAATTGTATTGGGTTGGGGTTATGTAGCAGTTGCCCAAGAAACACCTGCTGCTGCTGGCCCTACCACAGCCGAATTAAAGGTTGCAATTGACACTTTATGGGTAGCGATCGCAGCTTTTTTAGTGTTTTTCATGAACGCTGGTTTCGGTATGTTAGAAACTGGCTTTTGCCGTCAGAAAAACGCTGTGAATGTTCTCGCCAAAAATCTCATTGTATTTGCTCTTGCCACCGTTGCTTTTTGGGCAATTGGTTTTGGTTTGATGTTTGGCAATGGGAATGACTTTATTGGCTTGAATGGATTTTTCTTGCAAGGGGCTGATAACAGTCCTGCAACAGGAGACGCTTACAAAGGAGTATTTAACGCTCTCAGTTGGACTGGTGTTCCCCTAGCTGCTAAATTTTTATTCCAGCTAGTCTTTGCCGGAACCGCAGCAACAATTGTGTCTGGTGCTGTAGCTGAACGCATTAAGTTTGTTGACTTTCTCATTTTCAGCCTCTTACTTGTCGGTGTTTCCTACGCGATCACCGGACACTGGATTTGGGGTGCTGGCTGGTTAGCAGACAGAGGTTTTTGGGATTTTGCTGGTTCGACAGTGGTTCACTCCGTTGGTGGTTGGGCTGCTTTAATGGGAGCCGCATTGCTTGGGCCTCGTCTTGGTAAATATCAAGATGGACAAACTGTAGCCATTCCTGGTCACAACATGAGTATAGCCACCTTGGGCTGTTTGATTTTGTGGTTGGGCTGGTTTGGATTTAACCCTGGTTCCGTAATGGCTGCTGATCCCGGTGCGATCACCCACATTGCCTTGACTACTAACATGGCAGGTGCTGTCGGTGGTATTGCTGCTACAATCACAGCTTGGCTATACCTGGGTAAGCCAGACTTGTCAATGATTATCAATGGTGTTTTGGCTGGCTTGGTTGCTGTTACTGCACCTTGTGCTTACGTCACCATAGGCTACTCTTTCTTCATTGGTTTAATTGCTGGAGTGATCGTTGTTTTCGCTGTCACCTTTTTTGACAAAATCAAAATCGATGACCCTGTGGGAGCTATATCGGTACACCTAGTCTGCGGTATTTGGGGAACTCTAGCAGTTGGTCTGTTTGCTGTTGGTCCTGGTGTTTATTCCTGGTATGGTGAGGGACTTGGCCCAGCTAAAGGTCTATTTGCAGGTGGTGGCTTAGGTCAGTTCTTCACCCAGCTACTTGGTGTTGTTTCCGTAGGCGGTATGACCGTTCTTCTTAGTACAATCTTCTTCTTGGTACTTAAGGCTACTTTAGGTATCAGAGTCACTCGTGAAGAAGAGATAGAAGGTCTAGACATCGGCGAACACGGAATGGAAGCCTACAGTGGATTTGTGAAAGAGGCAGATGCTGGCAGATTTGGTGAGCCAAGTAGCCACAGAGGAGTTTCGCCATCAGGAGATTTACCTACAACCTTGTAGTTGTAAATTTAGGTGAGTTTGACGAAATTTCAACCCAACCCCCAGTAAATTTGCTGTTCACAAAGGGGTTGGTTTTTTATTTGGGTGATGTAGAGACACGAAATTTCGCGTCTCTACAAATTTATATGTATCGTAATTAACGTGAAATGGTATTAGCGGTAGAAAAATTTGGTAGATTACTGCTGATCCAAACGCAGCACCGCCATAAAAGCTTCTTGCGGAACATCAACTGTACCCACAGCTTTCATCCGTTTTTTACCTTTAGCTTGCTTCTGTAACAGTTTTTTCTTCCGACTGATGTCACCACCATAGCACTTAGCAAGTACGTCTTTTCGTAAGGCGGGAATGTGTTCGCTGGCGATAACTTTACTACCAATAGAAGCTTGAATTGGTACTTTGAATTGATGACGAGGGATGAGTTCTTTTAACTTCTCAGCCATCGATCGCCCAACACCATAAGCTTTATCACGGTGGACAATCATTGCTAAAGAATCAACTGGCTCGCCGTTGATCATGATATCCAACTTCACCAAAGGATTTTCACGGTAGCCAATCAGGTTATATTCCATACTCGCATAACCACGCGATCGCGATTTCATCTGATCAAAAAAGTCAGTGACGACTTCTGCTAAAGGTAATTCGTAAGTCAGCGTTGTACGTCCTTGGGTGAGATACTTCATATCTTTAAATACACCACGTCGGTTTTGTGATAACTCCATCAGAGTACCGACATAAATTTCTGGTGTAATCATTTCTACTTTGACGTAGGGTTCTTCTATTTTTTCCCGTTCGTTGGGAGAGGGTAAATGACTAGGGTTATCGATGTAGAGTACTTCGCCTTTAATGGTGGTAACTCGGTAAACTACTGAGGGGGCAGTAATAATTAAGTCTAGATTGTATTCTCGTTCTAGGCGTTCTTGCACAATTTCCATGTGCAGCAATCCCAGAAAACCGCAACGGAAACCAAAACCCATGGCGCTGGAAGTTTCTGGTTCGTAGTGCAGCGCTGCGTCATTGAGTTTCAGCTTCTCTAATGCTTCCCGCAAATCTTCAAATTGATCTGCATCAATGGGAAACATGCCACAGAATACCATCGGATTTGCTTCTTTGTACCCAGATAAAGGATCAACAGCCTTAGCGTTTGTTAGGGTAATAGTATCACCGACACGGGCATCAGCCACAGCTTTAATCGCAGCTGCCAAGTAACCTACCTCTCCGGCGTGTAAGTCAGCAACTTGCTTTTGGGTGGGAGAAAGTACACCTAACTCATCAATTTCGTATTCCTTACCAGACGCCATTAAGTAGATGCGATCGCCTTTCTTCAAATTTCCATCCATCACCCGGAAATATACAATCACACCCCGGTAGCTATCATAGTAGCTATCAAAAATCAATGCCCTTAAAGATTCATTTACTGTATTTCGTGGTGGTGGAACACGCTCTACGATCGCTTCTAAAATTTCATCAACACCAATTCCCTCTTTGGCAGAAGCCAGAATCGCACCACTACAATCCAAGCCGATAATTTCTTCGATTTCTCCAATTACTCTATCTGGTTCTGCTCCCGGTAAGTCAATTTTATTCAACACCGGGATAATTTCTAGGTTATGTTCTAGTGCCAAATAAACATTTGCCAAGGTTTGTGCTTCTACACCTTGGGAAGCATCTACTACCAACAATGCGCCTTCGCAAGCTGCTAGACTTCGAGACACTTCATAAGAAAAATCCACATGGCCGGGGGTATCAATTAAATTCAATACGTACTGCTCACCATCTTTGGCCGTGTAGTTCATCCGAGCTGCTTGCAGCTTGATGGTAATGCCGCGCTCCCGTTCCAGATCCATATTGTCGAGGAACTGTTCTTTCATGAGTCGGTTGTCCACCGTGCCAGTGACTTGCAGCAAGCGGTCAGCAAGCGTAGATTTGCCGTGATCAATGTGAGCAATAATACAAAAATTCCGAATACGAGCTGCGGGAACGTCAGTCATAATACTTTTTTGCTTTAGCAGCAACCAAGGTTAAACAGCAATATACTTAACGTATTTTAATGGTTTCTTCGCTCAGACGGTGCGAGACAAAACAATTCAAAATTCAAAATACCCTTCGGGAACGCCAAGGGCGTACAAAATTCACGCATTGGGAAGACAGACAAGGGGGAATCTCTGTTTCCTGTTCCCCAATCCCCAACCACTAACATTGACAAAATATGAAGGTCTATCTATAGCATCTGGTATTGATCGGTTGGGAGCGTACAATAAACATCTAGAACTGCAAAATGCAGACAACAAAAGCTAGATTGTAAATCACAATCGTCCGGAGCCGAAAAAAGCTTTTCACAAAGCCTTTGACAAACGAATTGAGAGTATATTAACTATGAATATGAAAGATAAAATTACCGATGCGGAAGAATCTCCAACCGATAAGGTAGAAATAGCAGTTCGTCTAGACTCCGAGTTGGTGGAGCAAATTCGCCATTTAACCAACGACCCCAGTAAAGTAATTGAAGTGGCAATTCGTCAGTGGTTGCGAGGTGAAGTTCCCAGAGATGATGAACTCACACGCACTCCCCGGCGGATGCCAGTACCACCACGAGGCGAATGGAATGATTAGTAGAATTAGGCAGTCCCAATGAAGTGATATTCACCGCCAACTACGAAAAAAATTTTTCTTACACCCTTACACCCTTTTTCAAGCTAAAAGGCTAGAAAGCTGAATACGTGAGCTTTTTAACCTTTTAAATTAGATAATTATTTATACCTAACAAAATTAGGTAATGAAAATAACTGTTTAGCGAGGATTAAAAGGTGTAGATTTTCTTAAATTGTCTGTTCTCAGCCAAAAAATTACTAATCAAAAGTGCTAAAGCTGTAAAAATTTATGCCAAGCTATAAGCAGCTTCAGCAAAAAAAATTTTTGGGTTGCCATTTGTCTATCCAACTCGAGTCATGAGTATTGCTGCTAATTCCCAACAGCCGAATTCTGTGTCTGAGCATCTGGAAACGATTACCAGTAACACTAATGGCTCATCAGCCAATTTAAGAGCAGAGTTAGTGTACACGCAAGATGGCACAGGGCGGTATCTTTCCTTTGATTGGCAATATTGCCAAAGGTTCGGTATTGATCCTCAGCAAATAGTTGTTGATGCCAAAGTCGATGTGGTTTTTGTTCCAGTAGATAGAGTTGCTTACTTAGAACAGTTGCAGCGCATACTCACAACTTTGGTGCCAGAAAAATGTCAATGCTGGTTTCGCTATCAAGAGCATTTGATTGAGTTGGAGTTAATCATTAGTCCAATTTTGCCGACATTGGGTAATCCCGCGATCGCTGTTTTGGTCATGGGACGACTACTACAAGCCACAGTCAGCGAAACAGCAATTGACGTGAGAAAACAAAGCGCCACAGAATTAGAATTAGTCTTACGTTCGCGACAACATCAACAATTAGTCACCCAAATTACCAGAAATATTCGCCGCACTCTTAACTTAGATGTGATTTGGCAACAAACTGTTGACAGTTTAGGTGAACTGCTACAACTAAAGCGTTCGATTATCTGTCCATATAAACCATCAAATAACAAGCTCAAGGTCATAGCAGAGTATCACCAGCCAGCATTAAACTCTGTATTGGGATTAGAAGTGGATATCGCTTGCGAGCCAGCATTTGCTAGAGCTTTGACAACCTTAGAACCAATTTTAGAACAGAATCCGAAACATCCACTCTTTGAGCAGGAAACAATGTTGGTAGTAGCAACCTGCTATCAAAATCAGCCGAACGGATTGATTGCTGTGACTGTGTGTGATAAATGTTACGGTATGACAGCCACAGAATTTGAACTAGCAAAAGAAGTGGCAGATCAGTTAGGTACAGCGATCGCTCATGCAACTTTGTATCAAGAATTAGCAGCCGCAAGCCAAGAAGCAGAAGAAGCTTCTCGCCTCAAAAGTGAGTTTCTCGCTAATGTTTCCCATGAAATTAGAACGCCACTCAATGGTATAATTGGCTTTTTGAAATTGATTTTGGACGGAATGGCTGACGATCCAGAGGAACAAAAGCAATTTATTCTGGAGGCTCATAAATCATCACTACACCTGCTTGATGTTATCAGTGACATCTTAGACTTTGCCAAAATCGAAGCAGGCAGAATGGAACTGGAATTAGTACCAGTAAGTCTTGCAGAACTCTTCAGTGACGTAGGTAACTTTATGCGCCTGCAAGCAGAACAAAGAAAGTTGAGCTTCCAGATGTATTTGCCAGATACATCAGATGATATTCTTGTTCATGGTGACTATCAACGCCTCAAACAAGTAATGCTGAACTTAGTTGGCAATGCCATTAAATTTACCCAAGAAGGTGGTGTCACCGTCAACGCCGATGTAGTTCGTAAAAAAGTCATATTTCAAGACCAAGAATTCCCCGGCATGGTAAAAGTGCGAGTGGCAGATACTGGTATTGGCGTTTCTCTAGATCAACAAGACAAACTGTTTCAACTATTTTCACAAGTAGATGGTTCTCGTACTCGTCAATATGGTGGTACAGGTCTAGGACTAGTTATCTCTCAAAAACTTGTAGAGGCTATGGGTGGAGAAGTCCATTTTTATAGTTTGGGTGAAGGACTTGGCTCCACAGTAACTTTCAATGTGCCACTATATCAACAACCTGTCATGGTTTCCTCAAGTGAAAGTAGTTCACAAGAATAGTTATTTAGTCACTGGTCACTGGTCACTGGTCATTAGTAAAAAACTTTTCACAAATGACAAATGACAAATGACAAATGACAAATGACTAATCACACTAGATTAAACTGAGAAAAGTGAAGTCAATGTGGTGGTATGACAGCTCCAAACAAAGCCCGCGAGTTATTCCAGACTGCTTACGAAAGCCGTTACACTTGGGACACAAATTTTCCTGGTTATAGTGCAGATGTAAAAGTAGTGCAGGGTGCGGAGATTTATACAGGTCAGATTCACATTAACCACGACATGAGTATAGAGGTTACGGGAGTCACTGATCAGCAAGTGGCAGAAGGTATTTACACCCAATTACAGGATATGGTCACTCACCGCCAACGTAATCCTTTTGAAGAATCTCACGGCAATAACGAGTTTGTTTTAGGTGAAACAGACAATACCAATGCAGTAGAAATTCTGGTCAAAGGTGAGTCGATGGATTCTATTTATAAAATCCAGAACAAGCAAGTTTGTCAAGTCAACCGGGTCATGGGTCGTATGGCTTTTGTAATTGATACTTATAAAAGTTTGGATACAGGTGAAGGCTATATTCCCACTTGCTATGATGCCACTTTCCGCAACACCCAAACCAACACAGTCACCAGCATTTTGAAGTTTGAAGATACCTATGAGAAAATAGGCAACTACTACATCATGACCAAGCAAGTTGTGCAAGAGTATATAGATAACAAAAATACTACCAACACTGAATTTAATTACTCAAATATTGTTCTTGGTTAGTAGTTGGTCAATGGGGATTGGGGATTGGGGAAGGTAGGGGTCCCCTGGAGGGGATAAGGGGTAATGGGGATTGGGGATTAGTTATTATTCTCCGCGCGTCCTCCCTGCTCCTTTGTTCCCCGTTCCCTTGTCCCCGATCCCTGATCCCCAATCCCTCTTCTGACTTCCCACACCCTCCTTGTACTAGGATGTAGTTAACAAATATAGAAAATAAATATTTTCTGTTCATAAAAGAGGTCTGAAAAAATGGAACTGACTCCTGACAACGTAGAAACTGTATTGGATGAAATGCGTCCTTATCTGATATCTGATGGTGGTAACGTAGAACTTGTAGAACTCGACGGTCCCATTGTGAAACTGCGTTTACAAGGCGCTTGTGGTTCTTGCCCAAGTTCCACAATGACCTTGAGAATGGGTATTGAACGTCGTCTCAAAGAAATGATTCCCGAAATTGCAGAAGTAGAACAAATTATTTAGGAATGGGTAATGGGTAATGGGTAATTGAGATACTGATAATTTTCCCATGCCCAATCCCCATTACCCCTTATCCCCTCCAGGGGACCCCTACCTTCCCCAATCCCCGATGTCCGATGCCTGATCCCTGATCCCTGATCCCCGATCCCCGATCCCCAACTAAGCCTATGTCTCATCCCCTGTACATCGCTTTTATCTGGCATCAACATCAGCCACTGTATAAATCTCGCAGCAGTGTTTCGCTTTCTTTCTCCCAGCATTACCGCTTGCCTTGGGTGCGTCTGCACGGTACAAAAGATTATCTGGATTTAGTACTGTTGTTAGAAAAGTATCCTAAATTACATCAAGCGGTGAATTTAGTACCATCGCTGATCTTGCAGTTAGAAGATTATATCTCAGGTACAGCTTTTGATCCTTACCTAGAAGCTAGTCTGACACCCACAGAACAACTAACTCAGCAACAACAAGAATTTATCATCCAGCACTTTTTTGACGCCAATCATCATACGATGATTGATCCTCATCCCCGCTACAGTGAGTTGTATAGCCAAAAGCAAGAAAAAGGAGAAGCTTGGTGTTTAGCAAATTGGCAAACACAAGATTATAGTGATTTATTAGCTTGGCACAATCTGGCTTGGATTGATCCTTTGTTTTGGGAAGATCCAGAAATTGATGCTTGGTTAAAACAAGGTCGAAATTTTACTTTAAGCGATCGCCAGCGCATTTATTCCAAACAACGAGATATTATTGCTCGCATTATCCCACAGCACCGGAAAATGCAAGAAACAGGGCAAATTGAAGTATTAACTTCGCCCTATACTCATCCGATTTTACCCTTACTTGCCGATACAGATTCCGGAAGAGTTGCTGTACCAAATATGACTCTGCCCCACTATAGATTTCAGTGGGCAGAAGATATTCCCCGACATTTACAAAAAGCTTGGGATTTATATATAGATAGGTTTGGACAAGAACCTCGTGGTTTATGGCCATCGGAACAATCAGTTAGTCCCGAAGTTTTACCGTATATTAGCAAACAAGGTTTTAAGTGGATTTGCTCAGATGAAGCTGTCTTGGGATGGACACTGCGGCACTTTTTCCACCGTGACGGCGCGGGAAATGTCCAACAACCAGATTTATTGTATCGACCATATCGCCTAGAAACTCCTGCGGGTGATTTGGCGATCGTCTTTCGTGACCACAGATTATCAGATTTAATTGGCTTTACCTATGGTTCCATGACACCTAAGCAAGCAGCAGCTGACTTGGTGGGACACCTGCAAGCGATCGCCAGAATGCAAAGAGAACACCAAAGTGAACAACCTTGGTTAGTCACCATTGCTTTGGACGGTGAAAACTGCTGGGAATTTTATTCCCAAGATGGTAAACCTTTCTTAGAATCTTTGTATGCAAACTTAGAACGAGAACCACATCTCAAACTCGTCACTGTCTCAGAATTTCTCGAACAGTATCCACCAACAGCAACTATTCCCGCAAACAAACTACACAGTGGTTCTTGGGTAGATGGTAGTTTTACTACTTGGATCGGCGATCCTGCCAAAAATCGTGCTTGGGACTACTTGACTCACGCACGGGCTACTTTAGCAAATCATCCAGAAGCAACCGAAGAAAATAACCCAGTAGCTTGGGAAGCATTGTACGCAGCAGAAGGTTCTGATTGGTTTTGGTGGTTTGGTGAAGGCCATTCTTCTAACCAAGATGCCATTTTCGATCAATTATTTCGAGAACATCTGTGCAGCATTTACCAAGCTTTAAATGAACCCATACCTGCTTACTTACGTCACCCCGTAGAAGTCCACGCCGCACGCATGGATCATCGCCCAGAAAGCTTTATTCATCCCAGCATCGATGGTAAGGGAGATGAACAAGACTGGGATAAAGCTGGACGTATCGAAATCGGTGGTTCACGCGGAACTATGCACAACAGCAGCGTTGTTCAACGCCTGTGGTATGGAGTGGATCACTTGAATTTTTATCTGAGGCTAGACTTAAAAACAGGAACTCAACCAGGACAGGATTTACCACCAGAATTGAATTTGCTGTGGTTTTATCCTGACAGAACAATGCACAATAGCCCTGTTCCCTTAGCGGAAGTTCCAGATGTCGCGCCAGTTAATTATCTTTTTCATCATCATTTAGAAATCAATTTGTTGACCCAATCGCTTCAATTTCAAGAAGCAGGGGAAGATTATCAATGGTATTCTCGTACTAGCCGGGGTCAAGTTGCTTTAGACCGTTGTTTAGAAATTGCAGTACCTTGGGCTGATTTGCAAGTCCCACCAGATTATACACTGCACCTAATTTTAGCGTTTGCAGATGAAGGTCGTTTTTGCAATTATCTACCGGAGAATACTTTGATTTCGATTGAAGTACCTTAATCAGTTATCAGTTACTCAGTTATCAGTGATCAAATGAAACTGGTCACTGTTAACATATAAATTGAAATTTGATAAAGATACTATTATTTGAATGTTGTTTTTTCTGGCTTCTCTTTTATAGATAAAAGTTTTATTGATTTTTGATTAAACTTTGTATCGAATTTTTCAATCAATCTTATCACTGATTCTTGTCGATTAACTGTTAATCGAGATATTTCATAGTAATTTTTCAAAAGATTGCGATTCAAAAGTTGATTATTATACAAATAACCAGATAAATAATATTTGGCTACATATTTTTTTACTCTTGGATTATAAGCACCAAAAGGATAGGCAAAATGCGAAGCTACTTTTTGCTCTGGGTCTAAATCATGGGTGCATTTTCTCAGTTCATTCTGAGATTGCAATAATTCCTGAATCAATTTTTTATCGCTCAGTTTTGTTAAGTCTTTATGATTTAACCCATGAGATTGAATATCGTAGAAACCTTGTTGTAAGCCTTCTCTTAATTCTTCACATCCTAAATTAGGAGAATTAATACTATTTTTATTCGCTAAAGTCCCTGGATTTATAAATAAAACTACTTTTACTTTCTTACTATATTTTTTTTCTAGTCGTTTTAAGATAGGCAGCAAATTTGTATATACTGTTTTATATCCATCATCAAAAGAAAGCATGATGGGCTTTCTTTTTTTTAATATCTGAGAAATATTTGGATTTTGACTTGATAAAATATTATATAAATCTTGTGAACTTAAAAACCAGTAATCATTAATAATTAAATATTCTAAAATTTTTTCTAAGTCTTTTCGTGAATAATGTATTCTATCTTGAACAATGTGAGTAACAGAGTTTTGATTAGTAATTACTCCATGAAATCCTAATATCGGAATCAGACTCGCAGTATCCTGAGAAATAAAAATTAATATTATAAGTATAAATATTATAGATAAACTGAGAGGGAAATTTCTATTTTTGGGAGGATTAAACACTTGATAATTTTTGCCGTCACTCATGTTGTCTATTATATTTTTATATCTGTATTACCTTACTAATATCAAGGCTCAAATTCTATCGATCATTTCTAATTTGACCAATAATTCTTCCCAGGCTACAATCTCGCAGATGACATAAATGGAGTCAATCCCATTTTTCATAGAGGCGATCGCGACTTCAAGGAAAAGTAATCTAAAATCTCAAATTGTCTGATCAAGCATCAGGGACTTGGAAACAAAGATGTTCTATAACATTTGTCAAAAGTAATCAATTAACCTTATCTTTTTGTAACTAAACAAATTAATATAGTTTATTGACTTCCATACTGAAGTCGTATTCGGTTTATTCTATACCAAAATAAATTAAAATTTATTAGTATGTCCCTATTACAATCTCCTCTAGCAAGCAATCATAAACAATCACGTACCGTTGGACGAGGTATCCAGTCTATATTTTTGATTGTGTTTACCTTGTTGTTGACAAAAGGTATTCTGGCGCGGTTAGTGTATTTGCAAATTGTTCAAGGCCCTTCTCTGCGAGAACGAGCCGAGTCTAATCGAATTCGGCTTTTACACAAACAACCAGAAAGAGGTAATATTTTTGACCGAAATGGCAAGCTTTTAGCTACTACGCGCTATCCTCATTCTGTATATTTGTGGCCGATGGCTCACAAGAAAAATGATTCTTGGTCAAAAATAGGAACGCGTTTATCTGAGATTCTTAACATTCCGCTAAATGAAATAGAAAAGAAACTCGAAGAAGCAGAGAAAGACCCTAATTATTCAGGACTAGTACGGATTAAACGCGATTTAAGCTTAGATGAAATTACTGCCTTAAAAGAGTATGAAAGCGAACTAAGTAAAGTAGAAATACATACGGATGCAGTTCGTTATTATCCACATGGCAAAGAATTTGCTCATGTATTGGGTTATACTCGTGAACTGACTCGTGAACAATTAGAACAAAAGAGAGACGAAGGCTACCGTCTCAGAGATGTAATTGGTCAAATGGGAGTAGAAAAAGCTTATGAGAACTTGCTTCGGGGTGAATGGGGTGGTCAGCAATTGGAAGTAGATGGTAGTGGTCGTCCATTGCGGATTATAGGACAAAAACAGGTAAAAGCTGGTGAGGATCTGCGTTTGACCTTAGATGCGGATTTGCAAATAGCAGCAGAAAAAGCTTTAGGCGATCGCAATGGTACTATCATCGCCATGAATCCTCACAACGGCGCTGTCTTAGCAATGGTGTCTCATCCCACCTTTGACCCCAATGTTTTCTCTAAACCAAAAGCTTCTCAAAAAGAATTACAACAAATCTTGTTAGGTGCAGACCATCCCTTACTCAATCGCGCTTTGAGAGCCTACCCTCCAGCAAGTACATTTAAAATTGTCACCACTACTGCGGGATTAGAGTCGGGTGAATTTTCTCCAGGTACGGTGCTAGCAACCTATGGTTCTCTCAACTTTGGCGGTACTCGCTTTAATGAGTGGAATCATGCGGGATTTGGATCAGTAGGATTTGCACGAGCGATCGCCATGAGTAGCGATACCTTTTTCTACCAAATTGGTGCGAGACTTGGTGGCCCTACTTTAATTGAATGGACACGTAAATATGGTTTTGGCAAAAAAACCGGATTTGAATTCACCTCAGAGGAATCAAAAGGTTTTGTTCCAGATGAAACGTGGAAACAGAAAACCTGGAAAATGCCTTGGACTGTAGGCGATTCTGTAAATATGTCAATTGGTCAAGGAGCGCTACTCGCCACACCTCTGCAAGTCGGTGTCATGTTTGCTGTACCTGCTAATGGTGGTTATAGAGTTCAACCGCATTTACTTGAAGACAACAAGCAAGCAAAAAGTTGGCGTGAACCAGTCAATATAAAACCCTCCACAGTCCAAGTTCTTCAAGATGGACTACGTCAGGTAGTAAGTGAAGGTACAGGGAAAGCGCTAAATGTTCCAACTCTTCCTCCTGTCGCTGGTAAAACAGGAACTGCTGAAGCTTGGTTACGTCATGGTGTCAAAGCCAATCATGCATGGTTTGGTGGTTATGCTCCAGCAGATAAACCAGAAATTTTGGTTGTCACATTTGCAGAACATTCCGGTGGTGGTGGTGGTAGTGTGGCAGGGCCGATGGCATTACAAGTGATGGAAAATTATTTTCACAAGAAATATCCAGGTAAATACAATAAGTCTGAGGTCAAGAAATTAGAAAATAATTAAAAAGTCGAATCCTAAAACTTTGTAACTTCCGAATTCCGAATTGATTTAAGAATATCTCTCTGAGCCACTAGAATTAGCGTATAATATCTCATGCAGGAGGTAAACTATGGCGAGATTAAAATTAGAAGACGGCAAAGTATATACTGACCTCAAAAATATTTCTCGCGAATTAGCATCCCTTAATATTCAACTCGATTATTGGTCTGTAGGAGAAGATCCCCAATTACACGAACTATTAACAAAAGATAGTCTTAACGAAGACGAAAAAGAACAAGTATTAGTCGCTTTAGATCAATATTTTGACGAGTTGCAACAAACAGCAGGCTATCAATCCCGTGACTTAATTGTTCTTCATCCAGAAACTCCCAACTTGAATGAACTGCTAGCAACGTTTGACAAGATTCATACTCATGCAGATGATGAAGTGCGTTACGTAGTGGCGGGAGAAGGTATTTTTGGCTTTGTCCGTCCCGATGGTAGTCAGGTAGAATTGACGGTACAACCACAAGAATATATCAATGTGCCTGCTGGGACAGAACACTGGTTTTATCTCACATCAGAGCGGCGAGTGAAAGCAGTACGTTATTTCACCAACACAGAAGGTTGGGTTCCTCAGTATACAGGTACACCAATTCACAAGCGTCAGGTCGTTGCTTAGAAAATGAAACGTATCGTTTTTTGCGACTTTGACGGTACTATTACGGTATCAGAAACCTTTGTGGCAGTGCTGAAGCATTTTTCGCCTCAGCTTTCTGCCCAATTGATACCAGAAATGTACGCACAGCGATTAACATTACGGGAAGGAGTCAAGCGGATTTTAGAATCAATTCCTGCTTCCCGTTACCCCGAAATTTTGGAATTTACTCGTAAACAACCTATTCGTTCGGGGTTTACAGAATTACTAGATTTTTTGGATACACAGGAAGTACCTTTGGTCGTAGTTTCTGGCGGACTGCGGGGTATGGTGGAAGTTGTTTTAGAAGAACTATTACCACGAATTCATGCGATCCACGCGGTTGATATTGATATAACTAGTGAGTACTTGCAGGTAAATTCTGAGTTTGAAGGCGGGACAGAATTAGTTGCAAAAGTGCAAGTGATGGAAAAGTATCCAGCAGATGAGAAAATAGCTATTGGTGATTCGATTACTGATTTAAATATGGCGTTAGCAACACCGATAATTTTTGCTCGCGATCGCCTAGCCTATTATTTAGAAAAAAATCAAAAACCCTACATTCTCTGGCAAGACTTTATAGAAGTGCGCGACAAACTAGCACAATTATGGAATTCTGTCTAGGACAATGAACAGCCCAACCCTAAATGATGCTCGTCTGGAGTTAATTAACGCCGCCCGTCACTTTTACCAACAGGGTTGGATGCTGGGAACAGCAGGTAATCTCTCAGCACGTCTATCTGATAGTAGCTTCTGGATTACCGCTAGCGGCAAGTCGAAAGGAGAATTAGTCATCGATGACTTTGTACGGATTTATCCAGATGGGAGGGTAGAACAACCCACAGAAGACTCTAAACCTAGTGCTGAGACTGCTATTCACCAGGTTATTTATGATCTTTTTCCGGAATCCAAAAGTTGCTATCATATCCACTCGATAGAAGCAAATCTGGTTTCTCGGTTTGTAAAGACAGATTCTTTACCTTTACCACCACTAGAAATGCTCAAAGGACTTGGGGTATGGAAAGAAAACCCTGATTGCGTTATACCTATATTTGCTAATCATTTACACGTACAACAGATTGCGAATGAAATCAAAGCAAGATTTAGCAAGACAACCCCACAATTACCAACCCTACTTATCCGTGATCACGGTGTCACAGTCTGGGGTTCTTCCTCAGTAGAAGCTCGTAACTATATTGAGTTGGTAGAATACATCTTCCGTTATATGGTTGCAGTGCGGCAGGTTTTTGATTGAGAGTTAGCCATTGACTTGACAAAGCACAAAAAACTAGAGTGAATGTGATATCGGCAGTCTCAAATCAGGTGTAACTCAACGCGTGAAGCTATTCATTTACCATACTCCGGAATCGACTCCAGTGGATAAAGTGCCAGAATGTGCGATCGCAGTTGACGTACTGCGAGCCACTACTACAATGGCAACAGTTTTGGCTGCTGGTGGTGAAGCAGTCCAGGTGTTCAGCGATTTAGATCAACTTATACAAGTTAGTGAATCTTGGCCAATCGAAAAACGACTACGAGCTGGAGAACGTGGCGGAGCCAAAGTTCCTGACTTCGATTTGGGTAATTCTCCTCTTGATTGTACTCCACACACAGTAGAAGGAAAGCGCTTATTTATCAGTACTACTAATGGTACTAGGACTTTACAACGAATCCAAGACGCTAAAACTGTGATTGCAGCAGCATTTATCAACCGTGGTGCAGTGGTGAAATTTGTTTTAGAAAAGCAACCAGAAACAGTTTGGATTGTTGGTTCTGGTTGGGAAGGTAGTTTTTCTCTAGAAGATACTGCCTGTGCAGGTGCGATCGCTCATGCTATCTTACAAACAACTAACTTATCAGCTGATGAAATTGCAGGTAATGATGAAGTTATCAATGCGATCGCCCTTTATTCTCAGTGGCAAGATAATTTATTAGAATTATTCCATCATGCCAGTCATGGCAAACGTTTATTACGTCTGGAGTGTCATGAAGACTTAAAATATTGTTCTCAATCTGATACTTTAGATGTCTTGCCTATACAGAAAGAACCAGGCGTTTTAAAAAAATACTAAATATTCAGTTATCAGTTATCAAATGATGACTGATGACTGAACCTAACTTGAAAATACTTGGTGACTTTGTGCCTTGGTGGTAAGAAACTATTAAACCACTAAGATACCAAGACACAAAGAATTTTGGTATTGCTGATTTCATGTATGAAAATGATTTTGCATAATGCCAAAATCTTTGTAGAGACACGATATATCGTGTCTCTACATTCAGATTCATACCGCATTCAGCAACGCCAGAATTTTTATATGTTATTGCGTACGTAGTTCATGTTGGCTACTTTGAGTTAAGATTTTGGTTTTAGCAAGGGATACACACCAACAGCAAGACTGATAAATCCAATTACAATCCACCATGTGTCATTTTGCTCGACCTGCAAAGATGACTGTTCGCTGTTTCTGACAAAGTTATTGATTTGGGATGCGATCGCTCGCTGCTGATTTTCATTAGCGTAACTTGTAAAGGAAGAAAATGACACTTCGCTGTTACTAGTATTGATCACGACTTTAGATGATTCGTCGTTCTTGGGGCTATAAAATTTAGCACCTCGTAATTTATTCACTGGCAATTCTTTTTCTTCCGACCATAAAAAACCGGAACGTACTAACTTACATGATCCCTGCTTTTCAGTACGAGTACAAGTAAGTTTATTTGATTGTGCAAAGGAAATTAAAATAATCCCTAGTATGATAAAGCCGAGCCTCAGTTTCAATTTTCCCTCCCAACTAACATTTAAGTCAGTGATACCTATACTTAGAGAACACTGTAGTTTATCGGTGATAAACTAAAAATTCCATACCAAGTTTCTGGATAAAAATTAGTAATTTTTATCCTAGGAAATATTATTCAGTGGTCAAGAATAACCACTGATAAAGTTTGTAATGAGATAGCTTATGAGCTATATTCTATGTTTTTGAAACTTCGTTGTCAGCCCGAAATTATACAATTTTGGTTATGAATTGTAGATGATTATTGTTTATCCTTTTTTTGCAAAATAATACAAGGGGTAGCAGACAGAAACTATACGCTGCAAAGAAAATAAACTTTCGTTCTACATTGCCAATTTTACAACCCACATTCCGCACTTCAAAATGTAGCGCAAGAGATTACATGGTGATTCCTGAGTAGAAGTAAATAATAATACACATAAATATTCAGTAAACCCGCATTTAGAAATAAACCTGTGTGACGAAGA
>JAHHHW010000045.1 GCA_019359115.1 Pelatocladus maniniholoensis HA4357-MV3
CAATATACGTTGTTTTCTTTCGACTGCATCTAAGCATGGTCTTAATCTCTTGGAAGTGATAGTTAATGCATTACAAGGTAATGTCTCTGTTTTCTTTTCCTCAAATCCTACTAGCTAGGCAGTTACATCTATCCTTTATTATAAGTGGCAATAAGTAAACACTTCCTATTTGTTGGGAGTATGGTGAGGAGAAGTGATCGCAATTGTAGTGGTTATTCAGTTTGCGATCGCCTATGGTAAATTTAAGGCGCGATCGCTCTCCAGAGTAACGAATTCCCATCATATTTCGTCATTAATTATCATCCAAAGTTCGCGACTTGATCTCAAGAAAAAAATACCCCTATCGGGGCATATTATTTCATGGTAATTATGACTATTGCACAGCAATTGAACGTATCAAAATACTCATCACTTCCCCTGAATTGGGACTAGGTAATAAAGGACTCCAATCCCTGATGTCTGCATAACCTAGTTGATGCAAAACGCGAATTGTAGCAGTCACCGCTTTACTGGAGCCAATCAGCATATGCTTGATTTTCTCGCGCTCCGGTGTCAGGTCGGAAGTCGCTTGAGCCTTGGAAATAGTTAAAGCTTGTTCATTAACATCAGCCATAAAGTTTCGATGTTTTGATTTCATAGGGCATTTCACCTTGCTTGATTGCGTTATATCTATGTCAATTTCCAATTGAGTGACCAATGACTCATTACATACAAATTCTTCAAGTTGCGGCATAATTTTTACCTGACTTTCTAAGTAGGGTTTTGATTTGGAAAGAAATCCTCTACAAAATTGCCTTGTTTTCTCCCCGTGAGGGGCTTCACTAACCGGAAATACTCTGTCTCCAGCGATGATTGTGTCCTAAAATATAGTCGGAATGAACCATCTGCGTATTGTTTGAGGTCTTTTTCATCAAAGGTAATTTCTCGACGTTGTAACCATTTAGTGACACTTGCATGAAACTCAGCCAGAAATAACGCCGGAAAATAAATTCTTCCTACCTTCACCCCAGTTTTTGGATGAGTGAATATCTGAAATTGCGGTTCTACCAATACTTCCGCCATATATATCTGTAATGCATTGGTTTTCAATTCTTTCAGCGTAAGGTTCACAACTTTAAGAAGGCAGACAAAGCAGCTGTTCTGCCTTCACATGCTTAAACAGCTGTTGAGTTGATATATTTCGAGAAATTTGAAACTTTCCAGTTTAAACCATGAACGCGATCGCCTATATTTGGTTTAGACGATGCTCCATCGCACAACAGACAGTTTTCACATTGAATTCTGTCGTCTTCTGTATTACGACAAAGAATTTCGTTAGACATCAAAGGAGTATTAGGAGCGATAATTCTAAAAGTTCTCCAACCCCTAAGTTGAGCTTCTTTTGCTTCAGTTTCGCTTTGCACCGAAGCCATTAAATATTGTTGCCAACGAGGATCGCAACTTCGCCATTGATGGGTATATCCAGTGTATTTTTGAGATGCCAAAATCATCGGCTCCCACACTTCAATTGGTATTGCTGTCGGATCTCCGTAAGAGCCTATTCTCATCGGATAGTGATATCGTTTCAAAACTTCTATTTCGTTGGCGCTAAATTTTGGATAACTTCCAGTTGCATACTTGCGATAAATATTGTTGATACCTAACAAGTTTACGTAGCAGCTACCCAAATTACTCAACTTTAAAGGGCAGTTACCACAAATGCCTATGTCTAAACCATTTTTTGCAGCATCTGTGGGGACAAATTCTTGTTGCAAAATCCAAGACTGAATTAATCGTCCAGTTTTACGATTGGATGTAGGCAAAACAAATCCTGTCAAAATCAGGACTATTGGTGAACCATTAATCAAAGATGCTCCTTCCCAAACGATGTAGCTGTTCTGTAACATAGTGATAACAGAGATGTTTGAGATTCAATGAACTGAATTTTTTTAGTTAATGAAGCGTTAATCAAATTTGTGACAGTAAAAAGGGGATAAGATATGATCTACCCCCTGTTTTTGACTTTAGGATTTAAATTCTCATTAGATGGTGAAAGGCTTCAATTAATCAAAATTGAATCCTCACGTCATCTAACTCAAATTTTCAGAATTCATTAGCATTCACTCTCTTCACTTATTTGAGGCAGAAGATTAGTATTTATACGTTCGGCATATTCTTGTCTACGTTGCCAAGATATTTGATTTTGCACTATCAAATCATCAAGGGTTTTACCTAACTTACGGTTTGCGTATTCAAGCAATTGTTCTAGAGAATATCGCTTTTCTTCAACTTTACCAAAATCATTTGCAAACTGCTCCTTAAATTCATTCCAATCAAAAACTTCTTTAAGGTGTCGCTTGGCAATCAGTCCGCAAAGAGAGCGGATAGAATAGTAGACTTTTGAGTATACACGCTCCGAGTAGTCATTAACAGCATAATCACCTAAGATTGAATCATCAATTGGTTGAAAAGCAGGAGTGGAAGATTTACGTGATGCCATACAAAATGCTCCAAATATTTCATTAGTAACAGGGCGTTAGCCCACATATTGGCTGTTATTTACGTATGGGAGTGATAAGTTTACCACCAAGCCGAATCATCGCAGTCAGAGATAAAGTCTTTGTTCTCGCAGTGTTGCTGGTAATCAATCTCTAGTTGTTGCAAGTCTGCATCCATTACTAGTTTTTGTAGTTCCAGCATTATTTCTTTTAAATGCTTTTCTTCACTTACACCTGCGTAATAAACCTTGATAAATTTGTCAGCTTTGCCCATGAATATTTCGAGATTGGTAACAAATGCCTGTTCTAAATCTATCGCTTGAATCATTATTGTTAATCCCTGAAAACTTGGATTATTTACGAAATCAGTACTCAGTTGGTAACATCAGAACTTTGCTAATTAGATAAACTTTAATGCTATTTATTGGGAAGTCAGTGTACTCAATTTCCTGTCGTAGTACTTCCTTACCTGTATCCCATTCACAAATCAAAGTGCCTGATTTTTCCTTAACTGACAAAAGCCAAATCTGAAAATTTTGCAGCTTGGTATTAGATAAAAATCTCTTAGTTTGATGCGAGGCTATGCTATCTATTAGCCAATAGGCTTCGGCAGCATCAGCGAGGTATTTAACCCCTTCTGTAAACCCGATACCTAACCAATGTTGGTAGATAATACCCGAACCAATAAATTGCTTGAGAGCAGCAGTTATTTGCTCAGGATTTTCCATGAATTTTTGCTCCTAATTACCTTTATTCACCTCTGAGGCGTAAGCCGAAAAAAATAACTTTTGGCGAAGGAAGTCTCACCAAAAGTAGAGCGGTTTTTATTTATTGCAAATAGGAGATTGATCGTACTCAACAAAGAGAATAAATATTAGCTTAATCGACAATAAACTTAGTAATAAAAAACACACTCAATAAACTCACAACTGTACTGATGATAAACGTGATGGTGTAACCCGTCTGTTGGGCAAGAATTCCACTGAGAATCGTGGCAGCAATTCCACCTAAAAACATAACTGAAACTTGAATAGTATAATCAGTAGCAGCAGTTGCGCGATCGCTCTTATCCATCATGGCACTAAGCAAGGCTGTATAGGCCATACTTTGAGTTCCACTGACTAGAATACACACCGCATACAGCACAGGTAAACTGGCAATGCCCATTGCTGGTACGATATACAAAAGTGCAGTAAAAGCTGCTATCAGTCCAAACAAAATTAAAGAACGCCTGCGTCCCAAGCGTGTAATCATCACTCCAGCAACCAAGGCTAAGACAATGCGGGCGCTGTAGCTAACTACACCCAATAACCAGCCAATGTCTGATAAAGACAAACCCCTATCTACCAAAAGCGGACGAATCATGGTAGTTGTCATACTTTCACCCGCCATATACAGTAGAACGACGAAAAGCCACGGTAGCATTTTCGGGCGAGAGAAAAAGCGAACAAATGTTTGGAAATAAGATTTGTTAACTTTTGAGTTGGCGATCGCTTGTTCTCTATAAAGCAAAGTTGGTATTAAATTGAGCAGCATGAAAACCGACATTGCAATTAGACTATATCGCCATCCCACTTTTTCTAACAGAATCAGCGCCCCACCACCACCAATAATCGCCCCAAAAAAATTTCCCCCAGCTTGAATTGCATTACCTAATCCTCGTTCTTGAGGTTCGAGCAAATTTACCGCTAATGCATCAGTAGCAATATCTTGGCTAGCAGAGAACAAACACGCCAAAAACATGCAAATGAGCAAGCCAATTAAATTATTTTGAATATCAATAAAAGCACTGAAAAATATAATTGCTATTAACAACAATTGAAAACAAATAATCCAACCGCGATAATGTCCTAAATTCCCTATACGGTAACGGTCAATTAAGGGCGACCAAAGAAACTTTAACCCAGAAGGAAGAATTAAAAAACCCAGAAATCCAATTACCTCAAGCGACATATTTTGTTGTCGCATAAAAACAGGTAATGCCTGAAGAAAAAATGTAAGCGTTCAGGTCACACTTGGCAGTTGATGGCTTGGTAGTGGCTCTGATAGTTTAAACCCCAAATTCAGCAACATAGATATTATCCATGTTCCCAAGCCATTGGTGATTAGCGATCGCCTGATTGAGAAGTATGACCTTTTTGATGAGCGTATACACACGTTTAAGCTACTTTGTCAATGCGTAAGTCCTAAAGAATATTTGTTGAGCATCGAATTCGTTCTGTAAAAATATTTCGAGTTGCCCAAGAAAGATTTCGGCTAATTCCTAAAAAATATGAACAAGTAATTTTGACAATTTGTGGGTTAGTAAGATTCCGAATTGGAGCGCTAGTGTTACAAATATAAATACATCCTATTTCATTAGGATAAAATAAACGCATATAACTATTTTTTTTGCTTTTTATTATCAGTAAATCTCTCAAAACCTCATTTGAACGTATGGACTAGCTAGTTCGCAATGCTTGCATTTGCGCTTTGTAAGCTAGTCACACACAACCTTTGATAGTTTTCGGAGATGTCTATTGATAACCTATATTGGGAGAGCGTTTCCCTCTTTGCCTTAGTAGTTCATTTGTTCGCGTTGAAAGGGCTGGGGCGTAACGCTCATCAATCCTTGGACTAAGCCAAAATATACTTTGATAGGGCGGGACATTTTATTTTCTGGAGATCCCTTATGAGTAATACCAGTTGGGGCAGGCTTCCCGCCGCCTTTGGTGAAGTATAAAATTTAGTTTACTCTTGTTGCACTCCTGTTGCACGGCACTGACTCAAGGTGAATTAAGGATTGAACCAAATCCTCCTCCACCAGGAGTTTCTATCACAAAAATATCTCCAGATAGCATCAAGACTGTTGCTGTGCTGTCTAAATTCTCTTGTGTTCCATTTTGACGCTGTATCCAGTTGCGTCCGACTTGTCCAGCTTCCCCACCATTTAATCCAAAGGGAGGGATACGGCGATGACCAGAAAGAATATTAGCTGTCATTGGTTCAAGAAACTTGATGCGGCGAATCACACCGTTACCACCAGAATATTTTCCTTTACCACCGCTATCGGGACGCAGACAAAAACTTTCTACTTGCACAGGATAACGAGTTTCTAAAATTTCTGGGTCGGTCAAACGAGAGTTAGTCATGTGGGTTTGGACTGCATCAGTACCATCAAAGTTCGCCCCTGCGCCAGAACCACCGCAGATGGTTTCATAATATTGATAACGCTCATTCCCGAAAGTAAAATTATTCATCGTTCCCGCAGATGCAGCCATGACACCCAAAGCACCATATAAAGCATCAACAATAATTTGGGAAGTTTCCACATTACCTGCAACTACTGCAGCCGGATAAATAGGGTTCAACATACAACCTTCCGGAATAATAATTTCTAAAGGTTTTAGACACCCAGCATTCAAGGGAATATTATCATCAACTAAAGTGCGGAAGACATATAAAACTGCTGCTTGAGTGACGGCTTTAGGAGCATTAAAGTTACTATGCAATTGTGCAGATGTACCAGTAAAATCGATTGTTGCACGGCGATGTTTTTGATTGATTGTTACTTTAACTTGGATTTTGTCCCCACTATCCATTTCATAAACAAATGAACCACTTTTGAGAACATCAATTGCTCTTTTGACAGATTCTTCCGCATTATCTTGGACAAATTTCATATATGCTTGGACTGTTTCGAGCCCATATTGAGCAACCATTTTATGCAGTTCTTGAACTCCCCTTTCATTGGCAGCAATTTGTGCTTGAAAATCAGCTAGATTTTGATCAGGATTACGAGCAGGATAGGGATGATTTGCTAATAAATTTCTTAGTTGTGTTTCCTGAAAATTTCCTTGTTCAACTAAGAGAAAATTATCAAAGAGAATTCCTTCTTCTTCTACCGTAGTACTGTGGGGAGGCATAGAACCAGGAGTAATACCGCCAATATCAGCTTGATGTCCGCGAGAAGCAACGTAGAAGAGGGGAGTGGGAAGCAGGGAGGAGGAAGGGGTTTCTAAAAATACGGGGGTAATGGCTGTGACATCTGGGAGATGTGTTCCGCCATTATAGGGATTGTTGGATAAATAGACATTTCCTGGTTTGATGGTGTCGCCTTGACCATTAATTAAGCTGCGAACGCTTTCACTCATTGAGCCTAAATGTACTGGAATATGAGGGGCATTAGCAACTAATAATCCAGAAGCATCGAAAATAGCACAGGAGAAATCTAATCTTTCTTTAATATTTACTGATGCTGCGGTATTTTGCAGAATAATTCCCATTTGTTCAGCGATAAATTGATAGAGATTTTTGAAGATTTCTAAACGGACAGGATCGCTTTGAGTAGTTGTGTACATTTCTAATTCCTAATTCCTAATTTTTGATGTTGCCTGATTAGGTAGAGTATGCAAGTTTCTAAAGAGTCAGAGATTCATCCTGTAAATCACTAACAAACATATGCCCAGGAGAATGAGTAATTGCTAACTCAGATTTTGTGGACAAAATCGCAATTTGAGTAGTGACTCCGCAAGCCCAAAAAACTGGAATTTCACCATCATTAATTGTGACAGCATCACCATAATCAGGTTTTTCTAAGTTATAAATTCCGATTGTCTCTGGACTACCAATATGTATAGGAGAACCATGTGCTTTGTAATATCGACTGGTTACTTCGACAGCCCGAACAACTTGATTTGCTGGTAGAGGACGCATGGAAACTACTAAAGAACTAGAAAATGTCTGAGTAGAAATACATTCAATATTTGTCTTATACATTGGTACATTTTTCTCTTCTTCTATATGTCTTACTGATAACCCAGATTTGAGCATGGCATTTTCAAAGGAAAAGGAACAGCCAATTAAAAAAGCTACTAAATCGCAATCACACCAATTGCTTTCAAAATCTGGAATATGCCTAAAGTAGTAGCGATTAAAACAACGCCGATGCCTAAGATATTTGCGCTCGCGCGATTACGGAAATTGCCTAATAAATCAGCTTGGTTAATAACTATCAGCAAAAATGTTGCGACGACAGGTAATAAAAGACCATTGGCGGCTTGAGCAAAGAGAATAGACTCTAACGGACTTTTTCCAGTAATAGCCAGCACGGTGCCAATCACTAGTACCAAAATCCATATTGTCCGAAATCGGCTGTTATGGAAATTTGCCCTCCAGCCCAACGCGCCGCAAATAGCATAAGCTGTTGCTAAGGGTGCAGTAATAGTACTAGATAAACCAGCCGCAAAAAGTCCGATTCCAAAACAATACTGTGCCGCAGAACCTAACAGGGGTTCTAGTTGCTGTGCCATTGTCCGAGCGTTACTAATTGTCATGCCTTGAGTGGCAAAAGCAGCGGCTGATGTGGTGGCGATCGCTAGTGTAATCAGTCCACCCAAAGAAATAGAAATGATGGTATCAAATCGTGATTGTGCAACAGCTACTTCGGTTGGGACTGTCTCTGGCCACTTTTGTTGCACGGAACTTGAATGCAGAAACAAATTATAAGGCACAATCGTCGTCCCAATGAGGGCAATGACTGTCAGCAGTGAACCAACCGGTAGGCTGGGAAATACCATTCCTTTGAGTAATGCACCTATATCCGGATGGGCAACAATCGCTGTCAACAGAAACATAACGCCCATCAAACTGACAGTTACAATCAATACTTTTTCAATCAGATTGTAAGCCCCAAAAGCCAGCAACAGGAAAGCTAATACACCAATTATTGCTGCCCAAATCTGAAAAGAGATATCACCAAGTGTTTCTAAACCAATGGCTGCACCTGTGATATTACCAGTCTCAAACGCTGTATTACCAAAGAGAATAGCTGCAATCACTAGGATAATTGCCAAAAGTCGCAAAATAGGGCTTTCAGTTGCTCTTAAGGCTTCTCCAAGTCCTTGTCTTGTCACCAAACCCAAGCGTCCTGACATTTCTTGTAATATGATGGTTGCGATTGTGGAAAAGACAATTGCCCACAACAGCGCAAAACCATAGTTTGCTCCGGCAATACTAGCAGCAGTTACTGTCCCAGGACCAATAAAGGCAGCACTAACTATTAACCCCGGCCCTAAATTATTGAGTCGTTTCAACATCATATTTCTGTTTATGGATGTCGTAAAATTAAATGATTACTTTTAGTTAATCTTGCTTGCCAATTAGGTTCAACCACAATCGTGCTGATTTTTTCGATGATGATAGCAGGGCCATTAATGTTATCTTCTGGTTGTAAATCTTCCCGACGATAAACTGGCGTATCGTGCCATTTATCAGCAGTAAACATCTTGACTATTTCAACAGGTTGAAGAACTGATTTTCCAGCGCGGGAACGATGAATTAATGGTTCTTCAGGAGTATCCATTTTCTGAATGACTTCCACTGAAATAGATTCCACAATTAAAGATTTTTCTGGCTGAATAAAACCATAGCGAGATTTATGTGCTTCAAGAAATGCCATTTGCATCACTGTCACATCGGCATCAAAATCTATGCTGAAAGTAAAATTAGTTCCCTCATATTTCAAATTCAGTTTTTGAATGATTTCTGTCTCTACACTACTTTTATCTGGACTTATTTCACTTTGAGCTTGGGTTTCTAAAGTTTTTATTAACTGCATTAACTGAGGAATTAAGTCTTGATCTAAAGGCTTTTCTACTCCTCCAACTCTAGTCATTCTTACATCAGCCAATCCCATTCCATAGGCTGAAAGAACTCCAGCATAAGGATGCAAAAATATCTGTTTCATCCCTAAACTATCAGCAATTAAACAAGCAACTTGTCCACCGGCACCACCAAAACAACAAAGTACATATTTGGTGACATCATAACCTCGTTGCAGGCTGATTTTTTTAATAGCATTAGCCATATTTTCAACAGCAATAGCAATAAATCCTGCTGCTACTTGTTCAGGGGTACGATAATTTCCTGTAGCATTTGTAATTTCTATTGCTAATTGCTGAAATTTCTCTAAGACAATATTTTTATCTAACGGTAAATTGCCATCACTTCCAAACACAGACGGGAAATATTGAGGATGTATCTTACCTAACAGCACATTTACATCTGTTACTGTTAAAGGGCCACCCCGTCGATAACAAGCAGGGCCGGGATTTGAACCAGCCGATTTTGGCCCAACACGGTAGCTTGAACCATTAAACATCAAAATTGAACCGCCACCAGCTGCAATCGTGTTAATTGATAATACGGGAACTCGCATTCGCGCCCCAGCAATTTCCGAATCTAATTGGCGTTCATACTCTCCTTGAAAATGGGCAACATCTGTACTTGTTCCTCCCATATCAAAGGTAATGACTAAATCAAAACCTGCCCTTTTGCTAGTTTGTACTGCACCAACAATCCCGCCAGCTAGACCACTTAAAATACTATCTTTTCCTTGAAATTGTGCAGCATCAGTTAAGCCTCCATCAGACTTCATAAACATTAATCTGACATGAGGTAACTGACTTGCTACTTGATTAACATAGCGGCGTAAAATTGGAGTTAAATAAGCATCTACAACAGTTGTATCTCCTCGACTCACTAATTTCATTAATGGACTAACTTGGTGAGATACGGAAATTTGTGTAAAGCCAATTTCTTGAGCAATTGCGGCTACTTGTTGCTCATGTTTGGGATAGCGATCGCTGTGCATAAACACAATAGCACAACTACGAATTCCTGTCTGATAAACTGCTTGTAAATCTTGTTTTATTTGTGCAATCTTCACAGATTTTAATTCGTTACCATGAGCATCATAGCGTTCGTCTACTTCAATGACTTGTTCATAAAGCATCGTTGATAAAATGATGTGACGGGCAAAGATATCAGGACGGTTTTGGTAGCCAATTCGCAATGCATCTTTAAACCCTTTCGTAATAATCAGAACTACTCTATCTCCTTGCCTTTCTAAAAGTGCATTAGTGGCGACTGTTGTCCCCATTTTCACTACTTCTATGACTGTATTGGGAATGAGTTCATTGCTTGAAAGACTCATAATATCCCTAATGCCTTGGATAACTGCATCTTGATATTGTTCAGGATTTTCGGAAAGTAATTTATATACTATTACCCATTCTTTGTTAGCAAGAGGAACAATCAAAAAACGTTCTGTATGCCTTGAAAGCCTGTCTATAATTGCCTGATTATTCGTTACAGCAATAATATCTGTGAATGTACCACCACGATCTGCAAATACTTTTAACATTTTTTAATTTCCTCAAGTGCATGGAATTAGAGTAACAATAGGATTAGGAGTATTTCTACTTCATGTGTGGAATATTTTAACGACAGGTGTGGATAATTAATACACAACTGCCTATAAAGATATAAAATTTTCAGCCTTTTATATAAAATATAAATCCCTTACTTGTAGCAGCTTTTTTAGCTACAATTGCTATTAGTTTTTCAGCATATTTTCCATTGCCACTTTTGTTGTGTTGCATCCCATTTGATGGCTACTATTTCTGTGGGAGGATTGAGGCGATCGCCACTTGGATCAAATTGAATCAGCCCCGTAACTCCCTTTACCTGTTTTCTCCTTTTTTTGAAATATTGATCCATATGTGTGAGTAAATCTTTGCTAGATTGGCTGCGGTATTCTTCTAAGACTTTTAAGATTATTAACACGGAATCAAAAGCTGTTGCACTGCGCCATGTTAAATTTTCTATTCTCCATAACTTAGCGCCTATTTTACAAAAAGTCTCTGGTATAGAATTAGAACTCTCACACCCGTTTTCTTGACTCTGCCAATGCCAAGGAATACAAGCTATAATTTGACGGTTATTTTGATTTGTAGTATTGCACGGGGTTTGCTCATGAATCCAATGTAAAAAATTATCATGATAAAAAGTTGCCGAGCCAACTATTAAACAGTTGTTGATATTTAATCGGCTAATTAACCCAGCATTCTCAAGGGAATTCGGTTCAATTCCTCCATCGGGAATTATGATGATAATATCAACATCATCTTTTTTAAGATATTCTATATATTGTTGGACTCTGTAATAGTTTTCACTAATATAATTACATTCTTTTAGAAAAACAAACTTATCTTGATGTTGTTCTAGATATTGTCTAATACTGTTTCTGTAGGAAATACTGTAACTACTATTTTGGTTATAGATAAGAGCTACTTTTTTGGGAGGTTGATTGGAAAATTTTTCTATTAAATAATTAGCCATTTTTTTAGCATTAATAGCATCTGGTGTAGTCAATCTAAAAAAAGATAAACTTTTATCTATAGATAATTGGGAAAGTTCATTTGATGTACTACTAGAATTGACTAAAATTAACCCTTTCTGCTTATAAAAACGCAGTGCATTTTTGGTCATTTCGCTTGAATAATGACCAATGATCGCAATCAGATTCAATTGTGGTGCTAACTCAGCCAATTTTTCTGCTGTTTGGTTCAATGGGTCGTATAAGTTATTAGGATCATTAACAACAAGAATTTGCAACGCTATTTGACTACAACTACATATTGAAGGCAAGTAGGTATTAGGCGTGATCTCATCTAAATTTATCTCTGTGCCTAAAGAAATTTGGTCAAAGCTTTGCAGATTAACTTGTAATTGTATTTGAGAAATTCCTCTCAAAATTTCAGCAGCAACGTGTCCTTGGTTATGAAAGAATGGAGTAACTACAGCTAAAGTATAAATTTTAATACCTTTTTCTTGTAAAAAAGATTTTTTATATTCAATTAAGCAGTTATTGATGTAGATTAATACTTCCGGATTACCAATTCCATAATTATTAAGTTCTTGATTCCAAGCTTCTAAAAAACACTGAAATGCTTGATAGTAAAGCCCTTGTTGATAAAAATTTGTTCCTTGAATCTGATATTGAACAATTTCTTGGTTAGCTGGATAAAGAAAAATTTGTCTCCCAAAACTTCCTTGAAAGTTATCACTATTTAATTGAGGTGGAGGATTTAACCTATAACTGTTATGTGGATTGAGTAAAAAATTAAGAATGCTCACCCAATTGCCAGCTATTTCCTCTTGCTCTACGCCCATTATATGAGCTATTTTTGGATAGATAATTTTACTTAATCGATCTGCAATATTCTGTCCAGGTAAGTTTACTATATTAGATATTTGTTGCCGAGATAATCCCAGTAAAAAATTACAAATAATTATTTTATCTAGTTGAATGAGCTTCCTTGTATTAGGAATATCATCTAAATCTTGTAATAAAAGTTCAATATTTATAGCTAGATTTTCTATGACTTGCCGACAATTTTCACACATATTATTTCAGATGTTATCGTCTTTTGCCAAAATGATACTCTGATTTTCATTTCAGGTTGTTCTATTGGTGTGAAAATAATTTCTACGGATGTCGCTGGTAATTTAAGGTAGATCTTTGTTGATCAAAAAAGTCAAACCTGAAGCGTACATCGCTTTGACGAGTAATACCGGTTATGGTGATGCTTTTTTGGAAAAGCCTAAAAAAGCGAGCGTACAAAGCTGTTCAAGTTGGCGACAAAAGGAAAGCTAGGTCATTACAAAAGCTTATTTTAAAATCCACCTCGGCTAGATTACTGGCAATTCGGCAAGTAACACAGTTAAATGCCGGAAAAAGGACTGCGGGTATTGATGGCAAAGTGTTCCTCAATTTTGAAGAACGCTTCGCACTTGAAGAACTTCTCAAGTTCAATGTCAATAATTGGCATCATAACAAATTAAGGGAAATCCCAATCCCCAAAAAGGACGGAAAAACCCGAATCCTAAAAGTCCCGACGGTGTGTCCATATTGCACCTCAATTGCAGAAAGTTTAGGGATGTTTTGTTTGACCGAGCGTATCTCCTAATGTTAGAGCTTTTTTTAGCCAAAGCTAAAAGAGCGATCGTAAAAATAACGAAGAGGTTGTGTTGTTGGTCTGAGTATGCTACCAGTGAGCGACTAGTAGTATGAAGATGTAAACGGCGAAAGTGTTGCTGTGTTTTTGTCACTGGAAGGATAACTTGGCAGAAAAGGACACTATATGCTTCCAATCGTCTATCGGACAAATTATGGTTCCAACAAAACAATTTTAGAAATCAAAAAAATAATTCATGCACAAGATTATTGTGCATTTAAACGTGTTTTGAAGCATTTTCCAAAACTACTCTAGATGATAATTTCCAGAAATCTTCAATAGTATGTTTTATATATAGCGTTTCCTATGCTAATGAAGTATAGCTAGACTTCATAGATAAATCATTTCAACTTTGAGAATGTACCTCATCTGAGCGAGAACCGCTATAGCTCATAGATTTATGTATTCGTTTTTGGGAAATTTGATGGTTTGATAATTCTAGGCTTGATAATTCTTTCAGTTGAAAATATGCAATAATTTGTTTGTAAAATCTTGTATTTTCCGACTCAAA
>JAHHHW010000046.1 GCA_019359115.1 Pelatocladus maniniholoensis HA4357-MV3
GTGAAGGACAAGCTGCGGCATTACGCCGTGCCTATGATCGAGCAGGTTACAGTCCCCATACACTTGATTTTGTCGAAGGACATGGAACTGGGACTGTTGTGGGCGATCGCACAGAACTAGAAGGTATTGCCTTAGCCATGAGTACTGATGGCGAACCAAATCCTCGTTCCTGTGGGATCACCTCCTTTAAATCCCTAGTTGGTCACACGAAAGCCGCAGCAGGTATTGGAGCCTTCATTAAATCAGTCATGGCTGTCAACCGCCGAGTTATCCCACCAGTAGCTGATTGCCAAGAACCCAACGCAGTATTTGAGACTTCCGCCCGTTCTCTTTACCCGATTTTGCAAGGAGAAGTTCGTCCTCAAACAGATATTCTGCGTGCTGGCGTCTCTGCTATGGGATTTGGCGGTATTAATTGCCATGTCACCCTTGAATCTGGTGATTCTCCAGCCGAAAAACTGCAAACTTCTATAGAAGAACAGTCTCTGCTAGTTTCTAATCAGGATACAGAGATTTTTGTCCTAGCTGCTGAATCAATTCCCGCTTTACTCGAACAAACGCGGACTTTGATCAATACCGCAGAAGGTTTGAGTTTCGCAGAAGTAGTTGACCTGGCTGCACACTTGAGCCGCAATCTCCAGCCCCAACAGCCAATTCGAGCAGCTTTGATTGCAGGTAAGCCTGAAGAGTTAGTTAACCATCTAACTTTATTAGAAAAATTGTTGGATGAAACACCACCTAAAAAAGGAGAGTTAGTTACTAGCCCACAAAAAGAAGTGTGGGTAGGCAATAGTGTCCAACAAAACCAAATCGGTTTTCTCTTTCCTGGCCAAGGTTCGCAGAAATTGAATATGGCTCGTTGGCTGGTAGAGCGCTATCCTTGGGCTAGAGAACTAGTAGAGCAAGCAGATATTTGGCTACGTGAAGCTGGCTTTGGTGGGGTGCGAGAGTACATGTATCTATCCCTAGACCGTGCTGTCAACCAAGAGCAAGTTGCTGAGTGGTCGAAAGCACTAGCCCAAACAGCAGTTGCTCAACCTGCAATCTCTCTAGCTTCATTGCTTTGGTTACACTATCTTAACCGTCTTGGGATCAAGCCCGTTGCTGTAGGTGGTCATAGCCTTGGTGAACTAACTGCTTTTCAGGCCGCCGGAGCCTTTGACGAGAAATCACTTTTACGTCTAGCTGCTATTCGAGGACAAGCTATGTCTGCGAATGTGGAAGGCGAAAACCAAGGTGCGATGGCAAGTCTGGCTTGCTCTCAAGAAGTAGCAGAGAATATTCTCAAGCAAGTCAGTGGTTACGTGGTTTTGGCTAACATCAATAGTCCAAAACAGATGGTAATCTCTGGCGAATCAGCTAGTGTGGAACAAGCGATCGCCCTAGCCCAAGCAGCAGGAATTCGCACTCATCTGCTAGCAGTTTCCAATGCTTTCCATTCGCAGTTAGTTGCAACCGCAGCCGAGCATCTGAGAAAGCAACAACTTATTCCAAAGCAGTTAGAACAAATCAACGTATCTTTGTTCTCCAGTGTAGACGGTCAGCAGCAAAACCAGGGGCTATCGTTACGCGAACACTTTGCTAATCAGATGCTGGCACAAGTAGATTTTGTTTCACTAGTAAAAACACTGAGTCAAACCTGTGATTTGCTTGTAGAAGTAGGTCCTGGCAAAGTCCTTTCAGGTTTAGTTAGTGATATTAATGATACCAAGAGAGCATCTTGTTTCCCGGTTGAATCTAAACCCGGACTACACAAAGATTTGCATGTCATGCTGGCTGCGATATTTGTGCATGGCAATGAAATAAAATGGGAAGTTCTCTACGAAAATCGTCTTGTTCGTCCCTTTGTACCAGTATCAGCACAAGTATTCATTGAAAATCCTGTAGAGCGACCATTCCAGATATCTGCCGACCAAATATCTAAAATTTCTTATGCTTCTCATGCTTCCGTGCAGACACTGCCTAGCCCACAAAATCAAGTTGCTTGGGAGATGCTATCTAATTACATTTCCCAACGAGGCAGGTTTTTAACAGAGGTGATCAGAGCAGACTTGCAAACTTTGTCGCATATTCCTAGCCAAACCAACGGCAATGGTTTTCCTGCCACTAATGGTAATAGCAAAAATGGCTCTTCACGAACTCCTAGTTTGGCAACAGTTCCGTCACAGACGCAAGTTGAAATCCCTCAAATTGCTCAAACACAGATCAATGGCAATCAAACTAGTAGTGTAGAAAACTTTCTTGTAGA
This sequence comes from Pelatocladus maniniholoensis HA4357-MV3, assembly GCA_019359115.1. Lineage (GTDB taxonomy): Bacteria > Cyanobacteriota > Cyanobacteriia > Cyanobacteriales > Nostocaceae > Pelatocladus > Pelatocladus maniniholoensis. Next base: position 2,249 of record JAHHHW010000046.1, read on the forward strand.
CTTTATTGTCAAACAAACAGGTTTTCCGCAACGAAGCGTCACACCAAACATTAGATTGCTCGATGACCTCAACCTTGATTCTATAAAAGCAGGGGAATTAATTGCTGCTGCTACCCAACAATTTGGTGTTGCAGGCAAGATTGATCCTGCGTCTATGGCTAATGCCACAATTCAAGAGATTGCTGAGGCGATTAGGCTAGTTATTCCAGAAAGCAGTTCTCAGCCAGAAATAGCTCCAACGTATAGTCTTGCTAATAGTAGTGTAGAAAACTTTCTTGTAGACTTTATTGTCAAACAAACAGGTTTTCCGCAACAGAGCGTCACACCAAACATTAGATTGCTCGATGACCTCAACCTTGATTCTATAAAAGCAGGGGAATTAATTGCTGCTACCACCCAACAATTTGGTGTTGCAGGTAAGATTGATCCTGCGTCTATGGCCAATGCCACAATCCAAGAGATCGCTGAGGCGATTCGGCTAGTTATGCCACAAAACAGCAATGGGAATGGGAGCGTTAGTAATGGAACCAATGGAGTGAAAAGTTCCACAAATGGCTCTCATCTACAGGCTCGTAGGCAGACTGAACTAACACAAACACCAGAGCGCGATCGCAAACCACGGGTACGTGACTACATAGTGACAACTATTGCAGAGGCATCTACACCAGTTGCTTTTGGTAAGCATCCTGATGAAAACTGGCAAACTGCTAACGCCGTTATCCTGTGTGAAACCACTGAAACTCACATAGCCGAGGTATTGTATAAAAAACTACGTAACCAAGGCGCTCAAGCTCAAATCTTATCCTATGCTACAGCACAGGCTCAAGCCGTCATTGATAAAAGTGACTTTACTCACTTTATAGCTGTACTTCCGCAAAAATCAAGTAGTGGATCATCACCAGATACTATTTTACTCAGCATGATTGAGCGGCTACGCAGCATAGCCACTCCGCCGCCAGCTTCCCAAGCATCCCGCACTCATACAACAGTAGCGTATATTCAATTTGGTGGTGGACATTTCGGTACACAGCCACCGCTTGCAGATATTGACCAATGCTGTGCGATCGGTTTTGCATCCAGTCTGCATTTAGAACGCCCTGATCTCAAAGTACGAGTAATTGATTTTTCTCTTAAGCTTAGTCCCAGCAAGATCGCCAAATGTGTAATAAAAGAGCTTGCTACCTCTCATTTCTATCTAGCTGCGGGCTACGATGCAACTCTGACTCGTTATGTTTCTCGTCCGCAAGTACAAGAACCAGCCGAGTATGAAGAACGAAAAATTACCTGGTCTTCTAAAGATGTCATTCTTGTTACTGGTGGAGCCAAAGGTATTACTGCCGAATGTGCCTTAGCTTTGGCGAAGAAAACAGGGGTACGCATGGCTCTAGTTGGTCGTTCGCCACTTCCAGACAAACATACTGTTGGTTCTGGGAATGTGGAAGTGATGCGGACTCTCGAACGTTTTAGTGCTGAAGGATTAACCTGTCTTTGCTACAGTTGTGATGTTGCTGATCCCGAATCTTTAAGGGCTGTCGTGCGGCAAATTCGCCAGGATCTTGGTGAAATTACCGGAATAATTCACGGAGCTGCTTTAAATTGGCCAAGACTGATTGAACAAGTATCAAAAGAAGCTGCGTTTGATGAAATTAAGCCCAAGCTCAAAGGTGTACTCAATTTATGTCAGGAATTTGCCGAAACACCGTTGAAGCTCTTTGCTGGTTTCTCATCCGTGATCGGTATTACCGGAATGCAGCGTAATGCTTGGTACGGTTTTTCTAATGAAGCTTTAGATTTGATTTTGCGCCGCTTTCAAGCTCAACACCCAGAAACTGCGGTTGTTTCAATGGCGTTTAGTGTTTGGGAAGAAGTCGGTATGGGGGCGCGGATGGGTAGTGTTCGCAGCCTCAATAAAATGGGAATAAAGGCGATCCCCAAAGATGCAGGTGTAGCTCGGTTCTTGCATCTGATCGAGAACGAAGCTGCTGATATGCGAGTAGTGGTTGCTGCTCCCATGCAAGCTCTTTCTGCCTTTGAAACCAGTGGCTTCGATACTTGGTTCCCAGAACGGTGTTTACCACCCAAAGAGTCAAAATTCTTAGAACGGGTGCTGCTGTGTGAACCTGGTGTAGAAATGGTTGCACGGGCGCACTTGAGCTTAGAGCGAGATTCTTACCTTCTGGATCATCTATATAAAGGTTCATACCTGTTTCCTACGGTTTTTGGCTTAGAGGCTATGGCTCAAGCAGTTGCCTATGTTACGGATAAGAATACTCTACCAACTCTAGAAATTGCAGATATTCGCTTAGAGCGCCCAATTGTTGTTGATCCAGAAAAAGGGTTGGATATCGAAATCCATGCAGAAGTCCTTGAGCGAGAGTCTAAAAATGCTCCCCAGGAGGTGTATGTAACTATTAAGACTGAAAAAACAGGATTCAATATTAGCCATTTTTCTGCCACTTTTGTTCTCGGTACGCAGAAAACTCCTGCTATGGAGTCGATCAAACTCCCATCTACAGCGTTAGATATTCAACCCCAAGCGGATCTCTATAGTTGGTTGCTGTTCCAGGGGCCGCGTTTCCAACGCTTGCAGAAAATTTATACACTGGATGCTGATAAATGTGTATTCCGCACCCACAGAAACTTTAGTTTCTCCTCTGCTCAAACAGATCATGCAGATAGGTCAGAAGGGCCATTTTTACTCGGAGATCCTTACTACAGAGATTCGTTACTCCAAGCTGGGCAACTTTTGATCCCACAGGACAATTGCCTACCTGTATTGATTGAACGGATCGAAATTTACCAGCCAGACGGTGAGTTGAGTGACTCCTGTATCTGTATCACCGTACCCCAGGGTCAGTCAGGTAAGCAATTCCGCAATAGTGTGCTTGTCGTGACTGAAGATGGGCGTGTTGTCGAAAAACTGAGCGGATACGAAGCACGATTACTAGAACACCGTAAAGATAACCCTACGGTGGAGGAATTGGCTGATCCCGAACGCAGAGATGAAGGGATACTGGACAAAAAAATTAGCGATCGCGCCCATTCTTTTGGAGTTAGCGCACCTGAAATTTCCCTCGCTTATTTTCCTGAAATCAGTACTCTCTCGCCAGACGAACGTCACGCCCAAGAGTTACCTTTATTCTATCAGGCTCTCGGTAAACTACTAAACTCAGATGTTTCTCAAACACAAATTAACTGGAGTGCATCTGGAAAACCAATGGTGGATGGAGCGACTATGGAGGGAGTAGAAGTTTCTCTTTCTCACGATCAGCGTATCTGTTTGTGTGTGGCGGGACAAGGACCTCAAGGTTGCGATATTGAACCTGTAAGTCATCGTAGCCAACAGGATTGGAATGCATTATTAAGTGAGGCGCGACAACCGTTAATGCAACAATTGTTGTTGCGTTCTGATGACTCAGGAGATGTGGCTGGAATACGAATTTGGACGGCTGTAGAAGCTTTGCGTAAAGCAACTGGAGCCAAGGATATCAGCTTAAGAATTGCCCATATTGAAGGAGACAGTGTACTGTTCCGTGATATGTCTGCTGGTAGTCAACTTAAAATTCTCACTTTCCCTATGCAGTTGACACGAGGCTCACAAAGGATGATTGCATTGGTTGTGCAGGATGCTAAATCTGAACAAGCAGATATAAATTTCATACTCAACGACACCAGTGAATTAAGTTTGTTTAGCTAATAGACATCTCCGAAAAAGAATATAGGCATTGCTGAATAATGAGATGATTTAGCCCTATTTTGAACGAATTATTAATAGCTTCAGCCGCTAATTCATCCCACATTTATGCAACGCCAGAATATAAAAGCCTTGTGCAGTTAGGGTCAATACCTCATTTCTGGAGATGTCTAATCAGTTCATCACTCTTGATCAAGAGTTGTTTTACCAACCGCAAATTTTAACTACACAAAAGCCAATGTTGATGAACAATACTCAATCCCAAGTTTACGATGTTGTGATTATGGGTGCTGGCATGGCAGGAATTTGCCAAGCTCGCCATCTGCTACTGAATATTCCTGACATCAAGATTGCCTTAGTCGATCCCCGCCCGGAAGAACGGATGGACAAGGATATGAAAGTAGGTGAATCAACTGTCGAAATCTCCACCCTGATGATCTGTAAGGAGTTGGGACTTTATGATTACATGATTGAAAATCACCCACCCAAGTTTGGTTTAAACTTTCATTGGCCTAAAGATCCTGCCAAAACAGAAAACACAGACGACTATTTTCATCTTTGGGCTACTCGTCAACCCCCCCTTGCTTCTGTTCTCATTAATCGCCCCAAATTTGAGCGTGATGTCCTAAAAATGAATAAGGACATGGGCGTTGAATTTTACAACGGTCGAGTAGTTGATGTTGACTTCACCTCTGGTGATGATCTGAACACTATACAAGTTAAACTAGATAATCAGCAGCTGGAACTAAAAACTAAACATGTTATTGATGCAGCTGGTCGCAAGTTTATCATCGGTCGCAAGACAGATAATTTAGTCTTTGGGGCAGAGAATCTTTACGGTGTAAATAATGGTTCAGCATGGATGCGAGTCAGAAATGTCGATCGCACTATTTTCCATAATGGTTATGATCCTGCAAATGCTACATGCAGCCATTACTATGCAACCAATCACTGGATGGGACATGGACATTGGGTGTGGATGATCCCGACGGACACCGAAAGTATGGAATTGTCGATTGGCTTAGTCCACCACAATGATATCATCCTTGCTCAAAGTGTTAATACCAAAGAAAAATTCTCTGCTTTTCTAGAGGCCAATCACAATGTTGTTTATCAATTGCTCAAGAGCGGGGAGGAAGTAGATTTCCATTATCTGCCAAGGCTAGCGCATAAGAGTAAGCAGATGTACTCCAGAGATAACTGGTACGTCATTGGTGATGCAGCAGCCATGTTTGATCCCTTTTACTCAATGGGAATGACAATGATGTCCTTTCAAATCGAGAACGTCACAGAAATCATTCGCGCAAAATTTGCAGGTGAGGTTGATGCAGAGAAGAAGCGGGTTGTTTACAACAACTTTGCTATCAACATGATTGCTCGTAATAATCACCTTGTTAGCCATCATGAAAAACAACTCGGTAACGCCAGCATCATGAGTTGGCGGATCTTCCTCGAAAATATGTGGTGGTTCGGGGTGCTGATCCCGATGTATATCGGCAAATGGCATTTAAATTTGGCGTTTCTCCATAAGTTTGGCAAACAAGGACGTGGTGCAGTTGTTGCTGAAACCTTGGAAGAAGCATATAAACTTTTTGACAAGCTATTGGAGAAGAAGCAGAATCTGGGATTTATGTACACCCATCGTACTGATGAATTGCCCTTTGGGTATTCAATCACTAAGGACGTTAGTAAATACATAGGTCTTAGTAAATACGAGCCTCAACACTGCAACATCTATGCCGAAATGAGAAATACTTATTTCTTCGTTGCCTTATGGTATCTGAAGTTGCTGTGGAAAGGATTTGGTTTGCCAGGTGTGCTAGCACCAAAAAATGTTAAACAAGTTTTCAGCTTGTTGAAAATATCTGCTCAATCTTATGTAGATGAGTTGATTTATAACTATCAAACCAGAAATATTCCCACTAACAGCACAGTTGCCAAGCAAAGAGAAGAGTTTAAGACTTATCAACCCCAGACTGAACTCCAGTCTTGGCAGAATTTGGCAACTGTAGATGCAAATGATACCAAGTTACCAGAGCTAGTCAAAGTAGGTAGCTAAACTTTAGCTTTCGATTTAGGGGTTGGGGATTCGGTTTAAGTTGAGCATTTTTTCTAAATACTTCACTTGTTTGAATCACCGCCCCGATCATATAAACTTTTTAGCCAGAGCCAAGAAGAGGCTAGCTTCTATCATCGACCAATCACTTAACCTAGATTTGATATAGACCCTAATTATTTTTGGAGATAAAATTTTATGCTTGCACAACCTCTAATAAAATTTAGCAAGATTTTGGAACAACAAAAACAATTTTTTCGGACTGGTAAAACTAAAGATATTGATTTCCGGATTGCAAAATTGCAAAAATTAAAACAAGCACTGATAGAAAATCAACCTGCTATTTTTAAAGCTTTAAAGGTTGATTTAAATAAGTCGGGATTTGATGCTTACTTTGAAACAGTCGGGATTCTCAAGGAAATTGATTACGCGCTTAAACATATTAAAAATTGGGTAAAACCGCAAAAAGTCGCTACTCCTTATCATCAATTTCCTGCTTCTTCTCACATTTATGCTGAACCATTCGGCATTACTTTAATCCTTGGTCCTTGGAATTATCCTTTTAACTTGGTTATGACTCCTTTAATTGGAGCGATCGCAGCTGGTAATTGTGCAGTTTTAAAACCTTCCGAAATATCTGCTCAATCTTCTGCTGTGATTGCTGAAATTATTGGTAAAATCTTTGAACCTTCCTTTATTCATGTTGTTGAAGGTGGTGTAGAAGTTAGTCAAGAATTATTGTCAGAAAAATTTGATCATATCTTCTTTACTGGTGGAACTAAAGTTGGTAAAGTTGTTATGTCGGCTGCTGCCAAGTATTTAACTCCAGTAACTCTAGAGTTAGGTGGTAAAAGCCCCTGCATTGTTGATGAAAATACTCATCTTGAGTATACTGCCAAAAGAATTGTCTGGGGAAAATTCATCAATGCTGGTCAAACTTGCACTGCTCCTGACTATCTTTTAGTGCATAAAAATATCAAAGAAAGATTGTTGAATCTAATTGAGAAATATATAAGGGAATTTTATGGCGATGTACCATCAAAAAGTCCAAATTATTCCAGAATAATTAACCAAAAACATTTTTTACGTCTTGCTAATTTGCTAAAATATGGGAAAATTATAGTGGGAGGAGAGACTAATCTCAAAGACCTCTACATTGCTCCCACGGTTATCGATCAAGTTTCTTGGGAATACAATATCATGCAGGAAGAAATTTTTGGTCCGATACTTCCTGTGGTTGAGTACACAGATTTAGATGAAGCGATCGCAATCATTAATGAAAGACCAAAACCCTTAGCTCTTTACTTCTTTTCCAATAATAAACAACATCAAACTCAGGTATTGCAGGCAACTACATCGGGTGGGGTTTGTATTAATGATACAGTCATGCATTTAACTATTCCCTCTTTACCTTTTGGAGGAGTTGGTGAAAGTGGAATAGGTCGTTATCATGGCAAGGCTGGCTTTGAAAATTTCTCTTATCAAAGAAGTGTATTGAACAAGTCTTTTCTGTTCGATCAAAAATGGAGATATTATCCTACTCCCAGAAAACAAAAGAAGCACTAATTTCACAGGTTGTTTTAAGAGTATAGCCAACCGTATTAAACATCATAACCAAAGGTATAGACTTATGTCTCAAATAACTGTACGGCAGATGAATTTTGATTTTTCAGAGCAGACTGAGAGGTATTGGTGTGGGAACAGTCACTTTAGAACACACTTTTTTAATAGCATCACGCTTCTGTTTCCCGATGGCGAACAATTCATGCTTCGCACTATAAAAGGGCAAATAAAGCAAATTAATAACTTGCAGCTCAAACAAGAAGCCTCGGCATTTATAGGCCAGGAAGCACAACATTCTATTCAGCATGAGAATTTCTGGGAAATTTTACAGCAGCAAGGCTATGAATTAAAAACCTACCTTCGCTTTCTGCGGTTTATTCTTTGGAATATTTGTGAAAATTGGTTGAGCATTGAGTTGAAGCTAGCTATGATTGCAGGAGTTGAGAATTGTACAAATGTTGTAGCTGAACTTGTCTTAGAAGAGGAATTATTGGCAGAAGCAGAACCGAAGTTAAAGGAACTTTTTGAGTGGCACGCTGCTGAAGAGATTGAGCATAAAACAGTTGCCTATGATGTTCTTCAAAATGTAACACAGAGTTACCTGATTCGTCTGCTAGGTATGCTTATAGGCTATACCTTTGTTTTTGGGTTTCTTAACTTGGGATTGTTTATGATGCTATATCAAGACAAAAAGCTTCTAAATTTCAAGGTATGGCAGGAAATGGTACAATTCTTGTTTATCAAGGAAAAGTTTTTATTCAAGGTATTTTTAAACTCTCTTGAGTATTTAAGAAAAAACTTTCATCCCCTACAAAGAGACAATTTCTTTTTGGTCAGGAAAGGAATTGGATGATCGACATCTAAGTTTTCCACCACTGAGTATTTACCTACCATACGACACAGCTTTGTTGGACGAACACCTCAAGACTTTATGCTGCAAATGTTTTGTTTGTAATTAGAAGTCTTATAAAGAACAAAAATATAGAGAACAAAAATGGTCACAACAACAATCAGTCCTTATCTTGATAGTAATTTTGCCCCAGTTCAGGAAGAAGTTACTGCTGATGAACTCGTAGTAATTGGTGAGTTACCACCTGATTTATCCGGGACGTTTGTCCGCAATGGCCCAAATCCTAAGTTTGATCCTATAGGTCGTCATCAGTGGTTTGATGGTGATGGGATGTTGCATGGGGTGCAAATTAATAATGGTAAAGCCTCATATCGCAATCGTTATGTTCAGACTAGAGCTTTGAAGATGGAGGCAGAGGCAGGGCGATCGCTATGGAAAGGACCAACAGAACCACCTAATTTTGATCTTCCCCCTAATAATCTGTTTGGACCTTTCAAGAATACTGCCAATACTGCCTTAGTTTGGCATGGTGGAAAACTTTTAGCTCTGTGGGAAGGAGCTGAACCGTACGAAATTGCAGTACCCAACTTAGAGACAGTTGGACCATATAACTATGAGGGTAAACTTGCATCTCGATTTACAGCTCATCCCAAAGTTGATCCGGAAACTGGGGAGATGATGTTCTATGGCTATGCTGTGACTTCGCAACCATATCTGCAATATAGCATTGTGTCGCGGGAGGGAAAACTAACAAAAACTATAAGTATTGATATACCAGCACCAGTGATGATGCATGACTTCGCCATCACTGAACACTACACCATTTTCATGTATCTGCCTCTGACTTTTAGCATGGAAAGGATCATGCGGGGAGAATCAGCTTACTTATTTGAGTCAGATGTTTCTAGTCGCTTTGGTATTCTTCCCCGTCATGGAGATAACTGTAATATTCAATGGTTTGAGGCTCCTTCTTGCTATATTTTCCATACTGTGAATGCTTATGAAGACGGAGAAGAAATCGTCCTGATTGCTTGTCGGATGAGTGGAACAACATCCCTTGACATACCAACAAAGTTTAATGATGCTCAGGATGATAGGCCAAGATTGTACCGTTGGCGATTTAATCTGTGTACAGGTACTGTTTCTGAAGAACCACTGGATGATCTAGCATCAGATTTTCCTAGTCTGAATCAGCAAAGATTGGGGCGACAAAGCCGATATGCTTATACAGCAAAAATGGCATTTGGGGAAAGGATAGCATTTAGCTTTGACGGATTGCTGAAATATGACTTTACAACTGGCTCCTCACAGGTATATGAATTGGGATCGGGTCGTTACGGCGGAGAAGCAGTTTTTGTCCCTCGCCCGAATAGTAATACAGAAGATGATGGCTGGTTAATGACTTTTGTTTATGATTCAACACAACAAGCCTCTGAATTGCTAGTGTTGAATGCCCAAGATTTAGCTACTGAGCCTGTGGCTCGTGTTCTCATCCCGCAACGAGTTCCCTATGGTTTTCATGGAATTTGGATTCCAAAGGAATTTTTGAGCTAAACACAAGTATTTGATACTTTCACACACAAAGCCATGAAGAATGCACTTCAACAAAATAAAGCGCTGGTCGGAGCGTGTATGACAAAAAGCAACAATTTCAATCAGGAGAATAAAAGTGACACAAGATATCATATTATCCGAAACCAAAAAACTACGTGGAGTTCCCCCCCTGCCTGCTGAGGCAGCCCAGCGTCTTGGAAGTATACATAGTGCTTACAGTCAGGGCTACCAAGTAGGAACTACTACTGAAGAACTAGAGGCGATTATTCCTAAATTAAATTCAGTTTCAGCCGAATTGCTCGGATTTGCTTTGGAGGGTGTAGGTACTGGTTTAGCGCAGCGGGATTTATTTGCACCTACTGATTACAATCGGGTAGAGGCCTTTGTCAAAGGTCCTGGGGCAGCTTATGAAAACTTTGTGTATGTGGGGTTAGGTTTGATACTGGGCAACAAAAAGTTGCCTATCGAACCATATTTAAAATCACTAAGCCTGATCAGGAGTTGGCTAGTACTGGATGGCTATGGCTTTCAGCATGGTTTTACCCACTGGCAAGATTATCTTCAAGGTCAACCAATACCTGAAGTACTTACTGGTTATGCTTCCCAAGTTTTTGATCAGGGGATGGGGCGCAGCATTTGGTTTATTAACGGCACTGATGTAACTCTGATTTCACAGACTATCAGTGCTTTCCCACCAGAAAGACAAGTAAATTTGTGGGGGGGACTTGGTTTCGCTTGTGCCTACGCTGGTGGTGTAGACCAGTCAACCCTAGAAGTCTTAAGAGTAGCAGCAGGATCTTATGATGCGATTTTGGCTCAAGCAGCAGCTATAGCTACCAAGTCACGTCAATTACTTGAGAACCCATCTAGGTACACAGAATTGGCTTGTCAGGTTTTCTGCGGTACGGGTACTGAGGCAGCAGATGAGACTGTAGATAGAATACTAAAAAATCTCTGCACCAATCAATACCTTCGCCAAATTTATGAACTGGTAGAACAAGGATCGGCAGGGTGGATGCGTCCTAAATTGGTAACTCTGTGGAAAATATTGGCAAGTAAAATTGGGTCTGGTTTTTCCGGAAGGA
>JAHHHW010000047.1 GCA_019359115.1 Pelatocladus maniniholoensis HA4357-MV3
GCCTTTCCAAATAATAAAATGCCCAGCCGTCGCTTTCGCCCTTCAGGCGAAAGCGCGCTCTACTTTGGGCTTGGCCAAAATATATTTAATACGGCTGGGCATTTTATTACTTGGAGATCCCTTACAGAAGCATCGCTATTTTGCCACTTTATCTCCAAGATTCTGAGTATCATACTTGGGCAAAAGAAATTATACCAGGTGCAGCCATTGATACTAATATTACCCCTACCCAACTATGGCGCGTCCCCACCACTGGTCAAGTCATCGACGAAGATAGTTTGCATGAGTTTTGGTATGAAATTACTCATGGCGCTTACGGTCAAGTGAGCCGCGCCAAGGCAATTTTTGATGTTGCAGATGGGCGAAGTCTTTACGCTGATTTTACTCTGGGTGTACCAGCAACCAATTTTCTCGAATTAGACCTACCTTGCCACTTGGAAGGTAGACCCCAACGCTTCAGTGGAATAGAAGTGTCAGGACAAAACTTGGATGAAGCAGCGATGCGGCAAACCTTGGAAGATTGCTGTTTGTCAGACGCTGCTATTTGGCAATACCAACAACAGGTAAAACAAATTCTACTTGAGGAGATAAGAGCTTGAAAATAGCGGTAATATCCTGTATCCACGGTAACTATGAAGCATTAGAGGCTGTATTGCTAGATATCGATAAGCACTCATGTGAAAAAATCTATTGTCTTGGCGATTTGGTAGGATATGGTCCCTATCCAAATGCAGTAGTGGCGCAAATTCGTTCTTTGGATATTCCTACCGTCGCTGGTTGCTGGGATGAAGATGTTGTAGAGGGATTAAATTCTTGCGAGTGCAGTTTTCCTTCACTTTTGGCTGAAAAACGAGGCAAATTAGCTCACGAGTGGACAAATAAGGAGATATATCCAGAAAACCGCGAATATCTTGCCCAACTACCCCATACTTTCCGTGAAGGAAACATGACATTTGTTCATGGTAGTCCTCACAGTAACCATGAGTATTTGTTACCAGAACTCGATGCTTTTGTAGCACTAGAACGCGTACTTTCCACAGATAGTGATGTGCTATTTTGCGGTCATACTCATGTGCCTTACGTCCGTAAATTGGATGCAGGAAGTTTGCAAGTGCGTATCAATGGCGAGAATGGTGAAGAAGATGAAAGGTGTTTTACAGCACCTGTAAAAAAGATTATCAATGTGGGATCAGTCGGAGAACCTCGACATGGAAAACCCAATGCAACTTATGTGATTTACGATACTGATACTCAAGCGGTGATATTGCGGGAAGTACCTTACGATTATCAAAAAACTGCAAGAGCAATTATCGAAAAAGGCTTACCTCCTATTTTCGCTTGGCGTTTAGCACAGGGAATAGAATTCGCAGAACGTGCAGATGACCCTACCCATGTGTGTACAAGGTAAGTTGGGCATTGGGCATGGTTAACAAACATTAACCACTAATTACTAACCACCAACAACAAATAACAAATCCAAAATTGAAGATATGAAATGGGCAATTTTAAGTGGAATTGAAGGTAATTTGGCGGCTTATGAAGCAGTAATCGCAGATATTAAGCGTCAGGGTAGTTCTGTGGAAGCATTATATATTCTCGGTGATGTGGTCGGGCCAACGAAAGAATCTGAACAACTTGTCGAACGAGTGCGTAACCCCCGACATGGTGAATTAGAACCACTTGTTTGTAAGGGATGGTGGGAAGAACAGTGCTTAATTTTGCATGGTCTTGGTGCTACTGGGGAACCAACAGAGTTAATGGCCAAATATGGAGTCCAAACAGCGAAGTTGTTGTGGGATAGTGTTTCTCGTCAAACAGTACAGTGGTTGCGAAACCTTGATTTTGGGTTTTTTGAGTTGGATTGTCTGTTAATTCATGGTTCAACCGTATCTGTGAGCGAAGAACTCACACTTTTGACTTCTCCCATTCAAATGTTAGATAGGTTGTCGCGGATGCAAGCTAATAACCTGTTTTGTGGTCGTTCTGGTTTGACTTTCCAATATCAACTACAAGCAGGTTCTATCACCACACAACTTACAACCCTCGATAGTCAAACTTCTCCTCCTACAATTATCAACATCACTCCACGTCAAGTGATTGGGGTAGGGAATGTGGGGCGCACTCTTGGGGAAGCAAGCTATACCCTCTACAACCCAAACAGAAACGAAGTGGAATTCCGGACTGTCCGCTACGGGAAAAAAATGGGTTTTGGAGTCAACAAAACCAAGGCAATTTCAAATTAGAGTTGGGTCTAAACTTGTAAAAATCCGGCAGCTTTCGGAAAAACCGCCCAGAAAATTGACGGGTTTTGCACCAAAAAACTTGGGTAATGGGCGGTTTTTCCGTCAAGGTCGTTGGCACTAAAACAGTTAACTAGTAATAAAGCTGCCGGATTTTTCCGGTTTTAATGAAACGGGTAATTATTTTCGGTGATATAAGCAGAAAGCAAAAAATACTGCATGAAAACGATTATCATTATTTTGTGAAACAATTACTATTAATTCCCATGTCATCAGAAAATCCTGCTTCTAGTAACACTGTACTCACAGCACCTACAGCAACCACTCCCATTCATCGCCCCCGTCGCCTACGTCGCACTGCTACTTTACGTCGCATGGTGCAAGAAACAATACTGAGTGTTGATGACCTCATTTATCCCATGTTTGTCATGGAGGGTGAGGAACAGAAAATAGAAATTACCTCCATGCCTGGGTGTTATCGCTATACTTTAGATTTACTACTCAAAGAAATAGCAGAAGTGTCGCGATTGGGGGTAGGCGCTGTTGCTCTGTTCCCCGTCATCCCAGAAGCAAAGAAAGATGATACTGGCAGTGAAAGCTACAATCCAGAAGGATTAGTACAGCAAACAGTCAAAGCAATTAAAGAAGTTGTACCAGATATTCTAGTAATTACCGATGTTGCGCTTGACCCTTTTACTACTCACGGTCACGACGGTATTGTTGATGAAAATGGTGTTATTCTCAACGACCCCACAGTCGAAGTGCTGGTAAAAATGGCGGTAAGCCAAGCCGCAGCAGGATCAGATATGGTCGCACCTTCTGACATGATGGATGGTAGAGTAGGGGCAATTCGTCACGCACTTGATGCAGCAGGATACATTGATGTGCGAATTTTGGCATACTCTGCAAAATATGCCTCTGCATACTATGGGCCATTTCGAGATGCGTTGGATTCTGCGCCGAAGTTTGGGGATAAGAAGACTTACCAAATGGACGCAGCAAATTCCAGGGAAGCTATTAAAGAAGTGGTGCTAGATATTGCTGAAGGTGCAGATATTGTGATGGTCAAGCCTGCCTTAGCATATTTGGACATTATAAATAAAGTCAAAAATTACACCAATTTACCTGTAGCAGCTTATAACGTCAGTGGTGAATATGCCATGATTAAAGCTGCTGCTCAAAATGGCTGGATTGATGAGAAGAAGGTGATTTTAGAGACTTTGACTAGTATGAAACGAGCAGGTGCAGACTTGATTTTAACTTACTTTGCTAAAGAAGTTGCACTGATTTTGGCTGGCAGATCATCTGGAGGGTGCTTTGGATGATTCCGATGACACAACTAGAAATCAATGAGCAGATACCCAAGCAGGTCATGCCAATCACCATTATTACGGGCTTTTTGGGTAGTGGTAAAACCACACTGCTGAACCAAATTCTCAAAAATAGCCAAGATTTGAAAGTAGCAGTGCTGGTGAACGAATTTGGTGACATTGATATCGATAGTCAATTACTCATCTCGGTTGATGAAGACATGGTGCAATTAAGCAATGGTTGTATCTGTTGCACCATTAACTCAGGGTTAGTAGAGGCTGTTTGCAAGGTATTGGAGCGTGAAACTCCGGTTGATTATCTGGTGATTGAAACAACGGGTGTTGCTGACCCCCTGCCGATTATCCAGACTTTCCTGGGAACCAAACTCAGAGAACTAACTCGCTTAGACTCCATCGTGACAATGGTAGATGTGGAAAATTTTATTCCCGAACACTTCAATAGTGACGCAGCCCTGCATCAAATCATCTATGGAGACATTATATTACTGAACAAAACAGACCTGGTTTCGCCTGAGCGAGTAGACGACCTAGAAAACTACATCAACTCGATCAAACAGGCAGCCAGAATCATCCGATGCCAATACGGTCAAGTTCCTCTGCCATTTATTATGGATGTGGGATATACCAATCCAGATGTTTTTGCAGGTATGCTGGAGACTCAAGACAAGCATCATCACTCTGACCACTTAGCGAATGACGGGTTCGTGTCTGTGTCGTTTACAAGCACGCGCCCTTTCTCGCTTACAAAGTTCCAGGATTTTTTAGACAACCTTCCGACTAATGTCTTTCGGGGTAAAGGCATTCTCTGGTTTTGGGAAAGCCAGTTGAAGCACATATTTCAATTAAGCGGTAAGCGTTGCAGTTTAGATACCCAAACGTGGACAACTGTCCGCAGTAACCAAATTGTGTTTATTGGTCGCAACCTGGATGCAAAGCAACTCCGGCAGGAATTAAGTCGATGTCATCAATTCGATATGGCTGAACTAAGTGCGAGCAATTGGAGTGTATAACATGATTAATACAGTCCCCTTATATATAGAGGAGAGTTCGCTATAGTTTCAAAATCCATAGAAAAATGTAATTCAAAAGTAACCCAAAATGCCTTTTCCCCTTTTCCAAATTTTGTGTGAAAATGATTATTATTATGGAGAAGTTCAAAGTAGAAGCATATGGTTGCTACTGCAATCAACAATTTTATTCCTGTGACCGTCCTCACAGGCTATTTAGGATCTGGCAAGACAACGTTACTCAACCGTATTCTTACCCATGAACACGGTAAGAAAGTAGCAGTCATTGTCAACGAATTTGGCGAAGTTGGGATTGATAACCAACTGGTAGTTGATGCGGATGAAGAAATCTTTGAGATGAATAATGGCTGCATCTGCTGCACAGTTCGTGGCGATTTGATTCGCATCATCAGCAACCTTATGAAGCGGCGGGACAAGTTTGACCATCTGGTGATTGAAACAACAGGATTAGCTGATCCAGCACCAGTAATCCAAACCTTCTTTATGGATGAGGATGTGCAGAATCAAACTCAGCTAGATGCAGTTGTAACGGTGGTAGATGCTCTTCACATAAATCAGCACTGGGACGCAGACGAAGCACAGGAGCAGATTGCCTTTGCCGATGTGATTTTGCTTAACAAGAGCGATTTAGTTACAGCCGAAGAGTTGGAAGAGCTAGAAAAGCGGGTTCGGGCGATGAACGCAATGGCAAAAATCTACCGCACCTGCAACGCCGATTTAGAAATGGATGTGGTGTTAGGAGTGGGGGCGTTTGACCTGAATCGTGCCTTGGAAATTGATCCCAACTTTCTGATGGAAGATGCCCACGAGCATGATGAGTCGGTGTATTCAGTTGCTATAGTCGAATCGGGTGCTTTAGATGGGCAAAAATTGAACAACTGGTTGGGTAAGTTGTTGACCAATCAAGGACCGGATATCTTCCGAATGAAAGGCATCCTCAATATTGCGGGAGAAGACTGTCGCTTTGTATTTCAGGGGGTGCATATGTTATTTGATGGAATACGCGATCGCCCCTGGAAAGCTGGTGAAATTCGCAAAAACGAACTTGTCTTTATCGGTCGTAACCTGGATGAGGCAAAGCTAAAAGAGGATTTTCGGACGTGTCTGGTTTAAGGTTTGAGCAGCACTGGCAAGGAATGCTGTCAGATTACGTGACGGCGATCGCCTGGTCTGATTGTGGTGAATTCCTAGCAGCTAGTTCCGCAGTTGGAGAGGTGACACTGTGGCGCGTTGACCAAACGTTTCATGAAACGTCTTTACAACAGGGAAACGGACAATCTGACTTTTCACGGGATGTGGAAAAAGAAAGCTGGTTCGCGCCTTGATGTCGCGAATCAATCAAAGAAATTAAGATGATTTGCACTCTTGAATGTAAGGTGCTTGTAGTGTCGTACTTTCGGGGTGCAAATGAAACTACTAGAAACAAACCCGTATAGTAATTGTGATTTTGGTGACAAACGTCTAACGTCGAGAGCAGTGTTGATTGCGGAGTCATTAAAAGTAAAATATGGTGAGCCCCTGTCTAAAATATTTAACAGTAATAGTGATTTAAAACGCAGTTACGAATTCTTTTCTAATCCCAAAACAACTTTTGACAAATTGACTCAACCATCTTTTAAACAAACAGCGCAAGAGATTTATGGTATCCCGGTAATACTAGCGCTAGGAGATACTACTTATTTGGATTATAAAAAAATATTAGAAAAAACAGAGGAATATGGTCCAACAGGTAATGGTGGGAATGGACTAATTTTACATAGTTCTCTTGCAGTAGACCCGGACTTTGGTCAACCACTAGGACTATTATGGGAAAAATTGTGGCATCGACAACATAAGGTGCCACCACCACCAGGAGAAACATCTGCGGCGAAAAAAAAGCGATTAAAACAAGAACGTTTAAGGGCGAAAAATAGAGCTTTTGAAGAAAAAGAATCTTATCGATGGGTCGAAGCTTTTCAAAATATTGATTTTAGTTATTCGGCTGTTTCACAAAGGAATATGGTTCGCGATACCATATCGCGAAGTCTTGTCCGTTGATTTTATGTCAAAGACCCCAAAACTCGCTGCCCAAGAGGATTTACACAAACGCATAGACAAAGTTGTTTCTATGAAAAAGCGTCTCGAACGAGAAGTGGTTGGCATACACGAATCAAACCAGGTGGCGCCATCCGGGTGTAGAATAGCTCGTTATTTAGCAAAAGGGCGTAAAGGTGTTTATTGGTACTATAAGCTACACGCAGCAACGCCGATATTTCCAACTCGTATTGATGGTAAGCTTTCCAAATATAAACACTTGGGTAAAGCTGGTAGTCAAGCTTACATGAATGCTATGGAACAAATGACTGCTAGGACTAGAATTGAGGCTTTAGACCGTTCGATTGAGGCTCTCAAACAGGGTTTGAAGGATTTAGTTGAAGAAACCTCTAAATAGGGCTTGCTGAATAGAAGCGTAATGTATACGAGGTAATGATTTCAGGCTTTTTTTCGCCAAACAAGTGCAAGGCTATAACATAAGCGAGTCTCAAAACCCTTGCACAATCGTTAGCGATCGCTGGGTAAATTTGGAAACTGAGCAACGAAACGATTATTTTGCAAGCTGTGTGGCTTGTAGATTTGCTTGAGGAACTTATTCAGCAAGCCCTAAATATAACAAGGAATAGTATTTTGTTCGCGATATGAGAGCGCGAACCTCATTCCTTTTTCCACATCCCGTGAAAAGTCAGGTAGCCGTGTATTTAGCAGTAGGAGCATAGCGATAATAATCTTCATTCCTCATGCCCCGATCCAAAAAGGCAGTTTTGAAATATTGCTTGATGGTATCATCGCTCATGTTAACGATAGGCTCAATCTGTTGGGAGTCACCTGCCACTACTGCCTGTTGCGATCTCACTAATAAAGGAAATAATTGATGTATGAGAGTTGTCCCCGCTTCATCCACCAGTGCCAGCTTGATGATATTAGGCTGAAGAATTGGCAACATATTACGCATTGATTGGAGGGTGGAGGTAATGACCGGAAAAATCAAGCTCAAGTCACGGTAGATGGCATCACTATCAGTTGACAGTTTTAGCAATGCCTCTCCATCCCCAGCTAATACGCTGCCATAAGTTTCTAATGCCCTCATAACGCTATCCTTGCGTCGGAGAGTTTCTTGCAACAGAAACGCCCAGGCACGTTGAAATAGTTCTAGCTGCAAATGGTGGTAGTCACGGTAAAAACGACACAAGAAATCTGCTTGAGGGTAACTATCAAGTTGCTTTTGGATTTGTTGCTGTTGAGCTTGCTTTAACTCTATTTCGTTAGTTAAAGCCGCTATTTGGCTTTGAATTGAAGTTACTTCCAGGTTTTGATTGCGCCATTGCCGTGACAAACCAATTTTTTGGTTAATGCTGGTGATTGCTGTGGTTAAACTGGAGGGGTCAATGGGTATTTGAAAGGGATGCGCTGTAGCTAAGGTGTTTAAAACAGCCGCGTTTATCCGATTCGCCAAACGCTGAAAAATTCGCTTGTCGGTGGTAGCATTGAGCCAGTCCAAGACGCGTTTTGTAATAGAGTCAGAATCTTTTGGCAGTTCGCGTTCTGCTTGGAATAACGCGCTTTGTATCTGTTCGTAAGCATCAATGGGAAAATTTTCGTAAGCAGCCAAACTTGATAGCTGTTCAGTTAGGGCTTGCAACTCGGCAGACTTAGCAGCAATATCGTTATTGTGTGATTGAATTTCTACATCCAATTGCGATCGCCGTTCAACATCAATGACTTTTTGAGCAGTATTCAAGCGGTCTTGCTCTTGGAGTTGTTGAATTTCACTTGATGCTTGCAGCAATTCGAGTTTGGCTTGTTGCCAAGAATCTTGGTCAAATTCAGCATTACGCAGCCAATCTTGGGTTGATTGCAGTTTGGGTAGAGTTTCCTTACGGATATTAGTTTGGTTGCCGCCTGGAAGATAAAACTGTTGAGCAGGAGAATCTGTAGCCAGTCGTTGTTGGAATTTTTTAACGGTGCTGTTATTAGCGCCAACAAAGAATATTAAATTATTTACATCATCTTCACCGTGGACAAGCCGTAACGCTCGATTTGCTACTTGCTGGGCTATGAGGTGCAGGAAGACCTCGGTTTTTCCATTTCCCGGTGGCCCACAAACAGCAGTTAGTAAATTCTCCTGGGCGTGTTTCAAGACAGAGGCTTGAAATTCATCAGGTGCATGAGAAGGGAAAGCACCCCAGAACATCACCTCATCTCTGGGTGATTGTGGCTGACCCCAGAGGTACTGCATGGCTGGATGAGTTTCAGTTAGCCATTCAGCTTTAGAGTCAGGTTGTTGAAGTTCCTTGAGTATTTCAAGGAGGTCAAGCTTAAGCAGGGCGTTGTAGGGCGTAAAGTCACAGCGAAGCAAATAAGGTTGTCGAAAGGTTTTGTACTTTCCTTCGGGTAAGTCTACCAGTTCGAGAAAGTCTCGAAGTGTTGGGAATCTTCCTTTAAATGTGTCTTCTAAAAATTTTAAAATTCCTGACGCAACAATCAGTGATTCGGCTTGCTCTTCTTCTAGCCCGTACAACCGCATTAAATTAACGATCACTGGCTGAAACTCGTATTCGGTCAAGTCCCAGCCTGTTTTGCGGTAATTCCCTTTGAAAATGGGTGAAATATCAATTGTGAACAGAGGCAAGTATTTCAGCTTTTGGTCTTTGCCCTTGCCGTTGATTATATAAATTTGTGGGAAAGCGACAGCCACCTGAACATCATTTTTGTTACCTCTTTTGGCTGCCTGTTGCTGTTTTTGGAATTGCGTAAATACTTCGTTATCAAGGAGTAACTTGTTGCCAACAAGCTGCACTCCCTTATCTACTACTTTTGAATAGATATCTGAAGAACGCTCGACTTCAGCTTGAGTCAGTTCCTCTAACCTGATATAGCCTAACCAAGCTTGTACTATCTGGATAAGTTTTTCTGACTCTAGCATGAGAATACTTGTGGGAGCGACTGTACTACTGGCACTGTGACTAACTTAATATTTTTTGTCGTTTGTCGCAAACATACCGCAGTAGTCAGCAGTTTTCCACAAAAATTTTAACAATTATAATTGCTCAGAACGTTATGAAAGCGTTTCCACACCAGAATAGTTAAGGATTTTCGCGTCAACAGTTAACAAAGGACACCCATAATTTCTGGCTGTAGCTACAATAATTTGGTCAAAAGGGTCGCTATGAAATCCGCTTAATTGAGTTGAATCAACCACTATCGGCAGGGTTAAATTTAATAGCTGTACTCCGGGATAAGCCAAAGCTGTTTCCAACCATTCATTAACTGAACAAGAAAAAACCAGCCGATTTTTTTCTACTAATTTGGCGACCTCCCAACAAGAAACAATACTTACTCCCAAACCCTGAGATTGATATTCCTCTATCCAAGAGCGATACTTTGTAGTTAGTTTGGAGTTATCATCAACCCACCAAACCCAGATATGCGTATCAAGTACGATCATTGCAAAACTTCCCAATCTGACAAGGCAACAGGTTCTGTTGGATCATCGTAACGGACTACTTGACCGCGCAGTGGATAAAGATTTGTTTCTGGTTGGCTAGGCGCTGCTCCTTTATTTTGTGGAGTTTTAGCTGACAGAATAATCACCTCCACAGCATCCCCCGCATGAAAAGGTAAGCCCCGCAGCATCAAAGTTCCGTCTTCGGTTAAAACAGCTTCTATTTTGTGAGCTTCCATTTTACTATTCCTATTTGTTAATGGAGAAAAAGAGAAACGGATGTTACTTTCTCTAGTTTTTATTATGGCGCTTTGGCTCCCCTGACTTTTTAGCCGTGACTTGCGTCAGTCATGAAAACTCCAGAAACGTGGTGCAGTGGGAACTGTAGTTTACTCAACATTTGTCAGCGTCTCTAGTTGTGCAAGTAGTTTCTCTATCTGTTTGCGCTTCTTCGGGTCTGACCAAATACTTGACTTTCTTAGCTTGGTAGTCGCAGCAGTAAATCGCTCTTTGTAATTGTTCGACTCTGTGTTTGGTTTAGAAGCTGGAGTTTTCTTCTCACTAATGCGCTGTCTGATTTCGCTTAAAGACCAGTTGTTAGCAATAGCTTGTTCTACAAAGGCAACGCGCTCGTCTAAATCCTGAATAGTAGCAATGGCTTTGGCTTTAGTGTACTCAAGTTTTCCTTGCCTTAGTGCAGAAAGAATATCTTCAGGAAGGTTTAGCAAGGGCAGACGATTCTTGACGAAAGATGCCCAAGTCATTAAGCCCAAGCCATCAAATACTCCTTCAACAATTTTTAAATCAGAGTCAGCAGATGGCTCATGATTGGGGTCTAAATTATGGGTTTCGGTTTCGCCCATAACGTTATGGGTAGATGGTTCAATCTCACCAGAATCCTGGTTGATAGCGTTAGGGGTGGAGTCAGTTTCATCTTCGCCCATAACGTTATGGGTAGGTTCATCACCATCGCTATCGGAAGCGCCCATAACGTTATGGGTAACTGTAGATGCCTTGTTTTGTAAGCGTTGTAGACGATAAAGTAATGGGGGTACTTCCTCAAGGCTTCGACCTAGTTTGAGAGCCAGCAGTTGCAGGATGCCTTCAGTTTCTTCGACTGGGTTAAGGTCTTCTCGCAGTAGGTTTTCTACGAGTGCCAGTTGAAAAGCGGCGTTATCGTCTAATTCTTTAATGACAACGGGTACTTCTTTTAAGACAAGTTCCTGGGCTGCACGATAGCGGCGCTCTCCTGCCACTAATTCATGTTTTTCTCCATCTAGGGGACGTACTAACAGAGGTTGCAGGATGCCATGCTGTTTTATCGATTCGGTTAACTGCTTTAATGCTGACTCTTCAAAATAACGGCGCGGTTGTGTCGCTGGCAGAACAATCTGGTCTAACGGCATGGATTGAGGAGAACCAGCATTCGCTACGCCTGTAGTGTCCCAAGGTACATCAATTTTACTTTTAAGGGGTTGGGTGGTTTTGGTGCGTCTCATTTTAAAGCTGATAAACTAAGGGCTATTTTTTTCAGGATTTGGACAGATGGGTGCTTGGGGTCGTAAACTGCCAGGGGCATTCGTTCCTCTGAGGCATCAACAAAAGCGGTAGAGCGCGGAATGGGCGGGAATACTGTTCCTGCGTTCGCTAGTTGTTCAGTGATGGCTGCTAAGGTACGGGTGTCTTGAGAGTTACGGGCATCGTACTTTGTGGGTACAAATCCAGCTATTTGTAATTTGCGGTTGGGCTTGTTGCGGACGGTAGCAACAGTTTTTAAGAGTTCGCCTGTACCTTCAAAGGCTTTGAAATGGGTTTCTAAAGGTACGAGAACATGAGTGGCAGCTACAAGAGAGATGTAACTTAACAGCCCTAAGCTGGGAGGGCAATCTATTAAGATAAAATCGTAATCTGATTCAATTGGTTCAATAGCTTCTTTTAGACGGAAATCGCGCATGGAAGCATTAACTAATTGCATTTCTGCCGTAGCAAGAGAGATGTTAGCCGGGGCTAAATCCATGCCATGAATCCCCTCATGAATTGGCAGGGGTTGTTCATCCACAATGGCATTGTTGACAGTTTGCTCTATTTCCCGTGGAACCAAGCCCATAAAAATAGTTAAGCTGGCTTGGGGGTCGATGTCGATGAGCAGAACGCGATGACCCAGTTGTGCTAGTTGGTAGCCCAGGTTTTGGGTAAGGGTGGTTTTGGCAACACCTCCCGCCTGATTAAATACTGCGATGATTCGGCTCATAAGTGAGTTTGAAATCCTGCACCATTACAACCTAAGGGACTTCCAGAAAATAAAATATACAAATTATCAGAATGATAATCATTCCGAGAGAGGAAGGAGAGGCTGCCAACGGCAGCCTCTCCTTCCTCTTTTTGTAGTAAATTCAATGATGATTCAATTTTTGGGTGAGCAGAGGTGTCAATACAGTTAACGGATTCACTGAAAAACTTGCTGAAGGAAACCGCACAGCAACTAAAAGGAGCAGCCAAACGTAAATTTATAGCACAAACAGTTGTGGCATTAGGATACGGAGGACAGTATGCGGCAGAGCGAGAGTTAGGATGGAATCGCGTAACGATTAGTGGGACTTAAACAAAAATTAAGCCCAAATGTAGCCTAAACTAGCTTTATAAGCGGCAAATACGTCGCGATTATGAGTCAACCAGTCGAAAAATCGATAAGACATAGCTGTTCTAAATGCTTCTAAAG
>JAHHHW010000048.1 GCA_019359115.1 Pelatocladus maniniholoensis HA4357-MV3
GGACACCCCTCTTCTTCAACAACCTACGGTTGCTATTAGTCGGGGGTGTACCTCGTTTTCAACCCGCAATTCCTCTCACCACTGACCTTTCAGGTACAGTGGGAGCCTCCTTGCGGCAATAGGTGAAGACAAGGAATAGGGAACAAAAAGTGTACCCAGCTTTGCACAAATCAAATAGAAATCCTATATATGCTCTTTTACCTACAATTGATAAATAGTGATTTCCAGAAATTGTTAGTGGTTAGTCAATGGTCAATTATGATAAGGCAAAAGTACGAAGGCAGAAGGCAGAAGGGAACCCCATAAATAAATTTAGGGGTTTCTAACAATGACGTATTGTATTTCGTACTACGCATCTCGCTCCAAATATTATTATCTTCTCCACGAATAAATTCGCTTTCTTGAAACCTTTCGGGCAGAATGCATCGGACTAAAAAAAGGTATTAAATTTTACTTAAGCCTTCTGCCTTCTGCCCTCTGCCTTCTGCCTTCTGCCTTTCTTCGGTCATTAGTTATTCTCCCCATCTTTCTACACCTTCATTATCTTCAAGTATCATGCTACACAAATACTATACATAGGTAATAATTCGTGGATAATATAAAAGTGATGTGCTTGTAAAGCATCGTGAAATAGTTTCCAATCGCTGGCTAGAAAGGTGGTGTGATAGGAAAAAATCTCGTTACCTCGGTCTATATCTTGTTCTGTACCAAGGGCTTGGTATTTCCAAGAATTTTTGCCTTTGGGAATATAGGTGACATATTCTTTACCAAAGCTAAATTTACCTTGAGCGATCGCCTGCAACCATTCTTTGTGTCTAAAATGACTTTTGTTGACCGTAAGATTTTCGAGCATAAAAGCTATTGTATCCCGATCAGATTCTGGCAGCCCTAGTACATCTGCGTCTGGATTACCTGCTATATAACGCTGCATAGCTTTACACATATGCTCTGCTGCTTCTAGAAAATCTTTAGGATTGTCTCTGGAAATTTTCTCGCCTCGTCCATTGGTGTAACCCCAACGTAAGTAAGGTTTGTCTGGATGACTCAGAACTGCACCGTGTCCGAGGGGTAAAGCTTCACTAACACAGTAGTTTTTTAGACGATCCATCAAACTGCGATCGGGATTACCATATTCATCAACCAGCTTTTTAGCTTCATTAACTCGATGATTGACACCCGCAAAACCCTGGTGCGCCCAAGTATCTACATATACATGCATTGTAATCCCTAAGCGATGCAGTCCATAGATAGAATCACGGCGACGAATGCATTCGCTGACCATATCCTGAGCTATATAACTGTTGGGACGACAAATGAGCTTGTCAATAAAGCTACCTGTAAGATTTTCTCCTACTTTTTTTCCGCCATTTCCAGGTAGAAAATGAAAGGGAATCCAAACGCGATGATTTGCTAGTTCCTTAAAGTTACGGTAGTCAAGCATTTTGTGTGCAGAACTCATGCGGCTAAACAACGCGCCGTTATCAAAGCGGATAAGTCCGGCATTTGTGGCATCATCTACGTATTGAGCGCAATATGCAATGATACTAGCGGCTTGATGTTCAAATCCGGCTAGTCGTGCGACGACATAAGTTACACCATGATGAAAATCTATTTGCATAATAGTTAGTTGTTGATTTTAGATTGTTGGTGGTTGTTTGGAACTAACAACCACCAACAACCAACAAAGAACTAAATACCACTAACTACTAACATTTTCTTAAACGTAAATTTTAGTTAAGGTACCAGCAAAGAAACGACTAAAGCGATCTATTGCTTGCAGTTGTTCCCAACGAGTTTTGGCGTTAATGACTTTCAGGGTAGTCATTTGCTTTATGAAATCTACAGGTTGAATTTTGAGAATACCCTTACCAATCACAGGATTTTTGTTGTTGTCACCTTCATAAACAGTAACGTAGAGAGTGGTGGTGTCAGGCCAAACATCAAAGCCTGGATCATCATGAATTTGCTTAAAGCCTTCAAAATAGTAGCTTTGCCCGTTTTCTGCGGTCATGTACATGCTGTAGCACATTTTGCGGGTTTTGGGCTGATCTTCTGCTTCTATAAATAAGTTAAAATCACCTTTGGTTACAGTCAGTGGATCTGAAGAAATTACGGGGGCTGTGACTGTACCAACGATTTTAGCAGGGTGCTGAGGATCATTGAGCAGTAACTCTAAATCATCAGCAATGACTGTCACGGTAAACTCTAGAGGTGAGATATCTTTTTTACCTTGTTGTGCTGCTTTTTGATAGTCATCTTTGACTTTGGTAGAAAAGAAACCACGCATCTTTTCGGTGAACTGAATTCCAATTTTGGCTGTGGGTGTGGAGTTTGTTGGCGCTATTACAGAAGATAGATCGTAGTTAATTGTCCAACCTCGATCTTTGGCAATCAGAGCGCAACAGCGTTCAGCTACAGCCGAAATAGTTAGTAGTGGATTAACCCCTAATGTCCGAGGTATTACTGAACCATCAGCAACGTACAAATTCTCGTAGATATCTGTACCCTGTTGACTAGAAAACACTTGTCCTTTGTGGTTAACTACACCATGTTCGGCATCTTCTGCTAAAATACAACCACCCAAAGGATGGACGCTAATCAAGTCGTGACCAAAAACATTACTCCAAATCGGGTTAGGAATTTGTGTACCACCTAAAGGACGGGTTGCTTCTTCTAGGCGATCGTTAACTCTTTGAAAAATGGGTTGTTTACCTACACCTTCCCATTCGATACTAAGACGATCATTTTCTAAATACATCCGTCCGGCTGCATCATCATGAGTCATGACTAAGTAAGTCTGGGTGTTGCGGACTGCACCTGTATAAGCACCGTGAGTTAAACTTTCTGCTTCTCTGAGTTTTTCTTGCAGGCGATCGCCTATACCTTGATCAGTATCTTCACCCAAGATTTTACCAGCAGCAGCAAAGCTACTTGGCAAGATCGGAGCAATAGCGCCAGGAATGGA
Source organism: Pelatocladus maniniholoensis HA4357-MV3 (assembly GCA_019359115.1). Taxonomy (GTDB): domain Bacteria; phylum Cyanobacteriota; class Cyanobacteriia; order Cyanobacteriales; family Nostocaceae; genus Pelatocladus; species Pelatocladus maniniholoensis. The sequence goes on from JAHHHW010000048.1 coordinate 2,966, forward strand.
ACCTTCTTCGATCACCATACCGTTGTCTAAAACGGGCTGTTGACGCATATCCACAATACCAGTAATGCAAGGCCCTACAGGTTCCTGTTTGCTCGCAGGGCGATCGCCAAAGCCAACACCATTAATTACTTGTTCGGTGTTGTATCCAAAAGCCAAGACATCACCGTTACCTGTAAAATAGTGTCCTAGCTGATTAGATACAGGCAAACCCTTGGCTTGAGAACGTAATAAAATTTCTGTAGATCCTAGTGTACCCGCCGCCAAAATTACCATATCGGCACTGATAAACATTGTTGGCGCGTTGAACTTCTCTTGTCCTGTGTTCATTAATTGGTAGTGAACCAACCAACGATTTTCTTGTCGTTCTAAATAACTTACTGATACTTGCGTATATATCTCTGCACCGTTATTCTTGGCATCGGGCAGATAATTCATGAGTACAGTGTTTTTGGCTTTATGATTACAACCAGAGACGCAATCACCACAGAGATTACAAGCTTTCTGTTCTACACCGACATGATTCACCCCGTCTTCAAAAGTAACGTTAATGGGTGGTCTATAAAATTTCTCATTCAAGTATTGAGCAGATTTCTCCAAGGCTTGTAATTTGTGTATATGTGGAAAATTTTGTGGATATGGAGTTGGTTTGAGCATTTCTTCGGCACGCCGATATCCATCTGCCAATAAAGTATCTACATCATCACGCAAACCTTTCGGCCAACGGGTATCTGCAAAAACACGGGGTTCGGCTGGCAAAGAAACGTTAGCATTAACTAGTGATGTGCCACCCAGACCACAACCTACGAAAACATTAATATCTTTATTAATATGAAAATCATACAAACCTGTGGGTGAACCGATGTGTTTCCCATTCGGTAAATCCACCTGCATTTCTTTGACTGCTTCTTTTGGTTGATTGGGATATTCTCCAGGTTGAAACTCTTTACCTCTTTCGAGAACACACACCTGTTGTCCAGCACGGGCGAGCCGTGAAGCCGCAATTCCTCCCCCATACCCAGAACCAATTACTACTACTGTATAGTGATTTTTGATGTTTTCAATAGGACTTGCTAAACGAGTCATGCTATATATTCCCCTGGCACAGCGAAATTTACTACATCAGCTCCAACAAAGACATAACGAAGCCAACAATCTGTGAAACGCTGATTTGAGATTGCTGGGTTATTGTGTACTTCAACAACAAAAAAAGTGGTTCCGCAAAAGTTGCAAATGTACATATTTATAACTTCAGAAATAGTGATGCATGGCAAATTAATACTCTGTTGCGTTTAGACAAAAAAGTAGAGGCACACGCTGAAAAATCTGACGGGGCGACCAAATAGTCCGAAAATCTTATGAGATAAAGTGTGTAGCAATTTGTGCTAAGAAAAGATAGGTCTAGTTTTGTCAATAAGACCAATAAGATTGATAATGATCCCAACATTCTACCAAACACACTTAAAAAGTCAATTTAGTCTTGCCGATTACATCTTTCTCAAAATTTTGATTACCTTGTTGCAATCCATTAAAAAAGTTAAGTTAGAAACTTTAGCCACTGTCCTACCGATTCCAATTATATTTGAAAGCAGAAGAAAGAAAATACAGAGATTTTTGTCATTACCAAATCTCACAATTGAAAAGACTTGGTTTCCGATAGTTACCGCATGGTTAGAAACAAACTTCACCTGTGAAAAAATAATTTATGTAGTAATTGACCGTACAAACTGGGCCGGTGTGAATTTATTTATGGTAAGTGTCGTTTGGGATAAGAGAGCCTTTCCAGTATACTTTGAATTATTACCCAAATTAGGTAGTAGCAATTTGAAAGAATATGGGCGTATACAAAAGCGGCATAGTAGTTTTTATATCGGATTATATGGTCAACATTGGGTTAATTTCATGGAACAATGTAAAGATTTAGTTACCGATTTAATGAAATTATCTCGCAATAAACGCCCCTTCTATCAACGAGGTCTAAGGGCTATGGAGCTTATCCTATCTGCATCCTAGCCTTTTTTGTCGCCCCCTCAGCTGAAAAATAGAAGTCACGCACACATTTAATCGACTTGCACTATACAGTAAATTAATATAGCAAGCCTCTTGCATAAAGGCAGAAAGCAGAAGAGAATAATCCTGATTACGTCAGTATTTTGGCGTATTCTTGAGTTGTTCTTTGTTTCTGCCACGCTTTACTGAGTTAAAAAAAATTCTTAACAAGATGATTAAGGGCTTGCTACTGTTGGTGTTAAATAATTATTTAAAATTTATTTCTGCTTCTTTAGTGGTATTGCTTCTAGAAGCTTTAAGTCTTTACCCTGCGTATTCCCAAACAGCCAATAGTAATCAATCAGCAACTGTGGGGAATGATTCATCTTTCAATCAATTATTACAATCTAGTCCACAGATTCCTGTAACGAACTCTAATACTTCCTCGAATAACAATAACTCTAATACGATTAAGTATCCCAATATTTATCCTCTCAATTATGTTCCCAACGCCTACGTCAATACTGAAAATGACTTTGGCTTTAATCTTTCCGCAGGTGTGAATACTTTAGACGCTTCCAACGTCACGATTTATCTTGGCGTAATCTTCCAACCAGGGCGAACCGAAGACCATAATACGAGAATGTCTCGTCTGCGTAAAGAAACGGAATTATTAGAAGTTCACAAAAAAACAATGGAAGCAAATCTGACCTTGTTGCAGAAGCAAATCGAAGAAGCAACGATTCGATTACAGCGCTTACAGTTATCGTCTCCCCAGAAGTAGTTAGGGACTGCAAGAGGGACAAGGGAGACAAGGGAGACAAAGGGGAAGAAGCAGGAGTTTTTATTAGCCAAACCTGGTTGTTTGTAGTTGAGTTTCTAAGTTGACGCGTACCCATAATTCTGCTACTGACCAAACGTAATATTTATGAGGAGCTTGAGTAAAGTCACTGAGCTTATGGGTGACAACTGCATCTAATTCTTCATAGCTAACACAGCAAAGTTCAACAGCAGATTCAAAATCCTCTAAGGTTAAAGTGCGTGCTTGTTGGAGAACAGTCTGATCTACATGACAAATTTTAATTTTTTCTTTTAACCAATCTACTACTATTTCTGCTACTTTGTTATCTCGTAAACGACTGGCATAAGTGTATATTTTTTGCCATCCGATATCTGTGATGTACATCTGAATCAATGGATGTACTTTATCTAATAATTTACTAACCTCTTCTCCAAGACCGTTACGATTCATTAAAGCTTCTAGTATTAGGTCAGCATCAAATATAATCTTGATCACTTTCAACTCCCGATTGACCGACCAATGTAGCCTATGATGAGATTTTCATGGTGAATCCCAGTTATTAGGAACATACTTATATACACAAATTGAAGAGATGGTATTTCCGATTTATGCAAAACTCTTCATTAGTCATTAGTCATTAATCAAAATATAGCGCTTCTCGGTTGTGTGCAATACGCTGCGCCCAGACGTTACATGTAACGTCTCTACATTGTTCATGGCGTTGTATTTGATTCAAATGAGAACCGCTATATAGTTATCCGTGTCCTTCTGTCTCACCATCTCCCCAGACTCCTCATGATTACTGTTTAAGTAACAAATAATATAGTTGTCCATTACTAACGGTGACACCTGCGCGATCGCCTGCTTGTTGACCAGTACCCAAAAAATAATCTACTCTACCAGCTCCTTTAATTGCACCTCCAGTATCTTGATCGAGAACGTAACGACTCACAATACGACGTTCTATTTTGCCATTGGTTTCTATAAAGGGAAAATTAGCACGAATTAAGGCTAAAGCACCGGGAGGCATGAGGGATTTATCTGTAGCGATTGAACGTTCAGCGACAAGTGGTACACTGATTGAACCCGTTGCTGGCGCACCATGATTTTCTTGAAAAAATACAAAGCTCGGATCACGGGAAATATAAACGTTTAACTCTTGGGGATATTTTTGAAAATAGTCAAGGATTTTCGGCATAGTCATACCTTCTAAGGGTAATTTGCCATCATTTGCTAGTTCGCGACCAATACTTTTGTATCCATAAGCTGTATTACCAGCGTAGCCAACTGTTGTTTGTTTACCATCAGGAAGTTGCAACCGCGCCGAACCTTGAATTTGGATGATATATGGTTCGAGGCGATCGCGAAACCAAAATAATTCCAATCCCCGTAGTTTGCCTTTTTTACCTTCTAAACCATCTGTTCCTTCTAGTTCTAAGCGCGTGGGATGAGGTTTAACCCAGGATTTTAAATCCGGAGGTAAGCCATAAATTGGATAACGATATTCTGCTGTCGGAGTGCGGCTAGCAGAGTAAAGTGGTTCATAGTAGGCGGTGAATAAAACTGTACCTTTAGTGTCTTTGCCAATAGATTGGTAAAAAACAAATTCCTTGGCGATCGCTGCATTTAATTCAGCAGCAGATTTGGATGTTAATAAAACTTGGCGGAAGCGTCTCAAACTTTTGATGACGCGTTGATGGGTAATACCAGGTACTTTATATCCTTGGTAAGCAGTAGCAGCAGATTTTGTTTGCAAGTATTGCAAACTGCGATCAACAGCCATTAATAGTCCTTTTTTGTCTGGTGATTTAGCGTTTTCACCCCATATTTGTTCATCTAGACAAGACTTATCAGCCTCGCAACAAGGAAATAAAGGCCGTTGCAAGGATAACAAAGGTAGTGGTGAGGTTTGTTGTGTATCAGAAATTTCAAAGGAAATTGGTAGTTCCCACTTTTTTAGTCGGCATTCTGGTGGGCTGAGTTCCCTATAAGTTAAAGATTCTATGGGCAGAAAAAAAATTAATGGTATAACCGGGAGACTAAGACATAGAGCAACAAGTTTTTTTTTCATGGTAAATGTTAGTAGGGTCGTAGACCTACTTTAAACTATCAAAAACAATCAACAATTACTCATTCATATTCCGATAGGTCGCAACCGCAGAAGGTGAAATCCGATTTAAGTAGCGGAAAATCCAATATTTGAAAATAGTATCTAAGATTACTGGAAAGGTCGCAATAAATAAGAAGATAAAATCATGATTTGCTGGTAAACCCCAATGACGTGATACACCTTCTAGAATCACTTCCCAACCGTGAGGAGAGTGGAAGCCAACAAAAATGTCTGTGAATAAAATGATGATAAATGCTTTGGCGCTATCACTTAGACCATAGACAATATTATCAAAGAAACCTTTCAGAACAGCAATTTCTCTTTTACTAATTAATAAAAGAAATACGAATGCAATTACAGATAAAATATCCGCAAAGACATTTTTGAGAGCATTGGCACTTTCTTGACGAAATTCTCCGGCAATTTCTTCGGCTTTTTCCCTCAATTCTATTTCTATATCTTCTATTGGTGGACTAATATTACTAAGCAGATTTTTAAATTTAATTTTTTCTTCAAATCTCTGCAACTCTAGCAGTGCTTCTTCTTCCATTTCTTCATTGAGGAAGACAACTGCTTGTTCAGGTTCCTTGATATGATCAATAATCGGTCCAACGAGAAAAGCTTTTGATAGTTGATGAGTCAGAATTGGTACGATGATTAATAATAATATAAATCTAACTGAGATGATGGTTCTTTTTTGGGCTGTACGGAAATTTTGAACAACATTCTGCTCTGCTTGCGGATCTAATTCTGCTTGGAGACGATTAATAGTATTAAATATTGAACGCGGTAATACACCTGTTGTATCGGTTTTTCCCCGTGGTTCGTTATCGATTTTTTTTCTGAGAATATCGGGTTGTTTTGGTTGAAGCACTATAGATTTTGCTGGTACATCTATGGGTTTTGCAACACGATCTTGAGGGATAATTTCTTCGTCAATGTTATTGTATTTTGTGATGACTCCATCAATAAATCTGAGCTTCTCTAAAATTACTGAAGGTTCAAGAGACTCGATACTTAGTTTTCTGATTGCCTTTTGATTTGGTTCATTTAAGAAATAACGGCTGGCTCTAAACTCTGTTAGCCTCATCCTAATGATTTTTAATTCTTTTTTAAGATCTGATTCAAAATAATCAATAACACTGCTACTATATGCCGTTGAGTTGGAGTCTATTTTGTTACCATTAAAATGCTCATTTTCTATTTTTTGGATTTTGAGGGCAGCATCATACGCTTTATTTAATGAGCGTTCTGGTGTCCGCAAGTACCGCTCGTATGCTGTCCACAGAAAAGAGTATATTTTTTGACCTAAACCTGAGTTATTCATCTTAGGCAATCATCCAGCCTGTTTTGGTATTTTTAACCTTAATTTAACGTACGAGGTATCTTAACAAATTCCCATGAAAACGATTATGTTTTCTCATTCTGTTTGGATTGTTGGTATGAGTCGCAGTGGCAAAACTGCTCGGTTGGTGGAACAATTTGCTCGCTGGATGCAAGATGAAAATCATGATCAAGAATCATTTTATACTAAAAAATCTAGACTTAATAATAGCGATCGCCTACCAAAAAGGCTGTATCCTCATCGAACAGAAGGAGCAGTTTTGATTTTGGCTGCCAATGACGATAATCGGCGAGAATTAGCAGATGAGATTGTCATGGCAACTACAGGGAAATATCCTGTACGCTGTAAAACTCCTTTAGGCTTTTTTCAAGATGAGGTAATTTTATTTTGGCCCTTATTGGTGCAATCTTTAAAGTTAAAGGCGCAATTTCCTGTCAGATTGCGTCCAGAAACCGAGCAAGAATTAGCAACTAGGCTGTGGCGTCCCTACATCAATGAAGAGATTTTACGCCGTGCAGGCACCAATGAGTACCGTTTAGTACGTCGCATCCTAGACTTATTACAATTGGCTGCTTATAGTGGTACACCAGTAGAAGATATTGGTAAGGTTTTAGCAGTCGCACTCGCACCACAGGACAGTGACACCAATTTAGAACCAGAATTTTTGTCGGCTTTACTGCTAGATTGGCGTAACTGGTGTTTGGAGAGAGGATTACTTTCCTACGGAATTATTACAGAACTTTATAGTCAATATCTGTTAACCGATCCGCATTACCAACAAAGGCTAACACAACGCTATCAGGGAATATTGGCAGATGATGTGCAAGATTACCCACCTGTGGCGCGCCACCTATTTGAGTTGCTCTTAAATGATGGAGCAGTGGGAGCGTTTAGTTATAATCCTGATGGGATTGTGCGTCTGGGTTTAGGAGCAGACCCGAATTATATGCGAGAGTTAGCACAGTACTGTCAGCAAGAAACCTTAACTGCCTCACCTGATGGTAGTCTTGCTGACAGACTGACAACATCGATGGTAGAAATTGTTACAGAACCAATGACGCTATTGAGTTTACCGGAAGTGGTGCAATCAATTCAAGCCACATCGCGCGCTCAATTGTTGCGACAAACAGCCGAAGTGATTGTACAGGCAATTAAACAAGGATTAGTGGAACCAGAGCAAGTAGCAGTGATTGCACCCGGTTTAGATGCGATCGCTCGCTATACTCTCACAGAAATTCTTACTAAGCAAGGCATTTTAGTAAAATCGCTCAACGATCAACGTCCCCTGATTGCTTCTCCGATTATCCGGGCTTTACTTACTGTTTTGGCTTTAGTGTATCCAGGATTAGGACGTTTGGTAGACCGGGATGCAGTCGCAGAAATGTTGGTGATGTTGAGTAGGGGAAATGCTTCTGGTGATGCTTTTGCAGACGCGGTTACAGAAGACGCGGAGAATATTTTTGATGAATTCCCTGTGTCAGATCGCCACCGTGTTCTTGCATCTGTTCCTACTATCGATCCAGTACGCGCTGGTTTAATTGCAGATTACTGTTTTCAACCCCATCCAGAACGCCCAAATTTGTTACCTGTGACAGCCTTTGATCGTTGGGATAGACTTGGTTATGCAGCGACTACAGCCTACAACGAGATTGTCAAGTGGCTAGAAGAACAGCGATCGCAACAGGAATTACGTTTGATTCCGAGTCCGATTTCTTTGTTAGACCGAGCAATTCAGCGCTTTTTGTGGGATGGTACTAATCTCGCTTACGACCAACTAGCAGCTTTGCGGGAATTACTGGAAACTGCTCAACATTATTGGGAAATTGATACCAGATTGCGGCAGATTCCCTCTGATCGCTTAGGGGGAGAAGTACCACAAAATACGATTGCCGAATTTATGCAATTACTACAGCGCGGTACAATCACCGCTAATCCTTACCCCATGCGTCTGATGGGAACAGCAGCCAAGGGTGTAACTTTAGCTACGATCTTCCAATATCGATCAATTCGGCGTTCTCATCATTGGCATTTTTGGTTAGATGCGAGTTCACCGCTCTGGGCTAAAGGTGGTGCAGCAACTTTGTTTGGTGCGCCTTTCTTTCTGCGAAACAGGTTAGGCGAACCTTGGACAGCAGAAGATGAACAATTGGCAGAAGAACAACGCCTACGCCGGATTTTGGCAGATTTGCTTTCCCGTGTATCCGAGAGAGTTTATTTGTGTCACAGTGATTTAGCTGTGAATGGACAAGAGCAATTAGGCCCGTTGTTACCTTTGGTTCATGCTTGTGTGTCGGTGGTTGCTGATGGGGTGGGGGTTTAAAACTGAACAACAAGCCCCAACTTCTTGAAGGATGCTTGGCTAATAGTTTGTAGAGATGAGCCTTAGCGGAGCCATGCGCGACAGCGCTATTGGCGCCAACTATTGAGTGGTAAAGAGTTGTTATAAACAAAAGTTAGCCCACGCTTAACAGCCTCACTGAGGGCGGTAGCTTTTCGCAGCAATCCCTCCTGATAAATTTGCATAAGAGTTTGTAGCTCTAATCGCTCATCTTCAATTAGAAGACCTGCTTGCTGGCGATCAAGTAATTCACTCAAGCGAGCATCTTGCTCTGATTCCATTTGTAGTTCTGTCAGTGCTAACACCTGTTGATCACAAAGGGTAGAGACAGGCTCAAGATCAAGAATATCTGCTCTGATAGGTGGAATAGACAGTTGAATTGTATCTGCTAAAACACTAGCAATATCTCGGTTTGCCAACCGCGCAAAGCGTTCGGCACGTTGATAAACCTCATCTGGTAAAGTAATCGTGATTTGGGTACTCATGGCTACACTTTAATGCTGTTTGCCTAGATTAGGCTTTTTTTTAATATTATGCTGTACAGAATTATTAGTGGTTTCAATATGTGAACTACTGAAATGAGAAAGTGATCAAGCTTTTTAAGAAAGCAATCAGGCATTTTGCTTGCATGATTTACTGAAAAAACAAAGTGATCCAACCTTTCAAGAAAGCAATTAGGCATTTTACTTGCATGATTTACCAAAATGAGTGCGTGATTCATTGAAATGAGAAAGCAAAATGGTAGGGAGCATCCCAATTTTGCAAAAAGAGGGAGAGAAGGGAAAAAAATTCGCGATTTTTCATCGCGAATAATCAGGGGACTGTACATCAACACAAGAATTCGCGAGAATTAAAAGTGTTCAATCCCAA
>JAHHHW010000049.1 GCA_019359115.1 Pelatocladus maniniholoensis HA4357-MV3
TAATTGATGTATTACCTTGTTCGTAAGCGTTAATTATTTTCTCTCGAAAGTCGATGGAGTAAGCTTTCATTGTCACGTTTGATACACTAGCATTTAGTGTACTCTATCTACCTGCAATCTGCTGTATAAGTAAGTGTAGGGTGGGCAATGCTAGCGATCGCGATCAAAAATGTTTAAGACTCGCTTCAAAAAAAATTACTAAAAGTCCGCTCATAAGAACACACTCACATGTTTCTTGTACAAATAATTAACGAGAGATACATTTTTTAGTTTGCAACGTCTGATGTTTTTGCACCACTCAAGTTAAGTAAGTTAAAAATAAACTAAACACTTTTCCCAGACACAATCGCCAGATCAACAACGTATATAAAGCGCAGCAAATAATTTAGAAAATCTTAAAATTTGGTGATTATTGAGAAAACATTATATTTTAAAATTATCAACTTGACTGAGTAAGCTCCCAGTATCAAGAATTCAAATTCTCAGATCCCTATGCCTCCAAAGCACTCACATAAATCCAGACGTGAGCGTGGTGTAATTCTCACTGCTCAAGGACGGCAAAAACTACAACAGATGATGCGGGCAGCAGAAATAGAACGTAATGGTGGGCAATACTTTACTCAAGAACAACTCAGCGAGTATACAGGGTTGTCGCTAAATATGATCGCTCGCATTCTCAAACAAGAACAAACTGTAGACAAACGCTCGCTTGTTCGCTTTCTGCAAGCTTTTGATTCACAGTTATTGAAAGAAGACTACACTCAATCTGTCTGTTCACCAAAAAACTTGGAAGTTCGACAGCCAAATCAGCAGCAGGATTGGGGAGAAGCAACGGATGTAGCGGTGTTCTATGGTCGTGAAGCGGAACTTTTGCAGTTGCAGCAGTGGATTGTGCAAGAGCATTGTCGTTTGGTAGCGCTACTGTCTCAAAGTGTTACATGGTCACACAGGCAAGGTCTGGTCTGTCAGTTTCAGTCCGGATGGTCTGGTTCTGGCTAGTGGTAGCCAAGATGAGACAATAAAGTTCTGGGATGTCAGTAAAGGTTACTGCATTAAAACACTAAGGGTTGACCGACTTTACGAAGGCATGAACATTACTGGAGCCACAGGTTTAACTCCAGCCCAGAAAGCTACACTTAAAGCTCTAGGAGCAGTTGAATTATGAAGATTTCCTCAGTATTTCTTTCTGCTTTTCTGTTTTGGCGGCTTTTTTCCAAATCCCGGTAGGTCACTTGATGGTGGTGATGATGAGCTTTTTGATGTTCGATTGATTGTTTCTAATAGGTGTTTTTGTGCTGTTAGCACTTCTGCTATTTTCTTGTTGTTCTATTTGCTGCGCCATATCCTCCATCAGTTTCTTGACACTGGTTGGAGTTTTTCCCCAATCTTTTGGGGGTATCTGCTCTACATGATTGACGCGCTTCTGTTCCATGTCACTTAATTTATCAGATTTTTGGGGTAATTTTTGGCTATCTCTCTTCTACCCCCCTGAACGCTTACCCACTAACAATGTGGAGACGAATTAATGGAAACAAATAATGATGAGCTAGCGATCGCGACGACAAACAATACGTCCAAACAATATTTAATTGCCATAGTCACTGCGATCGAATTTCGACACTTGCATTAAGCGGCCTTAGATTTGCGGCGTTTAGGTTTGTTCTCCTTTGGCTGTTGCACCTGCAAGGCTTGTTGTAGCTGTGCCTCACGTTTCTCAAACTCCATGATAGTTCTAGCAACTAATTCTGCTAAGGTTTCACGTTTCATAATTGATTTTTATCGCTTCTTTAACGATAGCTGCAAGGTGAAAAACTTCTGTTAGCTGCGAGCCTTTTGCATTGCCTATTTGGTAAGTCTTTCACAAATCTGGTTGTCGTTTTATGCCTTAGCTTCATCTTTTTTGACCTAAGTTTGCATGACCAACACGAATCTCGTTTCAATCCAACCCTAGCCATTTTTCTAGGGTGAATTCTCCCCATTTTTCTGATGTCATCAGTGCATACAAAAAGTGACAATCTGAGCATCCAGGAACTTGAGCAAGGAGAATTTGATGTCCTCATTATTGGCTCTATCCAACACTTTAGCCGACACTGTAGAACAATCTGGAAGTGCGGTAGTCGCAATCAATGCTGGTAAACGGTTTTCCCCAAGTGGCATTCATTGGCGTCATGGTATTATTGTTACCTCTGATGAATCGCTTCAGCGCTATGATGAAATCACCGTGACTTTATCAGATGGTCGTAGCGTACTCGTCACATTCTTAGGTCATGACCCAAGTACTGACATAGCAGTGTTTCAACTACAAGATGTAGAAATTCCTGTAGCGAAAATAGGCGATGCAACAACACTCAAAGTTGGTCATCTGGTACTGGGACTAGCAAGAAGTAGCGAAGGGGATTTACGGACAGCGATGGGTGCTATAAGTGTAATTACTGGTGCTTGGCAAAGCATGAGCGGTGGCAAAATTGACCAGTTTATCCGCCCAGATATCAACCTGTACCCTGGTTTTGCAGGTGGACCACTCGTAGATGCATCTGGTGATGTGGTAGGTATGAACACATCAGGGCGACGCGGTACGGTTTTAACTATTCCTACTGCTACAGTTAATCGAGTAGTTGAGCAATTGGTAGCCAAAGGACGGATTTCACGGGGGTACTTGGGTGTAGGAATGCAACCTGTACGCCTACCAAACAACCTGAAAACTACACTGAATTTAACTTCTGCTGGTGGGGTAATTGTCGTCAATGTGGAACCGTCTGGACCAGCAGACAAGGGAGGTGTGTTGCTTGGTGATGTGTTGGTAACATTCGATGGCGTGAGTGTGAGTGATACAGCTGATGTGCTGGCGTTGCTTAATAATAGCGATCGCATTGGTAAAAATGTGAAAGTGCAAGCTATTCGGGGTGGGATGTTAGTTGAGTTAACACTAACAGTTGGTGAACGTCCCAGCAAAGAAGATTAACCTGGCTAAGAATTGACATTTGAACATGTAGATTGCAAACATGGCGAACACAATATTTACTGACATCACTGTGGAACTGGCAACCCTAAGTGCTAGACTACGCAATAGCACTGTCAAGGTGAAAAGTGGTTCTCTAGGAAGCGGTTCTGGTATTATCTGGCAATCTGACGGATTAATTATCACTAATGCCCATGTAACAACTAGCAACCGGGTAACAGTGGAATTGCCAGATGGACGAGTATTTGATGCTGCACGTACACATTTTGACCCCCAGCAGGATTTAGCAGCCCTGAAAATAGCCGCAACTGACTTAACTGCTGCAATTATTGGTGATTCTGAGGCGCTGCGAGTGGGTGAATTAGTTTTAGCTGTGGGTAATCCTTTTGGTGAGAATGGTACTGTAACTACGGGAATTATTTACGCCAGTAATCGGCGTGTGGTGATGGCCGATCTGCGGTTATATCCTGGTAATTCTGGAGGGCCACTTGCTGACAGTTGTGGTCGAGTGATTGGAATTAACACTATGATTGCCAATGGTTTAGCTGTAGCAATTCCCATCTCATCCGTAGACCGTTTTTTACGGGATGATCGTCCTCCCCAACTGGGAGTGACGCTGCAAACAGTGGTTCTCAATAGACGCAGCTTGGGTTTATTGGTGTTGTCAATCTCGCCTGGTAGTGCTGCTGAAATAGCGGGTATGCAAATTGGTGATGTGTTAATTGGAGTCGGAGGGCGATTGTTTACTAAACCCAACGACTTAGCTAAATATCTCAATCACAGTCACCCAAACGAATCACTACCGTTACAAGTCTGGCGTGGTGGGCAACAATTTGTGGTTTATGTTGAGCTGCATAGTAAGAAAACTGCTAGGTCAGCAAAATGATTCGAGTGATGGTAGTTGCTACTTCTGGTGTGGTGCGGGCTGGGTTGTCAGCAGTAATCACTACCAATCAATTGATGACAGTAGTAGGAAGTGCATCCGATGTAGATGTACTAACTAGGGAAATTGAGCGATCGCAACCTGATGTTGTCTTGCTAGATTTGGGTGGTAATCCTCAACAATCAGTATGGGAAAAATTGCTGCTGTTGAATGAGCAGCAAGACCCGTTGAGATTTATTCTCATTGTTGAGGAACTTGATCGCATTGACCTAGAGACGGCACTACGTTCTGGTGTTCGAGGTATATTACCTAATACTAGTACAGAGTCAGAAATTGTCGCTGCTGTTGAGGCTGTTGCTTGTGGTTTGGTGGTGTTGCACTCAGATGCGATTGAGTTGGTCTATCGGCGTGAAAAGCTGGCGGATAATCTCGTTCAAACCTTAACACCACGCGAGATTGAGGTTTTAGTTCTGCTTGGTTCTGCTTTGGGTAATAAGCAGATTGCCAAAAGCCTGCATATTTCCGAACATACGGTGAAGTTTCATCTCTCATCCATATTTCAAAAGCTTGGTGTCTCTACCCGCACTGAAGCAGTTACTGTTGGTGTGCGACTGGGTTTGATTATGCTATAAATGCTCACGTACCATCAAACGATGCCGACTCATTTTGATTCGGAGTTGGATGATACCTGATTGTTTGCTTATTCAACAGTTTGATGATTACCAACTTGAGATAATATACAGGTAAGTTTATAAAAATCAACAATGGTAGAACGCCCAATCAAGAAATCAGAGCGTCAATCTCAAGAAAGTACTGACAAAGTTTCCGAAATATCGGATTCTTTGCCTGCTGTTAAATCCGATGCCAAACGCTCAAAACCGAGTCAAAATCGCTCGTCTGCTACAGATAAAAAATCATCCTTAAAGGATGAAAATAAGCAGCAGATTAATCCTGCCTTAGCGCGTGGTCCGAAACCCGTAAAAATTCAAGCTAATGTCAAAATAGAACCTGAAATCGATTCACAATCTATACTTGAAGATTCTGAAAATTAACATTATTAGGATGAAAAATCCTAATAATGTTGCGACTATTGCTAAACAAATTTGACCCAGGACGTGAACTTTGCTTGGCAATTACCAATATTATCTATGATGAAATATTTAGCTATATCCCAGAAATTCTTAATCATTTGCTGACGGTCAACTTTTGCTGCCATTTCGTCAAAACCATCAAAAAGTAGCAGCAGCTTGCCTAAGTTTTACCTGTGCCGAACTCCCCAAGTAAAGAAACGATCGCCTGTAAGAAAACGAACTCCCCGATTTCTGAAAGAATACAGTTGGCGAATATGGGGTGATACCCTTCACCAACGATAAATAAAGCATTTTAAGGTTATTCCAGGACGCGATCGCACGATAAATGTTGTCTCGAAAAACCTATAAAATCGTTGGGGTGAGGGATCAGATCCACTATTCGCCAGCTGTATCCGCACTAGTTGTCGGGGATCTTGCTGTTCACAAATAATTTTGGAGCAAAGCTTTTCGGTTATCCCGACATAAACAAAATAGGTGAATTTTTACCCGCTATCCATCCCTACCCCATGAGTACATTGAGGGTAGGGACTTTCGCGTAATGGTTAAACCAGTTTCAGTTCTGGATATTGTGCCAATACATCTTCACTGGTAAGGACATCGCCTTCTGCTTGCGGAGTCCACAATACTTCAAAGGCTAACAGTTGTTCGCCGGGAATGCTGCCGATTTGACGTAAAGCTTGACGCAAGTCATCGGCGTTGTTGATTTGTGATATTTCAAATTTACCGAGAGTCGCAGCCAACAGAGTTACAATGATGTATTCTCCTGGACCTTCGGTGATTAGGCGAGTTGGGTTATCAAGTTCATCAGCAGACGGCAAACTTTCTTTGCGAGTTGCGGCTTTGAGCTGATTGTTGACATTAGACAAAGTTTCTTCGTTGAACTTGCTACGTTCTGCCAATGCTAAACGGTTGAATGTTGATTCTGCTGCATTCAGACGTGCTTGTTGAGTACCACCACCTGCATAAACCCAATATTCTGGATGACGAAGTAAAGCAAGGCTAGCTTCTTGTAAAACTTCAGATCTACCCTGTGAAGAATTGGTATCAGCAGTTTCGGCAATGTAGTTGAGTTCTGGTTGTAAACTACGAGCGTTAGCTAATAAACCTACCTGTAACTGACTGATGGAAACTGTAGGGTTGCTGCTGTAACCGATATCGTCACCACCACCACTAACAGCACGACGGAATGATTGTACTAAAAAGCCAGCGATCGCCAAAAAAATCAATAGGCCAAATAGTCCACCACCAAAACCAAATATTGGCACTATAAAAGGAAATCCGAATCCACCACCTGGATAATATCCACCACCGTATCCTCCACCGGGAGGTGCATAAGTGCGGGGTGAGGAGTAGCCACGACCACTACTAGGCATTCGGAAGGAACCACCACCGATTCGACCCCCACTAGCTGCTAATGCACCGTCAGCATGACTAAGTGCCAACGTGAACACCAAAAAGAGGACGAATAGCGTTTTGAAAAGTGGTTTGAAGGCTTGTTGCAGTTTTTTATGCATAACACAGTTACTTGAAAAACGATATTGATTATATTTTTCCAAAGACGGAATTTTTTTGCGTTTGGTGAGTGACGCTAGCCTGTACCATGCAGGAAATATAAAAGTGAAAGTAGCTCTCATCACTAGCTACATATTAAATTTATCGTTTATTATCCTGTGTTTGCAGCTATCCTCTGGACTAATTCGGTCGCAATAACCGTACTTCTTGGGGGATTGGGGAGCGGGGAGCGGGTATTAGGAGAAAGTCTCCCTTGTCTTCCTTGTCCCCTTTTTGCTCATTTTTAAGTATCGTTAAATAAAGTTAAAACTATATATCCTACTTTATGTCCGTTAGGCAAAGAGTTCTTTCTGGTGTTCAACCAACTGGTAACTTACATTTGGGTAACTACTTGGGTGCAATTCGCAACTGGGTAGAAGGACAAAGCCAGTACGATAATTTCCTTTTTATAGCCGATTTACACGCTGTAACTCTGCCACACAACCCAGCAGAACTAGCTACAAATACTTATACATTAGCTGCTCTATATCTGGCTTGTGGTCTTGATTTAACCTATTCCACAATTTTTGTACAATCTCACGTCCCTGCACATACTGAACTTACTTGGTTACTCAACTGCATTACACCCCTCAACTGGCTGACAGACATGATTCAATTTAAGGAAAAAGCTGTCAAACAGGGTGAAAATGTGGGCGTTGGTTTGTTAGACTATCCTGTGCTGATGGCATCTGATATTTTGCTCTACGAACCTGATAAAGTGCCAGTAGGGGAAGACCAAAAGCAGCATTTAGAATTAACACGAGATATTGTCAATCGGTTTAATCACTTATTTACCAAACCAGATCAACCAGTATTAAAGTTACCAGAGCCTCTGATTCGTAAAGAAGGGGCCAGGGTAATGAGTTTGACAGATGGGACAAAGAAAATGTCTAAGTCCGATCCTTCAGAATTAAGTCGAATTAATTTGTTAGATTCACCGGATGAAATTACCAAAAAAATTAAGAAATGTAAAACTGATGCGACTCGCGGTTTAGAATTTGATAATCCAGAACGGCCAGAGAGTAATAATTTGTTAACTCTGTATATGTTGCTGTCTAGTAAAACCAAAGAAGAAGTTGCAGCTGAGTGTCAAGATATGGGCTGGGGACAATTTAAGCCTTTACTGACGGAAACACTCATCAATGCTCTCAAACCCATCCGAGAGAAATATCAGGCGGTAATGGATGACAAAGGCTATTTAGAGTCTGTTTTACGTCATGGAAAACATAAA
The DNA here is from genome assembly GCA_019359115.1 of Pelatocladus maniniholoensis HA4357-MV3. Classification (GTDB taxonomy): domain Bacteria; phylum Cyanobacteriota; class Cyanobacteriia; order Cyanobacteriales; family Nostocaceae; genus Pelatocladus; species Pelatocladus maniniholoensis. The sequence continues at coordinate 7,716 of JAHHHW010000049.1, forward strand.
GCAGAGACTGTTGCTAACCAAACTTTAGCAAAAGTTAAAACCGCGATGGGATACTCCACACCATTATGAGGTTTTGTGTGTAGGGTGAGTTGTGTTATAGCTGTACCCAAAGACAGAAATGCTCATTTTTATGCTGGATACTCAAAATCCAACTTGTTTAACTTCTTTTCGGACAGCTGCAAAAGCTGGTAAATTCCTAATTACCGCCGAGGTAGCACCACCAAAAGGCGGTAATCCAGAACACATGCTCAAAATGGCAGCGACTCTTAAGGGAAGGGTTCATGCTGTCAATATTACTGATGGTAGCCGAGCAGTTTTACGGATGTCGCCAGTGATAGCATCGGCAATTTTAATACAACATGGCATCGAACCAATTTGTCAGATTGCTTGTCGCGATCGCAACCGGATTGGTTTACAAGCTGATTTAATGGGCGCTCATGCGATCGGTATCAGAAATATCTTAGCTTTGACGGGTGATCCTGTAAAAGCAGGCGATCACCCTGACTGCAAAGGTGTATTTGACTTAGAATCCGTACGGTTGCTGCAAGTTATAGAAAAGCTGAATCATGGCTTTGATTGCAATGATAAACCCCTAACTGATGGGGCGCTAGATTTATTTCCAGGTGCAGCAGTCGATCCGCAATGTCCGAGTTGGTCGGGTTTGCAAAAACGATTTGAACGCAAATTAGCAGCAGGGGCGCAATTTTTTCAAAGTCAATTAATTACCGATTTTGAAATCTTAGAAAAGTTCATGGATAAAATTGCTGCCAATTGTGGTAAGCCAATCTTAGCCGGAATTTTCTTGTTTAAATCGGCAAAAAATGCCCAATTTATTAATAGGTGTGTTCCGGGTGTGAATATTCCCGAACACATCATTGATAGATTAGCAAAAGCCAAAGATCCTCTAGAAGAAGGGATGAAAATTGCTGCGGAACAAGTGCAAACTGCACAACAATTGTGTCAGGGTGTACATATGATGGCAGTTAAGCGCGAAGATTTGATTCCACAAATTTTAGAGATGGCTGGTGTTGCACCAGTTAATCAGATGGTATTGAGGTAAACACAGTAAAAATTTATTGCTTAGGCAGCTGGGTTTACCAGCTGCTTTTTGGTTTTTTGGTTTTTGGTTGTAAGGTGAAGTAGAATGCGATCGCCTTTTAACAACTTCAAACTATAATTCCACAAAATAGTACGATCAGACTAACTCATCCTGTAATAGCCAAATTAACTTAAGATTTTATAACTCATGATTAGCAGAATATGATTCATAAATATTTAATCACTTTACGTAAGGAGTATACACTGTGACAGAATTGAATAATTATAATGCACAATTAACTGACGAAGAAGATAATGAGGAAGAGCCATATGAAAAGAATACTTTTCAGTATGATCCTGAAAAAATTAATATTGTGACTAGAGAACCAACTATTGAGCAATTACTCAGACGAATTGATCAAAAAGCTCTTGATTTAGCACCTGATTTTCAGCGTCAGGCAAATATATGGAAGGATGATGTTAAAAGCCGATTAATTGAGTCTATCCTGATTCGCATTCCGCTACCAGCATTTTACATAGATGCAACCAATGAAGAGCAATGGCTGGTTGTAGATGGATTGCAACGGCTATCTGCTTTAAAGCAATTTGTGAGTGACAAAAGACTTAAGCTAAGTGAACTAGAATACCTCACAAATCTCGAAGGTAAAACTTATGATGAACTAGAGCCGAGATACCAACGGCGAATCCTTGAAACTCAACCGACAGTATATTTGATTGAGAAAGGCACTCCTATAGAAGTAAAGTATAACATTTTTAAGCGGATTAATACAGGGGGTGTACGTCTTTCAAATCAAGAAATACGCCATGCTCTTAACCCTGGCCAAGCAAATAAATTCTTACTTAAACTTGCAGAATCTGAGGAATTCCGACGGGTAATGAATCTTAGCGAATCCAAAAAAAAACGTATGGATGATCGAGAATTTATTACTGGTTTCTTAGCTTTTAGCCTAACCTCTTATAAAGACTATAAACAAGAAACTAGAGATGCTTTTTTAAGTAAAGCTCTATCTAAAATCAATAATCTTTCAGAAACAGAATTAAATAAAATTGAAGCCGATTTTAAAAGATCAATGACAACAGCATTTGAAATTTTTGGTGAAAATGCTTTCCGAAAGATGTCTAACAAAAATAAAAGAAAATTTCCAGTCAATAAATCTTTGTTTGAAGCTTGGTCAGTAAATTTGAGTCAATTGAGTGATAAAGAAATTAAAATATTGAAAGAACGTAAACATAAACTAATTGATAATTTTATTTTTTACGCCGATAATGACAAAGAGTTTTTCTCCTCTATCTCTCAGGCAGAAAACAAGATAGAATCACGATTTAGTACTATCGAAAAAATTATACAGGAAGTACTTAAATGATTAGTTCGCTACATTTGATAAACTTCAAAACCTTGGAAAATGAGTTCTTGGAGTTCAGACCGTTAACTCTGCTTTCTGGGATTAACAGTACCGGTAAATCTTCCGTATTGCAATCACTACTGCTGCTGCGTCAATCATACCACCAAGAGTTATTACCAAAGACAGGTTTAGCATTAAATGGTGAATTAGTTCATATTGGTACTGCTCAAGATGCATTTTGTGAAAGAGCAAAATATAACTATATTGGGGTTGAACTTGTCTGGGAAGATGGTAGTAAAGGAATATGGAATTTTAATTACGGCCTAGATAAAAAAGATGCTGATGTTTTGAATCTTGCTTTAGAATCAACTGATTCTAAAGTCTATGAGTCAAGTCTTTTCAGCAAAAATTTCCACTATCTTCAAGCAGAACGCCTTGGACCTCGACCATATAATGAAACATTAGATTATCAAGTCAGAATACGTAGACAACTTGGTACAATGGGAGAGTATACAGCACACTTTCTCTATGTTTATGGACGTAAAGCTATTGTTATCCCTAACCTCAATTACCCACAGGCAAAATCAATGGATTTAATAGACCAAGTTGAGGCGTGGATGAGAGAAGTAAGTCCTGGGACACGTATTAAAATTACATCAAATTCAGATATGGGTTTGGTAAATTTGCAATACTTTTATGGTGATAGTAATCCCTACCGTGCAACCAATGTAGGCTTTGGAATTACCTATACTTTACCAATTATTGTCGCGGTACTTGCATCTGAACCAGGAACATTAATTCTTATTGAAAATCCAGAAGCTCATCTTCACCCTAAAGGACAATCAAAAATGGGTGAATTGTTAGCACTTGCGGCTAGTTGCGGTGTTCAAGTGGTAATAGAAACTCATAGCGATCATGTTTTAAACGGAATTCGTCTTGCGGTTCATGATGACAAACTTGAACCAGAAGATGTTCAATTGCACTATTTCCAGCGACAAGAAAAAGAAGGACAAGCTGTTACAGAGGTAATATCGCCACAGATTGATAGAAATGGAAGAATTGACCAATGGCCCGATGGTTTCTTTGATGAGTGGGAAAAAAATTTAATCACCTTACTAAAGCCAAGGGATGTTTAAAGCATGGATTTGGAGATGGTATTAAATGAACTGTCGTTACGAATCCCTGCTGATAATGTTCAAACCGCTCAACACAGGATGTCAGACTTAGTTGATACAGCAAGAGAAGCAGCAGAATTTGGTGTCAAACCAATAATTCGTACCCATAGTGATTTTTATAATACTGTACTGGCACACAACTATTCTCTGTCTAATTGGCTGGTAGATAAAAATGTAAATAGAGATGAAATACGTTTTATTCTCACAGCCGCGAAGACTCCTTTTTTAGCAGATATCCAGAATTCTGAGATTGAGGATAAGACCATACTGTCTGATTTTTCTTGTGAAGGAGAAATTAGCGAAGGACTTAAAATTGCTTATTTGCTTGAATCTCTAGCTTTAAGTATCAAATCAGATCCACAATGGGACTCTCATACTATTGTTTTGGAAGCTACGTGGCTAGAAAATGATGACACTTACGATTCGGATACCTTGACAGTTTTTCATGCTAGCAACAAAGAGCATATACAAAGACATATTCCTTGGATACAGGAACGTTTAAAAACGGGAGTTCTTGACGGTGTAGATTTGTGGAATCGTAGAGAAGAACTATTTCCCACACTACTTTTTTGTGAAAGTGTTAGCCCACAAATACGAAGCCTTGAAAAGACTAACCCAATTTTAAGACAGGTTGTAAATCGGCTGTTTGCACTTGATAAATCTTGTAGAAGTTGGGTCAATGGCTCCTATGATTTAAATCAACTTAGTAAAGCATCTCCAGAAAGTGAATCCAGGCTGCGGCAATTCCAACAGGAACTAACATTTAAATGTCCTGATGGTGATAAGCGTATCTTTAGTTTGCATGTCCGAATGACACCAGGGGATTGGCGACTTCATTTCTCTACAGAATTAGGGCCTGGTAAAATCATCATTGGCTATGTCGGACGAAAAATACAGTAATTATTGAACTCATTAAAGCAAGTAAACATCTCCAAAATAGTATATTTTGTGGTAAAAGAACGTCAATAGAAGTTTTTTGACACCAAAATATGAGTAACGTACTAAATCACATAGAGGAGAATCCTCAAGAAACCAAGCGATTAATA
>JAHHHW010000050.1 GCA_019359115.1 Pelatocladus maniniholoensis HA4357-MV3
TACTCACTATTTAATCTTAACACCAGAATACGGCGGTTAAAACCGCACCCTTCGGGATCTTGCTACGTGTCGTTTCCCTCTCAGGGCTTAAGCCACTGAGTTTCCCACATACCGCGAGGTTTTATGAGGGGATTTGAGACTATGTGTCTCATAGACGTGCAATGACTTGGTAAATAAATACTTGGTAAATATATATAAGTTAATTCATCTTGACCAAAACTTCTTTGATGGTACAGAGCAAGCAGATTTATCTGTAGAGTCAATTCAAATAAGAATAAACATAATTTTTTATTTCTTTAGGTAGATGACGCTTGTCTTGCAATTTGATATTTTCTGGATACAGTGGAAAGCCGAGGTTTTTAGAGAGACAGATAAAGCATTCCACAACCTTTGCAAGACGAGCGCCATTCAAATGGGAAACTACTTGCAAGTAAAAAAAATGCAGCAGACTATAAGAATTTGGGTTTTTTTTAGGCTTCACCCTGAAAGCTGTTGAGTTGTTGCAAAGCATAGTAAGCGATCGCCAAACTAACTCTAGCTTGTTCAATTTCCGAGAGATTTGTCCATTCCTGTTCACTAACTTGATTGACAACAGTTTCTGCGGTTTTTTGTGATTCGCTACTCCGCATAGCATAAGCGTACGGACGAGCCAAAACTAATAAATCATCAGATCCCCAACCGGGTAATACAGCCTGAACACATTCCACCAGTTGATTTGCCATTGATTGTTGGGTAGTAAAAATATCGGCTGCTTTTTGAGCGATCGCCTTTAACCATTGTTTTGGTACATCTGTAGACAGACGACTTTGTAAACTTTCTTGAAGTTGACCTATGATAATACTATCTGTATTATGATTGTAGGATGGAGCATGAGAAGTCCATAGCGCTTCTAATTGATTGTAAAAATCTTCACAGCGTGTCGTGAGTTCTTCTTCCAATACATCTTGCAGCACAAAATGTTCTTCCAAGTGGTGAAAATATTCTTCTGATTCCTCATCACCCGGATTCCAAGGATAAGTACCATCCTCTGGTTGCAGGAGTGCTTCTAAAAATTCAAGTTCTATTTGAGAGGGGATGGTTTGAAGATTTTCTAAACCGTTGATTTGTTTGTTCATTTGTCGTCTCCCGATCAATTATTTTATGGTATTTACAGCTACAGCTGCTTGGAACTAATTTCCGCACATCAAGTCTAATTATCCTGAGTTTTTTTATAAGCTTTTTGTTGAACTTGGAAATAGAAAGCCAAAACTAGAGTCTAAATGCTAGCCGCTAAACAAGCAGAATGAAGATTTAGGGATTTTACTCACCTGTTTGTGGGTAATTACTTCCAAAATTTCATTGACAAAAAATGGTAAACTACATAACAAATAAACTGACTGGAAGAGCAATATAAAACTCATCAAATCAGCTTCATTCGCTTTTGTTTTTTACCGTTGTGCTTTTAACTTAAGAGTTTTCAATCATAAACTCCCAAGGGTGACTATTTCTACTACCGAACTTTAACAGCATTCCTGGTTCAAGCAAAACTTCCTGGTGGTGGATTTGTTGCCAGTCATTTTTAGTAGGTTTAGAAATCCAAGTTGTACCATAGGTAGAGTTTTCTCTGAGGTAATATGTTCGTACTGGAGTAGGGCCTGTGAAAGTATTTCGACACAAGATTTCTGCTTGACTCCTGGAAACAGATGGTTGTGGAATAACAATGTCATTATCTGTAGTACGACCGATGCGGGTAACTCCGGTTTTCAGTTTATAGGTTATGCCAGCCGACCTCAAGGAAGCCAGAGGTAGCAGTGAAGCCATACCAGGTATGGAAGTTTCTGGTAGTTCTGTATTACCCTCTTCATAACTCCTGATTAATTCGCCATCAAATTGTGGGTGTAAATAAAGAACAGGTAATGTCCATGCTAGTTGATTAAATCTATAAACAGCCAATAAATTTTGTCTAGCCTCTGCTACAGCATAATCGATTGGTTGTCGCTTTCGCAAAGCTTGGACAAAAGCATGAATAAAAGTCAGACTTTCCTCATCAGCAATTTGATCACGCATTCCTAAAACCGCAGGTACGCCATTGCGAATCAGCACCTCTGCTAAACTGCTACAAGGTATTGCCTGACCATTGACAGCAGCAGGTTGCGCTCCCCAACAAGCATTTAAAACCGCTAATTTAACTCCCGTATGGCTGAGTACTTGTGCCAATTCCATGCCATTGAGACGCATATCAGGACGCAAATGTAAATACCCGCCATCAGGACCTCGCGAACCATGACCCCCATAAAAAAAGATATTGTAATTTCTGGTTTCTAGTTCTTGAATCAACTGCTGTGGGGTTGGTTGCACTAGTGTCTTCACAATACAAGGAGCATATCCCTGGGAATGACTTCCCACTATAGAGCCGTTAGAAAGGGTTTGCTCTAAAATATCAGCTTCTTTATCTAACTGGAGATTCTTTTCATCTTCTCCCAGAACTAGCAGGATATTTAATGTCTGATCAGTTCGCAACCGCAGTAGTAGGGGTTCAACTTCATTAGTAGTACGACTAAATAAAATGTTTGGAGATAGTGACATTGCTGACTGACCAACTTCACGCTGCATAATTTCCCACGGCAAAGCAGTTAAATTTGGGTCACGAATCTCTAGTCGAAAGCGCAAACGTGTACTTTGGCCAGTGGCAATACCACTACTGTATTCCAGACTGCCCAAGATTGGCCCGTCAAATAACCAACGCCACAGGCTAATTCCCAAATATTGCATCAGACGACTAGTGTAACTTGTGATTCTACCAGAAGTTGGTGAAAGCAACTCATTGGGAAGTGGGTTTGATGCTGGGGGTATGGCTGTAGGGGAAATATCTATACAACTGTCCGGAGCAAACATCTCTTGCCACTTTCGCCAAGCTTGAGTTAACTCTGCTGACCAGACGCAATCGTGGATATCACGGGCGCCAGGGTAGGGAGCTTCAAACACACAAATAGCGAAGTGATCGGGACCAGCATTGACCAGACGCTTAACCGCCAAGTTCAGGGATGGATTCATTACATACAAACATCAAAATCAAAAATTTCCAATAAGACAAAAACAAAAGACAAAAATAATTGACTTCTGTTGATTTTTTCTTTTAGCTTTTACCTGTATTATTTCAGGTTGATACTAGTTTATCGAGTTTTTGACTATTGAGTGTTAGCCACACAGATTAGCCTGTTATGGAGTTGAGCCTCCTTGATTTAAAGATGCAGGTGTGCGCTGAGGCTGCTCTCCACATTGAGCAACAATTTTCGGTAAGGGTGTAGAGCTACCGTCCAATAATTTTTGATATTCGGATTCGGATAATTTAATAGTGTAGACTTTGCCCTCTTTCACCACAGGTTTTCTATTTATAGGAGTTAATGGATCGGGTGGGTTTGTGGGTGAAGTGAAACCGTCTCCAACAGAGCATACTCGCAAAGATATTGACTCATCTGGATTTGAATCTTCTGTTGTGGTTACTTTGCTCTTAATAATTTTCAACACACTACCAGCAGGTGCGATCGCGCTTTGTGGAGGTGATGTATTTGTTAATAACTCTATATCAGTCGTGGTCTGAATGACATCAGGGCGATCGCTTGGCTGAGATAGTCCAACAGACGGCTTTAATGTCACAGAGGGAGTATTATTATTAATTGTAGGAATTCGAGGCTCATTTTCTTCTTTACCAAAAATCCCTCCATTGAGCATCCATAAAGTCCCAAATAAACCTGCGGCTAGAACTAATCCTATAAGAATGACAAACTGTAGTGGGACAGATCTCGGCCGCTTACTTGGCTGTGTGTCTGGAATGACTTGAGTTTTTCGAGAATAACCACCTTCTGTTCTCGATTGTAGGGTTTGAGGTAGATGAGTATTGCTGGTAAGAGAAATATCGGATATGTCGGGTAAGACTAATTGTGGTTTTGTCTGTGGTTCTGAGTACTTGTATTGATAGTGTACTAGGGCGATAGTGACATTATCGTGTCCATTTTGAGTGTTAGCAATTTCTAGCAATCTTTCGATCACGTTTGCAACATCAGTCTTACCCTGAATTAATGGTAAAATTTCTGTTTCCCAATACTGTTCCACACGGTCAAAATCACTCAATCCATCGGAACATAGCAGGAAAATACAATCTTCGTCGAGAATAAAGCGTTCAGCAGAGGGATGCAAGGAAGTGCTAGGACTCATTCCTAAAGCTTGCACCAATGAACCAGAAGCACCTTGTTGTATGGCATCTCGGTAAATAGCATAGCCGAGGCGCACTTCACGCGAAGCGACATCATCATCAAGAGTCACTTGATAACAACCGTGGCGTGTAATCCAGTAGGCACGACTATCACCAACATGAGCAATGTACATTTCATGAGCAACAGGCAAAGCCATTACCAAGGTTGTTCCCATACGCTGGCGTCCTTGGCGACTCTCGCTATCGTTGCGCTGGCTGATTTTGTCGTTAGCCGTCGCAGCTGCTTGCTGTAAATCTTCTAAGAGCGAATTTGGATCAAGGTGATCGTAAGGAACCTTAGTAAGTTCTTGTACCTGCTGTTGAATAGTTTCTATTGCCAAATTTGAGGCGACATTACCACCCTCATGTCCGCCGATCCCATCGCAAACGATCGCCAAAGCACTGCTAGAGTTGGGTGGTTTGCTGATAATGCTACCACTTGGCGGATAACAGGCATCTTCATTGCGTTGACGACTGGGGCCTGTGTCGCTAACTGTGGCAATTGTAATGGTGGGAGATTGAGAACTTCCTAATGTTGAGAGTCCTTTATCTACAACTGTGACTAGTTGTTCGGCAGCATAAATTTTTTCTGTGATCAGGGAGTGACAAATGTTTTCCAGAAATTCTGCGATCGCTGGTTTTGCTATATTTACCAACTGCTGCCAAAATTCCCCTAACTGTGATAAGCTCGGTACATAATCTTCTTCATAACGCAATTCCAACAGGCGTACTAACGAACCTTCTACCCTTAATAATTGAGGACTGAGTAAGCTAGAGGCAACACCTTCACTAGCCAGAGGTTGCCATAACTGTGCTATCTGCCATAACCAATTCAGTTGGCGCATTGATGTAGCATCACGCCATGCAGTGGTTAACTCACTACATAGTTGTACATCCAACGAAGTTGTACTATCTATAATATTGAGTGGGGGTTTTTCTAAAAGTAATATGTCTTGCCCTTGACTACCATCAGATGAAGAAATTACACCGTATACCTGTGGTACATGTAGGCGGTAGGGAATTAATCTTAAATAGGGTCTGATTGATTGTAATTTTTCTGGATCTGGCGTTTGAGGTAAATAACCAGGCTTAGTATCTAAAAGAATATATTTATCAATAATTAGATAACGAGTCGCCAATATTTCTCCAGGATTACCCAAATTCATACCATCTGCCACAGCCCAGAGGAAGCGTTTAGGTAAAGGTGTAGAGCATCGCTGGCAGAAGTTGTGGGTTAGAGGGTTGGGAGATTGACAAAGTTCATTTGGGCAATACAGGTTAGCCGCATCATTTTCCATAGTTTTCCCACCGATCAGCGATTGGCAATTTCTTTATTAGTATTAGCGACGATATCTAAACCGCTCATATTTTTTTATTTGAGATATCTAAAGTTTGGAACAATCATAAAATCTCGTGGTATCTGTGGAAACCCATCCCATAGACGGTGATGGATCAATAAAGCCAAGTGCGAACATGCGCCCAAACAAACAACAATGTTATTACTCTACTCTACAGTTACTCTGTAGGCTGCTCTGTCGCCAGAGCTTCATGAATTTACAACTTGTCATCTAACTATAACGCCTTCACTGCTACAACTACATTGTTTAGACTTATTACCCCATAATGAAAGAGGAGATCAGACTAGATCTTTACTTTTACTTTATAGGTAGAGAGGCATTCATAAAGAAACTTAAAGAAGACAGCTACTAGCTAGTCTTCACTCACTATTAGCAATTTGCTATAGCCAAGATTATATTAAGTTTATTACTTCGCCTACAACGTTAACTGCAAATTTAACATATTTACTCAGTTAAAGTGTAATTAAAGAGCATAATGAAAAAAAAATTCATCGCGCTGCTAACCCTGGTGATCTAATTTCTGAAGAATCACAAACCATGAAGGGGAAATCCAAACAACTTATCATAGATGCTTATGATATTACGAATGCGAGCATCCAAGTGGCCATAGACTTTGTTGTATGTCAGTCCAAAGGTCAAAAGGCTTTACACTATATTAAAGATGTCCAGGAGATTTCAGGACAATTGCTATTTGTCCAAGGAGGGAATCTGGTCTGGTGTTAGTCATGGGTTATTAATCAATAATGATTTATTGTTTTATTTTATTGTGATAAGAATTTATAAATTAAGTAATATAAATGAGATTATACCTCTTATGAAGAATCTTTATTTGAATTTGTGAATTAATACTTCATAGCTAATGACGATTGAATAAATTTAAAGGTTTTTTTAAGCGAAGGAGAATAAATTCGGTGTTGTCAGCCTGTCTGGGAATACGACCAGAACTATCGGCATAGTTATTATCGTTGATTACAAGTAGGGTTCTATTATCTACAGGTAATATGCTCTCTATAGTCACAAAAGGGATAGTGAAGATGCCTGCCTTGGTGATGTTTCTTCCAATCCTCTTAGGGTCAGATATATTTAGTAAATCTACTAACAATTGTTTATCAACAAACCCTTGGGCATCAATTTGTTTAATATTAATTTTATAAAGACGCTTGAATTGAGCAGGAGATTTAAAGGCAGAGTTATTAGGATCTCCTTGACGGTGATCACGTTCAATCACAATATATTCATGATCATTAATGGCAGTAAGTTCACCGATCGCATGGCTTTGATGCTCTAGCTGATAAGAGAAAATTTGTCCTGTGTATTGCTTGCTGGCTAAGTCAAATTCATGAATTAACAGGCGCTGCTTCAGAGAGTCACCTTTTAAAGATCCTTCTAACAATACATAAAGTTTTGTACCACTACTGTTGATCGCCATACCTTCAAAACCTTGAGAACGACCCAGGTTTGCGGCGATAACTCTTGCTTGTTCGTCAGGTAAATTAATCAATTCTGGGTGATCAGGTGATTTTACAAAATCTAACTTACCAATATCCAAAAAATTGGGTAGAGAAATAGGAGGATCTAGCAGTTCACCATTTTGTCCTACATGTAGTAGGAAGGGGCCAAATTCGTCCCCCAACCAATAGCTACCGTCACTAAGACGCTGGAAAGACTCTATATCAAAATCTCCTCCTGTCAATAAACGATTTGTTTTGATTGCTGGACTAACGGAGATAGTGCTATCTGGATAAAATGATTGATCTGCAATAATAGGAAAACCAACTTTACGATTTTTATCATTTAGTTCTAAAAAGCTTTGACGATCAAACCAAGAGAGTCTTTCTCCGGTTTGCAGATTCACAGGAAAAACTTTACCTGTAGTAAAATCAGGTTCGACTGCATAAATACGCAATCTGTAATCAGGCGAATTAGCCTTGCTGCCAAAACCGTTATCTGAAATGACTAGATAAGTGCCTGCTTTTGGTCCTTTGACAACCGCAGAAAAACCTTGTACAGGTTGAGCATGAAGAAAAGGAGTTGTGCGATTTGTCTTTTTAAATTGAGCTGTTGTTGAACCGAAGGAAAATGTATCTGCGCTTAAGACAGAACGTCCAACAAGTTCTGCTGCTTCGGCATAGGAGTAAAAGAGTAACACTAAAATGACAATAGGCTGCGGCAATAGCCAAGCAGCCAGAATTTTGAGGATATTGAGCATTGAAACTCGTTACTATTTTGGAGTTAACAGTAGGGATGGTTTTAGCTGGAATAGCTATCAGCAGAAGTCAAATCCAGCTAAACCAGCTCTTACGGGAGTTAGGAGTTAATAATTTTTAGAACTAATAACTCAACCCCTAGCTCTATTGGTTGTCAGGTACTAGTTGGGGAAGTCCCATGCTGTAGTTAGTGACACGAGCAGAGAGATTGTAACTGATTTCGCCCTTTTGGAGAAGCGATCGCAGAAAATGCTCTAAGACAGACCCAATACGGCGCAAGTTATAATCTGTTAGGTCTGCGCCACTATATGCTTCTACTTGTTCATCAAACTTGTGATAAATCTTTCGTAGAGCATCTTCATTCCAATTAAATTCGTTGTCTGGGTCCACATCCAACGTCAAGACTTGATTGCTGGGAACTAGTTCGCCATCTTGATCAATTTCTGCCGCAAAAATACGGATATGCCGGGTTGTGGACTTAAGTAGCATTGGGTTGTCGTCCATAACAGTTTGGTGATTCAGGTTATAGCAGTTCTCGTTTGACTAGAATACAAGCAATCTATCGAAGACGCCACGATTAGCATAATATCTATCAGGCTTTTAACTTTTTGGGATAAGCATAGTTCTATCTTAATCTTGATCTCAGAGGGAAAGGGACAGGGAGGATAAGGAGGACAAAGGAGAGGATAAACAAAAACATCAATCCCCAATCCCCATTACCCCTTATCCCTTACCCCTTATCCCCAAAGGGGACCCCTACCTTCCCCAATCCCCAATCCCTAGTTGAATCCCCATGAATCTTTAGCTAAGATGGCCGCCACAACCCTTTAATAGAAAAAATCTATGGTTGTCATAGGTAAAAAGTTCATCTGCTTGGAGAAGACAACGGGAGGTGTCATCAGATTGATGCCCAAGTTTATGAATGAGGACAGCTAAAGTTCATCCTGATTTTATTGATTTGGAGATGTTGTCTTGATTTTTGCGCGATAGAAGAAAATTTTTAGTTGATGAGGAACCCCTTTGGATGCATAACTGTCAAGTTTTTCGTACATGTCCAGCCAAAGGAATTTTAAAGCGGTATACTCGGCTGGAATAATTGCAACTAAGCTTATATTTTATATCAAAATAAAAATTGTTACCGATGATGAGTTTCCCTATAAATAACTTGTAAGTCTTTATCAACTAGAAAAATCGTACATCCACTGATTTTACGTAAATTTCCCCATGACAATGACGGGCTTTCATTATGTAAAAGAAAATCCGGGTTTATACTTACGTATAAGCACGAATTTATAAGTAAAATCCCAAACTCTTATTGACGTAAAGATAAAGTTGATGTAAAAACCTTTAAAAAGCCAGAACAAGTTCTTACAGAAACTTTATTGTATACAATCTTAAAAACTGAATAATAGTTATGGCTGTTCAACTACAGCATTTACTGCAAAATCTGAGTCTTGACATTAGTCTTGACATTAAGAGTCTAGATAGAAACAATAGCAGGAGAAGCAAAATGAAATGCAAATTTCGTTCAAGGAAAGAAAAAGATTGATTCAAACAGTTTGGATTTCAAAAAAATATAAAGAAATTTTGCTCTTAGATATAGCCCCTCACCTCTATCACCAAAAAGTAAAGGAATCCTAAAAACTATGAACTCCAAAGTATTACCACGCCAAATAAATAATATTGAAGTAAGCGTTTATGAATGTGAAATACATCTCAAATTTCGATTGATTGAAGAAAAAAGTTTATTAGGCGATCGCGATCAACTTTTGCAGGTGTTGCTAGATGCTTTACTCACCGAAGGATCTGATGAATTTTTAGAGACTCTGCAAGCTTCTGTGAAAGCGCAGGAAATTTCAGAACTAAAAGCGTCACCACAAATGCGACGCCAGTTAATGCGTTTACGTAACTCTACCGAAAATACTTAATCTTGAGGTCTATTTGAGATTTGTAATTATCAGGTTTATTTTGTGTCTTGTATTGGGCAGGAAATAGTGAGCTTGTTTAAGTTTACTTGTTAGATAATTTACTCTTTCCATAACCCGCTTGTGTAACCCAATCCTGTAGTTATCAAGTTAAGTCTAACCCTACTCTACGAGAAGCTTTTTTCTAGGCGTCTAGGGAGAGACACTATTACTTTTACAGTAGCCTTCATCCTTTGCACTACAGATACTGAGTGGGTGCGTACTAAGAGCATTTTTTACCCTGCTTTCTGGCAAAATTTAAGTTTTGCAATTATTTTCCAGGGTATTCCTAGACTCAATTTGCTCTTACTGAATATCTGGAGGAATCGAATTGTTACAAACTGCAAAATTCAGAAATTGGGGTTCAAGATTCTGAATTCTGCTTTTGGATTATGCTGATTGAGGAACTTCGAGTTTCCTGTTTTTTTATCTTTTTATGTTTATTTTGCTAAACCATGTTCAAGAGCAAAACGAACTAACTCAGTTCGGCTATTAGTACCAGTTTTACTAAATAGTCGGCTGACATATTTTTCAACATTGCGGACGCTGGTTTCTAGACGACGAGCAATTTCTTTGTTCATCAAACCTTCCGCTACCAAATTTAAAACACTCTGTTCTCGCGGAGTTAAGTCGATTGTAAATGGAGGTGGAGACTGAGCGATCGCATTTCTCTGGGTCAACAAGGCCTTGATTTGGGCGATTTGATTAGCCAGATCGGCAATATCAGGTGTTTCGCCTTCTTCAGTTGTAGTTGGTATTTTGCTCGCACGACGCTTGAGTAGGTTTTCGACTATTGCCACTAACTCATCAGGATCGAAGGGCTTTGGTAGATAAGCATCAACACCAGCTTGATAACCCTGGATGCGATCGGTTGTCATGCCTTTTGCGGTTAAAAATATCACTGGCAATGCTTGAAAACGGGGGTCTTCACGTAGTTGTTTGAGGAATTGATAACCGTCTACCTGGGGCATCATAATATCAGAGATTACCAGGTCAGGTGTATTTTGTTGCATTAATTCCCAACCTTCACGAGCGTTACTGGCAACTTGAACGCTGAAACCGCTTTCCTGTAAATAATCTTTTACCGCTTCACGCAGTCCCGGTTCATCATCTACCAGTAACAATTGTGCAGACATTTACAGTTTCCTTTCTTCGACTTTATCTCCAATTTAGCAGGGTGTTGGTCATTACGCATTCAAAGGTAATAGATTGGCTGGCCGAAACATGAAATTAAATACCAATCATTTATGGCTTTTGTGCTTTACACTAATAATCCCGCGGGTATTTTATTTTCACGCTAATACCTAAAGCTTAGGCAAAAAATTTTAAGTCGGCGATTTTAACCCTGGTGTACCAAAGTTTGCATGAGGTAGGGCGTGAGAGATCTTAACCTATCTCAAACATAGGAAGATTGTATTCCTTGTCTTTCTGTCTAGCTGAACTTATGCAGGCTAATGCAGCACTTGCTAATCTCAATACTCGCTCTTTTAAAGTAGAAATACTCAATATCAATGCCTGAAACACACTATGAAAGTGAGGATTTAAGTAGAAATTGTGTAAGCCAAGTTTTTGATTGCACTCACTCTGCTCGAAATTTAAAACCTCTGCATGAATCATTGTACTAATGCGGTGTGCAGCTAGTTGCAGTTGTTCCACATCACGTTCAGTAAACTGATGAGACTTAATAGTGCCAACATGTAGTACTCCTACCACACCTTGTTTGAGCAATACTGGTATGCCGACAAGTGATTTCAGATCTTTTTGTCGTAGAATTGGACTAAAGATATCTACCTCAGACACATTATCCAATATCATTGGCTTCATAGTTGCGGCAATGCGGCCAGCTATACCATGCCCAATGGGAATACGGATATTTTGTGCTATCTCTTCCTCAAGTCCGATACTAGCGTATACATCTAGATTCTGCTGATCTCTAACAGGTAATAAAATAGTGACAGTATCTACACACATGTATTCTTTCAACCACTCAAGCACTTTTTTGAGCGATGTCTCAAACTTGTCAGCTGTGTCGTTCTGTTCTTCACCTATAAAGACATTCCAACCTTTATAGAAACTTGATAAACCAGATTGATTTTCCCAATATAACATTATAAAACTCCTGTTAATACAAAACTCAGAAATTACAGTAATATTGCTAAAAATTATAACGTTTATACAAATTTTAGGTATGGCGATTAAATTGTTTAAAATATAAATTTTTAATGAAATTGTGAAAATATAAACTTTGAGATTGGTAATTAGTAAAACTTATTCAGCAGATTGAAACGGCTCTTTAAACATCCGAATAAAAGTAGTTGAGGACTCTATCTTTAGATACTCACTTAATAGTGAGGCTCGTAGTGAGCCACATTAAGGTTTACACCTTATAAAGCTACAAATATTTGACTATATTTTTAGTAAGCTGTTCAGCATTTAAATTGGGTATAATAAAAAGCCGAATTCAGTAAAAAAATGGAATAATGCCAGCAAAAAATCATTTAACTTCCCAGCAAATAGAGAAACTACAAAAGGCTTTAAA
>JAHHHW010000051.1 GCA_019359115.1 Pelatocladus maniniholoensis HA4357-MV3
TCAATTGAAGAGCTAGAATATTTATTACATCAGCTTTTAAATGAAGGAGAGTTAATTATTAAATGGGGGCGAAAACTCAAAAATAAAGGCGACGCTGTCATCACAATTTAAATGCATAACAGCTTACCACAATTTACACAGCTTGAAGCTCTTGTAAACTATGCAAGAGAACATAAATCCGTGATTATTTATGACGCTGTTCATAGTTTATTTATTACGACTTCTAGCATCCCCAAGAGTATTTATGAAATTGAGGGCGCAAAAGAATGTGCAATTGAAATTGGTAGCTTTTCAAAGTGGGCAAATTTTACAGGTTTAAGAGTAGGATGGGCTGTGATTCCGCAGGAACTAACGATTTGTAATACAGTCCCTGGGGAATTAAATGCTCTTTGGCGCATTAGGCACGAAATTAAGTTCTGGGGAACTGCCAATATTGCACAAATGGGTGCGCTTGCTGCTTTATCTCGTATAGGGCAACTTGAGTGCCAAGAAGTCGTGAATTATTATTTGCAAAATGCTCGTATGCTCCGAAATGCTTTGGAAGCAGTTGGAATCAAGTGTTTTGGTGCTATTGACAGTCCGTTTGTTTGGGTAAAGTCTCCCAGAAATTGGGATTCCTGGCAATTTTTCGATTATATGATGCGATCTACGGGAATTGTAGGAGTTCCTGGTTCTGTGTTTGGTGATTTGGGAGAAGGGTATCTACGTCTGAGTGGTTTGGGACATCGCGAAAGTATTGAAGGAGCAGTAAGTAGTTTAAGTCAATTGACGAGGATAGTTTAGTAGTGGCAGTACTGATGCTCGCAGAAATAGAACCAACGGATACTTGGTTTACTGAATTAATAGCCAGATTGAAGCAGCACAGATCAAATATAGATTGGCGAGTTTGGCCTGAAGTAGGCGATCCAAAAGAGATTGAGATTGTTCTGGCTTGGTATCCACCATTAGGCACATTACAGATGTTCCCTAATCTCAAACTCATTCTGTCTCTAGGGGCTGGAGTAGATCATATTTTGCAAGATTCTAGTCTTCCCCCTGATGTTCCGATTGCTCGTCTTGTCCCCAATAAATTGGCTTTACAGATGGCCGACTATGTTATGCAATCGGTTTTAGCATGTAAGTGTCGTGTAATTGATTATCGAGATTTACAACAATTGCGACGTTGGAATCCTCTATTTACACCCAATAGATATCAGTTTATAGTCGGGGTCTTAGGTTTAGGTGCTATGGGTAGAATTGTGGCTCAACGCTTATCAACTATAGGTTTATCAGTCCGAGGCTGGAGTCAAAGCCCTAAAGAAATAGAGGGGATTGATTGCTTTTTTGGAAATGAGCAATTTAATGCTTTCTTGAGTAAGTGCTGTGTGCTTGTAAATCTACTTCCCTTAACGACTGCAACGAAGGGAATTCTATCTCATGCAACCTTTGCGGCTTTACCACAAGCCGCTTACTTAATTAATGTGGGTAGAGGTCAACACCTAATCGAAGCTGATTTGTTGAAAGCATTAGAGTCTGGGCAATTGGCTGGTGCATATTTGGATGTCTTCAATACTGAACCCTTACCAAGGGAGCATCCATTTTGGTCTCACCCCAGGATTGTTGTTACTCCTCATGTGGCAGCAGTTGGTGCGCTTGACGATGTTGTTGATTACATTATTGATGCGATCGCGCGTATTGAAACAGGTAGCCCCTTAAAAAACTTGGTAGATCGAAATCAAGGCTACTGAATTCTAGGTAATTCAAGTTGTGGTTGAGGTAAGAATCACTAAACAAGGCAAAAGTTAAAAGTTAAAAGGCAAAAGAAAGAAAAAGAAAAAATGGTTTAAGCACCATTATTTATGGATAAGAAAAAAGATTTTTACTCTCCCTTGAAGGCTTCGCCTACGAGACACTCATGCTGTGAAAAAAGGCGTCCGCTACCCTTCGGGAACGCTTCGCGAACAAATCCCCTAATTTTAATTATGGGAATTCTCTTTTTACTTTTTACTTTTTAACCTGAGTTCGGGATAAGCTGAAACCCTGATTATATCGTTAGCTACAACCCCTATTATCTCGTAGAAAAAATAGAAAAATAGCCTTAACCCGAACTGAGGTTTTTTACTTTTTACTTTTTACTTTTTAACAACTACTTGCGTGTATACCGATGCTTCACCCCTACAGGGAAATACTCTGGATCGCCTGTGGGAGTTAGTGTAATTTGTGGCGTTTGGTATTCTTTTGGAACATAGTTAGCAAATTCACTGTTGAGGCGCAGCAACTGAGTGAGAATCGAAGCTGCAATAACTTGTGTTCTTGCATCACTAGCTTCTTCCCCTGGTGCTAATTCTACAACTACAGATAAATACCGATTCTTATCTGCATCTTCTTTTACCTGCATCACAAATTTACCTGTCACCCAATCTTTAATTTCTGACTGTTCTAATCCCACCGTTACATTTTCTGGATAAATATTTGCACCAAAGTAGGATACTGTAAAATTAGAGCGTCCAAAAATGTAAACAAAAGGCAAAGAACGCACACCTCTACCGCCATAAGATTGTAATTCAGCTATGGGGTCGAAACCATAGCCTGCCAAAAACTTGAGCATAGCATCGTAAGTAATTATCCCCCCGGTATCCAAGATGTTGTAACGCACTAAGGGAATACCATTGTCTCCAGAAAAGATTAATGCACCATCTTTGACTTCAAAAAAGCGAGCAATTGGATCATACTGTACAAGGGTAGGTAAACGCGACTCCTCAAACAAAGTCCGTGCAGCTTCTGGATTTGCTGCTAAAAAACGACGAATACAGACACTTAGAGGTGTTTCATTACCTAATACGCCTGCATCTGCTGTTCCGTAGAGTGATGCAGAGTCATAGCAAAGATGTTGAAAACCAGCCCTTTCACCTACTAAACTACGCCATTCCTCACTAAACACTTCTCCCGCCATTACCAATTTTATGTGATACTGCTGCCACTCAATTCCACGGCTAATACCAGTATCAATTACATCTTTCAGAAAAGGTGGGTATCCTAACAGCACAACCTGATCAAAAGCAGTACCAAGTTCCTGTACTACGCGAAAGATTTCTTCTTTATTATTGCCTGGAGTAATTACGGTGATGGGATAACCTTTGCTAGCAAGATAGCGACAGCAATTGGTGGTGTACATTCCACCTACCCAAGTCCCCAAAGTGAAACAAATCACAGCTAAAGTGCGTCTAGTATCAGCAGTAAAACTGTCGTGGAATATCTGTTCAAAGCGAGTGGCAATTTGCAATTCATCTGTGAAGAAACGAGGCCAAAATGTGGGTTTTCCCGTCGAACCTGAAGAGACAGCGATCATATCACAGTTTTTGAGATCTCCATAACGACACAAGTTTGCTAGTGGGTGACGTAACAAATAATTTTCTTTAGTAATCAAGGGTAGGGCTTGGAAATCTGCAAGAGTTTGGATGGAGTCAGGATTTATTGCTTGTTCTGCCAAAAAATTTTTGTATGCAGGTACACTAGAAGCTACATCATGAAATAATGACACAACCCTGGATTCGACTTCAGTGTTGACATGCTGTTGTATTAGTGTATCTAAAGGAGTTTGTAAAAATTCTGTATATGCGCTGATTGCCCGTAGTTGTTGAGATTCAGTATTCATAATTTTTATTTTGTTAATTATCGGTTGTTGGTTAGTGGTTAGTTTTTCTTCCTTGTCTTTCTTGTCTTCTTTGTCCCTCTTACCCAATCCCCACCGTAATCACGGCTATCCTTGTTGTAGCTAATAATAAATCCCTTTATCAATTCTTCAGCACCATGCAGGTCTATTGCAGTAAGCAGCACGTCAATAATGGGAGTAACCGTTTTTGTACTCAGTGTGGTGAACCCTTGCCTATTCATCAAGAAGAAATTATTGCCAAGCGTTATAAAATTATCAAACTATTAGGGCAAGGGGGGTTTGGCCGCACTTATTTGGCGGAAGATATGAAAAAATCTGCTCAAACATGTGTGTTGAAGGAATTTGCTCCCCAAGTAGAAGAAGAACAAAATTTAAAAAAAGCGAAACAATTATTTGAGCGAGAAGCTAGTGTCTTAAAAAAACTCCAGCATCCCCAGATACCCCGTTTTCACACTTCACTGCAAGCCAAAATAGGTAATCATGATTTTTTCTTTTTGGTGCAAGACTACGTAGAAGGTGAAAATTACCTAGATTTGCTAGAAGAACGTCTGAATAAAAGACAGAGTTTTAGCGAAGAGGAAGTAATTACCCTCCTACAACAAATGTTACCTGTGTTGTCTTATATTCACTCTCAAAATGTAGTTCACCGTGATATTTCTCCCGATAATTTGATTTGGCGACATTCTGATAAACAGCCAGTATTAATTGATTTTGGTGGTGTTAAACAATTACCCGCTTCTCAAGGTTTTTGGTTTACTCAAATGGGTGGAATACGCACTATTTTGGGTAAAAAAGGGTACGCGCCGGAGGAACAATTACGGCAAGGAAAAGCCTTTCCTAGCAGCGATTTGTACTCATTAGCAGTAACCGCGCTGGTATTGCTGACAGGAAAAGAACCACAAAAACTTTACGATAGCTATCAGGGTAATTGGTACTGGGGAAAAGAAATCAAAGTTAATCCTAGTCTAGAAGCAGTGTTAAAAAAAATGCTGGCTTATAAACCAAGCGATCGCTACCAAAATGCTAATCAAGTCCTCAAAGATTTAAAATCACCAGTCCCAATCAAATCTGTCAATCCCCACGTCACCAAACTCAAGACAATGGTAGTTGCACCAGGGCGAAAGAGCGTCAAAGCGCTGGCGACAAGATTCCACAACAAAACCCAAGCGATCGCTCAAAAGTTACCTTTACCTGTGTGGTTACGTCCTTTTGCTATGAGTATGGTTGGAACCACCGTAGTTGCTTTGACTCTTGTTGGTTCTTGGGCGGTGGTCAATGCTGTTATTCAAGCCGTATCATCAATTACTATTCCTACGATCACCCTCCCCACATTACCTGATGGTTCTGATTCTCCTACTAAACCAGTGAGTAATCCTAACAACAAAGAAGGAACCCGCATCAGCCAAATTTTAGATCGCCGCGCCCAGCTACAAGTACCAGAAGGATTTTTTAATCAGATAGTCAATGAACTTTTTTATACTAACAATCCAGAATTAAAAGGGCGTTCTCTGACCTCTGACTCTAAAGATGAAGCGTTACGAGAAGAATGGTACAGTACAGCAGAGAATTTATTAAAAAAAATAGAACAAGCTCAACTCAGTACAGATGCCCGCAGTCAACTAGGAACTTATAGCCAAAGCAGCTTACAAACTTGGCGCAAACAAGCCCAAGCTGGAGAATTCGGAAACTATACCATCGAGCAACTTCAGACAGAAACAAATCGAAAATTTGACCGATTATTTCCGGGACAACGCCCTAGAAATGCGAAACTGGATCAGAGTAAATTTGGTCAGATATGGTATGCGATCGCAGCCGATCAAGTCAGTAAACTAGAATCTGCAAATTAGGGATTGGGGATTGGGGAAAGGGGAAAGGAGAAAAGGGAAGAGACGCGCAGACGTATAGAGTAGGAGACGCGGAGAATCTATCAAAAATATTCACCGTGTCCCCGTGTCCCCAATCCCCTTTCCCTGCTCCCTGCTCCCCGCTCCCCAATCCCCGATGACAATTGACAAATGACTATGAAAGTTTATTGCTCCAAAGGACATGAGAATCCGTATGGTAGTCGCTTTTGTTTACATTGCGGCGAAAAGTTGGATGCTGGAAATAATCAGGGTATCCAACCGGGTCAAACTTTGGGCGATCGCTATTTAATCGTGCGTCAACTTGGTCAAGGAGGGTTTGGACGTACTTATTTAGCTGAAGATATTAACCGCTTTCGAGAACTTTGTGTTTTAAAGGAATTTTTTCCCCAAGTCCAAACTGCTTACGTTTTAAAAAAAGCAGAAGAATTATTTCAAAGAGAAGCGACTGTTCTCTACCAGCTACAGCATCCGCAAATTCCCCGTTTCCGCGAACTGTTCCGCAGTAATTTTAGTGGCAAAGAGTACTTATTTTTAGTGCAGGATTATGTAGAAGGACAGACTTATAGTTCCTTACTAGATGAGCGTCTCCAAAAAGGTTTACGCTTCACAGAATCAGAAATAACTGAGCTTTTGCTACAAATTTTACCAGTACTAGAGTATATCCACTCTCTCGGAGTCATTCATCGCGATATCTCTCCGGATAACTTGATGCTTTGCAAACTCCCCCAAACCTCCCCTTACCAACGACGAACTGAAGGAAGTTTACCAGTCCTGATAGATTTTGGTGGCGTCAAACAAGTAGCAGCAGTTGTCGTCTCCCAATATTACCAACCAAATACAGGTGCTGTAACACCACCAGCCACCTTACTGGGGAAATTTGGTTATGCGCCCCCAGAACAAATGCAAACAGGATCGGTAGAACCTCATAGCGATCTTTATGCTTTAGCAGCAACAGTATTGGTGTTGTTAACAGGGAAACAACCGTCTGAACTAATCGATGACAACACCCTTGCTTGGAACTGGCGACGAGAAATTAGCCTTAGTCCCACCTTGGGAGTAGTGTTAGATAAAATGCTTTCTCCTATTCCGCAACAACGTTATCAAAGCGCCCAGCAAGTCCTGCAAGTCCTCAATCCACCCCCGTCCTATTATCCGCCAACTCAACCTCCTGCCCCCGTCCGAGTCCCAGAACCAACCACCACCGTAACTCTAGCTGTATCCCCATCTCCCCATCCTCCCAAATCCCCATCTCCTTCCACATCTGCGACCCCTCACACTCCTCACATCTGGTGGACACCAGACAAAATCATCTTGGTATTTTTATTACTGACAACATCTGCTGTCATCGCTGTGTGGGGAGCAAACAGCTTGCTTTCATCGCGTTTTGATGATGAACCACAGCCAACACCAACGTCTAGCCCCACTAAGCAACCCCTTGATCCCCTCGCCCAATATTCCTCAGCAGAACGGGCGCGCAAAGAAAGATTACGCGATCGCCGTCAGCGTTTAGGTATTGATGAAAACTTTTATGTGAATTTGGTAAATCAAATATTTTGGGAGAACAATCCTAGTTTGCAACGTCGCAGTCTCACCAATGAACCAGCAGATGAACAATTACGGGCGCAATGGGATAAAACTGCTGATCAATTACTGCAAAAGTTAACACTGTTGAGTTCACAAAGCAGACAAAAATTAGGTACTTACCAAGGAGGCGATCGCGATCGTTGGAAAGTAGAAGCCAATAACTTAAATGTATCGAGCCGGGCTTTATATGATTTAGGAGATGCAGCATTTTTTCAGCAATTTCCAGAACAGGAAAGCAAGAATTTTATCGATCAGCCCATTGGACAAGTTTGGCACGCTTTTGTTGCTGATAAACTCAACGCCATTATTGCTAGAAGTGCTTTCCAGAAGATTAATTTTGATCCTAATGCTACTAGCAAAACAGTTAGCGGTAATCTCAAAAGTTCAGCAGGTAAAGTTTTCATTGCCGATCTGCGCCAAGATCAGTTAATGGAAGTGAAATTAGCAGCAAATCCGCAACTTTTGTGGTCAATTTATTCGCCCACTGGAAAGTATGTGTTTTTGGAAGATTCTAAAAAGCGATCGTGGTCAGGTAAACTGTCAGAAAGCGGATTTTACGAGTTTGTAGTTGTGTCACGCAGTTCGCAGCCACTTTCATATCAACTGACTTTAAATGTAGAAAATCCTACTCCCCCACCATCACCAACACCAAGCGACACCCCGACATCTGAATCAACACCTACACCTACATCTAGCGAAACAGCCACACCTACACCGTAAAAAATGGGGATCGGGGATGAATCAGTTAACAATTAACAGTGATCAGTTATCAAATTAAACTGATCACTGTTAACTGATTAGTTGTCCCCTCACACTCCAAACCCTTATCCTGTAGCAATTTTAAAAAATTCTGCATTTATTTCTACATTTATGTAATAATCATAGTTCTGTGCATAAAAGCATAAAAATCTCTAGTCTTACAGCAAATTTAAATTCCAAGAAGTAGCAAAACCAATCTTGGAGGTGAATTTCTCGTTAGTTGTTGTATAAGGTGGAAGAATTGGAAAAGCAATCTTACCCCACCGAGGAATTATCTTCGGTTCCTGTTGGCAGACACTGTATTCTGGAACTTTACGGCTGTCCAATCAGTTTACTGAATGACATCGGGTTCATTAGAGAGGCTTTGCAAGCAGCTGCTAAGACAGCAAAGTCTACTCTGCTCAAAGAGATATCATATCAGTTTGAACCCTATGGAGTAACTGCATTGGCACTTTTGGCCGAATCTCACATATCGATTCATACCTGGCCAGAAAACGGCTACATAGCAGTAGATGTGTTTACCTGTGGTCAACATACGAAACCGGAGAAAGCTTGCGAATACCTTGTAGAGGCTTTCCAAGCCAGCAAACATGTACTAATGACACTTCCTCGTGGTAGGTTTTCACCCAGTATCCAATCAACAATTAAAGAGTTGGAACAGACTCTGTTGGTGAGTACATGATATTGGAAGTAGAGAGAAGAATCTTATGCCAGGTAGCGAAGTCGGTGCAGATTTTTGGGTAAATGAGTACATCACTCCTTGGGATATTTATGCTCATGGGGTAACGGCGGTACTTGCTTACCAGAAAACTGAATATCAAGAAATGTACATTGTGGAAACAGGAACCTATGGTAAGGCTCTAGTCCTCGATGGTAAGTGGCAATCTTGTACTGGTGATGAATTTTTATACCATGAACCGTTGGTTCACCCCGGAATGATTTTTCATGGCGCACCACGTAAGGTACTAATTCTTGGTGGCGGCGAAGGAGCTACAGCGAGAGAAGTCTTGCGGTGGCAGACAGTAGATAAAGTCGTGATGATTGACATTGATGGCGAAGTGGTGGAAGCTTGCAAGCAACACCTAAGTGAAATGCATCAAAACGCCTTTGATGACCCACGTTTGCATGTGGTAATTGCAGATGCACTCGACTTTTTGGATACCACTGATGAGAAATGGGATGTAATTATCTCTGATCTTAGTGATCCAATTGAGTCAGGGCCATCATTTCAATTATTTACCAAAGAATACTTTGAAAAAGCCAGTCGTGTATTATCACCAAATGGTTTTTTTGTCGTCCAAGCAGGCCCTGTGTCACCAGGGGAATTAAATCTCCATGCACGGTTGGCAAAAACACTAAATGCGGTTTTTCCCAATGTGCAGTCCTACAGTAGCCATACCTGTACTTATGGCAGACCGTGGGGTTTTATCCTAGCTTCGCAGTTAAAGATCAACACCCAACCTGACCCAGAGAAGGTAGATCTGCTGTTGCAAGCAAAAACTAGTGGTGGATTCCGCATGTTTGATGGGATAGCGCTTTTAGGTATGCTGCATTTGCCACTGCATCTGAGAAAGGCGATCGCCACAGAAACCCAAGTTTATACTCTCGCTGAACCTCCCAAATTTTTTGGTCAAGGTTCAGTTGTTCCTGTTCGGAACTAAAATTTGGAATTCGCAATTGCTGAAATTAGTTCCGAAGTTCAAATTCTCAAATCCTAATTATTTTCGGGTGTAGGCTATGTTCCTCACCCCTTTTTTTATTTGACACTCCCACGCTTTCATCCAGCCAACTTAACTTAAATAAGGTGTAATACTGGTGTTTTGAGAATTCATGCAAGAGTTCTACTATTACTCAACTTGGCGAACTGCAAACTTATGTAGAGGCAGACTAACAATACAAGAAAATGTTAAGAAATATGACAAAGCTGTTGTAATCCTCAAAGTCATATGTATTGCTTCCCAGTGAGGAAACACTAATTTTTCAATTCCAAAAGCAACACAGTAAACTAACCAGTAACAAAAGGTCATTCTAAATAAAATGACCTCTGTTGCATCTGCATCATCTTTTTGCTGTTTATTATCCCACAGTAAAAACAAACCAATAATACAAGCTACAAAAGAAACAGCAACAAAAAAATTATGACAAATAAAGTTTACCGAAGGCATTTTTCTTTATCCTGAAAAATTTTCTCTGTTTTAGATAAGTCTAAAGGAATAGATATAAAGATATAGGTAAATAGTTACAAACTGAAATAGATTCTAAGAAATATGTAAATAAATACTAAAAATTAATAAATTAGTTTATCTTTATAAACAACAGCAGTTGAGTTTTGTAAGCATATTGACATCTTGCACCAAATAAAACATTTAGCAGCTGGTTTTTGTTGGTGACATCTAAGAGATTTCAATCCTTAGCTTTTTCCCCAAATCCACCACCACCAGGGGTTTCGATGACAAAAATGTCTCCTGCTTGCATTTGCACTGTCGCTGTGCTGTCTAGATTCTCTTGGGTTCCATCTTGACGTTGTATCCAGTTGCGTCCTACTTGTCCTGCTTCTCCACCATTTAATCCAAAGGGAGGAATCAGCCGATGTCCAGAGAGGATATTAGCTGTCATCGATTCTAAAAATTTGATGCGACGGATGACGCCATCTCCACCTGAGTGTTTTCCTTTACCCCCGCTATTAGGACGCAAACTAAAGCTTTCTACTAAAACAGGATAGCGAGTTTCTAAAACTTCAGGATCGGTCAACCGGGAGTTAGTCATGTGGGTATGGACTGCATCAGTACCATCAAAATTTGTCCCTGCGCCAGCACCACCGCAGATCGTTTCATAATATTGATAACGGTCATTACCAAAGGTGAAATTATTCATCGTTCCCTGAGAAGCAGCCATTACACCCAAAGCACCATATAAAGCATCGACAATGGCTTGGGATGTTTCTACATTTCCGGCTACTACTGCTGCTGGATAGGTTGGATTTAGCATACAGCCAGAAGGGATAATTATTTCTAGTGGTTTCAGACAGCCAGCATTGAGGGGTATGCTGTCATCAACCAGAGTCCGAAAGACATATAAAACTGCTGCTTGCGTGACGGCTTTAGGAGCATTGAAGTTAGTATTTAATTGTCCAGATGTGCCTGTAAAATCAATCGTAGCGTTGCGATTTTCTCGATTGATTGTGACTTTTAATTGAATGCGTGCGCCGTCATCCGTTTCATAAATAAATGAGCCATCTTTGAGAACATCAATCGCTTTTTTAACTGATTCCTCGGCATTATCTTGGACAAATTTCATGTAAGCTTGGACTGTTTCAAGTCCATATTGAGAAACCATTTTCCGCAGTTCTTGTACTCCTCTTTCATTGGCAGCTATTTGTGCTTTAAAATCAGCGATGTTTTGGTTAGGATTACGAGCAGGATAGGGATGATTTAAGAGTATTTCTCGTACTTGGTTTTCTCGAAAATTGCCTTGTTCAACTAAGAGAAAATTATCAAAGATAATCCCTTCTTCTTCGACTGTGGTACTATGAGGAGGCATGGAACCAGGAGTAATTCCACCGATATCAGCTTGGTGTCCACGGGAAGCTACATAAAAAATAATTTGTTTTTCGTCTTCATCAAAAACGGGAGTAATAGCTGTGACATCAGGGAGATGTGTTCCGCCGTTATAGGGATTATTAGATAGATAAACATTTCCTGATTTGAGGGTGTCACCTTTATCATTTATCAAACTACGAACACTTTCACTCATTGAGCCTAAATGTACAGGAATATGAGGGGCATTAGCAACTAGTAATCCTGAAGCATCAAAAATGGCGCAGGAAAAATCTAGGCGTTCTTTGATATTGACTGATGCTGCTGTGTTTTGCAGAACAATTCCCATTTGTTCGGCGATAAATTGATAGAGGTTTTTGAAGATTTCGAGGCGGACGGGATCGCTTTGAGATATTGTATACATAATAAGTATATCGGCACAACTAAAGTTAATTTGTTAGAGTCGTCATTAGTTATTGGTCCTTGGGTTATGTTTATTTTCATCCACCTAAGTATTTTTTAGAAAAATTATAAAAGTGCAGAGAAGTAGAGGAAAGTATTAGGTATTTTTGGTTTACTGAGTTAGATAAAATTTTTAACCTATAGTTAATTGCATGTCAAAATTTGGGAACTTCTATATGTAAAGATAATTTTAGCTTGAACCAAAAGAAGCCCCACACTGTATTCGGTACTCCGAATCAGTGTTGGGATGAATTTTGGGGCAATGACGAATTGACCTCTGACCAATATCAACCGTTAGGTTGATGAGAGAAAGGGGT
>JAHHHW010000052.1 GCA_019359115.1 Pelatocladus maniniholoensis HA4357-MV3
CAATGACTCTTTTACGTGGGGACAGTGGGACAGACTCCACCGGGAGAGTTGGCTCTCCACTCATTTTGAAAGGATTTGTTTCATCCTTTAACACTCAACTTCTACATCGCACCGCTATATTTACGCCTATATGTAGTTGTTGAGTGTTGGTTGTTGTACCTGCGGGAAGCCAATCAACAGGAGCATCCCAAATGTTCAAAAAACCCGCCTGCGATTGAAATCGCAGTCTCATAGCTCAAGTCTGCTTAAAGCAGACTACTTGATTTTATGAAGTCGTCTTCAGACGACTTGTGCTATTAGCTAAGGGTTTAAACCCTTAGCTAATAGCGCGAAAAAATTGGGATGCTACCCAATCAACCATCAACACCCAACACCCCAACACTTTTAAGCTTTAAATTGCTTTTCCAAAAGATTCAGCAAGGTTTCCCGTGGAACTAAACCAGCTACTTTTGTGATGAAGTGAGTAGAAAAGCCACCAATAACAACGGTAGAATCTTCTCTTTCCAATGCTTTGAGGGTTTCTTTGACTACTTCTTCTGGAGTTGAGATTTGATTGGTTTTATTTGCTAGCGCTGGCGGAAATTTTGCTTGTGTAAAAAAGTTAGTTTCCGTTGGCCCTGGACAAGAAACTAAGACGCGGACACCATATTGACGATTTTCTGCCCACAATGCTTCACTGAAATTACGAACAAAAGCTTTGCTAGCAGAATAAACAGATAGATATGGTATTGGTTGAAATGCAGCGATCGAAGATACATTAATTATGCTGCCAGAACGACGTTCTCGCATCAAAGGTAAATATTTATGAGTTAAATCTACTAATGCCAAAATATTTAGTTGGAGCATTTTAATTTGCCGTTCTTCATCTGTTTCGGCAAAATCACCGTAGTCTCCAAAACCAGCATTATTAATTAATAGATCAATCGTCAATCCTTTTTGCTTTGTAAATTCAAATACAGAATTCGTAGCACCTATTTCTGTTAAGTCTTTAGCTATTACATCAACTTGAACTTGACATTTTTGGTAGAGTTGCTTCGCTAATTCATTTAATTTATTTTCTGAACGAGCAACAAGAACAAGATTATGATTTCGTGCAGCTAACTCCTCAGCAAAGGCTTTACCAATACCACCAGAGGCCCCTGTAATTAAAGCAGTTGACATTTGAAATAATTAGGATAACATTTAGTCAATTTATATATGTTAACAATATTTGATTGATATTTTACCTGCCTAGAGTCATAACTTGAAAAGCTCAAAAACACACGATTAAGCGCTCTATGTAATTTTTCCACTGCTGACGGGAAGAATAAAATCATGAGATAGAGAATCTTTATAAGCAAAAATTCTTAGTTTTGAGAAAAATTTTTTATTAATGTTTTTTGTTGATGTTTGCACAGGTGCGATCGCATCCCATGTTTTTAAGCACAGACAATCCAAAAAATACAGAGAAAATTTATCTATGTAAATAAATGAATCCAATATTTACTCGCCGTCGATGAATAGCAACGCATAGAAAAGTCGGGGTTCTGTGTGTTGTGGATATTCTGGGTTGAAACGAGAAGTTTCTTGTTTTGAGCTTGAATATTCTTGGTTGAAACGAGAAGTTTCTTGTTTTGAGCTTGAATATTCTTGGTTGAAATGAGAAGTTTCTTGTTTTGAGCTTGGATGTTCTTGGTTGAAATGAGAAGTTTCTTGTTTTGAGCTTGGATGTTCTTGGTTGAAATGAGAAGTTTCTTGTTTTGAACTCGGATGTTCTTGGTTGAAACGAGGTTCCCCAATCAAAAAACCTGCGTAGGTATCCAAGATCCCCGATTTTTTGAAAAAGTCGGGGATCTAAATCCTAGCCTAATCATCCAGCAGCAATATTTGTGTCGCGGCGATCGCAATTATCAATTCGCTGTTCCAAATTAGCGATCCCCAATAACTTCTGCAAAGTCGGGGATCTATAGCACTTCTCACTCGATTGCAATACAGTCGGAACCCCACCCCGGCTTTGCTGACGCAAAACCTCCCCTCCCCGCACGCGGGGAGGGGATTAAGGGGTGGGGTTGGGGTACGTATTGGACACAACCGAGAACTGCTATATACTCAATCACAAAGATTCTGCATAAAAGCCCAAATGATTAGCTACTGGACGCTCCCGCATCGGTATTTTGGTATGTATGGGAGCATTTAACACTTTGGCTCCAGTATTTCTTGCTACTACCAATGTAGTAGAACCACCACCATCAAAGTTGAGTGCTGTATCTGCACCTAATGCGATCGCAATATTGGCTAACTCTTTTTTCGTCACTCCTTGGCTGTAAAGAAGTTGTTTACCATCAACTATAATTAGCCAAAGTTTTTTACCTGTTTGATCAATCGCTACAGCCACATGGGGATATGGTTTATCGTTGCGCTGTTCTAGGTTTTTGGCTTTTGGCTTACCAGCTTCAATTAATATTTGACTTCCTGCAACACCTTGAATTGTACCTTTAGGACATTCGTCACGATCTAGCATTTGGGCGCGATTTTTCATAAAACACAACACTCGCCATCCTGGTTCGGGTTTGGAATATCGATAACCATGAGAAATTACTTCGCCCAATGGATAGGAAGGATCATTGCTATGAGGATAGTAATCCCAAGGAGTGTTTTCTACAAAGTGCTGAAAATAACTCGCATTAATTGCTACTTGCACTTTGAACTCACGCAAAAATGCTGAGGTGGTACGGGCTTTTGTTTCCAGTCCTTGTTCTGGTGGCATTCCTGGTGTCACTAGTGGTTTCACGCCTGGCGCAGTTAAATCTATACTGACTATATGAATGATCATTGGGCGTGGTTGAGAACGAACTTGGCGTTGATAGGAAATACCACGAAACAATGCTTGTTTTTGATTAGTCTGGGGTGGGCGTAAAAAGTGGAGTCCGCCATAAAGTATTAAGGGTAATAAAAGTATGCCAGTACCAGCAGCAAATAAATATTGTTTCATTACCTTATGGCAAAAAATCATCTTTTAATCTAATGACGAATGACGAATGACAAATGACTAATAACAAATAACAAACTTACACAGATTAGACCTCTTGCAAAAGTCGAATGAACCCCCCTCAATCCCCCCGTTCACGGGGGGAAAATTTAGTTCCCTCCCCGTTTACGCTTAGGGTTAGGGTGGGGTAAAAATATTTTTGCAAGAGGTCTATTGAAGTTCTTTTTGACGGTAAAGATAATCGCAATATGCTGCCCAAGTAGCGCCAAATAAACCAGTTAAAGAACCTGCGATCGCAACTGTAAAACCCCAACCAACAGGCCCAAGCCAATCTGTAATTTCAGACAATATAGCTGCCGTTGCTTTAGAAACAATGTAAGCTGTTCCTGCTGCTGCAACTGTGACTAAACCTAACTCTATCAGCATATCTGTTAGTTGTTTGCTGGATAATTCTTCTTGAAAATAGGTTTTCCAGACTGAAGTGTACATAGCAATATCAGTAGCAGTTAAAACAACCTGCTTGGGAATTTCTACACCAGGAGTCGGCGTTGCTGAAATACCACTACTACCAATAGCGTAAGCGGTGATTGCGATCGTAACATCTAACCTTTTTTTGCCCAGATTACTCACCGTATAATCTCCTGTGACTTTTGTGGAAGTACCTAATAAAAATTGTTTTGCTCACCCTAACAGGTGATGTCAATTAAATATTTTGCTCGATATCTTAAAAGTACCAGGAGTTTTATAACTCTGGAGACTAAGATGATGAACAAGATTATTATGACAAGTTTAGTAGCTTTGACAACTGCTACTAGTTTTCTCTTCAGCAATCAATCAGCTCAAGCTCATGGGCGTTACAACTATCATCATATATATCCTTTTTACCGACCAAACTATTGCTATCCCATAACTCAATGGTTTGTTGATCAAGATCCCGCCTATCACCCCCAAGCCTATTCTGATGGCTACCGTCAAGGGCGTGAGAGTGCTAAAAAGGGTAATACGTACAAACAACGTACAGCTGGTGGTGAATTTGCACGTGGTTTTGAGGATGGTTATTACGGAAGGAAGTTTGCTGGTCAAAAAAATATAGTTCCTAACGAATATAGACCATACACTACGACAGATTGTGATTGGTTTGGATTTTGATAGCTTGAAACCAGAAACTCCAGGGTTGAAACCAAAAACCTCAAAAAAGATCCCCGACTTTTCTAAAAAAGTCGGGGATCTGGAGGATCTGGGTGCGATCGCACTTGATTTGTTTGAGTCGTATTCATACGACTTATGCTATTAGCTAAGGGTTTAAACCCAAGCGCGCTATATTGAAAAAATTGGTATGCTCCCCTTATGCTTTTTGCACAAGCGGAAGCGTCACGGTAACAGTAGTTCCTTCCCCAAGTAAAGAATTGACTTCAATCTTACCTTGATGTTTTTGAATAATCTGATAACAAATCCACAATCCTAGCCCAGTCCCTTTACCCACCTCTTTCGTAGTGAAAAAGGGATCAAAAATTTTATCTTGATTTTTTGGTTCAATTCCGCAACCATTATCTGTAATTCTGACATCAATACGATTGCCTGCAACCTTATTTGTATGAATTAAAATTTGGGGATTAACTTTATTATCTACTGATGATAATTTATTAAAAAATGCCTCTTCTAAAGCATCAATTGCATTGCTAATAAGATTCAAGAATACCTGATTTAATTGTGCCGGATAACATTCAATTAATGGTAATATTTCATATTCTTTGACAACTTGAATTCTTTCTTTCAGGCGATGATTGAGAATCAATAAAGTACTATCAATTCCCTCATGAATATTCACAGCCTTCTTCTCAGACTCATCCAATCGCGAGAAATTTCTTAAAGATAAAACAATCTCTCGAATTCTCTGAGATCCCATCTTCATGGAGGTTAAAATTTTGGGCAAGTCTTGACTAATATAATCTAGCTCTATCTGTTCTAGATGATTTTGAATTGCAGTAGTCGGTTGAGGATATTCGTTTCTGTACAAATTCAGTAATTCTAATAATTCTTCAATATATTCCTTAGCATAGCTAATATTGCCATAGATAGAACTAATCGGATTATTTATTTCATGAGCAACTCCTGCAACCATATTACCCAGTGAAGACATTTTTTCAGTTTGAATCAACTGTGCTTGAGTTTGCTGGAGTTCTTGAATAGCATAACTAAGTTGATCGTAAGCTAGATTTAATTCCTGATTTTTTTGTAAAAGTTGATGAGTGCGTTCTTCGACTCGTTTTTCTAAAGTTGTACGAGCTTGTTCTAACTCTTGAGTGTACTCTGCAACTCGACGAATCAAACTGTTGAGAGAAGTAGCTAAAATTCCGACTTCATCATTTCTAGTTACTGGAGCCTGCAAATCAAAATTTCCTTCTTGAGTGGCTTTTTGAGCTACTCTCGCTACAGTCAATAAAGGTCCGGAAATATTCAATGCAATATTCTTACCTACCAAAGTACAAATAAAGCCCCCCACGACGAAAAACCCCCAAAGTCTTAACCATAAGTACTGTACTGTATGGTTGAGAGCAATAAGCGACTTGAGCAATACAATTGTCAAAGAAGTATTGCTCAGTCCTGGAATAAAAATACTTTTGGCAATGTAGTGTCTATTTGTGAGCAAAATACGTATTGGTGGAATAGTTGTAGGTGGTAATTGCCAATTTTGATTTGTGACTGCTGTGAGTGTAGAAACAACAACCGTTTTATCTTCATTTAATGCTATTAAGTACTCATCTTCAGCCGCGATTAGACTTTTAAGTAACTCGTTATTGATGAGAATACCAATTTCAATTCCACCAATCACTTCCTCTTCATTGGATTTAATAGGAGCTGTACCCACTAGAACTAATTGCTTTTGTCCTCGTTGTTTTTGCAAATTCACCACATCTAAAGGATACATCCCAGCAAGTGCCTGAGAAATACTTGTTCGATCTTCTAAGTTTGACTTATCTAATTTTGGCTGTCTGAGCTCCAGCACTACTCCACCATTTTTATTAACAACCTTAATCAGGTCTAGTTTCAAATTAGTCTCATGCGAAACTAATATTTTTAGGAGTGTCTGAGTATTTTTCTGTTCCAGCGCCGTACGCACATCATTTCGTTCTGCTATCAACTGCACCCAAGAACCCAAGTGTTGTTTTTTGGTTTGCAACTCCTGCAAAATAACTGCTGCACCTGATGCAACAGAATTCTTCATTTGGTATTCCATGGCGCTAGTAAACCAAAAAGCAAAACTAATTACTGCTATCACCATAATGCTAAAGAACACCAGCATAAACGGCATGATAATTCTTTGGCTTAGAGGTAGTTTTGAGTAACTCGCTTGCAACATCACACCGCGTCCCATTGTTTGGCGGTAAGCTTGTTGCTCAGTATTTTGGTTGAAAAAGCTGAAGAATGGCATTTGGGTATTAGTATGAATCAGCACTAGTAAGCACGGTAGCTATCAGTCATAGAGCCGAACTCCAACTCTCTGAATTGTTATTTTCTTAACCTTACTTTTGTGACTGTTGCTGTACAACGAGGCCTAATTTGTGGTCTTGAGTACTTAATTGAGTTAAATAAATTATGAATTCCAAAATTAATTTTTATACTTTAATCAATTAAGTCTTAAATAATATTGCAAAAATGATTTTGCTGTCAAACTTACGGTTAAGCAAGCATATTTTAATACTTTAAAATGACTAAGTGTGGGGACAAGGAGGACAGCTAATCAGTTAACAGATTCATGCCCAATCCCCGTTCCCCGATCCCCGATCCCCATTCCCCGATCCCCATTCCCCGATCCCTGTTCCCTGTTCCCCGTCCCCTCTTAAAATATTGACTATTTTTAGTTAAACTTCATTGCAAATTAAGAAGTGAGGTAAAACGACATGATAAGTTTTGAAAATATGAATCGGTCAATAGGGATTAACAAACAAAGGAGAACACAGTGGCGATGGAATCACAGTTCCTCAAGGATACAGGCGTAGTCGTTGAAGAAGACTTTAGTGAATATGTTGCCCACCTCCAAATGCACATGGCACTGCAAGCTCGCAATCTGGTTCCAACGCTGAAGCAGACACAGGTAGATAGTCGAGAGCAACTGCTCCATCAAACCCAAGCAAATTTTGAAAAACTAATTTCTCGCCGAGTTATCTAGTTCAAATCCATACAAATCTTCAATAAAATTTAACTAAAATCAAAGCAGAACTTGTTGAGTCCAGGCTAATGTAGTCATCAACTAGTCTGCTTTTTAATATTGAGTTGCAAAAATCACCCTTTTGGAGCAATAGAAAGGGGTGGAAAGCCGTTAATATTAATGCAGCAGTACCTGTGTTTCTGTTTAATTAAGGCGCAATGGCGGCTCGAATGAAAATGACTTCATTACTTCAGAAGAATCTTAGCATTGTCATCCGACCCATCCAACATCGAGACTTGGATGGTATTGGACGTATAGCTATGGATTCATTCGCAGCTAAAACCAGAAAAGGAGCCGATTTTGCAATGCGGCAAATGCAATGGCTGCGCCGTTGGTATGGATTGTTGAGATTTTTAAGTTGGTTTCCGAATCCACTACAGTATATTTTCTGTGGATATGTAGCAGAACAGGGGCGATCGCTCTTAGGAATGATCCAAGTCTCGCCATTTAATCGTACCCGTAGCACTTGGCGCGTAGATCGAGTAATCTTAGAACGCGCTGCCGATAAGCAAGGAATTGGTTCGCAGCTTTTGCGTTACTGCTTTGAATCAATTTTAGAGGCTCGTACTTGGATACTAGAAGTCAACATTAATGATACAGAAGCACTGGCGCTGTATCGGCAAAATGGTTTTCAGCGTCTGGCTGAAATGACCTATTGGGAAATTAAACCAGAACTGCTGGCTGAATTGGCACAGGTTAACCCTGACTTGCCAAATATGCTGCCTATAAGTAACGCTGATGCTCAACTGTTATATCAATTAGATACAGCATCAATGCCACCTTTGGTACGCCAGGTATTTGATCGTCAAACCGATGACTTTAAAACTAACCTATTTAACGCCTTGGTTGATGCTGTCAAGCAATGGGTGACAAAAACCGAAGTGGTAAGTGGTTACGTGTTTGAACCCCAACGTAAAGCAGCAATCGGTTATTTTCAGATTACTCTAGACCGCAAAGGTGAAGAACCACACATGGCAACGCTGGCAGTTCACCCAGCATATACTTGGCTATATCCAGAAATGTTGACTCAACTTGCTCGCATTTCCCAGGATTTTCCCCAGCAACCTTTGCAACTAGCTTCGGCGGACTATCAACCAGAGGGAGAAGAGTATTTAGAACAAATTGGAGCAAGCCGCATAGAACATACTCTCATTATGTCTCGCTCGGTGTGGCATAAAGTTCGAGAGTCAAAATTTGTCTCCTTGGAAGGAATTCAGTTACCTGAAGTACTACAAGGTTTGCAACCTGCACGCAAACCCATACCAGGAGGAATGTCATGGCTACCACAACATAAGCCAACTCCTTCAGACAGATCGACACAACCTAATCCATCAAAAGAAAATATTTCTTTTTCTAGCAAAAACTCTCACATTGTAGAACCATTTTGTCAGCCAGATTCAGGTGATGGACAACAGCAGGAGTAGTGCTGTGGATATTGAACAAGGACAAGGAGGACAAGGGGAG
Source organism: Pelatocladus maniniholoensis HA4357-MV3 (assembly GCA_019359115.1). Classification (GTDB taxonomy): domain Bacteria; phylum Cyanobacteriota; class Cyanobacteriia; order Cyanobacteriales; family Nostocaceae; genus Pelatocladus; species Pelatocladus maniniholoensis. The sequence continues at coordinate 8,643 of JAHHHW010000052.1, forward strand.
ATATGGGAGAGAAGGAAGAGGGACGACATGGGGGACACGGAGGACAAGGCAGTAATTTAACTTCTGTGTCTTACTCTAGTTCTAAATATGTTTCTGCTTTAGGATTAGATGTTGGTCATAAACGAATTGGTGTGGCGGGGTGCGATCGCTTAGGTTTAATAGCCACTGGAATTACTACTGTCGAACGCACATCTTTTCAGCAAGATGTAGAACAGATACAAAAATTAATTAAAGAACGAGAAGTAGAAGTTTTAGTCGTCGGTTTACCTTATTCAATGGACGGTTCTTTGGGATTCCAAGCCAAGCAAGTGCAAAAGTTTGCTACACGACTAAGCAAATCTTTGCACCTACCTGTGGAATATGTAGATGAGCGATTAACTTCTTTTCAAGCAGAGCAGTTGCTCTTAGCTGAAAACCGCTCTCCATCACGTCATAAAGCTTTGATTGACCGTAAGGCAGCAGCTTTAATATTACAACAATGGTTAGATACACGACGAACTAGCTTACAATCTACAGAATTATCTGCTGAGTAAGCATCGCTTGTCGCATGATATTCTGAAATCTGTTAACCAGCCAAGGTAGGAAAGAATTGAAGGAAACAGGGAACAGGGAACAGGGAACGGGGAACGGGTGTATTTCAAATTCCAATCCTCAATCTCTTATACCTAATCCTTAATCTCATTCCCCTTTTCCCATCTATAAAATAGCTGGTAGTCATACAGTTTATATATCGGCTATGTCTTTTTCTTATTTTCCTGACGAACACGATCGCGAACATGCTGGAACTATTACTTTGAGCGATGATAAAAAGCGATCGCTCGAATGTTATATTGAGCATTCACTCGAAGTTGATGGACAAGGCTACTTTTTGCTACTTCCGGTGGATTCACCTGTAGAAATCTTTGCTTGGCAAGGTGAAGAAGAAGAAGAAGAGGCTGTTCTGGTAGAAGATGATACTACTATCGAGCAAATTTTTAGCACTGCCCAAGCTGTACTATCAGAACAAAATCTAGTCCTCAAGAATACAGCTTATGCTTTAACTGTCGCAGGTGAATTACCCCCAGTAGAAGAATCAGAACTGTTCACTTTAGAAATCGAAGACGAACAGTCAGATTTAGAACCAGAGCAATTACAATTGCTAGCCAGCTTTTACCATGAAGATCAGGAGTACGCGATTTATACTCCCCTTGATCCACTGCTATTTTTTGCACGCATATCTAAAACTGGTAAACCTGAATTACTCTCTCCAGAAGAATTCCGTCAAGTACAACCCTTGTTAGAAGAACATTTGTTTAATGAAGTTGAATAAAATTAAAAATTCAAAACAAGAGAAGGTAATGCTTAATTTCTACATAAGGAATTTTTAATTATTATTAGCTATTAGCTCAAGCATTTGGCAAAAATCTTGCCAAATGTTTTAGTTATTGCATAAAATCCATAAAAATGTGTCAATGGTCATTAGACCATTGACGATTGACCATTGACCATTGACTTCTAACTGACTATGCGCTGGAACAAACTCTTACAGCCTGATTTAATTTTGGAAGGTTCAGTGTTGAATCTCACACCCGACATCATCCAACAATATGAGCTCAAGGGTCTGGTGTTGGATGTAGATGAAACGTTGGTACCAATCAAAGTATTATCAACTTCAGTAGAACTACAACAGTGGGTTCAGGAAATCCGTCAGGTAGCAACCTTGTATCTTGTCAGCAATAACTTAAGTGAATTCCGCATTGGTAATATTGCTCGCTCTTTGGATTTACCTTACTACTTAGGTGCTGCTAAACCCTCGCGACGCAAGATTAGAGCTGCCCTCAGTGCGATGAATTTACCAGCAAAACAAGTCGCAATGGTTGGCGATCGCTTATTTACCGATGTCTTAGCTGGTAATCGTCTAGGAATGTTTACCATTTTGGTTGAGCCAATAGTTCATCCTGATATTGCTTTGCGTTCTCACCCAATTCGCAACTTTGAAGTTTGGGTATCGGAAGTTATGGGAGCTTCTATAAGCCCTAAAAAACGTAGATTTACAAAGCGTCACAAATAGTCAGGAAAGTAAATCTAAAGAAAAAATTAAAAAAACTTTGTTTACTACAAAAATAGGGGATCATAGGTATAGATAACATTGGGGTCAGCAAAATAAAGACCCTAACAATAACAACAAGTTACATATATACAAAGCGCTAGCCTGTACTTACCGTATAGGCTAGCGCTTTGTATACAGTGATTAATCTCATGATTATATATATACGTATATCATTTCATTAATTAGTAGCAAATTATCTATGTAAATACTCCTCTGTCAAGTTTAAATTGATGGATAAGAAAGTTCGTAGTAAGGACTTAAGTCCTTATTTTTTAAGCACGGGCATTCCTTACTACAAACCCTTGATTCAAACTTGACAAACTACTACGTATCTTTTCAAAAATCAAATAGGATTTCTATAGACTGCATATCTTGAGCATGATTACAATATTTACTTGATTGATTATTTGCCTATATATTGAATAATGTGCTGAAGTTGTTAAATTTGTAAAAGTACAATCAAAGAATTGACCGATAATTCCTCCTAGGGTATAAAAAAGCTGATAAATCCTGGAGGTCAATCCAAAATCCAAAATCCAAAATTGGATGACCCAGTTAAGCTGTTATGTACAGGCGTTTACAGGAAAAGTAGAGCTTTATGGAGTTAGAACAGTGTTTGAGGCTGAGGCGTGATACACGACATTTCATGAAAGACGATGTTCCTGAAACTGTGTTGAAAAAAGCGCTTGCCGCAGCTCACTGTGCTCCCTCAGTTGGTTTGAGTGAGCCTTGGCGATTTGTGGTGATCCGTAATCAACAGACTAAGGCAATACTCAAGCAATCTTTCTTGAAGCTCAGAGCAAAAGCAGAAGCAAATCTGGCAAGTGAGGAAGACAAGATAAAGCTTCATAAAAGTCTTAAATTGGAAGCAATTGAAGATGCTCCCATTGGTTTAGCAGTATTTTGTGAATATCCCAAAGAAAGCTACACAATCGGCACTATTTGGACTGATGAAACGTTGAAATGGAGCTGTGTGTGCGCGATCCAAAATCTTTGGCTGTCCCTAACAGAGCAAGGATACAGCGCAGGTTGGGTTTCCATTCTCGATTACGACCAGCTCAAGCAAGTACTTTGTGTTCCTGATGATTGGGAAGCATTGGGTTATCTTTGTATAGGAAAACCTGCTACAGACTATGATGGACAACCAATGCTCCAAAAGGTTGGCTGGAAACAACGCTGTTCTGAGCCTGTGGTGATCTACAGATAAATTATCAGTTATCAGTTTATCAGTTATCAGTTATCAGTTATTTGGAAGCCGAGACGTTCATAAAACCTCGCGGTATGTGGGAAACTCAGTGGCTTAAGCCCTGAGAGGGAAACGACACGTAGCAAGATCCCGAAGGGTGCGGTTTTAACCGCCGTATTCTGGTGTTAAGATTAAATAGTGAGTA
>JAHHHW010000053.1 GCA_019359115.1 Pelatocladus maniniholoensis HA4357-MV3
TTTGAGGAAAGTTGACCCTTGGAGTTATATTGCGATGCTTCTTACCCAGGCTCGTAGGGGTATAAAACATCCTCCTCTTCCTGTTACCTCTTAATCACTTTTCCCTGGGGGAGAGTGAAAAACTACGTTGAAATATAATATAGCGGTTCTCGTTTGGATGCAGTACACACCTGACCCCACCTTTTACTTCGCGCTTTGGGGTAGGTTTGCGACTGTATTGCAACGAAGTGAGAACCGCTATAAATGGTAGTTAATGGTTGACTAAAACCGTTTTTTCATGAAAATGTTGCAGTAAATATATAAAATTTATAGTTTCATAAATCACAAAACGTATCTGTAAATTACAATCCATATAACTGGTTATTTGTCAAATAAAATTAGATGCGTTTACCCTGCCTTCTTACCTCAACATATATTTATTTTTGCCACACAACCGTATTATATGATGGTCATCATACTACTCAGACTAACTTATGCGCTACAAGGACGAACACAAAATAGAAACCCACCGACGGATTGTCGAATTCGCGTCGAAGGAATTTCGGACTCACGGATTTGAGGGAGTTGGAATTGCTAAGCTCATGGGGAAGTTAGACTTGACGCACGGTGGATTTTATGCCCACTTTGCCAACAAGGAGGCGCTCATTGCGGAGTCGTTTGCATTGGCACTAAACCAAAGTTTGGATACTGTACTAGTTGCCCTGGAGGTAGGTGGTTTCCCAGCCTTGCTTGACTTTTACTTGAGCGAGAATCACCGAGACCACCCAGCCTTGGGATGTCCGCTCCCTGCGCTCTCCGCCGAAGTAGCGCGACGCTCCCTATCAACACGAAAAGCCTTCACAGAAAAATTGTCGGAGGTCTTCGATGCTATTGCCGAACATCTTCCTGAGACAACGTATTCGCAGAAACGAGCCAAAGTCAGCTTTATATCCGCAGCCATGGTTGGAGCGATGTCACTCGCACGAGCAGCTGCGGAGCCAAGCCTAAGCAAGGCTATCCTTGAATCCACTCATGAATACCTGCTGACTCTTGTCAAAGAAGAACTCAGCTAAGAATGAGGACAGGTTTACATTATGTTTTCGTTGTATTCATAGTATGATGATTGTCATACAATTTACTCTAGGACTAACTTATGAATAAACCGACCATTCTTGTACTAGGCGCTACTGGCAAGACAGGAAGCGCCGTCGTTTCCGAGCTTGTTAATCTCGGCTGGCCAGTGCGCGCCGTTGTTCGTGCGCTCGATGCGCGCAGCGAAAGATTGAGAAAAGATGGGGTGGAGGTGGTCGCCGCAGATTTGTTCGATCCAGAACAGCTCTTCAGAGCTATGCAGGGAACTTCTCGTGCTTATTACTGTCCGCCTTTTAACTCATATATGATTCAAAGCGCGGCCGCCTTTGTAATTTCCGCTCAGAAGGCAAAACTTGAAGCCATCGTTGGCCTTAGCCAATGGCTTGCAAGCCCTTCGCATCCTTCATTGTTAACACGGCAACACTGGCTCGTCGACCACCTGTTCTCTACGATCCCAGGTATCACCCACACCATCGTCAACCCAGGATTCTTTGCTGATAACTATTTGCGCCTGATCGATTTTGCCGCTCATTTTGGTATGTTTCCTAACCTGACCGGTAACAGCCGCAATGCGCCACCCTCAAATGAGGATATAGCACGCGTCGCTGTTGCTGCGTTGATCGATCCCGCGAAGCATGCCAATAAAACTTATCGTCCAACAGGACCTGCGCTCCTTTCAGTGAGCGACATGACCCAAATCTTGAGCCGCGTGCTAAAGCGGAAGGTTCTTCCCATCAACATGCCGATGCGAATGTTTTTAAAGGCTGCGCGAGCTGAGGGCGTGAGCGTTTACGAAATGAGCGGCTTCCGCTATTACGTTGAAGATCATAAGAGTGGGGCTTTTGAAATGGGTGCTCCAACCAGCGACGTTTATGACGTCACGGGCCGACAGCCGGAGGATTTTGAAACCATCGCTCGCCGTTACGCCGCTTTGCCAAAGGCCCGTATCAGTTTAAAAAACAAGCTTCGCGCTTTAGCGAATTTTATGCGTATCGGTTTCACACCTGCTTACGATCTCGATCGCTACGAGCAAGAACAACGGCATCCATTGCCTGCTCGTCCAATATTCGCCGTCGACTCTGAGGTTTGGAGAAATGAGCATGGCATAAAGGATGGAGCGGGTAAGCTTAGCTTTCAAGCCATGAATGGCATCGACGGAGCACGCTTATGAGCATAGAACTGCTCTCTAATCTCAATACTTCTTGGTTAAGAATTAAGCAGTATTGAGAATCAAAAAAGTGAGTGGTTGACGTTTAGTACCCGCTCCTGAGTGGATTGGTTTTCTAGATGGAAACTTGGAACGAGGTTTTTTGACTACTCTGGCATTTGTTCTACCTTGCCTGGAAGGGATTTTTTGCTCCAAAATTTCCAGAATTAGCTTGGAGAAAAAAAGGGTAGTTGCTCACCATTAGCATCTTGAAAATCAGAAATAGCCCGTCGAATGACTTTGAGAGTACCAGTAAAACCTAAGGGTAATGGAGATATGGAAGCAGCAGTTGCGGCTTGAAGCATTAAAGTACGAACTGCATAATGGCTTAAAAGCCAGCCGTAGATTTCTTGAACAACTTCGCGGGGTTTGAGAGAACGAATGGGAGTTTTACGTCCATTAAAGAGTAATAGTTCGATGCTCCCTTTCTTCCTGTCTTGTGTTGGTTACGCCACTGCTCGATGATCTCTTCGTTCACCCAAAACGTTATACTGCCTCGTTGCTTGAGTGCTGCATCATAAGCGTTCCAATTCCGAACTTTATACTGAGCTTTCGTCTTCATCTTTAGGCTTGATGGCGAGAGAACATAGGCGACAGGTAAAATTTACCATTTTCCTCATTCATGCAACAACGCCACGGTGAACGAGTAATTACTGACCTTGCTTCGCGCACGGATTTATGGGTAAGCTTTCTGTTCACAAAACCAATCTTTGCACCAGATGAAAACGGTTTGAGTTTTGGTGGTGTAATTGATACCCTCTTGGCAATGGCAAGCTACCGACCAATGCCTGAAACTAGTATCATCCATTTTGTGGCTTATCCAGCAGATACTTTGTACATTCTTACCCAAAACCAAGACACAAAAGGCGTCGCTCACCCACTCACCCCCCAAAGCGCGATTATCATTTTCATGAGTTACTTAATTGCTCTCCAGTACAATTAAAGCGGCTCTTATTGCTTAAAGTGACCCAAATATGAGCAGAATTGGGCGTATTCATTCGATTTATCGGCAAGAACAGGCTGCAAAAGTTCTTTTAGCATAGAAAGCTTGCAAGGGAGATAGCAGTAGAGCACCAGCAGTACTTGTGCCAGCTAGTGTAAAAAACTGACGTCTTGATAAGGTCACTAAACCCTCTCTTAATTATTTGTAAAAAAGTCTATTGGCAGTGGACTAATTAATAGTTATTATGGAGAGAATTTAGGTATTTAAGAGTTAAGGATAGATTAAAATAAGCTTATAAAATAAGGATTATTGGTATTTTAAATATTTAAATTTGTTATAAGAAAATTGGTATACTTAACTTAATTGCTCTGCAATAAAAATTAATATTAATAACAAGAAATTGCTCTTTTCAATCAAGAAATATTCTGTTATATAAATTACTGTGGTTCTTTCGTTCCTAGCGTGCCAAATTTTTAATTATGGTCGATAACTTTCCTTTCAAATCAAGGCTTACAGGTGTTTATAATCTCAATTTCAGCCTGGATACCAAATCGTAGTCAATAATGGCTTGCTATACAAAAGCTCTAGAATTCAGAAATGGCAATTATCACTTTACCTTGTTTTTGTTCTTAACCGAGAAGTGTTGATTCCAAATCAGTAGATATGCTTAAATACTCAATTCGTTTATTACTTCACTATTTAAAATATCAGCAAGTACCTGTATTGAAGGCATCATGTAAAAATAAGTTGTACAAATTTAATCTGGAATAAGCTGTTAGTCTTACTTCCTAATCAAAAGCGTTCAAGTTATTTTTGCGCGGCTCCTAATTAGTTCATCCTGCATTTATGCAACGCCCAATTTTGAACTGAGGAATAGCAAATGATTTCAGCTCAAGCATTATCTCAGCAAACTGAAAAGATACTACCTTTGAAAGAACAAGATTTTGACTATGCAGCTCTAGAGCCTGAAACCCAAATTGTTGTACAGCAGCATACCCACAAAATCAGAACCTTGATACGTCGTAGTGCCCGAGACATCATCGACATCGGGCAGAATCTAATCTCGGTAAAAGAGCAGCTAGAGCATGGTCAATTCAGGAACTGGTTAAAGGCTGAGTTTGACTGGAGTGTGAGAACAGCGGCTAGATTTATGCAAGTAGCCACTAAATTTACAAATGCCAATTTGGCACATTTGGATATTGCTGCTTCAGCCCTTTATCTTTTAGCAGAAACATCTACTCCTAATGAAGTTCAAGAAGAAATCCTAAAACTCGCCCAACATGGTGAGAGTATCACCCATACCAAAGCTAAAAATATCCTTAACCAGCACAAGGATGCAGCAATGCTCATGGTTTCAAACTCAGGTAACGCAATTGTTCTTGCTAAGACTATGGAGTCAGAAGCATCCACTCCTGCTGTGCCACTAGACGAAGTACAGGCTGTGGAGGCTGAGAGTGCTGCTGTTGTAAAACCGTTTGAGGAGCAGCTACTTAAAAAAAGAGAAACCCCAGCAGAGTTACAGGTGAACGACGGTTATAATGACTCGATTCCGACTGCTAATAGTTGTGATAACCCATTTCAAAAGCAAGCAAAAATAAAGGTGCAATCGCTACCTGAGGTGGGTCATCAGATTTGCATCACAAATGCCACTCTGCAAAACTATAAATGGTTTGGTGAGGTAGCTGAAGTTAAAGAAACGATTACTACTGAAATCACAATGGTCATAAGAATTTCAGTTCAACCTGTCGAAGATTAAAGGTCTCACCGGAAAGGAGGGCTGGGGAAGTTGGGAAAGCTGGGGGAGAACTGCCCTCCGCAAGTGGTCAGAAGCCTCCTTTTTAAAAAGGAAAAAAACAAAAAACACTTGTTTCGAGACGCGTAGCACAAGAAACAATACGTCCTTGCTGAAGCCTGTGTGTTTACGCAAAGGTTCGCTCCCCCAGCCCCCCTACCCTTGAAAGGCCGCCCCTGCTCCCCCAGCTCTCTTTTTTCACATCAATTATTTACTAGTACTACAGTTGCAGTTCACCAGAAGATAAGGGTTTTAGGGCATTTTTCGATACGTTTTGTTACAAAACGGGAACGGAATTCTGGGCTATCTCAGCGTTTGCCTTTGATATTTACAACTGTAGTACTAACCCAAGTTGCTAGTTATAGAGAAAAGCGATCGCTAGGCGGCACTATCTCTTGACTGCGATCCGTAAGGGATACGAGACGCTAGTAGTTCACCAACCCAAAATTGCTACGTGGAGGCAGGCAGGGGAGCAGGGTAGAAACTTGCAGTAAGTCTTTCCCTCAGCCCCTCCGCTCCTCTGCTGGCCACAACGCAAAGTTACCTTGGCAGACTACTATAGCGGTTCCTGTTTGAGTGCAATACAGTATGGGATGATGGAGTATATTAACGTCTAAGTGTCTGTGGAATGAAACCTTACTCCTGTGATCTGCGCCAGAAAGTGATTAATGCATATAACAGCAAAGAAGGCTCTCAACGACAACTGGCAAAAAGATTCAGTGTCAGCTTGAGTTTTGTTCAAAGTTTACTGAGACGATATCGTAGCAGTGGGACAGTTGAGCCAAAGCCTCACGGTGGAGGTCAAATACCAAAGCTCAATAATGAGCAACTGGCATTGGTAGGGTTATTAGTAGAGTCAAATAATGACTGGGCGTTCGCTTATTTTGGAACTCCAAGTTGAATTAAAGCTTTAATTCAAAAGGAAAAAGGCTATTTTTAAGTAAACAGTCAACTTAAAGTAATATTTACTACCTTCGCAACAGGCTCCCAGAAGCGTCTATTTAAGGCGTAGGGAGGTACAAATCATAAAAATGGTTTAAAACCCTTATACGAACCAAAAATGACTGAATTGGTTGAATAGCCTAGATAAGAAGCCCTGTAAGGCTTAATTAAATTGTCGGATCAAAAATGAGCGAACCGACAGTAATGATGCTACTTTGGTGGAATTGTGCGATCGCTTAGAACAACAGACTCAAGTCAAGATAAGTCGTTCCTCAATGGGCAGAATCACCCAAAAGCTGAAGCTGACACGCAAAAAAAAACATTATGCGCAAGCGAAAAGTATACAGAACGGGTGCAAAAACTGAGGGCAGAGTATTGGACAATCATCGGAGAAGTAAATTTAGCAGACTTAGTATTTACAGAGCGATAATACTTTGACACCCACACTTCGAGGTACTCCAAGCTCTGTTTTAGGCAAAGTTATTTTACTGTCTCTGCACTATAAAAACTATTTGTGCAACTTATCTTTTTGCGATCGCGCTTAAATCTCGTATCAATCTCTGTAACTGTTGCTATATAAGGTTTCTAGCCATAGGCTGCACTTGGTGGCACGAACCTTCGATCTACGCCAACAAACGAGTCAAATTAGTTTAAAAGTGATGCGCAAACAGAAATCCACTCGTCAAGACACTGCTTGGATTCAATATATCAAACAACATACTCGCCATTATATTGAAACTGTATTTAGTTCAATTACAAGTGATTTTCCCAAATCCATTCATGCCCTCACCTATCAAGGGTTTTCGCTGAAACTTCAAGCATTTATTTTGGCGTTCACCCTCCAATAAGCATTTATCTAATCAGTTAATATTCATACTTTTAATTTCATTATTACTGACGCTTGCTTCTACATAGCAGGAGTCCATTTTTGATGTCTTTTTTTCCAATTGAATCTCTACACACAATAGAGCATTTTATTACCCGCAACTTGGGTTACTAACAGTTATTGACATTAATATGTGTACAGTTATGTGAGATAGATATTTTGATGAAGAGTTCTCAAAAAAGGATATTAAATCTATTCTTTTAGAATTGGGACTAATTAGTTTAATTTGTATTGTGACCGCCTTTATTACTGCGAAAGCAGTTTTAGCTTTACTGGGAAAACTAATTATTTTACTAGGGACGTTCGGCTGGGTGATCGCAGGGATAATGGTAAAGTCCCTTCTGGTCGGATTGTCAACGAGATTGTAGCGCAGCTCAAACAAAAGCCCCTTGTGTTAGCTCAAGATGATTGCCAAACAGGTGATGTTTTCACCCTAGCCAATCTCGAAGGTAAACAGAGGAAATACAACGGCTGCTGTTGCGTCGCCAAAGCGCTAACAGACTCGACAGTAACTATTGACGTACATGATGCCACTCTGAGTGTGAAACCAGAAAACTTGAACCAGATTGCTTCGTCGGAGAGCATCTGAAAAATTGTCTAGCTTGACAACTATTTAACAATCCAGACACGCTCGAAATCACAGTCATAAATATCCTGAATTCATGGAGTACAAAAATCTTGAAAAGCTTGACGGTTTAAAATTATATTCTTCAAGCTTTATCTGTTACAGGTAGTTAATCAAGTAGTACAAGAAACTAACGCTAAAAAGTAAAACTATGTTTCGCTGTAGTGATTAAAATGATAAAAAGTAAAGCTATGTTTAGATGTAGTGAATCATTAGGATAATCATACTATCGTAGTAGTTATGAACAGATGGTCCGCCTAGAAAGCGATTCTGAAATAAAACCAGAACCAGTAAGCTTCAATATCAGCAAGACCTAGCTATTTTCTTAGCTAAATGCCAAAGAATATAGAAACTTTCGTTACTATTACAATCATGCCGCAAAAATTATTGAATAACAAATGATTGACTTGACTTAGACTCAGTTAAGCAAGTAATATCAAAACTTGACACACGAATTATATCTGTGAGCGTACATCACCTTTTTCAACAGCTTGAACCAGTAAGTATTTACTGTTGAAATGAGAGCGATTCATGAAACGAATCAAAGTGTTAAGTAAGCTCGGAGAAGTTTAAATAATTGGCTGCAAATTGCTCAAGTGTTTTACCAAAAGTCTACTCGGACAATTCGCACTCACTTTGATGGGAAAGCGCAACTATTTTATCAGCCGGACAACCAGTGGAGTTATGAAGGGAATTAACAATAGAATCAAGTTGATCATGCGCTAAGGATATGGATTTACCAACTTTGATAACTTTTGCTCACGCCTGCTAACCTGCTTTAGTAATTAGTAATTCTTATCACCCTATGTATAGGAGAGCCAATCATGTTAGCTGATTTTAATCGTCTGAGCAAAGCAGTGTTTATTGCGGCATTAAGCGTAAGCGCTGGTGTAACATTGACCGCTGGCGTGGTATTTGCTACAAGCCCTGCTCGAAAAGATTCCGCTCAAGATAATCCTGCGATTGTTGGTGCTGGTGGAGCCTCCGTTATCACCATTTTTGATGACAACAATCCCCTGAGCGATCCAGATGTTGGTTACGACAGTGAACTTTGGAACTTTACAAACCGTTTAGGAACCCCTTACAGATATATAAACACTGGTAGTGGTTATGGTCGTGGAGCATTCCGCAATGGAGATAGAGTCTTAGGTCAACGTGTTGACTTTGCAGTTACCGACGGTATAGGCACAACCTTTGGTGCTAATACAACTGTCCGCAACAACACCATTATTGACACAGTTACCAACCAGCCAGTTACCGACCCAATCACTGGTTTACACTACGTTGTTGTCAACGGAGTTAACCTCAACATTGAGTTAGCTGTCAATGTCAAGTCTCCTGACGGTCGTTATTACGAGCCTAGTATGAATCCAGAAGTAGCTTGCCGTATTTTGAGAGGAAACCCAGCCCTAGGCGATCCAGTCAACTGGAAACAAGTGGAAAATCCCAAAGGTGAGTTCGGTCCAGACGTGCCTATTATACGCACTATTTCAGGTGATGTTAACGGAGAGATTGCTACCCACTCTAATGGTAACGATCCCTCACAAAACAACGTCCCCGCTACTGTATTTACTGATAGCACAACTAGTGTGCGTGGAAGATACGGAATGGCTCAAGGATGTAACAACGGCATTGAACTCTATCCAGGTGGACCTAAACGACCTCCTCTTGACACTTTCGTCAGCAACCCCATTCCCGATCTCAGCGCTGTTGACTCTACACAAACAGCATTTAACAACGGAGCAATAATTTCTAGCCCAAGAATAACCGATATCGTCATTAGCGCTGCTGCTACGACAAGCGACCCAACTAAAACAGATCCTTTCAATGCGGCTATTGAAACTGGCGACGACAACAACTCCAATTTTTACAATTCTGCTGTTCTCAAAGCTATACGGGAACACAATGGAGCTGTTGGTCCCGTGGAACGTACCTTTCTTGAAAGAGCAATAGCAAACAATAATTCATTTCCACTAGAACAGCAACTGGAGAAAGCTATACTGATAGTTCCACCAGATAGTCCAACCGCTGCTCAGACCGGTACCGTCATTGCTGCGGGTCCGAACTATGTAATCTTCAGAGAGGACTACCTCATTGGTGGTCCTGGGAGTCCTTCGGATAGAAAAAAGGTAAGTGCTGCTCGAAACCTATGCTACGGTTACCTCTTCTCTGGCTTCCTGGGTAATCAAGCTGGTCAACTTTACCCTAAACAAGCAAACTTTAACATCAACAACGCTGGTGGACAATTTCCTTACAACCGAGTTGGCAGTACTCAACAAGGTGCTGATACCGATAACTTTGGTCCTTGCAATAGAATCGGTCGTGACTCTGATTTCAAAAAACCCGGCAGAAAACTACGAGACTGGTATTTCAACAAACGCGGCAGAACACCACAATATAGGTAAGCGAAAGACTCAGAGGATTAAGCAGATGAGATTGAGAACGCGTATCAAAAGATTAGCGCGTAAGACAATTGGTAGTGTTACAAAAATTCTCTCAGCTAGGCATCTGCAAATAAAAAAAATCCCAGCCTTATTTATTCGTACTTAGTTCAAGATTCAGCATTGAGGCGGCAGCAAGGCTGGGATTTTTTTTAACGGCTCCTCCCCTACTACCTACATGGTTGTAATACACGTAATTCACTCTAGATGAGCCTCAATGTTATTCGATATGCCTACGATTTTGTCGTGCTACATCATGACATTGAAGTCATTCGGAGGAGTCAAGACTACGTAAATCAATGGTTGAGCAACATCGGACCAGAATTAAAACCAGAGAAAACGAATCTTACTCACACATTCAAGCATTTTGAGGGAAAGGTAGGATTTAACTTCCTCGGATTCTTAATTCGACAATATTCACAAGGTAAAAGAGAATCAAGCAAGGACTTCAAAAGAAAAACTCTCGGTTTCAAGACGCTAATAAAACCTACCCCAGAGAGTGTAAAGCGAAACTACGCCAGAATAACCAAGTTAGTAGATCAACACAAAAGCTCAACGCAAGAAGGGCTAATCAAAACCCTAAACCCAATCATTCGGGGATGGGCGAACTACTACCGCACGGTTGTCAGTGCAGAAATATTCAATAAATTGGCTGCTTCCTCTTTGTAGCTGCAGCCTGCTATTCCTCCTCACCCTACTACCCTTCGCTCCGTTGAGGGTGGAGACTCCCGCGATATTGTTGACTAAAATCGAGAAAAATTCCTTCAAATCAAAGGATGTATACTAAAATGCTAGCAACTAACAGACATATCATTTTGTCAGATGAAAGTTTGGAGATTGATTGTGGAAACCGTTTACCAGTAGAAATTTTTGTGGTAGCAAAGCTTCCATCTGGAGTAGGAAAAGAAATTGTTCGTGATGGTTTAGAACGGCAAAGAAAGCACAAGAATTTTATTGAAGAATATAACGAACCAAGCGCAAAAATTGCGAATACAGACTGGGAAAAAGGTGATTTGACGACCGTATACACTTTTGGGGTTGATGAGAAAGATTTAGTTTTTCATCGACATGCAGGACATCGGGTAATCACTGCTGTTACTGGTGAATCTGGTGCTGTGCTTAAGTTCAGTAGTGCAACTCTTGATGAGATTAAGCGAGATCCCAAAATATTCATCGAGAAAATGACTATTGTTGAGCTTCCTAAAGACGCAATATTTGTTCTTCGATTTCATGGGGAAGTTTATCATCAGTTTTGTCCAAAGAATAAGAGTTTTCAAGGTTTTTTTGCTATATCAGTTCATACTAATGAATTAGGCGGATTAGACGATCAAATTTTGCTCCAAAAAGTTATCCAAGGTCATGCTTCGATTCCTTTGCTAACTGAGCCTATTCCTAAAGAGGTTGAATCTTTCTTTGAACAAAAAGAGGTAAGGGTGTGATCGTACATCACCTTTTTCAGATATGTTGCATTCTCACTTTATGTTGATTGCTCTTGGAGTTTAAGTATGAACAGCAGCCAGCATTTTACACAAGAACCGTTTAGCTGCTTTGGCATCAACAGCTTGCTCTTGCATCATCTGCTCTAAATTACGGTAGCTCAAGGGATAACGGCAATACCAAAGGACATTGAGCAAGATGATTTCTGGCAAGAAGTGTTGCCATTTGAATAGAGGTGATGTGGATATTGGAAAGCGGGAGTGAGTTTTAGGCTTTCTTACCTTACCATTTACCTATTTTTGCGACACAACCATTTTTCTAATTAAATTTAAAGCAATTACCAATATGCACAGCACAGCATCTCACCCTAATGAAATTGCAGTCGTTGGCATGGGTTGTTGGTATCCTGGTGCCAATAATTTACAACAACTGTGGGAAAATATAGTGGCGAGGCGACAACAATTTCGGCGATCGCCAAATCAACGATTACCTATTTCTGACTATTACGATCCAGATCCCGATGCGCCAGACAAGACATATGGCAGCCGTATGGCTGTGATTGATGGTTTTGAGTTTGACTGGGTAAAGTGGCGTATTCCTAAAAGTGTAGTAGATTCTGCGGACATT
>JAHHHW010000054.1 GCA_019359115.1 Pelatocladus maniniholoensis HA4357-MV3
TCAATTGAAGAGCTAGAATATTTATTACATCAGCTTTTAAATGAAGGAGAGTTAATTATTAAATGGGGGCGAAAACTCAAAAATAAAGGCGACGCTGTCATCACAATTTAAATGCATAACAGCTTATATTCAGTATATATCAATACAATTAGAATTGTGAAGATGATTTTTTATACGAACCACCTAGACGCCTAAGCGGCTTCTCGTAGAGTAGGACACGAAAAATAGAGAGAAAATTAGGTTAGAGAATAGAAGAGTTTGTATGTTATTGACTAAAGAAAAAACTGCTTTTTATCTAGCAGATTTGGAAACGCCAGTAGGTAAAATTATTAATTTATCTATTGCTGGATTGGTTTTGTTATCATCAGGTTTTTTTGTGGCAGAAACTTATCATATACCTGATGTTATTAGAAGATATTTAAATATATTAGATAATCTTATTTTAGTTGTTTTTGCTTTGGAATATTTTCTGCGTTTATGGAGTGCGGAAGATAAAGTTAAGTATATTTTAAGTTTTTATGCGATTATTGATTTAATAGCTATTTTGCCGTCTTTTTTGGGTGCTATTGATATTAGCTTTCTACGTCTATTACGCTGGTTCAGAATTTTAAGATTAATTAGGTTTATCGACCAGAAATATTTATTTGGAATTAGCAATGAAGATGGTGTGATTTTTGCCAGGATATTATTTACTCTGTTTGCAATTGTATTTGTGTATTCTGGCTTAATTTATCAAGTTGAGCATCCTGTAAACTCGCAAGTATTTACTACTTTTTTGGATGCTTTTTATTTTTCCGTTGTGACGATGACGACTGTAGGTTTTGGCGATGTAACCCCGACTTCAGAGTTCGGACGTTTGCTGACAGTCTTAATGATTTTAACAGGTATTGCGCTAATTCCTTGGCAAGTAGGTGATTTAATTAAACGCTTAGTTAAAACAGCTAATCAGATAGAGATTGTTTGTTCTGGATGTGGTTTAGCTTTTCATGATCCTGATGCGGTATTTTGCAAAAGTTGTGGTACAAAATTGTATAATTAATCACAATCACAAATCAAATGAGCAATGATTCACTGCTTATAACTTTTGAAAGAAGTGTTTTGAGTCGATTTAGCGTAATCTTATTTAATAGTTGCTGGATTTGTAAATAAAGAAATAAATCATCAAATGTATTTACTTCGTTTTACTACTTACTTAGTAACTATTTTCCTATTTGGTACGGTTGACAAATCTGAACCCCGTTTTCCGACCAATTTAAAAAATAATTTCTCAAATAATCAGATGTTTGCCAAGCAATATCTGAAAAAGCAAGGCTCAAAAATATTATTTTCCCAAGTCCAGATTCCGAATGTGAATTTCCCTGAAAAAGTTTTTCCTGAAATAAAAGTTTCAGAAATTACATGCTCAAAAATCCGTGTTCAGGAAAATAAAGACTTAACGATCATTACCTTGCCAGCTGATATTTTATTCTACTCTGGTAAAGATCAAATTCGTCCACAAGCAGAGAAAGTCCTCAGTCAAGTTAGTCAAGCCATAAGCGATCGCTATCCTAATACTTGGCTACAAATCTTAGGACATACTGATTCTGTAGGTAGTGAAGCTGATAATCTCAGGTTATCAGAGCAACAGGCATTCGCAGTACAACGTTGGTTGAGTGAAAAAGGCGATATAGACATTTCTTTGATGACAAAACAAGGCTACGGTGAAACTCAGCCGATCGCACCCAACAGTAATTCTGATAGTTCTGAGAACTCAGTCGCAAGCCAAAATAACCATCGAATTGAGATTGTGATTCAGAAAACATCAAATCACGTTTAACAAGGGATCGCACAACAGAAATTTGTAACAACAAAGACTTTAACTCACATCTTGCACCAATAAAAATTGATATATTTTTATTACTCAGTAAAAAGCTAAAATCCTTGATTTAGTGATAAAAAACCATAAAAATGAAGTAGCCTTATGGCGCATCTTTTTACTTTCTATGGGGTTGTACGTAGAGGTGCAAGATATGAGTTAACTTACTTTAAGGAATCCACTGCTACAAAGTTGAAGTGTAAGCGGTAGGATGTCAATGGCTTTTTTAACAGTATAAATATGCCTCAAACTCTTTACGTAAATTCTGTTGTTGGTAATGATAGCACTAGTGGTTTACCACAAGCACCTTTGAAAACTATTACACAAGCACTCAAGAAAGCTACTTCGGGTACGCAAATTCAACTCGCAGATGGTAGTTACAATGCTGCTGGTGGGGAAGTATTTCCTTTGTCGATTCCAAGTGGAGTTTTGATCGTAGGTAATGAAGCTAACAAGGGCAGTAGTATATTGATTGAAGGTAGTGGTCAATACCTCAGTCGTACTTTTGCAGGTCAGAATGTTACATTTGTACTAGATAATGGTGCAGAACTCAAGGGTGTCACTGTGACTAACTTGGCTACCCGTGGTAGTGGCGTGTGGGTAGAATCTACTAATCCTACAGTTGCAAATTGTACTTTTACAAAATGTAAGCGAGAAGGTGTGTTTGTCACTGGTGATGGTAATCCGGTGATCCGCAATAATCAGTTTATAGAAAATGCTGCCAATGGGATTGCGATCGCCAAAAATGCTACAGGTGAGATTCAAGGTAATACATGCATTAATACAGGTTTTGGTATTGCTATTAGTGATACAGCTTCTCCTAAACTAGTAGATAACAAAATTTCCGAAAATCGTTCTGGTATCGTCATCTCCGGTAGCGCCCGTCCAATCTTACGTAATAATCTGTGCGAAAGAAATACCCAAGATGGTTTGACGGTGATTGCAAATGCTTTTCCAGATATTGGTAGCACCAATAATCCAGGAGGTAATATCTTTCGTAGTAATGGTCAATTCGATCTCCAAAATGCCAGTTCTAACAAACTAATCTCTATAGGAAATCAAATAGATCGATCAAAAGTTAAAGGTTTGATCGAGTTTGTTGATAATCAAGTTCCAACACCAAGTCCAACACCCAATCCTACGCCTATACCCACACCAAGTCCAACTCCTACACCGGAACCAGAACCCGAACCATTTCCTGATCCGACACCAACTCCACTACCAACCCCGACACCCACACCAACCCCGACACCTACTCCAACTCCAACACCTACTCCCAGCAACTTAACCGATATTAGTAATCATTGGGCAATTACTTTTATTCGGGAACTAGTAGAATTAGAAATAATTAAGGGTTTCCCCGATCGCACATTTAGACCCGAAGCGACAATGACAAGAGCGCAGTATGCTGCGTTAATAGTCAAAGCTTTCAACCCAAGCGTCAAACGCCAAGCGGTCAAATTCAAAGATGTCGCGGAAGATTTTTGGGCAAATAAAGTCATTCAACAAGCTTATCAAGGACAATTTCTTTCTGGTTATCCCGATAATACTTTCCGCCCTAACGATAATATCCAGCGCGTACAAGTGATCGTTTCGCTAGTGAATGGACTGGGGTTAACCGCTAGTGGAAATAAAGCCCTCAAATCCTACGATGATCAAACAAAAATTCCTGACTATGCTAAAGATGAGGTAATTGTTGCCAGTCAAAAACAAATTATTGTCAACTATCCAAAAGTTAAGCAACTCAATCCTACCCGCGAAGCTACACGCGCAGAGGTTGTGGCTATGGTGTATCAAGCATTAGTTGATGCTGCTCGTGTAGCGGCGATTGACTCGCCTTATATCGTGGTAGCTTAGTTTTTATAGGGTGGGCATCTTGCCTACCCTGCGATCGCCATATAATTTTAATGTTAATTTCTCAGCTATTAGCCATAACTTTAGTTAAGCGCAGAATTTTCCGTGATGTCTATAGCCAGTTTTCTAAAGAAATTTCTGGGACTCTCAACATATCAGAATCATTAGAAACAAGTATCAAACCACGTGTAATTGCCGTCGCCGCTATCAATATATCTGCTTCTTGAATAGGAGTACCCTTATTTTTTAAATCCGCATGAATTTCACATGCTTTCTCAAGAATTTCGATATCATCTAGCAACAAAACTTTATAAGTTTGGCAAAAACGATTAAATTCAGATAGTTGTTTAGTTGTATTAACAGCTAACAATCCTCTTTTAATTTCATAAAAAGTTATGCAACTAATAAACACTTGTTTTCCTGATGTGCGTACATCCCTCATTTTTTTGTCTACCGTTGCATTTCTTTTTAAAAGATAAGTGACAATATTGGTATCTAGTAAATAAGTCACTTTTTCTATCTGCCTTCTACTGCTTCATCAAATATCTTAATTTCTTCTGGTGTTAAATCATTTAAAGTTCCAGAAATAGCCTCTAATACCAAGATACTATCTATTCTATCTGTTAATTGATTGTCTGTAATCGCCATAAATTCTTCAGGAGAAAACTTACCAAACAGATCTACTAATATTTCGATCATTTCCTGCTTGTTTAATTTTACTAGGTATAAGCTATTACTTTGAAATAGCTTTTCTACTATTAGTGAGATGCGGTTAATAAGTTCTTGATTGTAATTAGTAAGTTCTTGCATAGCTTCTCCCTCAATTTTTATTTCATCCTTCTACTTTAGCAACTACTTGTGTTTCATCTCTTCCATTAATAAAATAGGGCAGACGAAACGCCTACCCCAAAATTCAATCAAATTATTCGCAATGTGGTTGGATCTGGGAAGATAGAAATGCTTCACAACCAACCACTAACCACTAACTATTAACTACTAACCAATAGCTTTATTTATGTGCGTGCGAAGCCTCCGTAACGCCAGTGTTTCCATGAGCAGTTTTGCCGTTTTTACCATTGGTATGATTTACATGACCATTACTATTGCGGGGTTGAATTACACCGTAACCACCGTGATTGCGTTCGTAAATCACGTTAATTTCGCCTGTTTCGCTGTTGTGGAACATGTAAAAATCGTGTCCCACCATTTGCAATTGATCTAAAGCTTCTGCAACTGTCATTGGTGGCATGGCAAAATATTTTGTGCGAACCACTTCTTTGGGTAATTCGGGAGCGCGATCGCCAATTAAATCTGTGACTACTGTCTGTTGTACTACTCCTTCAATAGTTGTTTGGGCATGAGTTTTCTTCTCATGACGCCGTTCTTTATATTTACGCAATTGACGAGCAATTTTGTCTGCTACTAAATCTATACTGGCGTACAAGTTCTCGCTGCTCTCCTCGGCACGGATGACGTTTCCGTTGGCATAAATTGTCACTTCTGCCGACTGCTTGGGATTAATTCGGGGATTGCGAGCTACGCTCAAGTGTACATCCACTTCATTTGTGATGTTTTGAAAATGACTCACCGCCTTTTCAATTTTTTGATGTACATATTCTCTGATTGCATCGGTGATTTCAATATTTTTGCCGTGGATGACAAGCTTCATGTAAACTCTCCCGCTCAAAGCTTTGATTTGTATTTGTTTTGGGAAATAAGGTATTGCGGTTAAGATCTATTACTGCCGCCGAAATTGGGAATTTTCTAACGTGCTGGTGATGCGATTACCCTAAATCAAATTCAGGTGAGTACTTACTCATGCCTAGTCTTGATCAATTTAGGAATCTCTGCAATTGTTCCAAGTATAAAAAAGGCTCATGGATATTCACGCAGATATTGCTAGCTTTGCTTCTCCAACATGGGCTGCATTCGCTTTTCATAGACAATAGGCGTCTTAATTATTAGTTTTATCTTTTTTTCAATGGAAAACAACTGAGTTAAAACCCCACCAGCCAGTGCATTTAGTTTTCTTTACTTTTGGCGTGATGGTGATTGTAGAGAATTCCTCCTAACAGCATTGAGGTTAAATCTAGGTTATATATTCAAACTAGCACTTTGTATTTTACAAAACCGCTTCCCTTTACTTTCCTTTAAGATCCTTTGCATAGCTTGAGATTTACCACTTGCTATTGTAAATTTATATACTTTTAAACTTGAGAATTAGTTATTTTTTGGTATGAACCGTAGTATTCCTTCACACAGATACCGTTGTTTACTATATGACCAAGGGTTATTGTCATACTTGGATGCCTTGGAGTGGCAGCGATCGCTTCTGCAAGAGCGCATCAAAAACCCCAACCTAGACGACGTGTTAATCCTGCTAGAACATCCGCCTGTATACACTTTGGGGCAAGGAGCTACGCCAGAATTTATCAAATTTGGCCTTGACAAAACTACGTATGATGTGTATAGAGTTGAACGTGGTGGAGAGGTAACTTACCATTGTCCCGGTCAACTGGTAGGGTATCCAATTTTAAATTTGCATCGTTATCAAAAAGACTTGCATTGGTATTTGCGGCAATTAGAAGAAGTATTAATTCGCTCACTGGCAATATATGGTTTAGTAGGAGAGCGAATTTCTGGTTTCACTGGTGTTTGGGTGGAAGGGCGCAAAGTAGCTGCGATTGGGATTAAAGTCAGCCGTTGGATTACCATGCATGGCTTTGCATTAAATGTTTGTCCTGATATGACAGGCTTCGAGAAAATTGTACCTTGTGGCATAGCTGATAAACCTGTAGCTAGTTTAGCCGACTGGATACCAGACATAACTTGCCAGCAAGTACGCGTCACTGTGGCACAGTCTTTTGCTGAAGTATTTGATGTTGAATTCAGTTATCAGGGAACGGGGAATAAGGAACGGGGAATAGGGAACTATTAACAGCTTGAAAAATGTGTAATTAATTTTGTTAAAGTACTTAACTGATTTATTGGTTGTTGGCGGTTAACCATCCCTCTGGATTACTATCACAGAGGAACGAGAAATCTTTTAACTTTTAGCTTTTAACTTGTAAAGACTCCTATATTCCCAAGGCTTTACAAATTTAGTATCACTCCAAACGCCTCTTCGATTTGCTTTCGCTTCAATTTCGGCTTGTTGAATTATCTCTTTACTAGGACATTTATTTAAATAAGGACGATAAACTAGTGCTAACCCTTGGCGAACTAACATTTCTTGGATAAAAGTACCATTACGTAACCTTACTTCTGCAACTTTGCGTCCATAGCGATCGCTATCTGTGATTGTTAATTGAACGCGATCGCTTCCTTGATTGACTAATTCTTGAACTCGTGATTGTGCTTTGGTTCCCCAAGTAAATTGGTTGCGATCGCTTGCGGCTTTACTTTGTCTTTCTTTTGTAGAATGAGGTATTTCCGGCGCATCAACACAAGCAAAGCGAACAGTAAATTCATTACCTTTTGTGTCCTTGATTCTGAGAGTATCACCATCGCTGACTCTTTCTACTACATCGCCAGAAGGGAACAAGTGATCGCATCCCATGACTGCAAAAAATAGGATAGCCACACAAAGCCAAAGTAAAGTTTTTTTGGTGATTTTCACAACATCAATAAATATATTTTCCGATACATGATAATAGCATATGTAAAACTACATGCTGTAGGTAAAATTAAGGATTTTTCATCTCCTAAACTTAGATTTTTGGCTATTGTTCAAGTAATTTTTAGAGTTTTTAAATTGAAATCAAGTATTTTCTACATTGTGGTTTCAAAAGTATACAATATTACGACCAATTCAAGAAATTCTTATTAAATACAATGATAAAAAAATAGTTTAATATGCTGATACTGTATATCAAATAAAATTGCTTTAATAAATACTTAATACAGAATTTTAGTTTTTATTTTTTTATGTTCTCTTTACGTAAAACCAAAAAATCAAAGCAATCTTTACAGTATTACTCAAATAAGATTTCTTGGCTTTCTCGAAATCTAGTATTTGTCATAATATTTTGTGTTATTATCTCAACTTGCCTCTACGCTATTTATCCCTTATTGTTAAATTTGATTACTGATAAATTTAGTTCCCCATCCAACTCTTCTTATCCAACATCTATTCCTTGGTTAACAAATAAAGCTGAATGTGAACATAATCCTGGTAGAGCTTGGCGTGACGGTCGTTGTTGGGATTATGAACATGATCCTAGTTTTTGATGTGGATAATTACTGCAATTTTGATTGAAACGTAAGTACTAAATATAAACTGACAAGCGTTTAAGCCAAAAAAATCACGTTACCAGTATTTTCAGCCGCTTAAATCTACGCGATCGCACCCAAGCTGCCATTTTTGCTAATTCTTTTCTCTCTTGGTTGGATAGTTCATCTAAGTGAAGTTCTCAAATTAATTTTGTTGATTGTTGATTGTTCCAAATATAAAATAACAATCGACTATCAACAAAATCTTCTTGAAATTGCTATTTTTGTAAAAATTGCTGTTGATTTTGAGTTGGTGATGACTGTTTTAATAAAGCAGGCGGTGTCGCTTGGCGATAAGGACCGCAGTAATACATTGTCATTACTGCTTTAAAAGCCCAGTGATCGTTTGGTACATCACTAAAAGGATTTGGCAAAGTTTCTGCTTGATTCTGAACACAGGCATTAAGAATTTGATTGGATGATTTAGCTGTAAATTGAGTATTAGGCTCTTGAGCTTGTACAGAAACAGCTAAATTATTCATGGATAACACAAGAACTGTTGCCAAAAATTTAATATTCATAAGTTGTAGGTAGTTATCTGTTCGCACTTCTCCAGTTTAATTTTTTAGAGAAAGTAAGGTCTAATATCTGGTTGATGAAGTAGATTAACAGAAACTCAACAACTTCCGTGAAACTTAAGCAGAAGCAAACATTGTCACCAAAATTAACATTACAGCCAAACCAAAAACCCAAAGGATCAAAGACCCCCAACTAACAGAATCTTGTTGTATTTTCTGCCATAAATTACTTTCTGAATTATTGCGAGTAGCCATAATTCTTACCCTCCAATTTTTGATTGCACTTTACTAAATACGCTATTATTAATTAGCAAGAATATCTAAATCACTACATGCGTAATTAATGAGTGTTTTATTTTAATAAGCTTTGTTGACTTAAAAAGAATGAGCAATCTTTTTTAACTGTATATTTTATTCTGCTATAAAAAAGCGATCGCTCAATCAAAATTGTGAAAATTCTTAATATATTTTGTTGTTATTTACCTACAGATTTCACGCAAAGATATAAAGAATACATTCATATCTTTACGTGAAGTAAAAATTAGCTATTTAAACTGTTACTAATTCTTGTTCAAATTTGACAGACTACATAATCCTTCTCACGGTAGCCAAGGATATTGCCTAAAATTAGGCGAACGTTTCTCTAAAAACGCCTGTTTCCCCTCGGCTCCTTCTTCTGTCATGTAATAAAGTAGAGTTGCATTACCAGCAAGTTCTTGTAAACCAGCTTGTCCATCACAATCAGCATTGAATGCTGCTTTCAAACAACGAATAGCGATCGGACTTTTTTCTAAAACTTCCTTAGCCCACTCGATACCTTCTACTTCTAATTGTTCCACTGGTACAACGCAGTTTACCAAGCCCATTTCCAGCGCTTGTTGAGCATCGTATTGGCGGCAGAGAAACCAAATCTCTCGCGCCTTTTTTTGTCCCACAATCCGCGCCAGATAGCTAGCACCAAAACCACCGTCAAAGCTGCCCACTTTCGGGCCTGTCTGCCCAAAAATAGCATTGTCAGCAGCAATAGTCAGATCACATATTAAATGTAGAACGTGTCCACCCCCGATCGCATACCCAGCTACCAAAGCAATTACTACTTTTGGCATTGATCGAATTAAGCGTTGTAAATCCAATACATTTAACCGGGGAATACCGCTATCATCTACATAACCTGCGTGTCCCCGTACACTTTGATCACCGCCAGCACAAAAGGCATATTTGCCATCTATGTGTGGGCCATGTCCTGTAAATAATACAACGCCTATAGCAGTATCTTCACGAGCATTACAAAAGGCATCATAGAGTTCAAAGATAGTTTTCGGACGGAAAGCATTGCGCTTATGGGGGCGATTGATGGTAATTTTGGCAATGCCATCGGCTTTATGATAAACGATGTCTTCGTAGGTTTTGACGCTTTGCCAGTTAATTTGCATTGTATAGGATGATATATTTTTGTAACCTGAGAATTTTATCGCAAGTTCTTTGTCCCTAGCTATTTAAGCTATTTTGTTTTTTAAATCTAGCCTTTAGATATCCTTGAAAATACACTTTCAATTTTTCAGCAATGCTTGTAAGTCAGGCATCTTGTAAGCTAGTTGGAAGGGATTACGGAGATATTGTATGCTGGAGTCCTTTCAGATAAATAACTTTAGGCTCTTTCAACACCTTGAAGTTAAAAGGTTAGGTCGTGTCAACCTGCTTGTTGGCAGAAATAATGCTGGCAAGAGTACTTTTCTCGAAGCAATAGAACTTTATGTCAGCAATGCTTCTTCTACCGTCCTTCTTGATCTTGTAGAGTCCAGACAAGAGACTTGGTTTAGTGAAGCTCAACCACATTCTCAAAATTTTCTCGGTAATCCTGTGAGACATCTTTTCTTCGGTCACGAATTGCCCAAAATAGGAGAAGAAGGTATTTCTCTTGGGGAAGTCTCCTCAAACATCAAGCTTCATATTGGTGTTGCCGTATATCAAAATAAAAATGATAAGGAAGGCACAATCAGGAAAATTCGCATTTCTGAGGTTCAGTTTGATGAAGATCTATCTAATGTTGAAGTTTTTCTGGTAGCAGAAGAAGGCGAAAGAACGAGGAGACTTTTTAGATTAGATAGGGATGTGAAAGATATTCGACGTAACTCTAGAATTCTTTATGAACGGCAGGAATCTGAGTTGAAATACACATGGCAAATTGTTTCAACAGAAAATATGCCGAGTAGAAAATTAGCTGCTCTTTGGGATTTAACGAGCTTGACCGATTTAGAGTCGGAAGTTATTTCTGCGCTTCGCCTGATAGATGATCGAGTTTCTGGAGTCGCCTTTGTAGAGGACATTAGTAGAGGTCGTGCAAGTGACAATCGTATTCCTTTAGTAAAAATTAAAGGAATAGATGAACCATTAACTCTCAAAAGTATGGGAGATGGGATTACCCGTTTGTTTCATATAATTGTCGCTCTTGTAAATGCTCGAAATGGTCTTCTCTTAATTGATGAATTTGAAAATGGATTGCACTGGAGTGTGCAACCTAAAGTTTGGGACATTGTTTTTCAGCTCTCAAAAAGGCTGAATGTTCAAATTTTTGCCACAACACATAGCCGTGATTGTATAAAAGGGTTTGACAGTATATGGGATAAATATCCTGAACTAGGTGCTTTCTTCAGGCTTGATGTCAAGAATGGCTCAATCAAGGCAACAGAATATACATCTGAGACACTCACTGATGCTATTGATATGGATGTTGAAGTGCGGTGAGTGGTATGAGTGATGTTTGTAGGCAAGATACAGATCAAGTGTTGCTAGTTGAAGGCGATAACGATTGCCACGTCGTTATGGCTTTGTGTGCCGCTCATACTGTTCCTGAAACTTTTGGTATATACAGCGTATTGCAGGTTTATGAAGTACAGTAACAACAGTTTGTAAACCAGTTTTTTAAATGTATAGGATTAATCAAATCAAGTGCAGTTGCAATTAAAATATCAACCAGCTTTGTAGTTTTTCACTCTCCCCCGGTAAAAAGAGATTAGAGAGAAACAGAAATAGGAGGATGTTTTATACCTCTACGAGCCTGAGTAAGAACCATCGCAATATAACCCCAAGGGTCGATTTTTCTCAGA